>NZ_JAPPTN010000012.1:0-203287 GCF_027587095.1 Vibrio sp. NFR
CGCGGTTGCTGCAGCGATTGCTCGTGCAAAAGCGCGCAAAGCTAAGCAAGAAAACTCTACAGAACCTGTAGAAACTGAAGCGCCTGCAGAGCAAGTTGAAGATCCAAAGAAAGCCGCAGTTGCCGCTGCGATTGCTCGTGCGAAAGCACGCAAGGCTCAGCAAGAGTCACAATCTGAATCCGTTGAAGAAGCGCCTTCTGAAGAGCCAGAAGTGGATCCAAAGAAAGCTGCAGTTGCCGCCGCCATTGCCCGCGCTAAAGCACGTAAGGCTCAGCAAGAAGCACAAGCTGAATCCGTTGAAGAAGCGCTTTCTGTAGAGCCAGAAGTGGATCCGAAGAAAGCTGCAGTTGCCGCCGCCATTGCCCGCGCTAAAGCACGTAAGGCTCAGCAAGAGTCACAAGCTGAATCCGTTGAAGAAGCGCCTTCTGTAGAGCCAGAAGTGGATCCGAAGAAAGCTGCAGTTGCCGCTGCCATTGCCCGCGCTAAAGCACGTAAGGCTCAGCAAGAAGCACAATCTGAATCCGTTGAAGAAGCGCCTTCTGAAGAGCCAAAAGTGGATCCAAAGAAAGCTGCAGTTGCCGCTGCCATTGCCCGCGCTAAAGCGCGTAAGGCTCAGCAAGAAGCGAATAAGAACAATACTGAGGAGAACGAGTAATGTCGTTTTTTATTGCCAGTTCACCACACGCTCACAGCCGTCGTAGTACGCCTGATTTGATGAAATGGGTAGCGCTGTGTGCAATTCCTGGCTTAGTGGCTCAAACCTACTTCTTTGGTTGGGGCACCATCATTCAACTTGTGTTCGCTATTGCGGTCGCGGTGTCGCTAGAAGCGCTAGTCATGCTTGTGCGTAAGCGTTCACCAATGCGTGCACTTCGTGATAACAGCGCCATCGTGACAGCATGGTTATTAGCCGTTGCTATCCCACCATGGTCTCCGTGGTGGATCATGGTCATCGGCTTGATTTTTGCCATCGTGATCGCGAAGCACCTATACGGTGGTATTGGTCAAAACCTATTTAACCCAGCGATGGTCGCCTACGTGGTGCTACTTATCTCCTTCCCTGTCCAGATGACAAGTTGGAGCGCACCTGTTTCATTGATGTCTGAGCACGTTAGTTTTGCAGATGCGTTATCTCTGATCTTCACTGGTTATGATTTTGATGGCTTGTCACTACAACAAGTTCGCGCTGGAGTGGATGGCGTGACAATGGCAACCCCATTAGACGCATTTAAAACCGGTATCCACACTGGTGCGACACCAAGTGAAGTGCTATCACAACCTATGTTTGGTGGTCTTGCTGGTATCGGTTGGCAATGGGTAAACCTTGCTTACTTAGTCGGTGGACTGGTTATGATCAAAAAGCGCATCATCCAATGGTACATTCCTGTTGGCTTCCTAGGCAGTTTGGCGCTGTTTAGCGCAGTATTTAGCTTAATCACGCCAGGAGAAACTGCTTCACCAATCTTCCACCTACTTTCGGGTGCTACGATGTTGGGCGCATTCTTTATCGCAACTGATCCTGTATCAGCATCCACTACCGTGAAAGGTCGTTTGATTTTTGGTGCGCTGATTGGTGCATTGGTATTTATTATTCGTAGTTGGGGCGGTTTCCCAGATGGCGTTGCCTTTGCCGTTCTGCTTGCCAATATGTGTGTACCGTTGATCGACTACTACACCAAACCAAGAACTTACGGTCACTGAGGTAAACATGTTAACCGCTATTAGAAAAAATGGTCTGACACTTGCGATCTTCGCTTGTGCTACAACCGGTCTTGTGGCACTGACTCAGTACCTAACAAAAGATCAAATTAAACTTCAGGAACAAAAGCAATTGCTGTCGGTTCTTAACCAAGTGATTCCGGAAGAAATGCATGACAACAATCTTGTTACAGCGTGTACGATGGTGTCAGCGCCCGATCTAGGTACGGTTCGAGCGATGCCAACTTACATCGCAACTAAAGATGGTCAACCAACGGCAATGGCGATTGAATCCATCGCTCCAGATGGCTACAACGGTGAAATCAAAATCATCACTGGCATCGATAACCAAGGCAAGATCCTTGGTACTCGTATCCTAAGCCATCAAGAAACACCGGGGTTGGGCGATAAAATCGATTTACGTGTTACCGACTGGATTTTGAGTTTCACGGGTAAACAAGTGACAGAAAGTAACTGGAATTCTTGGCGCGTTCGTAAAGATGGTGGCGATTTCGATCAGTTCACTGGTGCTACGATTACCCCTCGCGCGGTAGTGAAAGCGGTAAGAAACACGGTAAACTATGTTAATAAATCTCGTGATGAGATTCTGAACCAGCCCCTAGACTGCGCAGGAGGCAACCATGAGTGAAAATAAACTGCTAATGAAAAACGGCATGTGGAGTAATAACCCAGCCCTAGTGCAACTTCTGGGTTTGTGTCCTCTACTTGCGGTTTCTTCCACCATTACCAACGCGCTTGGTTTGGGTATTGCGACTTTGTTGGTGCTTGTCGGTTCGAACGTGACGGTTTCACTGATTCGTAACTACGTACCAAAAGAAATCCGTATTCCCGTTTTCGTTATGATCATTGCTTCTTTGGTAACTTGCGTTCAACTGCTCATGAATGCTTATGCCTACGGCTTGTATCTATCTCTTGGTATTTTCATTCCTCTGATCGTAACCAACTGTATTATCATTGGTCGTGCGGAAGCTTACGCATCTAAAAATGATCCACTGCCAGCAGCACTAGATGGTTTTTGGATGGGTCTGGGAATGACAACTGTACTGGTTGTACTTGGCGCAATGCGTGAACTTATCGGTAATGGCACCCTGTTTGATGGTGCAGACCTACTCCTTGGCGATTGGGCTGCAGCACTGCGCATTCAAGTATTCCACTTCGATAGCAGCTTCCTACTTGCATTATTACCACCAGGCGCTTTCATCGGGGTAGGACTTTTGATAGCGTTGAAAAATGTTATCGATAGCTCAATTCAGGCACGTCAGCCAAAAGAAGAAAAACCAGCCATTGAGCGTGCTCGCGTAACTAACGCATAATGTAAAAATTCTAAAATCAAGGCTCTACCACTCGTAGGGCCTTTTTCATAAACCGCAAAGACGGGTTTGGAAGTCAGCAATGAACAAAGTCAAAAGAATTGAAATTCTCGAACGATTAAGAGAAAACAATCCTAATCCTCAAACGGAGCTCAATTGGAGCACTCCGTTTGAACTCCTTATCGCCGTACTACTTTCTGCGCAAGCGACAGACGTAAGTGTGAACAAAGCAACAGATAAACTCTACCCAGTTGCCAACACACCGCAGGGCATTCTTGATTTGGGCGTCGATGGTTTAAAGGAATACATCAAAACCATCGGTCTGTTTAACTCAAAAGCCGAAAACACCATTAAGACTTGTAAGATCCTGCTCGAAAAACACAACGGTGAAGTGCCAGAAGATCGCGCAGCGCTTGAAGCGTTACCCGGAGTGGGTCGTAAAACAGCTAACGTTGTACTGAACACCGCATTCGGTTGGCCAACAATTGCGGTAGATACGCATATCTATCGTGTTTCGAACCGTACAAAGTTTGCGATGGGCAAAACTGTCGACGATGTGGAAGAAAAACTTCTTAAAGTGGTGCCAAAAGAGTTTAAGCTTGATGTACACCATTGGCTGATCCTTCATGGTCGCTACACCTGTGTTGCACGAAAGCCGCGTTGTGGTAGTTGTATCATCGAAGACCTGTGTGAATTCAAAGATAAAGTGTATCCAGACGAATAACCCTGTCTGAAACAATCGCTAGGAGCAAAAAAATGTCAAACGGTCGAATTCTTCACACCATGCTGCGCGTGGGTGACTTAGACAAATCTATCAAGTTCTACACTGAAGTAATGGGCATGCAATTGCTTCGTACCAATGAAAATAAAGAGTACGAATACACCCTTGCATTTCTTGGCTACGGAGATGAGTCTCAAGGTGCTGTCATTGAACTAACATACAACTGGGGCACAACTGAGTATGACCTAGGCTCTGCATTTGGTCACATTGCGATCGGTGTAGACGATATTTACTCAACGTGTGACGCGATCAAAGCGGCAGGTGGGAACGTAACTCGTGAGCCGGGTCCAGTTAAAGGCGGTACAACCCACATCGCTTTTGTCAAAGACCCCGATGGTTACATGGTAGAACTGATTCAAAATAAACAAGCTTCGGCAGGTTTAGAAGGTTAATCCCTTTCTCTATTGAAACATGTCATGTTGTTGCAGGCAGGTCTGAGACCTGCCTGTTGTTTATAAACAAATTGCTTTACTTGATAATGGTTATCGTTTAGATTTGTCAGCAACATCGATATGTGGGATAACGATAATGATCAGTGAATGGGAAAAACACACACTTCTAGCCGATACAGCACTTCAACTAGATGACCCTGTTCGCAGCATTCTTCATTACCAGCAAGCCCTTAGCCTGAGTGAAGATATTAGCGAATGCGTGGAAATAGAAGCCGATGAGAGACTATTGATTTCGGTGATTTCATGCCACAACCTAGCTCAGTTTTGGCGTTGGGCAGGTGATACAGAGTACGAGCTCAAATACCTTCAGTTAGCGTCTGAAAAAGTACTGACACTGATCCCTCAGTGTCCAAACAAAGATTGCGCAAGCTTTATTGATTCAATTGGATGCTGTACAAAAGCCTTGATTGACTTTATGAAACGCCATCCAAATCCAACGATTGCCAAACAAGTTGAGAAAATTGATACCGCGACGAATTGTGAGATTATCGCCAAGTTCCGACTCAACTAATTCTCGGCAATAAGCCAATACGATTAACAATAGTATTCAAACAACGTCAAATAGCGACAAAAACGCCAGAGTTTATTCTCTGGCGTTTTTTATTGTGTCAAATGTCAGATTAAACCTGAGTTCGCCCAAGTGAAATCACTACGCGACGGTTTTTATCTTTGCCAATTGGTGAGCCATTGTCTGCGATCGGGCGACGCTTACCATAACCTTGGACCTGAATCCGATCACCAGATAAACCAAGAGACTCAAAGTAAGTACGCAGCGATTCAGCACGTCGCTCCGATAAGCTTTGACTTGCGCTCTTACCGTCAGTTGAATCGGTGTAAGTCGCCACCAGCACCAAATCGATATCTTGATTGTGACGCACATAATCTGCGATTTGCGATAAGCGTTTCTTCGATGCTTTGGTGAGCTGATCCCCTTGGCGTTCATAATGAAGGATCGTAAACGCAATATCCTCGAAGCTGTACTTCAACAAGTTAGAAATACAGTCACTAAACGCGTTGTATTTGTTCTGAAATAGTACCGATGACAACGCCACTTCAATACGCTGATCCCGACTCTGCCAATCTTGGTAGCTAAACGTTGGGTAACGTCCCTTTTCTAACTCAGAAAGAATGCCCCAAGCGGTTTGCCCACCAACATAACCATCAAACTGTTTGAAGAACTTGAGGTTAGTAATGCGATCAGCATGCTCGCCGGGACGCCATGGAGGAGGCATAGAAATCAAACTGACATTACGTGTTTCACCCATAGGTCGACGCATCTTCAGCTCAAAATCCAAGTTTATCTTTTTACTCGCACGAGACGAAAATACCGCATCACCAAACCCAGGGATAGGATGCACAAGCTGGCACTCCAATGGCGTATTCATCACCATCTCCCACTGTGATTGTTGCGGTGTGGCGACATAACGCTTGCCCATCGACGCAAAACTGTTTGCGCTAAGCAAAGACATCACGATACCACTGGTTACTAGCCATTTATTCATCTAGGTACATCTCTCAAACGGCAGTCTATTGCCGCTTACTTGAATCAATTGAAAACATGCAGAACAATGCAAAAATCCCGCCAACATGGAATTTACAAGTGGTTATAAGGAGTTAACGCTCACTTTGGCAAGTGCATATACCCAAGTAACATCGAGATGCTTGCTTCAGCGAGAATGACTTGGGTAAAAAATGGTAAATAACATCACGAGAATAACAGGTGACCGGCTCCCTTGTTTTTGGTTATAACCCTCACTGGTTAATGGGGAATAGAATTCTACATTTCTCCCAAATTGCGGTTTTTCTCATCGGTAGAATCTGCAATAATGCAGCCTTCGTCACACAAATATAAGCCAACATGACAATAGAAAATGAAGCTCTAACCCTGAAAAAGCGTTTTCGTGGTTATTTTCCAGTGGTAGTAGACGTTGAGACCGCAGGTTTCAATGCTCAAACTGATGCACTTTTAGAAATCTGCGCCGTCACCCTAAGTATGGATGAAAATGGCGATCTGCATCCTGCCTCAACCATTCATTTTCATATCGAACCTTTCGAAGGCGCGAACTTAGAAAAAGAAGCGCTGGAGTTTAATGGCATTCGTGACCCATTCAGCCCTCTTCGCGGTGCAGTTTCCGAACAAGAAGCACTTAAAGAAATCTACAAACTGATTCGCAAAGAACAAAAAGCAGCAGACTGTTCGCGTGCCATCATGGTTGCACACAACGCCGCTTTCGACTTAGGTTTTGTTAATGCAGCGAATGAACGCTGTAAACTTAAAAGAGTCCCTTTCCATCCATTTGCCACTTTTGATACCGCAACATTAAGTGGGCTTGCTTATGGTCAAACTGTTCTCGCTAAAGCATGTAAAGCAGCAGGGATGGAATTCGACAATCGTGAGGCACACTCAGCCCTCTACGATACACAACAAACTGCAGAGTTATTCTGTGGCATCGTCAACAAATGGAAGGCCCTAGGCGGTTGGCCGCTTGTAGACGAAGAATAATAAGTAAACACAACATATTAGGAAAAGTATGAATCCTGTCGTTATATCTGTGTGCGTCATGCTCGTGTTAGCATTGATGCGCGTAAACGTGGTGGTTGCCCTCACGTTTAGTGCCATCGTTGGTGGCCTTGTTGCAGGCATGAGCCTTGGGGATACCGTTGCTGCATTTGAAAGTGGTCTAGGTGGTGGTGCGACTATCGCACTAAGCTACGCAATGCTAGGCACTTTCGCTGTTGCGATTTCTCGCTCTGGCATCACTGACCTTCTGGCAAAAAGCGTAATTAAGCGCCTAAATGGTAAAGAGAGCTCTGCGTCGACTACGGGTCTAAAATACGCAGTATTGGTTGCTCTTGTACTTGTTACCATGTCATCTCAAAACGTGATTCCGGTACATATCGCCTTCATTCCAATTTTGATTCCACCTCTTTTGGGCGTATTCGCTAAGCTGAAGCTGGACCGTCGTTTGGTTGCTTGTGTGCTTACCTTTGGTTTGATCACGCCATACATGGTTCTACCAATAGGTTTTGGTGGCATCTTCCTAAACAACATCCTATTGAAGAACTTACATGACAATGGTCTAACAGATGTCGTGGCAAGCCAAGTTCCAACGGCAATGCTGTTGCCGGGCGCGGGTATGTTGTTTGGTCTTCTAACTGCAATCTTCTTTAGCTACCGTAAGCCTCGTGAATACAAAGAAACTGAACTGACCGTTGTTCAAGAATCTGAAGAGAAGCTAAACAAAAAACATATTGTGGTTGCAGGCTTAGGTATTCTTGCTGCGCTAAGCGTACAGCTATACACGGGCTCAATGATCATCGGTGCACTAGCTGGCTTCATGGTGTTCACTTTCGGTGGTGTTATCGCATGGAAGGAGACGCACGACGTGTTCACTAAAGGTGTACACATGATGGCAATGATTGGCTTCATCATGATTGCGGCGGCAGGTTTCGCTGCAGTAATGAAGCAAACCGGCGGCGTTGAGACGCTTGTACAATCGCTATCAACCAGCATCGGTGACAACAAGCCTCTTGCAGCACTATTAATGCTGATCGTTGGTCTGTTGGTAACAATGGGTATCGGCTCATCGTTCTCTACGATTCCAATCCTTGCAACTATCTATGTGCCGCTTTCACTAGCATTTGGTTTCTCACCGATGGCGACAATCGCACTAGTAGGTACAGCAGCAGCACTAGGTGATGCAGGCTCTCCGGCTTCTGATTCAACGTTAGGTCCAACATCGGGTCTAAACGCAGATGGTCAGCACGAGCACATCTGGGAAACCGTAGTGCCGACATTTATCCACTACAACATCCCTTTGATCATCTTCGGTTGGATTGCTGCAATGGTGCTGTAGTCGCATCAATTAAATGGATACAATTCGTTACGAAAAAGCCGCTCATTGAGCGGCTTTTTGTTATTTGGGCTTTGAAAACCAGTTTCAGTTTACTGCGCTGGCATGTTGTCGATGATGCGCTCGCGGATAAGCTTCAACGTATTTTCTGTCGACAAATAGTCCACTTCAATTGGGAAGTAAGCATCGTTAATTTGCAGTACCAAACTCGGGTACGAATTTACACCCAAGCTCTTTGCAAGACTGAGTTGGTCTTGGAAAACACCTTCCAGCAAAGTGCCATCCATATCATTCTTAAACTGTTGAACGTTTAAGCCAATCTCTCTTGCGAGTTGCAGATGGGTTGCCTCTTCATGAGGAGGCATCGCACGTAAATAGTAAGCGTGCTGAATCGCTTCCAGCATTTGCTCATAAGAGTCTTGGAAACCTGCAGCGATAACTGCACGGCAAGATTGGTAAGTACTACGTACTGGTGTACACAACGTCCAGAAATCGTAGTTAAACTTGGTACCAAGCTGACTTTCGATTTGCTTCCAAATCTGTTCAATCTTTTGCTGCATTTCCGGAGGCATCGGCAGATTAGTATCTGGCGCAAGCCCACCCATAACATACTCAAACTGAATCACACCTGGCAGTTGCTGCTTCAATTTTTCGATGGTTGGTTTGTAGCCCCAACACCAGCTGCACATTGGATCATGTACGTAGTAAAGCTTTATATCCACTTTAATTTTTAAACCTATAAAATCAATCAGTTAAATCAAACAATTTTAAATAGTGGCGATGATGTGGCGACATATTTTTGTTTTGCTTACTTTGAAGTTCCCTAAAGTCTGGTTCTATCCAGTAAATATTTACCATTGGGAACGGCCACGCAAGTTACGCCTCATGCTCCCCCAGAAAACGAAGGGGGTGCTGTGTTTGTTTTAAGTGTGTTGCAATCTTTAAGCTCAATTATACGTCCTAAAAAGTTTAAAAACTGTTTTATCTTAAAAAACCTTACGACAAAGATGTATGCATACATTTATCGACAAGAACGCCCTCTGAAACACTACCACTTAGCTTGAGTTAAATTCATCGCGATAAACGTCAGAATTGTAAAAAGATTGGACGTACCACTGATAGGACACAAAGCGCCCTCCCTCTATCCCTAACATAATCATACTTCCGACAATAGCCGACTAGTAACGACCATTGAAAAACATTCAAAATTAAACTTAAAATACAAACACTTAAAGAAATTTCGGTAGTTTTAATAGAATATAAAAACTGTGAACTACGGTACACAAAATTGGAGTCCTTAACTTTGACACCAACTCAAAAACATATGTATAAATATACATATAAATTTCGCTCTTTGTTAATTTGTGCCTAGGCAGATAAAACGCCGCAACAGAACGTTGGAAACGTGCTCCACTGCATCAGTTTTATCGACGGGAAAGCCCCACTAAAAACTAGTGGAGAGAAATATTTCCCAAACACACCCGACGTCTCGCAAACGGGCTGGGTTCGGTTTTGCTCTGAGCCGATGAAAGTGAAAGAGCATTCTCGTAAGGAGAAAAAGTTATGACCGACAAACTCAAACAGTTTCGTTCTTATCGCTACCTAAGAACTCAATCAAAGGTCGATAAAGCAACAAAAGAGCGAACGTCACATGAAATTGAACTAGAGCGAACACGTAATCACTTCAGACGGTTTCACGCTCGTGAGTTCTTAGCACTGAGGTAAATGAAATGCCACAAAACGCAGAAAAAGATACAACTGGAATTTGGTTCGAGATGGACTCTGAAACCAACCGAAAGCTAGAAGAATCTGCCGAGTTCAACAAGCGAACAAAACGGCAAGAAGCGAGCTTTCGATTAAGTGACCATCTGACTAAGTTCGACCGACACATGATCCCTCGCGCTAAAGCATAGCGTTTTTTTAATCCAGAAGATCCAATCTTGGGACGAAAGGAGTCTCACATGGATAACAAAGAGCTCATAGAGGGAAAGCTCACCCTCGACCAACAAACCTACGATCTTCTCAACCAAGCCTCTCAACGCTCTTTTCGCTCCTTGAAAAAGGAAGCTTCCCTTCGCTTAATTGACCACGTACAACGATTTCATCACAGCCCACAAAATAAGCTTGATGAGATAGTGTTTAAAACGTCTATTAAGATCCCTATCAGGGTAAGAAAAAGCGTTGTACCTTGCCTGTATCGAGGTAAGTACAAAGTGAAAACCTTGGTTGACGAATATTCGATCCGTTTAAAAGACCACTTAAAACGATACCCAACCATATCAGCAGTTGGTGTCGTACAGGAGGAAAAACATGCTCCTTGAGTTGAGTGCGTTAATCCCTCTACTCAATACCTGCCAAAGCCAAGTTGACGCAAGCATCCTCAAACGTCTCATCGATAATGAAAGCGCTCGTAATCCCTACGCCATCGCCGTAGTCGGAGCCAAACCTGTCAATCAACCCAAGACCAAACTTGAAGCCATTCAAATTGCAACCGATTTGGAGAAGCAAGGCTTTAAGTACAGCTTGGGATTGATGCAAATATACAAAGAGAACTTTCCCGCCTATGGCATGACTATCGAAACCGCATTTGACGCTTGTAAAAGCATTGAGGTCGGAGCGGATATTTACGCGAAGTGTTACCACCGCGCAAAAGCGCAAGCACCAAACAAGGCACACCAACAACTACTTGATGATGCCGCCTCTTGTTATTACTCCAATAACTTCACACGGGGCTATCAAGGTGAAGGAGAAAAAGGACTGAGCTACGTTGAGAAATTCAACCGAGCAAAGAAGCTTCCCTCCAACACCATTTCTGAATCTTACGACTCAACCACTGAGTCTTCTCAACCGTCAAAACCAACACCAACAAAGCAAGCCCATTCATGGGATGTCTTTGGTGACTTCTCTTATTAATAAGGAAATATTTAATGAAAGCACTTCATTCAAACACTCAAACATACATCAACCTTAAAGCGGCATTCATCGCCATGATGCTGATTATTGTTTGTCATCCAGCTATCGCTGCAGGAGGCTTAGATGAAGCAACGAACTGGGTAGATGAAATCGCGGATTGGGCATACAAACTCTTAGGCTCAGCCGTCTTTGTTTACAGTATCGTCATGGTCATCATGGCCTTGTTAGAGAAAAAAACATGGGGGGATGTGGGCATCAGCATCGCTAAAGCGGCAGCTGCTGGCGGCATCGTTGCAGCAGTCACTTACGCTTGGTCTATTTGGGGAAGCTAATCATGCAAGACGAAGAACGAGATCACTACGCCAGTTATAACTCACTGGCTCGCAAACCACTCATGTTTGGCATGCCTATCATCCCTCTCATTACAGGGATGTTGTTGATGCTACTGACTGGTTGGCTTGGGCTGAGTTTCTTCGGAGTAAAAGGGCTGGTTTTTCCAGCCTTTATTGCTTTAGGGCTACTGTATATCCGCATTCGTAGCGAGGAAGACAGCCGAGCCATCGATGAAATGAAATGGGAGGCAAAAGGCTTTTTAACTCGCCTCCGCTGCCAGTCCAACACCATATCATTCACTTCTATCGATAATCACCCATTCAGGAGAAAGCAACATGTCAGCGAATGGTTTAAAAACAATAACCCTGACTGACCTTCCTGCTTATGGCTACCCAATCAATCGAACCATGCTCTCTTTGGATGATTCCAAAGTCATGGCAACCATAAGCCTAAACGGAATACCTTTCGAGTCAGAATCTTACAACACGCTCAAACCTTCCTTTGAGCTCGTGAAAAACATCCTTAGCACCCTCGCCAGAAAGTACGGCAGTCAACTCGCGATTTGGACACACATCGTTAAACGTAAAGAACGCTTTGAAGCCAACTACCGCTTCGAGAGCGACTTCATGCAGCGCTTTTCTGATCGTTACTTGCAAGACTTTTCCGGTGAGGATTTTTTCAGTGTCCGGTACTACATCACCTTTGTACTCAACTACAAAGGCACACTTATCGAAGGAGAAGATGAGCTTGGTGATATTCTCAAGACGGTTTCAGCAGCATTAAAGCGTTTTGATAGCAAAGCGCTTGAAGTTGGTGACGATCACCGCTGTGAACACATTGAGTTTCTTTCTTACCTTCTCAACTACAACGACCAACCTAAGCCACTTACGTCAGAAAAAGTGCGCAATTATATCGGTCACAGTGATTGGCACTTCGGGCACGACTTGCTCGAAGTTCGCAACGCGAACAACGAGACTACCAAGTTCGCCACCTTCTTCGAGCTTGACGCCCTACCAATCGCAACGGAAATGGGGATGTGGGATTTCATCTTGAGTCAACCAACTGAGTTTATTCTGACTCAGTCCATGATTTTCATGCAGTCCCTCAAGGCTCAAAAGATGATTGATAGGCAGACCAACTTCATTGAGTCCAGCGACAATGCAACACAAGAGTTAAAGGAGCTGCAAGCGGCGCGGGACTATGTTGCTTCCGGCGCGGTCAGTTTTGGAGACTATCATGCATCACTGGCCGTCATTGGTGATTCACCAGACAAGGTGATCATAGATAGCGCTGACTTAAATGGTCAGTTCCTAGCTAAAGGCACGGTCTTAAAGCGTTCGAACCTCAAGTCTCAGTTCTCATTTCTAAGCGCACTTCCCGCGTCAAAGATGCGCATCAAACCCTCACCACGAACCATTGCTAACCTTGCCTCGACATGGTCACTGCACAACTACTCAACAGGCAAAGCATCAGGCAATCCAGTCGGTGATGGCAGCGCTGTCATCCCTTTAAAAACGCTGTCTAACTCCCTGTTCCACTTTAACTGTCACGCCTCGGCAATAGGCAAAGACAATACGGGAGAAAAGAGCGCGGGACACACCATGATACTCGGTGCATCTGGCTCAGGTAAAACGACACTAGAGGCCACACTTACCGGCTTTTTCACTCGCTTTGAACAGCAAATCTTTTGTATCGATTATAAACGCTCTACCGAACTGTTTATTCGAGCGTTTGGTGGTGAATACTTTTCGATTAAGGAAGGAGAAGATACAGGCATCAACCCTTTCCAATTAGAGCATTCACCAAAACTCGTGAGCTTCTTGAACCGTCTTGTTTGCCGCTTGGCGCAAGACTCACAAGGCCACATCAGCGCTCATGATGAGCAGGAAATCAAAGACGCGATAGACAGCGTGATGACCTTTGACGCGCCAATGCGCGGCCTCAGTATGATGCTGCAATCCATTCAAAATCCGGATTTGCGCATGAGACTCAGCAAATGGTGTCGCAGTGAAAACGGTAAACTCGCTTGGTGTTTGGACTCACCTCACAACCAGTTCAACCCGAAAGCAATGGATCGCATTGGCTTTGATTCAACTCTGCTACTAGAAAAGGATTCGAGCGGTCATGTTCACCCTGCTAGTGAGCCCGTTCTTGCCTGTTTGTTCTTCTTGAAAGAACTGATGCAAGAGTCCGGTAAGCTACTGCAAACCATTGTGGAAGAGTTCTGGATGCCAGCGAACTTCCCTCTCACCCAAGCGGTGATGAAACGAGCGTTAAAAACCGGACGTTTAATGAATGAGTTTATGGTGCTGTCATCACAGTCACCAGAAGATGCGATTCATTGTGAAATCTTCCCTGCCATCGTCCAACAAACAGCAACCAAAGTGTACTTGCCGAACCCTGATGCAGAGTATGAGGCTTACCAGCAATGCAACCTGACCCAAGGCGAGTTCGACAAACTCAAGGCGCTCGATAAACAAAGCCGAACCATGCTCATTAAGCAATCGAACACCAGTTGTTTTGCAAAGCTGGATTTAGGTGGCTTTGATGAGTTCCTACCGATTATCTCAGGCTCTACCGATGACATTGTGCTGTGTGAAACCATTCGCGCAGAGGTGAGTAATGATCCTGATTTGTGGATACCTGAACTACTGAAAAGGAGATAACCATGCTTAAACGAACCACGCTTGCCCTATGCATTGCATTGGCATTGAACGCCTCAACACAAGCATCGGGTATCCCCGTTGTTGACGTTGCGGGTATTACTCAAATGGTGGTTGATAGTGCGCAGCGAGCTCAAGAATTCACGCAGTCGATAAGCGAAGCTCGCAACCGCCTTAATCAACTCAAAAGCCAAGCGGAGCATTATAAATCGATGGTTGAAGGCCACTATGGATTCGAAGAAATACTCAGTGACCCGAACTTAAATGATGTGATCGACCTCAGTGCATACAGTGATTTGTATGATGCGATTGATGATATATCCGACTTACGTTCTGAATTTGACCTTTATTCCGACGACCCCGTGATACAGAGGCGCTACGATATGCAACTGAAGCAACTTCGTTTTCAGGAAATGCTTTATGAGCGCAGCACTGAACGCAACGAACGAATGAGTCGTCTACTTAGTCAGTTTGGCAGCGCAACAACGCCAGCGGCCAAAGAAGACTTAGCGAACAGCATCAACTTTGAAACCATGCAGATGCAAAACGAGCAACGCATGATGGATTCAATGTCAGACATGCTAGAGCGACAAAAAACTCTAGAAGCACAACAGAGAAGCTTGAAACTCAAACAACAAATTTTTGGTGATGGTATCCCATTAAAAAGAGGTTAATGAAATGAAAACAATAATCAAAACGCTCCCACTAGTTTTAGTTCTACTGACAGCCTGTTCGGAAGAAGCAAAAACTGTTGAGTACTATTCGCAGCATTTAGATGAAGCAAAGCAAGTGCTTGCCGATTGTGAAAATGACGCTCGAAAGAAAAATGCAGATTGTGAAAATGCAGCTTCAGCCGTAAGCAAAGACTTAAAAAGCAAAGTTTTTGGCGGGGGAATTAAGCTAAAAAATGAGTAGCCTCTAAGGAGTAGCTATGTTTGAAGATCTATTTAACTTCGTAACAACCATCGTAACTGACAATATAGGGTCGATGGTTGTTCTTTTTGCTGATGTAATAACCCCCTTAATTGGTTCTTGCGTTACCCTCTATGCAATCTACCTTGCTTTTCAAGCGCTCTATGATGCTGAAAACATGATGATAATGGAGTCCTTAAAGTTTATCTGCTCTCTCGCTCTATGCACTACTGTAGCCTTTAATACCTCTTGGTACATGTCCTCAATTGTTCCGATGGTCTTACATTCAGGAGATACGATTGCAAGCTATTTAACTTCATCAACCGGAGGGAGTGGAAGTGCGCTTCAAGAGATGTTCGAAACCATGCTTGTTCAAATAGAAAGCCTATGGGATAACGTGTCTTTCGGCGTCACCGCCTCTTGGGGCGATTCGTTTCTTATGGTTATTTTATTGGTGCTTGTTATATTGGGGTATGTTCCGTTTATATTGGTTGCTACCGCATACTTACTAATAGCAAAAATAATGGTGGGATTTTTACTCACTCTCGGTCCATTGTTCATTATGTTCGCTTTCTTTCCGTCAACGCGAAGTATGTTCCAATCATGGACAGGCCAGTGCTTGAACTACGTTCTACTTACTATCGTATACCCTCTTGCTTTCAATATTTTCAATCTAACTATCAACTATGTAGTTGGTGGTAATGAAGAGATATCTTTCGCTTCATGCCTGATGACTTTAATACTTTTTGGTTGTTGCATCTTAATCTCAGTCCAAATACCTGTGTTCTGTTCATCCCTTTCAGGCGGCGTTGGTATTAATGGCTTAGTCAGCAATATGGGAATGGGAATGCGAAGCCTAAGTAACGCCGCTAAAGGTGGCACAGGAGCAGCCAAACGCGCAGGGCAAAGCACATACAATGGTGCTAAGTCATTGGGCGATAAGTTCAAAAACCGAATTAGACCAGGCTAACACCTTCCTCACACTCTCATCCTAGACACCGCGCCGCTTTACGCGGTTTTTTTGTATCTAAAAAAGGACATTTTTATGAAGACGTTCACCCTGCTATTGGTGGCGTGTTTGACTGTGGGTTGCTCTAGCACTCCACCGCCGCCACCGAAGCCAAAAGGCGATATCACTCCGGTTAACCCCTCCAAAGTTAACCTCGCTGATTTGTACACCCAAGGAGATATGCAATGAGCACAACCATCGATTCTGCCTTGGAACACAATCATGCCAAGGCCGAGAAAAAACCAACCGCCAAACATCAAAAACAAGCTGATGTGTACCTCGAAGAGATTAAGCAGTTCGAGCAAGACCGCGTCGAAATCGCCAAGAAAAACACGAAGACCGCATGGAAAGTCGCAACGGGCTCTGGCGTTCTTGCGTTGGTGCTCGGTATTGCCATTGTTGTGATGATGCCACTAAAAACCGTGGACTATCGATTGCTCTACATCGATCCACAAACAGGCATGACGCAAATCATTCCACCTCTCGCTGACGCAAGAGAAATCACCTACGGCGAAGCATTAGATAAGCATTGGTTAAATCGTTATGTCATTACTCGTGGCTCTTACCAATGGCAAACCGTTCAAGACGCTTTTGACTACGTCAAACTCACCAGTCGTCACGACGTATTCAGCGCTTACAGCACGCAGCTACGAGCCAAGAACTCCCCTGTCGAAGTGTTCAAAGACTATAAGAAAATCCGCTTAGAAGACGTTGCCATTTCGTTCTTGCCAACCCGCCAAGACCAAATGCTCGCGCAAGTGTCCTTCACCAAAGTGGTACTCAATAGCGATGACACGCCAGACACCTCTTACCTACCAACCAAATGGAGCGCCACCGTAACCTTTGATTACCTCAAGGAAATCAAAAAGGAGTCGGAGCGCCAACTTAACCCACTTGGTTTCCGAGTCACCAGTTATCAAGAAAACAGGGTGATCCAATGATAAAACAACTGATTGTCTCTTTGGCGTGTTTGATGGCGTTCTCCACCCACGCCTTAATCCTGCCAAAGCATCAAGGCAAAGACCGCCGCATTGTGTATGCAGAGTACGACCCAAGCGATGTGATTGCGATACGCACCAAAGTGGGCGTCGCCACCCTCATTCAGCTCGAAAAGAATGAAACCATTGTTGGCGAGCATTCTGGCTTAGGGATGGGTGATGCCGCCGCATGGGGGTTTAACGTTCGTGGTAATAACGTGTTCTTTAAACCTCAAGCCAAACAGCCCAATACCAACTTAACCATCGTAAGCGATTTAGGGCGCACTTACTCATTTGAACTGTTCACCAATAAACAGCCGTTCTACGTGGTAAAAATGCGCTACCCAACACCGAAGAAAGCCAACACTGCCCCACTCAAAGCCCCTTGTACTGATGGAAAATACAACTTCCGTTACGTGAAGTGGGGCGATGAGGAATTAGCCCCCACTTACGCGTGGGACGATGGCCGCTTCACCTGCATGAAGTTTTCTAAAAACGCCGAGCTGCCTGTGATTTACCAAATCAACGCCGACGGCAAAGAGTCGTTAGTGAACTACCACATTGAGCAAGACACCATCGTGATTCATTCGGTTGCCAATGAATACCGCTTGCGCCTTGGTGAACGTGTTCTAGGGGTGCTTTCTCACTTTGTCGAATTCGCTGGCCACAACCAAAAAGCGAGCTCGATTAAAGCCACTCGCGTCATTAAGGAGGACGAACATGAGTGATGACAACACCATCCCAAGCGCTTATGAAAATGCCAACCTCGACCGTGGCGAGCTCACGGTGAGCGGTCGTAAAAAGAAAAACAAAGCGGTCATTGTGATCGCTTTGGTGATCCTCGCTTTGGTCGTCGTCGCGGTCGGTGTTCTGTTCGCGATTAATCAATTTCGTGAAGCAGAAGTGGATACAAAGCCCCTACAGCCAGAGTCTACTGCCGAGGTAGTGGGCGTTGAAAAAGGCACAGTCGGCAACGACAGTGCTTGGTTTGAGAAAGCCAAACGTGACCATGAAAAGGACAAGGCGCAGCAAGAGCGCGCCGCACAGTGGAAGCGAGAACAAGAGCTCAAGCAAGCCAAAGCGCAAGCAACGCAGCAGCAACCTGTTACCGTGCCTAAAACGGGCGTTCCTGAGCCCAATGTCGCAAAGCAACCTTCCGCCACATCGAAGCGAGACAAGAACGCACCACCGACTCCACAAGAGCGTCGCTTAATGGGTAGCCTCATGGTTAACGTTGAAAGCGGCAATGCCGCCAGTAGCCAAAGTACTACTGAACCTGCCTCTTACGACAACAGCTATGACGCACCGACCTTCGCGATGGGTCGCGCCTCCAAGCGCAAGCAAGGAGGATTAGATTTTCTGCTGAAACATGGCTCAATCATTCCTTGTGCACTCTACAGTCAGGTCATTTCTGACTATCAGGGCATTGTGATGTGTCGCGTCACTCAAGATGTGTACAGCGCCAATGGTAAGGCATTATTGGTTGAGCGCGGTTCGCTGCTCACGGGGTCGCAAAATGTCCAGTTAGAAGCAGGCAAAAACCGCGTATTCACAACGTGGGCAGATATCGAGACACCGAACGGGATCTCAATCCGCATCGATTCGCTGGGTGCAGGTCGCCTTGGCGCAAGCGGTAACGAGGCTTGGGTCGATAATCACTTTAAAGAGCGCTTTGGCGGCGCAATTTTACTGTCCTTCCTCGACGATGCTTTTGGCGCACTCGCAGAAAAGGCCGCTTCATCGGATGGGGATATTACCTTTGATAGCTCAACCGAGAACGCCAGCAACATGGCAGAGAAGGCACTAGAGAGCAGCATCAACATTTCGCCAACGGGTTACACCCAAATCGGTCAACGCATCAACATCATTGTTGCTCGCGACATTGATATGTCGAGCGTGTACACCTTCGAGTAACCGCTAAATCTGGTTGGTCTGCGGGATTACATGAACGATCTATGTAAAATTTTAGACCCGACAGGCCAACCTCCTTTCTATCCCACTTCCTTCAATACAAGGCTCGCTTTTGGCTGCAATAACGGGCGTAGCGCTTGTTGAGACAAAAGGAGTAACACGCCACGCGTGGATAAAGACTTTGGAGATTGTCCATGGAAACCCTATCTGAATTTGATATCGCGCTCGCGCAGCGCCTCAACATCATCACCCCTAACGTCCTGGCTCATGCCTCACCGCAATTCGTCAATTATTGGCTTGAGGTGCAAAAGGAAATCGAGCAACGAAGCACGCTCCATAACGCAGAGGATAGTCATGAACACCATCGATAAAGCCGCCACGGTCAATCAATTACTCAGCATGACCGGACTGCGGCACTACTTAGACTTAGAAGGGCTCACAGAGATTGCCATCAACCAACCTAACGAGGTGTGGTTTGATCGTGGTAACGGTTGGGAGCGCGACGCGCTGCCAAACTTGTCATTAAACATGTGCAGCAACCTCGCGAAAGCGTTAGCGACTTTCGCGGGGCTGACCATTCCTCTAGGTGAAGCCAACCCAGTAGCCTCGGTCATTTTCCCTGATGGCGAGCGCGCCCAGATTGCTATCCCACCCGCCACTGAAAACGGCATTGTCAGCATGACCATCCGAAAACCTTCCCTCACTCGATTTGCGCTGTCGAGCTACCAAGAAAGCGGTCGATTCTCTGATTTTAGAGAAATGGATGTGAACCGTGTTGAATTAACACAGGTTCAAGAGCAGCTTCTCACGCTCAAACAAAATGGCGATATGTCGCAATTCTTTAGCATGGCAGTAAAGAGCAAGCTCAACATCTTGCTCGTTGGTGGTACTGGTTCGGGCAAAACCACCGTCATGAAAGCGATGGTGGACGAATACCCTACCGATAAGCGCCTCTTCACCATTGAAGATGTGCATGAGCTCAACTTACCTAACCATCCCAATCACCTTCATCTGTTTTACAAAAAAGGCGGCTTAACCCCGAAACAAATCATCGAGTCGTGTATGCGAATGAAACCCGACCATGTGTTGCTGGCCGAGCTGCGCGGGGATGAGGCATGGACGTACCTTGAAATGCTCAACACCGGACACGAAGGCTCAATCACCACCATTCACGCCAACGACTGTTATTCCACACCCGCACGACTCGCGGGATTAGTGAAACAATCCGAAGTCGGCCAAACACTCGATTATCACCACATCATGCGAACCATTCGAACCAGCATCGATGTGATTGCCTTTTTCAAACACACTCACCTCGTCGAACTCTTTTACGACCCCGTCGAGAAGAACCGACTGTTAAGCGAGGGCTAAATCATGGCGCTATCGAAAAAGAAAAAAGGAATATTGTTCGCCATGTTCCTTTTTTTTACCCTGCTGTGTTTCATTGGTGGCTTGTACGGTGGCGGCGCTGCCTATTACAAGCTCACCAATATTTCGTTAGAGCACCTGACCTATCACAGCCTCTTTGACCAGTGGCAAGCCTACCGCCACAACCCAGACATCAAGAAGATCTTGGTGATTGGGGTGGCCGTGAGTATCGCCATCACTTTGTTTCCACCGCTGATGGCTATCGTGATAGCCATTGCCAGCCAAGAAAAAGAAGAAATTCACGGCAGTGCGAAGTTCGCAACCGACATGGACTTGGCGAACTCTGGTCTTTTCCCTAATCCAAAAGCCAAGAACAAAAAACCGAGCATCTTGTTAGGCAAGATGCCAACAGGTCGCTTCAAAGGCCGTTTCATCGAGCTAGAGAGCTCGCAGTTTGTTGAAGTCCCTGCCCCAACGCGAAGCGGTAAAGGGGTCGGCATCGTTATCCCTAACTGCGTGACCTATCCCGATTCGTTGGTTTGTGTCGATATTAAGTTCGAGAACTTGGTCAAAAGCGGCGGATTTCGTCAGCAATGCGGCCAAGAGGTTTTCTTGTTTGCGCCGGATGGGTATGCCATTGATGAGCAAGCGCGAGAGCGCGAAGAGCTTCGCACCCATCAATGGAATCCTTACGATTACGTTCGCAGAAGTCCCGTGTTTCGAGTAAGCGATGTGCTCAATATTGCTAACAGCTTATACCCAGTTTCTGGGGATAAGGGCGATGTTTGGAATGAGTTGGCGGGTAAGTTATTTAAGGGGCTCAGTTGTTGGATGCTCGATACCGAGTCCATTACAGGTATCATGCCCTCTTTACCCTACGTGCTGAAACTTGGCGGTATCGATGGCGGCCTGAGAGCGTGGATGCGCCGAGAGATAAAAAACGACTATGTCTCAGACGATGCACGTTTTGAGTTCAATAGCTGCTTATCGATGGCCGAAGACACCTATTCGAGCGTTGAAAGTAACTTACTCAGTCCATTGGCGATATTCAGCGACCGCGTCACCGCAGCCGCCGTCAGTAGCTCGGATTTTGATTTTCGCGAGCTGCGCAAAAAGCGCATGACTATCTACGTCGGTTGCCAACCCGCTAATCTCAAAAACTTTGGCAAGCTGTTCAACTTGTTTTTCGAACAGCTTATTTCTGAAAACACCCGCACCCTCCCCGAGCATGACGACACCCTAAACTATCAGTGTTTGGGTTTGCTCGATGAGTTCACAGCGCTTGGCCGAGTGAAGCAAATCGAAAAAGCAATCAGCTACACCGCTGGTTACAACCTGCGATTTTTAACCATTTACCAAGACGAAGGCCAACTCGAAGAAGTGTATGGCCGAGAGAACGCGAAAAACATTCGCAAGAACCACGGCGTTAAGGTGGTGTATCCACCAAAAGAAGTGGACGACAACGTTCGCCGCCTCTCTGACACCTTGGGTACTAAAACAGTCAAAAAGCGCAAAGTCAGTCGCAGTACGGGCAAAGGCTCAAGCCGAACAACCAGTGAAGATGAGCTTAAACGCCCGTTGATGATGCCGCATGAAATCGTTGAGCTTGGCTTTGAGAAGCACCCGATAGCCAAAGAGCTCGGTATCAAAACCCTGATTTTGAAAGAGAACCAACGCCCCTTCATTGCAGAGAAGATCATCTACTTTGAAGAGCCTGTGTTCGCTGAGCGAGTGAAATACTCCGAGGCGAATATCCCTGAAATCCCACGCCTTAAACTCCATTGAGGAACATCCCATGAAACACAAACTGTTTATGGCCGCTATCACAGCAGCTTTTTTATTACCTGTTCAACCCTCTTTCGCGGCAAGCGACGATGAATGTGCCATTTGGCTTTGTCTTCCAACAGGCTTTCCAAGTGGTTGCAGTGGCGCCAAGAAAGCGTTCGTTAAGCGTATTAAGAAGTTCAAACCGCCCCTTCCAAGCTTTACGTCCTGTTTGTTTTCCGGCGACGTCCCTATTGGCACACCGTCGAATGATACCGACATGTTTGCTCGCGATGGCCGTGCCGCCTACATCCCACCACGCGTTGAATGCGTGAAGTGGGAAACAGGCAAAGACTGGAGTCGATGCAGTAAAACAGAGGTTCGACCGAGCCAAATCATTAAAGACCAGAACTGCCATGTGAACCACAAAGAAGGGACTTCAAGCCCAAAATATTGCTCGCATACCATCAGCTACGTTGAGACGTTCCAAGATGGCGAGCAGTACGGGGAAACCTATTACTTCGATAATGCTGGGAACACCTACATCGAAGGCTCAACCGAACACTAGGAGGTACTATGATTGTTTATATCGCGGAGAAACCTTCCCTCGCTAAAGCCATCTTCGAAAGGTTCTGTGGCAACCCACAAACGTGGCGAGGGGATGGATTTACCTTGGTCTTTTGTTGAACTCCACTATTTAAAGGGGCTGCAAGCTAATGTGGACATAAATCTAAAGTTTACTTAAACTCGCGTTATAGGATTGAAATGACCCGAAGTGGCTTCAATCACTTCGGGTCACTTGATCACATTAACGATGTGACCAGCTCCAAAGCTGCACGTAACAGTTTAATGAGCTCAAGAATGATCGCTAGAACCATTTTTTACTCCTATGTAATAACGCTTCAAATACGGGCAAGAGGTGAGAGTCTTATTTGTATTCGAAGCTGCTTTCTAAAAGCCACTTAATTGTGGCTTTTTAGTCACTTCTAATAGCAACACATGAAGTTTCAGAGCGTCAGATGACGACCTAAATCCCTTAGGTATTCTAAGTTATCATAAGCCGCTTTTACTATCATTATTAGAGTCTTTATGCCGATTACATCCAAATACACTGACTAATAAGTAAAGATAAGCGTCATAGCGAAATTTTATTTAGTCAGACTTCAATAACGTAATTGCGCACAGTGTTTATACGTTAAAAAGGGGACCATTTGGGGAAAACAACCTTTGATAGACAGGCTTCTTTTTGAGATATATGCGATTGCCCTTTTAAAGCTAAAACACAACGTTCAGCACCGAACAAGCATGTTTGACCGATACTTCAAGTCAATCTAACCTGAACAAAAAATCGCCAGACTTATGAGTTGGTTTCTCGTCAATTCATCGATTTGTTTCATCCAGAGTCCATTCGAGATAAAACCAAAGCCATGTTTGAAGTCGAAGGCTACCAGTTCAGCTCAAAACACAGCGTACTCGTTGAACAGGGATGGGAAGTGCTGCACACCGAAGAGAAGGAAGCGGAAAGCGGCTGTGATGAGTTTGACTTAGCTACGCTTAAATCAAACACAGCGACCACCTGCGTCAAAAGTGAGGTTGAACAGAAGGTAACCAAACCACCGAACTCATCTCTATTGGCGAAGGAGAAGGTTTGGAAAACTACCAAGCAAAGCTAAGAGCTTTGTGCCGCGCTTCCTAGCGAGATCATCAAACCAGATATCTCTGCGATATGCGCAGAGAAACAAGCTTTCGTTAAAACGGGGAAAATATCGGTTGAGGACTTCGTTACCGATCTGGACAACTACATTACAGAGCGCATTGATGACCTAGACCAGAACGGCATTAACATCACTTCAAACACCGTCCCTTGTCCTAGTTGCGGTAACCCCTTGTACAAACGCAAAGACCGTAATTGTTGGTTTTGGTCATGCTCTGGTTATCCAGAATGCGATAAAGCTTACCCTGACCTACAAGGCAAACCTGACTTTAGATCGAGGGTTAAACCTGTTGTCAGCGCTCATAAATGCCAGACTTGCAACAAAGGTTTAATACGCCGTAAACACCGAAAAGGAAAGACAAATACTTTTGGGCATGCTCTGGCTATCCAAACTGCACAACCACGATTTTGTGCCCCCCGAGATTACTGCCGCAGCATAAGTCACTTGTACTGACTTATATTCGATTTTTACACATTAACTACGAGACCGCGAAGACAAATTACCAATTATGAAACTCACAACTGGATACTTTCATTTTACAAACAAGACTCTTTTCATTTTTTAAGTCAGCATAAAACTATCTAGGTCATCGGATGATTTAATTATCAGAGATTCTGATACTCCATATGCTTTGGCTAACTTTACACTTCCATCCAATCTATTATTCTTAGGATCGAAAGCCGCAGTTGTCAGATCACCCAATTTATCAAACTCTCTGTTGATTCGCTCTAGGGCTTGGAGCGAAATAGCATCGAGTTTCTTAGTGAATTCAGACATCATGTCATTAAGTTGGTTAGTCAACTTACTATTTCCAGAACCTGCCATATCGACGAACAATTTACCTGCAATTGAACCTATCACCGCACCAAGCATAGGAACCGGAATGAGTGTCTGTCCTGCAGCTGTGAATATACCAACCATCGCAGATTCAGAACAAATAACTAATCCCAAGTTCATATATTCATCAAAAGAGATCTCACCATTCGTATACTGTTTAGTAAGTGAACTTACCCCCTTTGTGGCAGAAACAACAGCACTGGCAAACGGTGCCGCCATTGAAGCGTAGTTCGTTAACCCGTAGATTGCCGCTGATGACACAGCGCCTATCGCAGCGCCCTTGGTTGTATCGAGGCCGACTTCTTTCCAGTCTTCGCGCTCAAAATCACCCGCAAAAATATTCTTACCAGACTTGTACTTAGCGTAAGCGATTGAGGCGAATGCAACCGCGCCACCAACAGCACCACCTACCAGAGCTGCTTTACCCATCTCTTGTAACGACGGACCATGATCCTTCTCAATTTGATTTTTTTGTCGTTCACTTTCTTTTCGCAGCTCTTCCTCGTGTTTATTCAATGTCTCATCAACCGCTCCACGCTGCACCTCTGCATAATCTGATACGCCGGGTTGAACCACTGAATTAAAAGGTTGACCTGAAAGTTCTTCAATTTCCGCAACTTTTGCCTTTATGGCATCAATGCTTCTTTGAGATAACCCATCAACACTCTCCCCCGACATGATTTTCCCGATTAGCTCATGTGTATCCTTTGGGATATGGTAAAACGATCCGTCTCGTCCAAAATCCGGATACTTTTCCATGTGGTCTAATACATGTTTCAGATTGTTGTTGGCGCCGTTGATAAATTTAGACTGAACCTCGGTATTGTTGAGCAAATAATCGGCTGCTCCTGTTCGTGCTACGCTATCAATATCTGCTGGTAAGTCATCTGCAGATATCCCTTCCATAGCCGCCCTTGCATTACGTATTCCGACATCAATCCGCTCAGCCATCTCGCCGTGTTTCGTTGCTTCAGACCCTAAAATACCACCTGGATTGCTAATAAATTCTCGAACTTTATCAACTTGCGATTGAGCTAGGATAAAAGCAGCTTGCGCTTTATCAAGTTCAACTCCTTTTTCAAAAATACGAGTCTGGTTTATGTTATCAACAAAAGCGCCCGATACCTGGTCAGTGACAGCGCTATTTTTCACAACGCTCATAGTAATTACCTATTTAACACTTTTATTGAGTAGCTCGCTCAACGAGCGAATGTGGTTGATGAGTGCACCCAGTGACAGCTTGTGCTCTTCAGTAAATCGGCTGTAATCTGATGGTGCAATACTCACCAATGAGCTAAGGATTTGTTTCATGCTTTGCGAATGTTGCTTGGTCAAATCAATCAATCGTTTGATTTCTGTCGAACTAACATCCAGTTGGGCATTGTGCGTTCTAATTTCTTTTTCTTTAGCTTTTGCTTTTCTAGCGATTTCACCATTTTTTTTACGAGCGAGCAGTCCACCACCAGCCAATGCCGTGATACCAATGCCCCACCCAATTGGTCCAGCCAGAGCAAGCAACGCACTTCCACTTGTCATACCACCACCACCAACGGCAAGCGCACCACCGCCTAGCCAAGCTAGTGCAGCATTAGTCGCTGCAGCACCACTCAGCGAAGCAATCGCAGTTCCAGTTGATGCTGTACCGAAAGTCGTTGCAATAGCCATAGCAGCAGTTGGTGCTAAAGCAGCGACGCCAGCACCGGTTGCAATACCAGCACCAGCCGTTCCACTGGCTTTTAGATTAGCATCCATTACCTCTTTTTCGATCTGTCCCAATACATTCTTAAATTCTTTTACTTGGGCTTTGTACTCACTGAATGATTTTTCGAACTCTTTAGGAGAGTTTGCAAGGGTATTAATAAAATCTTCACACTCAACAATGAGCTCTGTACTGCAGTACTGGCGGAGCTCAAATAACTCTACTGACAGTTTTTGAACAGTTTCAACAGCTCGTTTGTAATCGTGATCTGCTCGTTCTAAATCTACGATAGCTTGCTTTTTGACATCGTGATTAAACATATGAATACCCAGCCTTTATTTTTTTGATTAGTAGTAAAATTTTTATTCCGAATTTCGCAGCAGTATACGCCTGAGAGACTTAGCTTGATAAGTTTATTATTTCCTCATATGCAACAACACGATCGGGTAGACATTGCTACCTTTTAGATGTTGACAAAAAGGGATTGGGTAAATCAGATATTTCGTAAACATAAGTTGTACAAATCTGAGCTAACGAGATTAGCTAGAACGGAGCTGGACAGAAGTTACATAGAGTAAAAACGTTATAAGGGAAATTCGGATTAGGATCTGCGGGGGTAACGCCGTAAATCACCGGCAGACAAAAGTTGCATAGCGAGGCAAGAGCGGCTCAGCTCTTGGCTGTCCGTGTGTATTTGCCTTGCTAGACACGGCTGATAGTGTGGATCGACGACTGTCACTTTCACACTCCGCGCCTCCGCGCGTATTCGTGGAGCCGCAAGTAACGGGCATCTTGCACAAGATTTGGCGCAATCTGCACGATTTGATCTAGGCATTGCCCTAACTCCCTAGGCCCCCACTGTTGGTCGACAATCACGGCATCCAGCAAGCTCAGTGCATCAAGTGGATATCGGCTACACAAACCCGATTCGTTAAGCCGATGTATGACATAGTGCGGGTGTTCAATCGGTTGCAGCCAGTCCTGAACCGCAGCCACGGCAGCCGGGAACTCACCTCGGGCAGCAATCGCTAGACGAGTCAAAGACTCGGCGATTCGTGGGGTGGCCAAGTCGCGGGATTTTGGCCAGATCCGTTGCCAGAACAGTTGGGCGCGATTTTTCCAGAAGTCCTCACGCTGATCGGCGGCACCTTCAAGTGCCTGAGAGAACGCCTGCGCGGATTCCTCCAACCCTTCTTGTGGAAGCGCACCAATCGCAGCACGGAACTCCTCTACGGTGTATTCCTCGGTCGGACCCAGTGCGGCGTAGGTGAGAAAGGTTGCGAATTGCTGGCGGTGTTCGCCGAGATCGACATAGTGGTTTGCGCTATCCAGAAACTGCGACTTGAAGGCTGTCAGCAATGGCTGGTACAAACGCGGTGACCAGAGGAAACCTTCCCAAACTGCCTTGGCTTCAACAGGATTGTTCCAGCTAAACAGTGGCAGCAGGTGCTGTTCTGTCCAAGGGCGATCCACACGGAAAAATGCAATCAGCCGCGACCCCATCAGCACCCGACCGTGGCGGAAGTGATCTATCAGCACGTCGCATAGTGTGGTGAATATTGGCTTTAATTCAACAGGAAGCAAATCGTTGTCATTCGGGCTCTGCTTAAACCACAAGTTGATTAGAGACTGCGTGACATGCCCGATCGTATGATTAATGGCCTCTGTGACAGGTTGGTCAATTGGTGCACCGTTGCTCGTTATTCCCTTGCCTGGGTCAATCGGCAGAGCCAACACGCGCTGACACAAATTCAACAGGATGCTTTCGTGGACGTTGATGGACTTGGAAACGGCTTCCATCCACCACGTAACACCAAGGGCAATCTCCTGAAGAACCGCATCGGGCATGGTCTGCACCAGCGGCGCAGCGTATCGCCAGGAGCGCAGCACCATTCCTTCTTCAGCCCAAGTCTGCAAAGCTTCACGCCATCGGTCAGCGGGCCACACGTCATTCTGTGCTAGATCACACAATGCGAACAAACTGTGGAAGAAACGCGAGCGGCAAACTTCACGCCATGTGTCTTCATTGAAGGGCCGCCGTTCTGGCGTCGGCTTTATGAGCCATTGCACCAGTTCCTGCCGCTTGCGGGGTGCGATATCGACTTCCCGACTATCCTCGTAATCCGGATCGCCTGTGCCACTCATCCAGTGTGAGAACTCGTCACGTTCATTGGTCGCCAACTGCCATTGCGGATAGGCAGTGGATATTTCCACCAAGCGTTCCGCTGCAGGTGCACCCAAAACGAGGCCCGACGTGTTCAGTTTGGCTAAGTGCAGCCAGACGGAGTGAGCCACCAAGTCTTGCCATCGATCCTCCTCCAAATCGTCTCGGTACATCTCACGCGGTGGACCTGCCAATATGGCTGTTTCCAAACGATCCTGTACAGCCCCTACCAAATGCTGCCCCTGAAGAACGAGCAGCCTGAACACTTCCCGCCCTGTATCTACGGACCACAGCCACCATGTGCTTTCCGCTAGCAACCAATCCACCCACTGTTCTGTCGGAATGCAGTCGTCGCGGCTCGCGGCAAACAGCGCCAGACGTTTAAAGGTGGGATACGGCATTTCAAACCAAGTCTGAGCCATGCGCGTGGCACGCGTACTGTCATTGGCGTGAACCTCCAGCCACGCATCGCGCAGCAATTCGATCAGACTTACCCAGTCGTGGAAACCCCGGTTCTGCCAGTGCGGCGTGATGGATGGCAGATCCCAATGCGAGCGGTCGCTACGGTTGTCAGCCTCGCCCAACTCGCACAACAGATCCAGTGCGTCACGAAGCAGCTGCTGGAAGTCCTCAAACAGCTGCGGCAGCGCTGATTTCCATGGCTCGTCGGCATGGTCGTGCAGAGCAGAATGTACGTGATCAGTGGCTAGCGCCAGTTCCCAGTCCACCAACTGTTTGATTTTTTCAGGCTCGTCGGTACTGCTCGAGTCGTCGCTCCAGCGAAACGGTTTCTTCAAAACCACCTTGGGGGCAAGTAGCTCGCGTAACTCCAAGCGTAATGTGATGGTCAAACCCTCATGTTTCAGGCGAGCTTGCCATCGGTACAGATCTGGGGCGTGCCACGGGGATTTCACCCGACCGCTGAGCAGTAGGCGCCACAGTGTATGCATCAATGGACCAGGGATCGCCTTGGGGGCATGTAAGCGAATTTCATCCAGCTCGGAGGTTTTGCCTTCACGCGCCAGCGAAACAAAGCGATCCAGTTCGTACTCAATCAACCACTGCCATCGGTCGTGTATTTGCCCACCACGCTCAGCAATCCAGATGATCATTCTCGGGTCATCTAGGTGGCGTACCAGCCAGCGGGCCAGATGGAACATCACATCATCCCACTGGCTGCAGGTTAGGTCGCCAGAGGCCAGCAGCATGGGTGGGGTCTTGTCATTAGGTGCAGGTCGGCGAATCAGGCTAAAGCGCAGATTGGCGTCCATATCATAGTGTGGTGGCACGCCAAAACGGACCAGATCGTCGTGCCCAAAGCGTTCATGCGAGAAGGGCTCCAGCAGCCAGTCCAACGAAGGGGTAGGATTGAGATCCGCAAAGCGCTTTGCCGGTAAACCTGATTTATCTGACAAAGCCCACAGCATCCGACCAACGAAATCGTCCTGCCGCGTGCTGTCCTGTGGACGGGCCAAAGCATGTTTGACGACGATGGCTTCTTTGCCCTGCACACCATCACGGTAGATCTCTGACCATGCGTGCAAGGTCTGGTGCAGCGCAGAATGGTCATTGCTGCCAGCCGGCACGTTATAGAGAATAGGTGTGACACCCTTCGCTTCCCATTCGATGGTTTGTCGATGCTCCTGCCCCGGCTCACAATCACCCAGCGCCCAAGCTTGCGGCGTGATTTCACCCAGCATCCGATCTGCTGCCAGCGCATCCATCATATAGCGCAGTACCGGATCGTTGATACTGTAGCCCACAAAGCAGACCACATAGTTGCGGAACAACTCGCTCACAAAGCGCGCGGCCCAGCGCTCCGTCAGGTAGGCGAGGCCGAAGTCTCCGCTGGTGACCACCAGACGGTTAAGGGCGGTGTCATCAGCCTTTTCCGGCAGCAAGCCGTGCAGATAGACCAATCCATCCCAACGACTGTTCTTCGGGATCGGAAGCATTGGTGCGGCGTAGGCTTGAAATACTTGCCCCGTCCGTTTGGCAGCCACGTGAAAGATACGATCGAAGTTGGTGGTGACCAGCCGAAGTGCACCCTCGCGGCTGCGAGCCAATCGCAACAGCGCCGCTTGCGTATCAATAGCCCCCTTGCGCCGGAGCTTCGGTTTCAGGGCCTGTGCCAGCGTGCGGCGGACAGCCATACGCTGCCCTGGTAAGCGCCGTTCCAGCAGATCCAGTGTGGCGTCGAACTGTTCGCGCTCGAAGGGCTCACGCTCAATGTCTGAAAGAGTTGTGCCGTTCAACTGGTAAATCTGCTCTACCAAACCCTTAAAACCCGGCAAACCAGCAGGGTAGGAAATTCCTGCTCCGCAGAAGAACACCACGCGGCCTTCCTCGTGCGCCTGCAAAAGTGCATCCGGAATGTCAGGACCGTGGGTGACGAATTGCATTTCTTTTCTTCCTATCCAATGTATATGTTCATTCGAGCAAATGAAGGCTCAATGGGGCTAACAGCTTATTACTGCGCATACACGTTTAACTATCTATATGCAAAGAACTTATCAGTTTTCTACCAAATACACCATCTGGAAAAACGCACAAAAATTTTCACAGTATTCCGCGATATCAACGAGTTTCAAAAAACACTGTATAAATAGCTTTGAGAGGATTGCTATTAATCCTAAAGCCCACTTTAAAATGGTGCTCAATAAGGTATACAGATCCGTGGTTACAAGCGTCATTTAGTAATTAGTGAAACTAACCCAAATAAGTGTACTCAGAAATTTCATGAGCAACAGCTCTAACGCACTTTGAGGCAGAAACGTTTTAGAGACTCCGCTCCAAAAACATTTTTGCATCTCAGGTGAACCCCAAACCGTTTTAGTCAAAACAATCAACAGTAAGAGGAGAGTTATAAAAAAGGGTTTTCTAATCTGATAACTATCTATTGATTTCCAGAGCTTACCATTTTATCCCCTTCAATAAGCCATAAAAACTGGTAATAAGTATTGCTGAACATGGGAGCGATCTCACAAGTAAACTTAACGATAGCTCTTACAATCAAATAACAATACACAATGGAGGGCGCAATATGTTGATAGGACAGAACTCGGTCAGAACTTCCAGTGTTACACATCGGGTTATTCCCACTCTATTTATAGCAATTTCTGGCTGCGTTAGTAACGGAGATGATACTGTTCCTGACATAAATACTAATAAGCCTATTGAACAACTTAAATCAGTCATGAAGCAGACAGAAGAAGCTAAGACAATATATTTAGGTTCAACAAGTAGTTCTGATGATTACATCGTTGTAAGTGAAGAGCGTTGGACTAAATCTGGCGAATGGCTTACTTATACACCATTACTGCTCGAAAAGAACAAAGAGGGCAACGTAACAAAAATTCAACCTATATCAACTACATATGTAAAGAAAGGTCAGAAAGAAAGTATAAAGTTTGAACCCTCAGTGCAACAACCTCGTTTCTCATGGAGCTTTAAGCAAGGTGGTAATCTAAGTGCCGACGTACAGCAAGGGATGGCAGGAGCTAAAGTCGAGTTTAAAGCAGACCATATTTACAAATTCGCAATAACGAAAGTCGGTGATATTGTCATAGATAAACAAGCTCTAGATGCTACTACATATGAATACAATACCTTCATGAATTTCTACGAGAGATATAAGAAGCAGGATGAGAATCTGTATTATACCTATGCAAAGACGCGTCCCATTGCTCAAAGTCTCGCTATCTATGATATCGACATCACCAAATATGAAAAAACTGATGTGACTAGTGATGCAAATATCGCAGGATTAGTCAAAGCAAACGGAGTATTCTACAAAGATCAGGGGCACGAAGCACGCACGACTATAGCAAAACTATACTATATAATTGCAGCCTATCCCTCATACGCCGTCCGCCAGAAGATAATTAAAGAGTTCAATGACACTGGAGAAAATGAAAAAATTCTTATCAAAGAGGTACTTAACAAGCCAACATCTGAATTGACGCCTGTGGAATTGATAGACGGAAATAGAACTCTTGAAAAGCTAAATGAGCGTTTATTAAAAGTAAACTAAGCTTCAAGCCATCACAAGGGAAGTTATTTGTGTTAGATAACTTCCCTGCAATGTTTAGATGAGTGAATTAAGTTACGCTGGAGACTTACCATTCACCTGTCAATTTAAAACATGCTAATTTAGCAAACGCTGCAACTCGCTTCTAAGTTAAACTCATTGGTTTATATACGCCAAACTAGAATAGTGAATGCCCACAATCAGCAGTGCTTTAAAGCCAGCCCGAAGCCGTAGCGGAAAAACGGTCGGCTGCATGACGTTGTTATGCGAATTACTTACGGGCACACGTGTCAAGCCTTTCAATCCCCCCCCAATCTGCAAAAACTTTAGCTCCATATTCATTTATACGTGATTGGGTTACGCCACCTTTGTTTCTATAGTACTTTTCAACGTCATTAGCTGGAAAAATCAAATATTCTACGTTTGGGACCGCCAGTTTTCGGATTTCAGAATATGTAGCATCACTAGGTACGGTCTTCCCTAACAACTCTGCCGTAAGCGCAATAGTGCCTTCACCGATTTTGTTGCTGGGACCTGCATCACCATGCAAAGCAAAAGCAATGATGCCGGTTTCCGTATTTCGAGTTACTACCAAGTCACCTTTATCTGTGTATACTCCCCTCGAGCTCCATTTTACTCCTTTTGGGTATACGACAGCGTTTATACTGAGACTATCTACGTAATTAGAAGGTTCGCATTTATCCCCTTTCTGCAACCACAGAGATGTCTGAGAAACGAAAAATCCTTTATTAGCGCCAGTCTTGATTGTGCACGGAACAGACCAACCAAGCCTTTCGTCATGCGACCAAGGAATAATGTACTTAGTCTCGATTCTTGGAAACTTATCTGGATGATAGTTATTATCTCTAGCACCTTCGAATGCGGAGATATATTCATCAAAACACCTCCCACGGCGAAGGGTCGCTTTTCCCTTATCGCAGGTGATTCTCTTCCCTGACTGGCTCCATGCTTTGGTGATGGCATTTCCCATGTTGTTGTATGCAATTGATTTTCCTCTAGGGTCATTTGGGTGATAAGACCGTGCAGCTCCATCAGTATTTACATCCATGTCTGTCTTGTAATAAAGGGAGCTAACGCCAGTCGTTGCGCTGTAGATTTCAGCGCCTGACAGTGTGTATTGCATTTTCATGCCGCATTGATCAGCGTAGACCATCGACGTAAGGCTCAGTTTTACCAAGACAAATAACAAGGCGAAATCTCTTACTCTACTCATTACAACAGTTCCTTCATCTTTGTTTGGAGCTTGTTGGCTCTCAGGTAAGTCCATTCGCATAGCGCTTGATATATGGCGCATTGCGCATAACCCACTACAACTTTGCCGTATAACTCCCAAATATAGCTATGATTAATAGCTCACTAGTCTCTACAAAACACTAGCAGCTTAACCAATATGCCACCAGTGGCATCATGTGACAATTTGCCGTATTTTTTCAATATGGCTGCATAGTTGCCTTTTCGGTAAGAGTGCTGATAAATCTATCTAAAACACTTTGGGGCAGAAATCATTCAGAGCAGAAGTCTGGATTGTGTTTTTCCCAAAACCCCCCATTGTCCCCAGAATCTAAATCAACCTAAACCGTTCACTTCCCACTCTAGCGCTGCCGAAGACGTTTGTACTTCCAAGATGAATTTGACACGACCATTGTCCAGTAAACAACTAGCCAAACAAGTAGTGTATTTTTTTATCGATACATCTACCCTTTCTATGTATTAAGATGTAGATACAAAAACTTTTATAGCGTATGCAAAATTAGATACAACAACATTTACAGCGTATACTAAAGTAGATACAACAACCTTTATAATGTATGTAAAATCAGATACCATTAGCGTTGTAGCGTATTTAATTAGAGATACAGAGTTATGAAAAAATCCGGTGTCTATGCCGTTGCACTCAAGCAAGTCAAAGCAAAAATCAGCGCTTTACTCGATTTATCTGTGCCTAAACCGCCGAAAAATGGTTGGGTGCGCAGTATCCGTGAGACCTTGGGGATGTCGGGAGCGCAACTAGGTGAACGTCTTAATCTCTCTCGTAATCAAGTCTCCATATTGGAGCGTAAAGAAGCCGATGAAACCATCACACTCAAACAACTTAAACAGCTGGCGAGCGGGCTCGATGCCGAACTGGTTTATGCGATTGTTCCGCGTCAGTCGATTGATGACATGATAGAAGCGCGCGCTATGGAATTGGCCAAGCAGCGTTTGGCCATGAGCCACCAATCGATGTTTTTAGAAGCGCAGCAGTTAACCTCAGAACAACAACAGCAAGCGCTGGTTCAATTAGCCAATGAGATTAAAACGGGCAACACCCGAGATTTGTGGAAAGTCAGTTTGCAGGAGAAATACCAATGAGTCTGTTTGTTGAACCAGAGGGCGCAACCGAACTAAATGCCGATGATGTTGCCGGGCTAAAATTTGATCACATCACGACTCGCGAAGAGCTTAATGAGCTTGAAAATGCCAACATACTGCAAGGGTTGAGTTGGTTAGCCACTACGCCTAAAACCAGCATGGATGACATTCTTTCTATGGCGTTTGTAGAAGAGTTGCATCAACGTTTGTTTGGTGATGTGTGGGAATGGGCCGGCAGCTACCGTCACCGAGAGTTGAATATTGGTGTCGATCCGCTGAATATCCAACCAGATTTACACAACTTACTGGAAGACATCAAATGTTGGATTGAGTTTGAACACTATGACAGCCTAGAACTCTCGGCCCGGATACAGCACAGGTTAGTTAAAATTCACCCTTTTCCTAACGGCAACGGACGTCACTCGCGCGTGATGACGGACTACATACGAATGGTACTACTCAAACAAAAGCCTTTAGTTTGGTCCAATACAGATTTGGATAAACAAAGCCAAGAGCGGGGTGAGTACATTGCGAGCTTACGCCAAGCTGATGCCGGCGATTATGCGCCTTTAATTCAATATCTTCAGGTGAAAGGGAATGTGACTTAAACTAAGCGTTAAGAGCTAAATATACAATTACAGTGTGGATAGTTAAGAGAGGCTGGAACGTCAGCCTCTTTTCTTTGTACAGAGAGCAAGCTCACCAAAACAACCCCTATTGTCCTCAGAAATGGAGTACACCACACCGACAATTCTAAGTAACTTTTGGACGAAAGAACCTTGAAAAACACCGACTATTCATCCTGTTGTGAGAACATTATTTCTCGCCAATTGATAGTCTGAGTTTCTTTGTTAAAGACCGATTCAAAGTGGCGTAGATTTTCGTGACCAGGGTGGTTTTCTACCGCCAAGGAAATTAGTTCTAGTGATACATCAATATTTCCTGCTATACGATAACGCTCCGCTAGCTCTAGTATCATTCCTGATTCATAAACCAATGGTACGCGAAAACAGTTTTTATTGTCTCTTGCCGTCAAATATTGATATAAGCAGTCATAGTGCTGTTCAACAGTCCAATCTGGTGTACTGCAGAAAAGTAGGTTGAGAATTAAAGCCTCAGGACTCGGTTTGACAAATTCCTTCTCGACACGTTGAATGAATCTATTCGAGTTTTTCATTTTCTCAACATCAGACAATACACCATTAAAAAGGATGTATAGAGCTGCGTAGGGGAGCTTGTCTTTGTTTTTAAAGTCATGATACTGACCTTCGACAGCGGTAAGCATTTCTCGTATATCAGTAAGCTTGGTGTTACCTCCAGACAATTCGTACTCGGCGAGTAGGCTCAAAAACCCCTCAAGCTTCGTGTTTCCTGAACCTTCATAAAACCTCAAGTTATTCAGCCAATATTGTGGTGCAAGAGGAGCTTGTATTGTACCTGTGCGCTCGAGGTGGTAATTGTATTCCTCACGTTCAACAATATTATGTGAATAAACGAAGTTAGTAATTATATGTCTGGTAAGTCTAGATAGACCTTGAATAGTCAGCCAAGTAGAGTTCCTGATTCGACATGTATCAGAATACGAAACAGTGTTGACTAGCAAAGTCGGCAGCTTTTGTAAATTATGCACATAGCTAGACCTTGCTTTGTATGCATTTGACAGAGCTTTGGGTAAATCAAGCTTTGATATTGGATTTATTACACCTATAGCTTCATCTCGATAAAAGGATGATTTAACGTGCTTTATTGAAAAACTATTGAACCGACGAGCTATAGAGGCATACTCACCTTTGATTAAAGCTTCTTTAACTTTATTCGAAGTGCTCTCGCTTGCTTCAGCTAGAGCTAAATCTATCATTTTTCTTTTTTTCTCATCATAGTCTTTCCAAGTTATCTCATGATTGTCGAAATCCTGGGTAATCGATTCTAGGGAGGCAACAAGTAGTGTGTACGCAAGCTCCAAATCGTCAGCAATTCTGTGCATCGCAGTGACATATGTCCTAATGGCTCGCATGACCCCCAAAAATACTTTTCTTTCTAAACCTATTAAATGGTTGGTAAAACTAATAAGGTACTCTATATCATTAGATTGGCAGATTATTTTCTTATCAAACACCCGCTTGACGACATCTTTGGGTTTTGAAAGAGTTGATAATCCTATTTGATCGCTAATGAGCCTATTGGTTAACTCATAGTTAGTTGATGCAGTACAATTTAGTGCGAACGAGAGTATTGCAGAAAAATCTGATATATACGGGTCTACGCCACTCGATACCAAAATTCCTGGCTGATCAGGATTCCCCGTTGATTCAACAAGCTCTTCCAATTCATATACAATAGCTGTCGATGCTCCCAAGCTTGATGTTGATAGCATTACCCCTGCTTGAGTTTCAATCTTTTGATCTCCAAAGAGCTTCAAGTTTGTATAAATGACCCCTCGAAGGTTGTTTCTGTATTCAATGCCGTTTTGAAACAGTTTTCCTGAGCAAATCTGAAGCATAATAGCCCCCAATAGATCATTGATTAAAATAGACACTCCCACACCATCAGACACACTACAAGCATGAAAAAAAGTATGTCAAACTGAAAATAGGAAAAATTAGAAGTTAACTAGCGCTAACAAAGAAAGGGGCATAAACGAGCCTGTGGATTTACTCATTAACTCAGGGCGTATTAGGTGACGCATGGAGTCACTCATTTTGCATGCCAAATTACGAAACCAATGACCAACACCAACTTAGTTCGCAACTCCGAACTGCTTCCGCCAAACTGCTATCCGTGCAAATTAGTTCAGAACTTACTTTCGGACAAAATGAGATAGGGTAGCTCAACATTAGTTGGTAAAATGCACACTAATTAAGCCACAATATTTTAATGAGCTTTCATCTTCACAATCGAAGCTGTGTTACTCTTACTAGATTATATCACTGATTTTGCAAGGGTTATTTCAAATGCCAGAAACACAAATCAAATACAAGAATTGGCTCGAAGAGTTCACTTTCGATAACTGTCGTTTAAACCGCAATGACTATGGTCAGTTCATTGCAGATTACATTACAGAAGAAAATGAGGGATTCGTACTAAACCTAAATGGATCTTGGGGAAGTGGTAAAACCCAGTTTCTTAAGCGCTTATACTCTCTGTTAAACAACCAAAGCCACCCCACAATCTACATTGACGCTTGGGAAAGCGACTTCACCAAAGAGCCACTGACAGTTGTAAGCAGTGAGCTACTTTCCCAACTAGAAAAGTATTCATCCGTTTCTGGTACCGACTTCGATACTGTCAAATCCTTACTAGGTAAGTTCATCAAAGGTACAGCAATAGCTGCAAGCGGTTATGTATCCAAGAAACTGTTAGATGACAGTGCAACTGGTATTGAAGCTGTTAAGTCATTGTTCGAAAAGACTGATGCTGACTACATCTCTTCCATCCAAAAGGGATACATGGAACAAATAGATGCTATAAAAGAGATAAGAACAAAGTTGTCTCTATTGGCTGAAATTCTCAAACAAAACCACGGTCAAGAACTGCCTATTGTTGTATTAGTTGATGAGCTTGATAGATGCAGACCTGATTACGCTATTGAAATGTTAGAAGTGATTAAACACTTCTTTGATACTAAACACTTTGTTTTCGTGGTGGCTACAGATACTGATCAGTTATGCTGTTCAATCAAAGCTGTTTATGGTGACGATTTCGACTCTGAAAAATACCTTAAACGCTTTTTCCACCGTAAAGCACAACTACCAACCCCTGATTTGAAACATTACTTAGCCGCTGGCGACCTGAAAGAGCATATTAGTAACCTTCAAGGAAGCTTGAATCTAATTCCTAAGCTGAATGGAATTAGAGTAGATGTTCCACTTTATGTCGAGCTTGTAGCTAACGCCTATGAACTAGACATTAGAGCGGTAGATCAGCTCAGTTCTAAATTATTAGCTTGCCTAAGAGCCGCAAATAATGCGACCCGACCTCAAATCGTAAATGTTGTTACTTTACTTATTGCCCTAGTCGAATTCGACCTAGGCTCTGAAGAGTATACGAAGAGGTCTCAATACAATAATGTTATAAACGAAGTCACCTACTCCTCGCCGAAAAACTCATTCATTCTGCACCAGAATGATGGAAAAGCCCCTATTAATGCCCTATTTGATTTGAACCTTGAATCAAGTGTACTTGTCTTAAAGACATTGGAAGATCACTGGGGATCACGTGACGTTATGAGGCCAATGCACCCAGATGACATTACTCGGCATACCCGTATCAGTGAAGAACAAAGAGCCGTGCTGGATAGAGTTGGCGGAGAAATATTAACGCTGCTTAGAAATCATCTATACGATCCTAGTAGCAACACTGACAGCTCACCTAAATTCTGGCTATGGGATGACTACAAGCGTGTGGTTGAGCTTGCTGGTAACATTGAGTAGTAAGGGGGCTATAGCCCCTTTTAACTTGCTTTGGGATATAAATAATTCACTAAACAAGTTGCTTCTCAGTTGGGCAACAGCTTGTTGCTCAAATAAATCTCATGATGGTTTCATGTGTTCTAAACACGGAATGGGGCATAAAAGAGTTAGAGCAATCTGTCAGATCTAACGAGACCTTGAATCGAACAGTGACAGATTGCATTCAGATTAAACCAAACCACTATTTCATGCGACTACGTTGTTGTTGGTCGCTAGCTCTATCAATAACGTTAGCTTGAGTATCATACGTCTTAGGCACAGGTTGAACGCCCTCCGCTTTCTTTTGGTCTATCAAGCCAAACTGCACCTCTTTAACCGTGTAGTGTTTCAAGAAAGTATCTTTCTTCACAATTTGCTCAACCGTAGATTGTTCAAAACGGTTTGGCGATTTCCCGTTTATTGTCACTTGCAGCTTACTGCTGAGCTTATCCCACTGATATTCGACTTCAAACTTGGCAGGTTTAAGCACCTCTTCTTTAAGCTGCGTATTCGCTGCTTCATGAGGCACGTGCTCTTTCGGCTCTGTTGCCGCTTCATTTTTCGAGCAAGCGTTATCCATCGTTTCAACAATGACGTCACGTTTCAGCTCTTCCTTACGACGAACAAAATCCGCTTCTATCTTCTTATCAGCAAACACAATGTTTAAGTCCTTACTCACAGCCACGTCGATAACTTGCTCTTTAAACTCCTTCGTACCATTGATTTTCACCACCCCAAACTTTTCTGCGGCCAGCGTGAGTGCGGCTGCGGTATGGTTAATGTCAGCTTGTTTGCTGTGCATGACGATCTTTTCACCGTCATCACGAAACACCTTATCGCCCGTGCTCTTGTCAGAGAAATCCACATAACGCTTTTTGTCATTCTTACTAGCGACTAGGTCGCTCATGGTCAAGGTGATCTGCGCTGCAGTCTCTCTCGCCTTCATGATGCGCTTAGCGCTCTCGACGGCGCTAAAGTTCTCGTTAGCTGAAACGATAGCATTATCTTTTGTTTCTGGTGCGCGGTGGCGCTCTAGTTCATGTAGTGCCATAGGTAACTCTCCAATGTGCTCTTTGCGTTGCAAGTGTTTGAGCAATCGGATGGACTCATCGAGCGGGTTCTTTTTACCCCAACCTTGAGTAACTCTATTGCTGACAAACACGATGGAATTGACGGCTTGCTGCTCTTGGAGAACTCGTTGTTGTTGCGCGAGTTGCTGCCTCTGTTTGCCGTAAGCCGTCTTTAGGATTTCTTTGGTTTCATCCCAACTCAGCCCCATGTATTTAGTGCAGAAGTCGCTGACGTTATAAGCTCGCGTTTCAGCTTTTATCCGCACAGAGCCATCTTTGGTCTTAAAGTGGCTGTACTGGTCTTTGACTAAACCATGAGAGTCGGAAAGGTGAGAAAGCAAGCTCTCGGCCTTTAGGTTTTGCCTGATAGTGCGAAAGCGACCGAGTTCGCTTTGCTCTTGCTTAGTTTCTTGGAAGGTGTCGAACAATTGCGTCACGTAGCTCTCGCTATGTTGCGCCTTTGCTTTGATGCGCTTGATAGTTGCCAGTGTCGCGTTCGGTGAAGGCTTTCGGTAAACCGAAAGTCGAACTACTCGTCGTCGAGGTTCATAACCAGCCCGTCGCAATTGAGGACTTCGACTGGTTTGTTTGACTGCCAAATGATCCGATGCATTATCATGCAATAGTTCTGTAGGACAACTTCTCCGTTTTCGTCCTGCTGTAGCCACATTGAGTTCGGACATACTTGGCAAACCGTTGGGGATGTCGGTAAATCCTCTTGGGATGCCTCGTTCAACACCAAGCTTTCGATCACGCGCCCGTCTGCTCGTTGAAATATTCCGCTGGCTTGCTCCGGCGCCTCGTTCTGAAAGTCCGGTTCCGGAGCTAAGGTTGTATTGTCGGTAATATCGTTCTCGTTGCTCATTTAAAAACTCCCCTTTTAGTTGGGTTGGTAGCGCCTTGTATTGCTCGCGTAATTTAGGGGCTGCTTGGTGAATGTACTTGACCTCATGTGACTTGCTGTTGACCCACTCATTAACCAAGCGGTTCACTTGCTTTTCGCTCGGCTTTTCTCTTTTAAGTGTTCGATGCTCGATAAAGTCAGGGCGAAAACAGCTGTCCGTTAAACGAACATTTCGCGTTGAACCGTGAGGTTTGATTTTGAGGTATTCGTCCGGCTTTCCGACCTTACCTATCGAGACTTCACCATGCTTCGCGAGCTCTTCTTTGAAAGCGAGCATAGTGGTGATGTTTTTGTCTTGGATAACGTCAAACAGCTCAGACTTGAGTTTGGCGTTTGCACTTTTGAAGTTGTCGCCTTTGTAGCGAGACAATAGCTTTCCATTGTCGATGTTAAATAATCTTTGATTATCTCTAGGTGATACCAAGTTATGCTTATAATTGATTTTTTCTTGGATTGCTTGAATATAACTCTCATGCGACTTGTAGAAGCCAAATGGGTTTAAATTCTTATCATCGAGCAAGTTTTTCTTAGGTAAGACAACGTGAACATGAGGAAAACGCTCTACTACTTCCCCTGTGCTTTTATCTTCATAGGACTTAATTTTTGGAACATGAACTTCAGCATAAATATTAAATTCTTCGCTGACATACGCCGCCATTAACTCTGTTTTAAACTGCTCGTAAACATTTCTTATCACTTGCTCGCCAATATCTTTTTCAGCAAAACTCAAAGTGACGTGAAAATAATTTTCAAGTTTATCTGTTTTCGCCATTGTTTTAATAATGGTATCGGTAATAGATAAATCCCCATCAATACAAATACGCTTATCTAATTGGTCGCGGTGCATTTCGCGATCGGACTTCATTCCATCGCGCAAATACTCTGCAATGCCATCCTTACCACTACGAACTCGAACTAACATTTATCCATGCCTTTTTCAAAAGCCGAGCGAACACCAATCAGCTCATTCATGATCTTCTGGTAGTTTCGCTCACTAACCACTTCGCCACGGTAAGCTAGGTTTAGCTTCTTGGCGATCTGGTTAATGTTATTCGAGGTTTTATTGGCTAGAAAAACCATGCGTTTCTGAGCATCAGTTTCCTTAACTGAACCACTCACTTCCACCATGTTTTTCTCGTTTGATAAAATAACTTTGCGAAAAAGCTCAGCCTTTTTCATGTCAAAATTTTCTATCACGGCTTTAAACGGTTTATATTCAGAAGGTGTTAGCCTTGTTTGAATATGAATAGTGGCACTTTCTTTTTCCATAATTAAACTCGTAGAGTATTAGGGGTTCTAGGGGATATTATCCCCTTGGCACGCGAATGTATACATTCGGCAACGTGCCTATGGAAATAAAAAAGACTCGAAACGGGTCTTTTATTTTCACACATTCACTAGTCTTTTTTCACATATTAAGTTAGAACTATCACAAGACGAGCATTTAACTATCATAGTCTAATCATACTTATATCACTGTTTTATCACAGAGAGGACTTATGTACTCAGAAGAAACGCTTAATAAGCTTATACAGGATATTAAAAATGACTTGGATAGCAAACTTATGACTACGCAAGGCGTATTCCACAAATACATTTCCAAATTAATCGCGTTTAAACGAAACGGGTTTAGTTATTCAAAAATATATGAGCACGGTCAGTTCAGAATTGGCAAGTCACATTTCTACAACCTACTTCATAAAGCCACGACGCAGACAATCGAAAGCAATGAAGGTCAACAACAAACAGACACAGCGAGTGAAGACATTAAGCGAAGCACGCTGAAGTCAAAACCACGAACTAACTTCTCTGATTCGGACTGGAAAGCAATTGGCATTCACAATGAATATTTAATCAGCGTCTTGCAAGAAACCGACCTCACTCCAGAAGAAGTAAAAAGCTGGAACTGCCCTAACCAAATTCAACTGAGTACGCGAATCAATGAATATCGTATGCGTAAAATGAAGAGGAAATAAACATGTACTTAAATATTGCTGTCGTAAACAACTCTGGCAACGTAGGCAAATCTACCATCTGTGACATCCTATTAAAACCAAGACTAGAAGGGGCACAGGTTGTCAAAGTAGAAACTATTAATTCAGATGGCACGAACGACGAAAAAATTTCGGCAGAACAGTTCGAAGACATACTAAATAAAATGGATGAACATGATTGCTCAATCATTGACGTTGGCTCTTCCAACATAGAAAACTTTTTATTGAAAATGCAGGAATTCAAAAGTAGTCATGAAGATATTGATTACTTTTTAGTACCTGTTACCCCATCCAATAAACAACAAGTGGACTCTGCTACTACGATTCAAAATCTAATGACTCTTGGTATTGAGCCTGAACGCGTTAAAGTTGTCTTCAATATGGCAAATAAAAAACTGGCCGTCACCAAAGAGTATGCAGAATTTTTAAGTGGTATACCTTCTGGCATTTCATTATCAGAATATCCTGTCGTCTTCGAATCCACCGTATTTGATTTGCTCGCTAAAATTGATCGCCCATTTTTGGACGTATTAAATGACAAAAGAGATTATCGTTCGTTGATTCGCCAAAGTGAATCAAAAGAAGAACGCAGCATTCTCTCGTTTGAGCGTTCTGCGCATCGCCTCGTCAACGGGTTTAACGATGAATTAGACCAAGCATTTTATGCGTTAAAGCTAATCTAAGGGAGGCTACATGAACAACCTTGCCCAAATAACTAAAGAGCTCACCCTTGATGAACTCCACGAACTGCGAGAAACGGTTCTTGCGTTAAGTGAGGCCATCAAGCTCGTCCCGAGCGAATTTGATGCCTCGTTTCAGCAAAAAATAAATCGTGTCCTCGATATCACCTGCGAGATGGAACAGCACAGCAGGAAACTAAGATCTGCTATCGAGCAGTCACAAATCATGTTTAGTGACTCACTTGTTCAACAGTTGCAAACTCAACATGAGCAACAATTAAAAGCTATCGATAAACGAATATCAAATAAGCTAAGTGGTTACATACCAGTCAATAAAGGGTTCTTCTTCACCGCCTTGTTTGTCAACGCATTATTCGTTAGCAGTCTGTTGGGAACGGTATTCTATCTGCTCGCATTCGTCTTGTGAGATAGAGAGTTAAATTGAGAAATAGAAACCAAGCTAAAGAAAGGCGGAAATTTTGGAAGACATCGACTACAAAGCGTCGGTATCTATTGCGTACTTACCTATTACCGACCCCATACACCTTCCTTGCCCAGACATGGAAGGGGCTAGTAATTTTGATCCAATAAAAGCTCATAGATCGTGTTGTTTGATAGCAGAAATAAGAAAAAGGTACGGACTCCAGCGACAAATTAGAGCTCAACCCAAACCCTTGACTTATGTCTGTACAGAGTGTGGTTGTATCGAACCATGGGGAACCGTTAACAACGGAAAACCTTAACCTAAGCTCGCTTAAAACATCAAATTTCACTCGCGAGCAAAAAGCGCAGGAAGCTCAATTTTTCTATGCCTTTAATGACCGATCAGAATTGATACACACCCTTAGTTAAAGTCACTCGGCTACTTAGAGTCTGGTATATGTAACCGATGCCGAAGCATTCCTAATCGGTGTTTTAGGGTACAATATAGTGCTTGTTGATAGTAAACATGCTTATTTTTTTGGATATTGTTATGTCATAACAGCCTTATGAGCCAACTCCCCCTCTAAACAAAGACTATTCATGCATTCTAAGCTTTGGCGATAAAAAGGATGCTCAAGAGAGAAAAGCGGCTTCGCAGCTGGTTATCTGGGAAGATAACACTCATTGCTCAAAAATACATGAATCACCAAAAGAAATTATCTATTAATAAGAACGCAAATATTCACAAAGTGAATTTTAATTGCAAGGTTCTGTTTCTCATCTCTTATAAATCCAAGTAAATTATCCACAATTGGGTGTAGGCTTTTTCCTAAATAACATTAAACCTTCTTTTTTTTCCAGTTTTTACGACCTATGGTCTATTCATTCAGTTGATTATAATTCACCCTATAATAAGCAAGGGTTTATTTTGCCATCTTGAGTTTAGAAATAGAGAAAGCTAACTCACTTTCACTCAGTCAATAATAGACTTTTCGATAAGCAGTCGCAGTTAATATAAATGAGATGAATATGAATATAATTTTTCGCAGCTTAGTGGTCGCTACGGGGGTAATTTACATACCAACGCTTCACGCTGAGCCATCAACCCCTTCCCCCAGTTCTTCTGTACAAGATCCTACCGATACAACACTCTTGGCAACTTCGAACCAAAACTTAACTCAGTTGCCACCTTTTCAAAACGGCCACTTTTATTTAGGTGGACGTCTTGGTTGGGCAGCTTATGATGGCGCATGTGGCACTTCTGCTTTGGATTGCACCGATGATACTTTTGGTTATGGCTTATACGGGGGCTATCAATTCAATTCTTGGTTTGCTCTTGAAGGTGGAGCAACATCTTATGGTTCACCAGATGCTCGTTATTCCACAGGCAATGCCTCTGCAGAAGTTTATGGCGGAGAAGTTGTAGTCAAGTTAGATTACCCTCTAACCGAACGTATAAATATGTTTACCCGATTAGGGGGCGCCTACCAATATATCGAGAAAGAAATCTCCACAATTCAGGGGGATTCAAGTAGCCATGAATGGAACCTCCTCTCTTCATTAGGGGTTAGCTATCGACTTTCCCAAAACTGGTCGGTACGAGGCGAATATCAATTCATAGATGGAATTGGAGATAGCAGCATAGGGCAATCAGACTCCCACTTCACTTCTATTGGATTAACGTATCACTTCAATCAACAGGCTCCCATCATTGAGCCAACACCAACTGAACCAGCAACTCGTTATGTAACTATTGAAAAACCACTTTCTCTCAGTGCACAAACGTTATTTGCGTTTGACTCTACTACTGTAGTCACGAATCAGTCACTAGATTTACTCGTAGAACAACTCACGTCCTATCCTGAAGATAAAGTCCAGATCCTAGGTTATACCGATAATTCTGGTTCTGAAGCTTACAACCAACGTTTATCAGAGCAACGTGCTAAAGCAGTTGCTGCCTACCTGACAGAAAAAGGCATTGACACATCTCGCTTAACCGTAGTCGGTAAAGGTGAAACAAATCCCGTTGCTTCAAATGATACTCAACAAGGACGAGTTCAAAACCGCCGTGTTGAAGTACGATTCGACACAACAATTAATCAAACTCTTGAAGCGACTGATGCGCCAAATGAGACGAACTAAGAGGTAACAAAATGAAGAAGTTATGGCTATTTGGCCTTTCATTGTGCAGCATCCTTTTAGCAGGATGTAACAACGGAGATGAAGGGCTGGTCGATGTACCAGACGCAGGGATTCATCAAGCAGTTTCCATCGTTGTCACTCCTAAAAATGCTCAGATTCCTGTTGGACTACCACTTCAATTCGAGGCAATTGCTACGTTAGATGATGGTACAACTGTCGATGTAACGTCCAACCCTTCGTTGAGTTGGTCCTCCTCCAATAACGACATTGCAACTATCGACAATCAAGGTTTATTAACCAGTGTTTCAACAGGACAAGTAACTATTACTGCAAAAGGCATCAACAAAGATGGCTCTATCGTTGAAGATACCTCTGATGTAACGGTCACAAACGCTACGGTCACGGAGCTTCTCGTGACACCAAAAGCCACTTCTGTCTCGAAGGGGTTAAGTCAAGCATTTAAAGCTGAAGCCATCATGTCTGACGGTCAAGTAATTGATGTTACAAAAAACGCGGAATTAACTTGGAGTAGTAGCGATACAGAAGTTGCTTCGATTAGTAGTGATGGTCCCAATAAAGGACACGCTATAGGTTTAGCTACGGGTACGTCTGAAATTAAAGCACAAGGTATAGTAGGTGATACAGAGTTTTCCAACACAGCTGTATTAACTGTAAATGAAGCGGTAATTCAAAGTTTCAATGTTACCCCTGACACTACTTCTATACCTGTAGGTTTAGACACAGTATTGAAAGCAGAAATAACTCTGACAGATGGCTCAGTTAAGGACGTGACCCAAGATGCAGATTGGACAACAACAGATCCTACAGTGCTCGACGTTAACAATACTGTAGGCAACAAGGGCTCTGTCCATGCTAAAAAGACGAGTACATCGCCAGTAGATGTCACAGCCTCGGTCATTGTTTCTGGTACAGAGTATACCGACAGTACTGCTATCACAGTTACTACTGCCGCAGTCACTTCGCTTTCAGTAACGCCAGAAACAGTCGACCTACCGGTAGGCTTAACACAGGAGTTCATTGCCCAAGCCGAGTTATCTGATGGAACATCTCTTGATGTAACAAAGAACACAGCTGTTAGTTGGACAACCAGTGATAGTTCTATTGCGACGGTTGATAAAGGGATAGTGACTTCGGTAGCAGAAGGTAATGTAACAGTAACAGCCGTTGGTGTGGTTGGAGAACAGAGGTTCTCAGACAGTGCAACATTGACTGTCACACCGACGGTCGTAACGAACATTATTATTTCACCGCAATCAGCAAACACACCCGTAGGATTAAAAAAGCAATTTACCGCAACTGCAGTCTTCTCTGACGACAGTGAATTGGATGTTACAAACAATGCCGCAATTAGCTGGACTACAGGTGAAGCGACTATCGCAACAGTAAGCAATGATGCGGATAGCAAAGGAATAGTAAAAGGTGAATCCGTAGGCAAAACTACGGTAACTGCCACCGGAGTATTAGGTAGTCAATCCCTACAAGCGACGGCGGATTTAGAAGTTACTAAGGCTGTCATTACTGATTTCCAAGTGACACCGGCAATTAGCGCTTCGGCACTTGGACTACCTACCTCTTTTATCGCAACAGCAACACTTTCTGATTCGACATCACTCGACGTAACGAATAACCCAGAAGTAAGTTGGAGCGCTAGCAACACTGGGGTAGCAACAGTAACAAACGGGGAAGTTGACGGAAATGGCGTTGCTACCGGCATTGCGGTCGGTGTAACCAACATCACTGCATCAGCAAGCGTTAACGGAGAGAACTGGCAATCATCAGGAGAACTAACCGTTAACAATGCGGCTATTGTAGGTATTTCTATAGACACGACAGATAACGAAGTCGCTGTTGGAAAAACATTAGCAATGAAGGCTATTGGCGAACTATCTGATGGCAACACTACTGATTTAACGACAGATGACCGTTCAACGTGGGTGATAGAAGATACCTCAATGGCTTCGGTCTCTAACGCTGCTGAGGATAAAGGCACGGTTACTGGAGTTAAGCTAGGCAGCACCAATATTACCGTATCTGGAGAATTTGATGGTTTAACTCTGGATGCAACAACTGCATTGGATGTTGTTGGTCCATATCGTCGTCCATTATTAGCAGATGAAACCGCATACGAGGAAGATACAAAAGAAGAGATCGTCTATGTCGATAGTACAGGTACAACTCAAATGCCAGGACCTGGTCCTGATATTTATGGTTATGCTGCGGTAGGAGTTGATGTAGCCATTGCTGAGTGCCAATTAAGAGGTGAAGAATTGGTATCAAATCCAACATCACTAGCGATCTACTTGAATGAAGGCAATGATGATACATCAACTTGGCCACTCAACTTCCGTTACTTCTGGACGACGAAAATGAGTACTGGCGAGCCCGAAACTTGGTTTAAATACCGCGATTCTGTGTTCTTTAACGATGATACAGCGAAATTCGAAATTTCAGGACAAGACCCTGACTCGCATGCATTCGTTATCTGTGAACATAAATAGTGCTTAAAGCTTGAGCTAAAAAAAAGATGGTTGCTAGTAACCATCAATCTGAGGCGGCGAATGCCGCCTTTTTTATTAGATCCAACCTCGCTCAGCAAACGAGACCGTATCCTCAAAAGACACAACAAAGTGATCGAGAACTCGCACATCAATCAATACTAGAGCATCAATTAAGCGACGCGTAATGCGTCGATCTGCTTGGCTAGGCTCAGCAACACCTGATGGGTGATTGTGATAAAAAATGACTGCGCTTGCGTTCTCGGCTAGAGCTTTTTTGACAACTTCGCGAGGGTACACTGAAGCAGCATTAACGGTGCCAGTAAAAAGCTCCTCAGAAGAACGTACGCGATGCTGGTTATCTAAAAAAATAACCCCAAACACTTCATTCTCACGCGCAGCTAATGAGTAGCGACAGAAACTCTTCACCATATCAGGTGAACTAAGAGCTGGCTGCTCACTAATACATAACTTTGACTTAAGGATTGCTGCAGCTTCATCTAAAACCGCTTGTTCATGTGCTGTGAACAAACCAGAATCCGAATAAGCGACATTGGCATTCTTACGCAGCTTATGACCAGTAAATGATTTTAAAAACTCATCTTTAGAGGCAGCCTTCGACTCCAAGTTCGAGAACTTGGTCGGTTCTGGTTGTTTAGTGATGGTTGAGCGGATTACGTTTGAGTCAGTCATGGCTAGGTTTCCTTATGGAGTGAATTTCATCTTCGTCGTTGCCTGACTGTCCAACCCTCAAACATGGTTCTTTTCTGCAGGGGCGCGCAGCGTTTATATACCCTTGCAGATAAGTTCTGGTTGAGGCTGGTTACAGGAAGTTGCAAGGCGATTGGGAAAAACACTAGGAAACCAATGACTGGTGAGAAGGGAGGACGCGATTTACCAGCCACTTAGCAAACATAATCGAAATGGCTTTGTGACTATAGCACTGCATAGGAATGCTTTTGCGTCGGGTGATTGTTCACAGGAACTAAGCCTAAGAGATTACAACACTCAGGTTGGTGAGACTTACGCTATGATCAAAGCGTTGAGCAGCTTACAGAGCTTGGTATACATGAAACTCAATGTATTGCTTAAGTATCAATCAATATGGGGCAGCCATGCTTCTCAGTTAATAGAGAAACAAAGCCACACCCGAGCCAAAAATTAACCATATGCCGCATAAAAGAGAAAAGAGAAAAGCTAACACAACAAAATAACGATAAGAAGATCACTTTTGAGCAAAAAACAACCATTAAAATACAACTATTAATGGATTAATTCCCAACCACATACGAACCTATTTGCATACTCGAATTGTTGAAGTGCTGCTTGAAGTATTAGTTCTCCAACTAGCGGGTAGTCTTGATATTCACCTAACAATAGGAAATATGGAAATGTCTAATCTATTAGAAAAAACTAATGCTTGGCTAGAGCACATCAATAGTGCGGAGAAGATTTTGTTGCCGCAAACTATCTTTATGAGGTCTGCATCTCTGGCTATGCTAGAAAGCGATAACCTGATAGAAAGCCCTGCTAATTCAGAGCCAGTTGGTGACTACAAAGCCCAAGCGGAAAAAGCATCAACACCAGGTACTGCTCCACAGAGCGTGTTTGACGGTATGCAGACAGCCGTTAACATGTGCCGAACGAAGGCTCAATATAATCCTCTAGATCCTGAAGGCAAAGGTAACAAAGCACACTTCATAGAGTTTACTCAAAACATAAGTTCAATGCCTTTTGTGACTTTAGAATGGGCCAAGACAACGGAGATCGAACAAAAAAGTCACAATGCAGATGACTTAATAAACTCCTTTGTTGATGGTTTTCAGGGGATCGAAGAAAGAGATAAAGAGCAGATAACCAACTCTGTGCGAAATTTAGTTCGTGCAGCATTATCTTATGCTAGCAAGACACAGAAGCTATCTAATTTTGCTCAAAATCTTTTACAAGTTGACTCTTCGGGCAATGTAGAGTTCAGTCTATATTGCAGTACTTTCCAAATTTCAGTTGAAGAAAGTAAAGGCACAATTACTTTCCATTCTAAATACGAACTGTCGCAAGCGATGTATTCTTTGTCACCATCCACCTGGGACTCGGTTAAAGAACTTTTTGCCAATGAGTATAAAGTCACCGTTGAGGACTGGATTAAAAATATGACAACCCCTGTGAAAGAAGGCAGCACTATAAGAGCACTCTGTCTAGAAGATAGATAATCCTAGTCTTGTTATGTATTGCTGGTAAGAAGCCCACATCACGTGGGCTTCTTAAAACTAAAGCTCTAACCACTTTTATAAGGGAGTTTGTGTAAATGAAAGCTTTATTAACTGTATTAATAAGTGTACTAACTGTGGTTGGCTGCAGTTCGCCAGAAACCATAACGCAGCAACCTAGTGATATCGTCATTAAGTCAACTTTTAACAGTACAACTACTTGGAACAAAGGGCAGAAGTTTTTAAACGTAATTGGATCAACTAAGGACCCCAAAGTGGATAATAAGTCTTGGATAGCCCTATACCGGGACAAGTGTGGTATAGACCCGGGACATAAAAGTGCTACGGGTGCAATGTGCCCTCAAAATGCTCTTGGAGGGCACATCGTCAAGTTTGGGCAATCACAACACCCAACAAAAAACTCTTTGGTTTATATAATTCCGATCTGCACAAGCGAAAACAACAAACCAAATGATGAAATGACGGTTGCTACTGATAATACATGCGTAGTTGTACTAAATTATTGGATGCAGTAGAGACTAAAGCTGTGTGATTCATAGACATCCTTTCAACCATACTAGATGTCTATGGACAGGGAAATTCAGCAAAGACTACAGTGGGTAAAGATGTATGAGAAATGTGGTGATGCAGACCTCGTATGTCGAAGGTGTAGTATCTCCAGATCAACATTACGTAAGTGGGCGAAGCGATATTGGCATAAAAGAGGTTTACGAACTAAACATTACTAATATAAGTTCCGTTCATTAAGCCTTTTTGAGCTTTCAAGTCTTTGAGAAAGTTATTCGTAGATAAAGATTTGCAATTGTTTGGGCTTGGTTGAGAACATGCGAATTTAGGAAAATGCCGAATCATTTATAGAAACTAAGGGTGAAGACACCCTTATTCTTATAGCCTTTAAGGAGGTATGACCTAATGTTCAGCCATTTCAATGATGCTTAGAACTGCCTTGCGTGTATCTTGCTCAAGCAGACCTTTTGTATCAGCGATAATTAAGCCCGCTATATATACACCCGCAGTTCGTATTTCTTCATTAGCCTCGCTGCTCGACACACCATCGATAACGATATCTAGAGCAGATAAAACGATGTCTTTTTCTTTATGGTTTAACATATCAACACCCTCGTGAGTCAACTGATTATGAATCACACCTTCTCGACTACCGCTTTATCAGGCAGTAATGATTCAAAGGTGTTGAATGCGCTAATGGTTAAATCCCCCTTTACCTGGATGAGAAGCAAAATTAACAATATAACTTGGCACTGCAATAGCATCTCACAATTAAATCAGGCACAAATGCTCCGTTCTTGCTTGTACTTTCCTGTTGTTAAAGTGACCCAGCAAGCTCATCAGTGAAAGTGATGCCTCTCAAATCATGTTCTTGAAAAACCTCTACGAACTTCTGATTACAAAATAAGTTCGAGGCTTCATCTAACTTAGATTTAAACAACATCTTTTTGTCAACATCGCTATCAATAAAGACAAGCCGCTCTACTCCTGCCAGAAAACCGTACTCAATTTTCTCAATACATTGGTCTCTATCTTCCTGGCCGAACTGAAAGGAAGAGTAAAGATACCAAGAGTCACCATCAAACCTTAATGGCAAGAACTCCCCCACCGCTCCAAGATGCTCTTTTAACGCGTTGTGCGCTTTAGGCGATAGGACTAAGAAGGTTCGTAGCCAAAGACTAACATCCGGTATTTGCGAGTTATTGGCGAGAACATCTTCAAAGCAGACATCAACTTGCTTCCAGATATCTTGCAGAGAATCGTTTTCAGTCGGTTGACTCAAGATACGTTCAAAAAGATTGAAGTCTCCCAATTGTGTTGCAATCTCATCTGGTGTTGAACACATTGTTTTAAAGTGTTCGTGATCATCGCATATCCTAAAAACATTCATCGACCTGTCCAATTTTTGTCTTTCTTGCCCATCACTTTCTCCGGATAAGTGCCTTTTTTCAAGTTCATCTTGACTTGAAAAAGCCTTGCTTCGAAGTGTTTTTTCTCAACCTTTTTTCGCGCAAAATTCGTACTGATCCAAGTCTCGTAATTATATCTATGCAACGAACGATGCGCAGGTGATTGCGGGTCCGCCCAATTATACTTGGCATTGGATAAAAAGTTCATGAGCCATACGCCATTACGAGGGTCGTTAATACCGACTCGATGTAGGTGCATGTTTAATCGAGCAGCCCTCATATCTGCTTTGCGAAATTGACCTGCGCCGGGAATAATATGATGAGGCTCGTGGTTTTGTGTTGGCTGAGGCTCTCCTGCTGCCGTTAAATTACCAGCAAGCCTCTTTGTTGGATGATGCTTTTCACGTAAAAGATCATCAGAATTTTTTTGTAAGTTTTCACTGGTATAGCTTTCGAGCTTATCTTCAAGCTCTTCAACCCTTGCATGGGCAATAAGCTCGATCCGTTTCAAATTCAGAAACTTTAAATCTCGAGCTTCAGCAGCAAGTCGTTTGTCTCGTTGTGCTTTCGTTTCATTCTTAAGTGGAGCCGTACGGTACTTGTCATAAAAATCAGCAACGAGTAAATCGTACCTATCTAAAGCTAACTCCGCAGCTGAAGCCTCTCTTGGACGCCTTGAGGCTTTACCAACAATACTCAAACTTGTCTGCATACCAATCCCCTATGTGTAAAGCTAATTGAATAACACTAGGAATTTTGGTGAGCAAATACTCAACCTTTGGCTTTCGACTCAAAAATCATTCGTCGTGCAATTTTTGATGGCATGCATCAATATCGAGAAAAAATGGACATTTACACTGATATAAAAGGTCGAGTTTATTGATAAAACTGGTAGTTAAACTTCTAAATTGCCGCAAAGAGCGCCAAACCCTCCTGACTACCTAACTAACTAACTAACTGATATTATTAATTTTTACAGAAAAATACGTAACTTACCTCATAGCAATCCTAGAAAAAAGGTCCGCACAATATGTGATAATCCGTGACTTAAAGATAACCACAAAATACCAGCTCAGCAGCATGCCCCGTAAAAGAGCAATCGTACTAATAGGAAATTAGGAATTGATAATACTATCTTGTTCTTTGATGGTTGCCCCCATAACTAACCATCAACAATATTCAGATAAGCAGCCCACTTCTGAGGGGAGCGAATGAACCCAATGACCTTTCTTTCCCCATCAATAGCAGCAAAAAGATCCCTCTTAGGTGCAGTTATCTGATGTACAGCATAAGGACCACTTTGCCTCAAACCTAAAAGCGATGAAATCGGAAGGATCCGGACATCTTCAGTAGACTCAATCAATGATTGAATTTCATAAAAATAATAGCGCACCGTTTTGCGACAGAGACGAGCTGTTTTCGCAACTAGTGTGATACTAAGTGATTCCCCCTTATTTAATAGGTATCGACTGGCGTTTATAACGCGCTTTTTAGTTTTATCACGCCTTATTTGATGCGTTCTCGCCGCAGCTAAGCTCTGCCTTTGCTTAATGTCTAGGTCACTCGGCAGATCCATCACTCCCCGCTTAACATGCGAACAAGCGTAATACTTATCCCAAGTCCATCGAGTAACACTTTTAACCACGGACTCAACCTCGCTATGCCTCAAAGGTGTCTGAGTATCAAACGAATGGTTTTTGTATGCAGCAAAGTAACTGACACGACGTTTGAAATTTTCATAGCTTCCTTCCCTACGTTCGACCTTTACAATCGAATAGGCGTAGTGGCGAGCATACTCAAATAAAGTGCAATTACGAGAGTGAGACATGTCATCTAGATTTGAGGGTTCACGCCAATGCAAAGCCGTTTCAACTTCTACAGAGTCAGCTAACTCACCAAGCTCATAAACTTGGGAATGAAGCTCTGTTGTTTGCCACCATGGATGAAAAGGCGTCTTAGCCACTGGCCCTGAATACGCAAGATCAGCCTTGAGGCGCAAAGCCATTGCTTGATAAACAGCTTTAAGATATTGGATAGGTTTACTTCTCGCGTTGTCGCTAGTACAAACTGGAACAATCGCATAGTAAAGGTGGGCTTTGTTACTGTGCCGATTTCGGACAATGAGATTAGGAGCTGGTAACCCTTCATCTTGCCAAATGTAAGGGTTAGGGATTGCTTGGTCATCATGGTCAATGTCAAACACCAACCAAGAGAGCATATCTTTACGATTCACCTGCATATAAGGCCAGCGGACAGCATAATGCCTTGGTCGAACAAGCATAGCGGTTTTATTATCACTGCATCTAGACAGATACGGGGCTTCATCAAGCAAACGCTGAAACGAATTGCTCGTTGTTTTTAGAGGGAGCATGGCAACCTGCCTAAAGTTATTTAGTCATGGTTAGGAAGCAATTGATAACCTTCACAGGCATACACTAGCCAACACTATCAATAATCCCGACGCATACAGAGGTAACCTTCGATATTGGAATCGACTGTAGAAACAGGGTCATTATTAATGTTGAAGGGCTCAAGACTTAGAGAGGCTCTTCGCGTGAGAGCACCCTCTAGTTTCTATGGACAAGGAGACATGTCATCCTTTCGTCTCGCTTGCAAATGTCTTGAGAGCTATACCAGCTTGGTTGTGTATATCACGCCAGATCCGAATCAAGTTACTTTGACAGGCTTCCTGCCCTTCCACTTGGTTATCTCGATACTTAGCGATATTTAACGATGCTACGTTCTGAAGGTGGAGTGCTTCATCAACATTGGAGATAGGTATCTGAACGGTTAGATAACTCATGCGTTGCCCCCCATAACTTCTAAGCAATATTGTTCAAACTGGAACAACGCTTCATCATCGAAATGTCCAAGGTCTCTAAGAGTGAGCATTTCCACAAACAAGCTACGATTATTGAAATCCAAATAAGACCAATGATGAAGTTGAGGTTCGCACTTAGCATTTCCAGAACGATACCAACTGACAAATGAATGAGAGAAGAATACACGAGCGCGCTCTCCATCCATCGCGTCACGTATTTCAGCCAAAATGTCTGATTGAGGACGATGTACCTCGGGAGGAGACAGTTTCTTTGCAATAGCCTCAAGGTATTGCAGTATTGTTTGCTGCTCTTCCATACTGCTTTGCCTAAAGCGTTTTTGTATCTGCTCTATTGACTGATTCAATAAAAATAGTTCTAAACTTTCCATACTAACCTCCAAGTCATAGCACTAAGTGCGTATGTGAAAAACGTCCAATTGAATAACTCAACCTAAAGCGGTAATAGCTTCACGAGCCGCCATTTCATGCATAGCAACCATGTTGATCAGAGGCTTATCACGAGGTTTGTCTTTTGGCTTAATGATGACTCGACCTTCCGTCACGAACTGGCGGATAGTTCCCATAGGTAGGCCAGTGATGCGAGAGTACTCTTCGTAAGTCACATAAGGGCTTAGGGGTGGTATCTTGTAAGTTAACATGGTGATATCCTTATATTTATGTCTATCTTCATCGGTTGTCTTTAGCTTTGGTCGGCATGACAGTCAATTTTCGAGTACAATATTGATCAATTATTATGGATAGTCAACAAAAATTATCAACTTTTGAGTACCTAAAAGGCGAAGAGTTTACTCAAACCCTGAAGGCATCCTTGGGTTTATCCACGTTTGCTGAATTGGCTGATATAACAAATGTAAGCCGTCAAACAATTAGCACCTGGAATGCCCACAATAGGAATTCCCACGAGTTAGTCGTACGTATTCATTTGAGGACAGGAATACCTGTTCACGAACTAATTCTTCCGAAGGGTTACCCTCTAACGGATCTACATCATTCATTCTGGGGTGACAAAAAGACTGCTGAACCTATAGATGGTTCATCTAACCCAGAGTTTCAGAATCCTCAATTAGCTGTAGTAGTAGTGAAGAGCTTTTGCCTTTCAAATGGTCAACTTATCCCAACAGGTGAGATACCATATGCACAGCGAATATTTAACTCTTGGGATTTGAATGCTGCTAATACTTTAGAGATAGAAACCAACGAAGGTCGTTTTCTAGTAGACAAGAGACAGAATGATGCGGTTAATGGTGAGTATTTGCTTGATATGAACGGGCGTCTATCCATCAACCACATTCAACGATTACCAAACAAATTAGCAGTCGTGTTTGGCAACTCGACGGTTGAAGTATCAGAAGAAGATATAAAAGTGATTGGCCGCGTAGCGGTGGTGATGGAGAGAGTTTAGTGGAATTCCGCGCATTAAGAGCTCTACAGGGCGATGCATTTATAATAAAAGCTGGAGACAAAAGCATTCTTGTTGATGGAGGTATGCCGTCGACCTATGGTCAGATTGCTGACTGGCTTGATGATAACTTGCTGAATGCAGCGTTGATCACGCATGTTGATTACGACCATTTGGGTGGACTATTTAATTGGTTCACCGATAGAGACTCAGATCTTTCGTCGTGTGAGTTTTTTATGAACCACCCTGAGTTTCCGTGTGAGTACCAAGGTGAAGAAGTTGGGTATAAACATGGCCATAGTTTAAAAGACCTCTTGTCTAAGCGAGGTCTAAGCTTCCATCAGCTAACGACAAACCAAGAACTCAACTACGGTGACTTAAAAATCCTCGTTCTATCACCCGATGAAAGCGTAGTCGAAATGCTCTATAAAGACTGGGGTACAAACATTGTCTACGATGATGGTGTACTAAAGTACAAAAAGGCTCAAACGCAGTCGGGTGATATAATCAACAAATCATCGCTAATTCTACTGGTGTCATGTAATAACACCCAAATATTGATGCTTGGCGATTCACATTGTGACGTTGCATCAACATCTCTGAGAAACCAAGGCTATTCTATCGGTGCCCCTTTACCACTAGCGATGGTAAAACTCTCGCATCACGGTTCACAACATAATACAAGCGCAGAGTTACTTCAGTTGATCGATTGCGAAAACTACTACATCTCCACTAATGGCGGAAGATATGATCACCCAGATGAAGAAACAATCTTACTGTTACAGCAGCGAGCAGCTGAACTTAGTACATGTTTCAATGTTTATCTTAATTATGAAATTGCATTAGACATACAGAATAAGTGTAACTTTCCTCTCAACAATTTGAATTTCATCGAACAATGTTCAGTAGAGCTTAAATGAGTGTACTTTATAACAACAAAGAGAAGCTTCACGGCAAGATATACCAATACGAAAAATGCATCGGAAGTTGCGTGCCATTTGTTCATCAAGAAAGAGCATATGCGATAACATGCCATCACGTTCTTTTTGGTGGAAAGGAAACGACAGATCAGTTAGCTCTTGAAAACTTAACTGTAACCATAAATTCAATAAATTACCCATTACTGCGGATAGTTACAGCACACGAAGTCTCTTCTAAATGTGATGTTCTCATTGTTGAATTAACAGTCTCTAGCTCCGATAAGCTAAAAGGATTTGTGGATATTGTTTTGTCTACTAAAGTCGATGCGGAACATATCTTAAAACACAATCATGGACTCATCGTTTGCCACCCCAATGAAAATCAAATAGCAAAAGTACTACTTAACTCTCAAGCTCGAGACTGTGGAGAATACGATATTGAAAGTACCGTAGAAAAAGGTACATTTTACAATCTAGGTAAAGCGCGTGGTGGAGCAAAAGAGTATGCGGGAATCTCAGGTTCTGGTCTATTCATGTCTATTGGTGAAAAAACGTATCTTCTCGCGTTACTTTCCAAGCTACCAGATGGCTCTATTACAGAAACCGTAGTCCTAAAACGGCTGGATTCGATAGCGACAATGTTTGGAGAGTCGAAACTTTTTTTTGACATTGTCGAATTAACACGCGAGCCAACTGGAAAAGCAAAAGCTCCTTTAAAGGACGTATGTTTTGTCAACTATACAGAGCGTTCGAAGGACTACTATTACCCGAGATCTTGTGACTCAGAATTCAACGCGAATCTTGACGATAGCATGAATACTTGGCTTCATGGTGAGTCTGGCTCTGGGAAGACAGCCTTAGTCGCTAGAAACTTAATGCAAAGGAATGTACATCATATTGCCTGTGATCTAGAACCAATTACTATTGACTCTTGTGACAGTATTTTCCGCGGTATGATTGACGATATTACACAATTTACAGATATTGATGAAACTCCTGATAATTTAGACGTTAAATCAATATCCCAGTTTTTACAAAAGTGCCAATTTAAGGATAATACGGTAATAACCATTGATGAAATGAGTTGTACTCGCCCAGATATTATTGAGCAGTTCTGTCAAAAGGCCATGCTCTTAGTGAGGCACTATCAGAAGCTTGAACCTGACAAGAACATAGTTTTTGTCATATCAAGTATATTTGACCCTAAAGTTCATGGCTGTCACCGAGGTAAGCTAATCGAATCCTTTGATATTATTTGCTCAAATAACTGGTCAAATGATATTGAAAATTTATTGGATGTACAGAATGATGCGTTAGGCAACATGATATGTGAAAACGGTAAACAAATTATTTTAAAAAATTGCGATAACCTGCCTCGACTTCTGACAAAAATGGTCCAAAGAGTTTATCGTAGTAAAGACTTTTCTGTAGAGTCTATAACTCTCGTGGTTGAACGCGTAATTAGTGAGTACAAAGAGCATGAATAATAAAGTATTAAAAAATTATACAACGATACCACCACATCTCTATGTAGAACGCTCAGCAGATAAGCAGCTGAAATACATTATTGAAGATATGCAACGTCCTGGTTACGTCTTGGTCGCCAGGCAGATGGGTAAAACTAACCTCCTATTCAATGCCAGAAGAAACTTGGAATCAGACTCAAGGAAATTCGTTTATATCGATTTGTCGAATAACTTTGCTACAGAAAGAGAGTGCTATAATTTCATTGTAGAATCTATCTTAGATGTTTTAGATGATGAACTATGGGAAATTAGATCAGAAATTGAAAAAATTTCTGAACGCACTATTACTGATCATGTTTTTTATACTAAGTCATTGCTAAAAATACTGCGTCACTTAAATAAAGACCTTGTAATTATATTAGATGAAATCGATGCGCTAAGAACCTCAGAGTACTCAGATAGTATTTTTGCAGTTATTAGAAGTAATTATTTCACTCGAACTAACTTTCCAGAATTTGAAAGATTAACTTATATTTTATCAGGTGTAATAGAACCTAAAGACCTTATAAAAGATAGAAACAAGTCACCTTTTAATATTGGAGAAAAAATTTACCTTGATGATTTTTCATTTGATGAGTTTTGTGATTTTATAGATAAGAGTAAATTAAACATAGAAAATGAATTGAAAAATCATATTTTTTCTTGGACAAAAGGGAACCCTAGATTAACCTTTGATATTTGCTCAGACATAGAAAGCGTTCTTACAGAGAATAACTTTATAGATTGCAAATTAATTGATGAGCTAATAAAAGAAAAATATTTAATATCTTTTGACATAGCCCCCATAGATCATATAAGAGAGCTTGTATCTGACGATAAAGATATTCAAGATGCTATAATTAAACTGCAATCAAATGAAGAAAAATTAGATATTACAGACAAAGTGAAAAGTAAGCTTTATCTTTATGGCATAATATCTTCTGGTGATAAATATGGGTCCTTCCATATAAAGAATAAGATTATAAAAAAATCTTTGAGTTTATCATGGATCAAGTCGTTATCTGACAATACAGATTCAATTGTAAGAAAAGCAATACAGCTAATAGAAAAGTCATTAGATTATCATCAAGGTATAGAACTAATATCTTCAATAATAGATCAGATTGAACAAGATGATAGTACAGGGCTTTCTCTTGCATTATATTATTTAGGGTATGCTGAACATCGAGTCGGTGAATATGAAAGGTCAAATATTCATTTACTAGAGAAGCCATTTTCTAAAAATGCCTCACCAGTTATGCATTATAGAGCAAGGCTATTTGCTGGCATCAATTTCTTAATGCAAGATAACAAAGATGCTGGAAATGAACATCTACAGTACGTCGTAGATAATTATGAAAATACCGTTACTTGGTCTAACGCAGCTCTAATTTTGGCAAATAATAATCTGGGTAAAGAAGGTTCTATAAATCTATTAAAAAGAATTGTGGATACAACGGAAAAAACACAACCTGAAGTAGAATCTGAAACTGAAACTAGTAATAACTTAAGAATTATAAAGTCGTACGCTTTCTTCAGTCTAAGTTCTCAATATGAAAATAGCTTTGATAAGATAAAGTATCTAGAAGATGCGATTGAAATTGGTGTTCTAGAACATATACCTTACTTAATACTAGTGAGGAACGAAGCTAAGGGTGTAGATAGTGATGAAACAATTACGAATGTAACTGACTTTATTTTGAAAAACCACGTTAGATTTGGATCCTCAAATTTAGGTTTTTCCACTATAGATTATAGCTATGAATTTCATTTAAGTGTTGTAGCTGCAAACTTTATAAATAATAGATCTGAATTTAAAAAGTTAGTTGAATATTCAGTTAATGAACTCAACATCCATGAAGATGAGCTGTTCTTTGACATGGCAAGAATAATAGATGTCGCTTCGGAAAGAGCAAGAGCTCTTGAATTCTATTTTAAAAAAGCTTCTGAAACTCCCGATATCAAACTATATAGACTATATATAGCAAGCCATCTTGACTCTGATGATAGCGAGGTTACTTGCTATTGCCTTGATTATATCAAAGAAGTAATTAAATCAAAGCATATAATCAGGAGTGATATTGCTCCAATTTCTATGATAATAAGAGCGTCTATTGAACATCAAAATCCTGAAGATTTTGAAAACTCTCTAATAATGCTTGAGCCTATTCTTTTTGGTAGTAGCGAAGTTAACCACTATGACTCTAGCGTCTTATTTTATTGGATGTTTGAATATTATAACTTTTTAAAAAACAAAGAAAAGTCAAATAAATATGCAGTCGAAGCTCTGGAAAGGCTAACTGCACCTAAAGAAGACAAAACTGTGATTGATGAGGAAGGTGAAAAAATAATTAAAACCAGAATGATAAAGGTGCTTCACCGTAGGAATGCTTTGCCAACGGCTGTGCCAGTAAGGAAAAGATTAAGCTACGGCAGAAATGATAAAGTAACTGTTGTATACAAAACTGGCGATAAGAAAACTGATAAATTTAAGAAACTTGAAAATGATATAAAAATGGGTATGTGCGAAATCATAAATTAATTAGACCATTTTATGACGATTAGAAATATTAAAGATGGTTCAAAAAAGCCATGGTTATGTGAGTGCTATCCGCAAGGTCGAGCAGGTAAACGTGTTCGTAAACGCTTCGCCACCAAAGGCGAAGCCAATGCTTTTGAACTCCACCTCATGAAAGAGGTGGACGATAAACCTTGGCTTGGAGCAAAGCCCGATCACCGACGCCTGTCTGACTTGGTAGCGCTTTGGTTTAAGTTACATGGCAAGAACCTAAAATCCGGTGACCATTCTCGCTTGCGTTTAGAAATCATGGTTGCCGATCTCGATAATCCAATCGCTGCTCATCTGAATTCACAACAACTGGCATTGTACAGAGCCAACCGTTCGAACAAAGGGAGAGGCAAACAACACAAGGAATTGTCGATCGCCTCAAATAATACTGACTTTGGCTTGCTGAAGTCTGTGTTCAACAAGTTGATAAAGCTTGGTGAATGGAAACTACCTAATCCGGTGAATGGTATTGATGCCATCAAAAAGCCACAAACTGAATTGGCGTTTTTATCCGATCAGGAGATTCATCATCTATTCGAAGTAGCAAGGCAAAGCCCAGTTGGTGACGAGATAATTAAGGTATACAAGATTTGTTTATCAACAGGTGCTCGTGTCAGGGAAGCGATATTTCTAAAAGGCTCCAACTTAACGAAGTACCGAATCACGTATAGCAACACCAAAGGCAAACGCAACCGAACGGTACCCATTTCAGAAGACTTATATAACCAGATTTATAAGCCAACCAATGATCGCCTTTTTACTTGCAGTTACAGAGTTGTGTATAAATGGCTTAGGGTAGCATTGCCACACTTACCGGAAGGACAAGCAACTCACGTTCTACGCCATACCTTCGCAAGTCACTTTATGTCGAATGGCGGCAACATACTTGTTCTAAAGGAAATCCTCGGTCATAAGATGATTGACCACACTATGATTTACGCCCATTTCTCACCAAGCCATTTGAGTGATGCGGTGCGCTTCAACCCTCTCGTAAACCTCAATATCTAGCCGCCACAAATGGCGACAAAATGGCGACAGCCGTCATTAAACATTGGTATTTATCTGCATTCATCAGAACGATGATACTTTTCAAACACTAGAAATAGCAAGGGGTTGCTAGGTTTTACGAGGGTTATAGAAAGAATGGAACATAATAAAGCTTCAAGTTCATTCCACTAACCTAAAAAAGAAAAAGGAGCCAATGCGGCTCCTTTGTATTCTATCGCCAAATGTGAGTATTTACGAATTACTCAGCGTCACCTTCAACGCGTGCCGCAGCTTCTTTGATAAGAGGCTGAAGTTCACCTTTTTGGAACATTTCCAAAATGATGTCACAACCACCGATCAGCTCACCTTCAACCCACAGTTGTGGGAATGTAGGCCATTGAGCGTATTTTGGTAGCTCAGCGCGGATATCTGGGTTTTGTAGAATGTCTACGTAAGCGAACTTCTCACCACATGCCATTAGAGCTTGTGCTGCTTGAGAAGAGAAACCACAGCTAGGTAGTTTCGGTGATCCTTTCATGTACAGCAGGATTGCGTTTTCAGAGATCTGCTGTTTGATTTTATCGATAGTTTCCATCGCTTCCTCATTCATGGACGTGAACTTTAATTATTGCCACATTCTACTCAATAAACACAGAATAAAAACCATATAATTAGTAAGTCTTTACCCCTTTCCTCTTAAAATATTTTCATATCGGGGTTTTAATAAAGTAAAAACTTGCTAAAATACTTTTCAAGTCAGTCGTAACGACTACATATAAATAAAAACACTGGAAGCAATCGAAAGGTAACCCTTTCATATCTATGGAGAATCGAGCAATGGCATTTGAACTACCAGCTCTTCCTTACGCGAAAGACGCACTAGAACCACACATCTCTGCAGAGACTCTAGATTTCCACCACGGTAAGCACCACAACACTTACGTTGTCAAGCTAAACGGTCTTATCCCTGGTACTGAGTTCGAAGGCAAAACACTAGAAGAGATCATCAAGACTTCTACTGGTGGCGTATTTAACAACGCAGCACAGATCTGGAACCACACGTTCTACTGGCACTGCCTAGCGCCAAACGCGGGCGGCGAGCCAACTGGTGCAGTAGCTGATGCAATCAACGCTGCATTCGGTTCTTTCGAAGAATTCAAAGCGAAGTTCACTGACGCAGCAATCAACAACTTTGGTTCTTCATGGACTTGGTTAGTTAAGAAAGCTGACGGTTCTCTAGAAATCGTTAACACTTCTAACGCTGCTACACCTCTAACAGAAGAAGGTACGACTCCACTTCTAACTGTTGACCTGTGGGAACACGCGTACTACATCGATTACCGCAACGTACGTCCTGATTACATGAACGGCTTCTGGGCGCTTGTAAACTGGGATTTCGTAGCTGAGAACCTAGCGAAGTAATTAACTTCCCCCTAAGTTCAATTTAGTCATATTCAAAAAGCTCGCATTGTTGCGGGCTTTTTTATTACATCTCCAACCGATTTTTTCAATTAATCCCCTCTTTTTCCTAAAGTTCTTCTCTCCGTTGCCGCTAAAAGTGCATCAAGCGAGGAACATCATGCAAATCCATACTTTAGACAAAGCAGCAATCATCAACGAACTTCAGTTCGGTAATGGTATTAACCATGCCGTACACGAAGGTCGTCGCGCTGATTTCTCGTTGATTCTGTCTATGTTTTCTAACGATGTCCGCGATGTGGTTCCGGTTGAAGAAGTCCAAGAAGTGATCACCAGTGATGACATTCTTCGTCAACAATTCGGTTTATCTCAACCTCAGTCTCTACGTTCTGATAGCAGTAGCTATGAACTCGCAGCAGAACAAGCGAAACAGTTTCATGATGCTGGCTTGCCTTCGGCAAAACTGAGCCACTACCTAAAGCCTGATGCACTCACTTACCTTCCTGAAGACACATTTAATCTACCAGAAGAGGTTTATCACAACCTTTCAGGTCACGAACGCCGCAGCTTAGGTGAGCGCAACAAAACCCTTATTCCCGATGCTGGTTTGTACAATCAACTAGTGACGGCTCAACGTCATTACCAAATCCAAACTCAAGCATAACGTTTCACTTTTCCGCCAAGCGCTTACATTCCAAGCACGTCAGAAATGTGACACCTTACAAATTCCTAAACAATAATTGTCGCGCAAAAGCGTTAGTTTGAGCCTTTTCACACTGAGCTCAAATAAATTCATCCATGCTGATAGCACAAACCACTGATGTATTGTTTAACACAAGAAATTACAGTGAAGGTGCTATGGATATTAAAGACTCAATCATTCTCGTCACATCTGCAGGCTCTGTATTGGGCAGAACTTGCTCCAACCACTTTGCCCATCTTGGGGCAACGTTGGTACTTTGTGATCAGAACCCTAGTGCCTTGAAGGCAAGCTACGAGCAAATCAGTGCGTTTTCCGACAGGGTATACGCGATGAATGTGTGCAATGACAACACGACATCCATCAACTTATTGTTCGACCAAATAGAGTCGCAATTAGGTGCGACTCCCGATGTAATCGTAAACTGCTGGACCAGCTCACCAATGCCAAGCTTAATGGCTCCAGAGCCAATGAGTACCTACATTGACCACCTTTCTTCTGCGGCTCGCTTTCTCTATACCTATGGGCAAGTCAGTGCTGAACGATTCCGTTCGAGAGAGAAGAAAGGCGTGATCGTTAACGTTATCTCACATGACAACCATGAAGATCTCACTGGAGTAGAGAGCATGGCAGCACTGGTGTCTGGCTTTACTCACAGCTGGGCAAAAGAGCTGACCCCTTTCAATATTCGTGTGGGTGGCGTCATCCCATCAGTAAACCATACCAGCGAAGATCTAGACGAGCGACATTGGGCTCAGATCCAAGATGAGTTGGTAAGAAATACCGCCTACATTGTCGCAAATGAGTACTTTAGCGGACGCGTCGTCACGACCGAAGTCTAAGTAAACCTTCCTACCTAAATCCGCCACCTAACAGAGCCGTTGGTAATGTAAAGAACAAAAAAAGCCCCAGTCTTTCGACTGGGGCTTTGAGTTTTCCCGATTGTAAGTTTCGTGCTAGCGAAAACCTACTTCATAACTAACGTCGTACTTATGCGTTAGCTTTTTCTTTCTTAGCTTTTGGTGCTGCTTCTTTCGCTACTTGGTCTGCTTTCTTCTTGATAACAGTTGTACCTTCGAAAGTTTCGCCTTCAACGAATGCTTTACCGTAGTAAGAAGCCATTAGAACTTCTTTTAGCTCAGTGATTAGAGGGTAACGAGGGTTAGCACCTGTACACTGGTCATCGAACGCTTCAACAGCTAGTTCGTCTAGTTTCGCTACGAAGTCAGCTTCAGAAACACCTGCAGCTTGGATAGACATTGGGATGTCTAGGTCGCCTTTCAGCTCGTCCAACCATGCTAGTAGACGTTCAATCTTCTGAGCAGTACGGTCACCTTCTTGGCTTAGGCCTAGGTGGTCAGCAACCTCAGCGTAACGACGACGTGCTTGTGGACGGTCGTATTGAGAGAACGCAGTTTGTTTAGTTGGGTTGTCGTTCGCGTTGTAACGTACAACGTTCGAGATTAGTAGTGCGTTCGCTAGACCGTGAGGTAGGTGGAACTCAGCACCAATCTTGTGCGCCATTGAGTGACAAACACCTAGGAATGCGTTAGCAAACGCGATACCAGCGATCGTTGCCGCGTTGTGTACTTTCTCACGAGCGATTGGGTCGTTTGCACCGTTCGCGTAGCTTGAAGGTAGGTACTCTTTAAGCATCTTAAGCGCTTGTAGAGCTTGACCATCTGAGTACTCGTTCGCAAGAACAGATACGTAAGCTTCTAGAGCGTGAGTTACTGCATCGTAACCACCGAATGCTGTTAGAGACTTAGGCATGTTCATTACTAGGTTAGCATCAACGATAGCCATGTTTGGCGTGATTTCGTAGTCAGCTAGTGGGTACTTAGCACCTGTCTTGTCGTCTGTAACAACAGCGAATGGAGTAACTTCTGAACCAGTACCTGAAGTTGTAGTGATACATACAAGCTCAGCTTTCTTACCCATTTTAGGGAACTTGTAGATACGTTTACGGATGTCCATAAAGCGCATTGCTAGTTCAGCGAAGTGAGTTTCTGGGTGCTCGTACATTACCCACATGATCTTCGCAGCATCCATTGGTGAACCACCACCTAGAGCTAGGATTACGTCAGGTTGGAAGCTCTTCATTGCTTCTGCACCTTTCTCAACAACAGATAGTGTTGGATCCGCTTCTACGTCGAAGAATGTTTGAACTTCGATGCCTTGCTCTTTAAGCAGTTTAACTACTTCATCAGCGTAACCGTTGTTGAATAGGAAACGGTCAGTTACTAGGAATGCGCGTTTCTTACCTTCTAGGTCGCTCATTGCGATTGGAAGGCTACCACGACGGAAGTAGATAGACTTAGGTAGTTTGTGCCACAACATGTTTTCAGCTCGCTTAGCTACAGTTTTCTTGTTGATAAGGTGCTTAGGACCTACGTTCTCAGAGATAGAGTTACCACCCCAAGAACCACAACCTAGAGTTAGAGAAGGTGCTACGTTGAAGTTGTAAAGGTCACCGATACCACCGTGAGTAGTCGGGATGTTTACAAGGATACGTGCAGTCTTCATCTTGTCACCGAAGTAACGGATGCGGTCTGCGTTTACGTCTTGGTTAGTGTAAAGACCAGATGTGTGACCGATACCACCGATTTCAACCATTGTTACCGCTTGAGCAACTGCATCTTCGAAGTTGTCAGCACGGAATAGACCTAGAGTTGGAGATAGTTTCTCGTGAGCGAACTCATCATCGTAAGAAACTTTACCTAGACCTTCACCTACAAGAACTTTTGTGTCAGCAGGAACTTTAACGCCAGCCATTTCAGCGATTGCTGGAGCAGGTTGACCTACAATTTTCGCGTTTAGTGCGCCGTCGATAAGAAGTACTTTACGTACTTTATCAGCGTCAGCTTTAGATAGAACGTGAGCTTTATGAGAAGCGAAACGCTCTTTCACTTCGTCGTAAACTTCGCTAACTACGATTGCAGCTTGCTCAGAAGCACATACTACGCCGTTATCGAAAGTTTTAGACATTAGGATAGAAGCAACAGCACGTTTGATGTCAGCTGTTTCATCGATAACTACAGGAACGTTACCTGCACCTACACCGATAGCTGGCTTACCAGAAGAGTAAGCTGCTTTAACCATGCCTGGACCACCAGTTGCAAGGATAAGAGCGATACCGTCGTGCTTCATAAGAGCGTTAGAAAGCTCTACAGATGGTTGGTCGATCCAACCGATGATGTCTTTTGGTGCACCAGCTGCTACTGCTGCATCTAGAACTAGTTTCGCCGCATCGTTAGTTGAGTTCTTCGCACGTGGGTGTGGCGAGAAGATGATGCCGTTACGAGTTTTTAGAGAGATTAGAGATTTGAAGATAGCAGTAGAAGTCGGGTTAGTCGTTGGAACGATACCACAGATGATACCTACAGGCTCAGCGATAGTCATTGTGCCTAGGTTGTCATCTTCTTCTAAGATGCCACATGTTTTTTCGTCTTTGTATTTGTTGTAGATAAATTCTGAAGCGAAGTGGTTTTTGATTACCTTATCTTCAACAATACCCATTCCAGATTCAGCAACTGCTTGTTGTGCTAGTGGGATACGAGCATGGTTAGCTGCAAGAGAAGCTGCGCGGAAGATTGCATCTACTTTCTCTTGAGAAAATGTTGCGAACTCTTCTTGTGCTGCTTTAACGCGTGCTACTAGAGCATCTAGTTCAGCTAAGTTAGTTACAGGCATGGTGGATCTCCTAAAATAATAAATATTAAAAACTTTTTAGTAAGGTTATTGTCTTTCGTTTTTACTGTTTATCAGCGACTTAACTAACAACCATCTTAGTAAATTGCTTTCAGGGCTGAGTATAATATTTCAGAGTGTGAAAAAAATTGACTTGGATCAGTTCTCACAACTGAAATACCCCCAAAGTAGTGGTTTACCACAACAAAACAACATAAACCATTGATAAACAAATAAATTAAACTTCATTTTTTATTGAGCAAAAAAGAAGCAAACGAACTAAAAACTAAAAGAAATAACAACAATCTGTAAAAAAGTTTCATTTTTAGCCAACAAAATTACATGTGGACCCTAATTTTTGTGCTACTGAGAGTATATCGAATACGTCTTATCTCTCTACAAACCACCTTTCTTTTTGTGAAAAATGTGCGAATGTTAACGTTTGTGTAAATCAGTATGCTCTCTCATCAATTTTCTACGTAACAATTCGTTTCCAGATTGAATACATTTTCTTCAATAATTAGTTTTTCTCACAAATACTAGCCCAAATACGTTAGTTTTTTTCATTTCTTCCTACCGCACTTTTGCCTTACATTACCGCCTAAAATTACCCCCTCTCTTTTTCACTATTGTGAACGTTTACGAGTAAGCAACATGCAGACTTTAGAGTTAGCTATTTTCCTACAGTTTTTCTTAGGTTTGGTCGCAGCAGTGAACCCTGTTGGTATCATGCCTGTGTTCGTATCACTAACCGGTCATATGACACCAGAAGAGAAAAATAAGACCGCCACGACAGCCAACGTTGCCGTTGCGATTATTTTGATCATTTCTCTTTTTGCTGGTCAGTTGTTGTTGGATATGTTCAGTATTTCTCTGGACTCTTTCCGTGTTGCGGGCGGTTTACTACTTCTGAGTATCGCGTTCTCGATGATGAGCGGTAAACTAGGTGAAGATAAGCAAAATAAACAAGAGAAGTCGGAATACGTAAGCCGCGAACAAATCGGTGTAGTACCGCTAGCGATGCCTTTGATGGCAGGACCAGGTGCAATCAGCTCAACCATTGTTTATGGCGCACGTTACCCAAGTGCACTCGACACGGTTGGTATTAGCGTTACGATCATGCTGTTTTGTTTTTGCTCTTGGTTGTTGTTCCGCTCTGCGCCTTTGATCGTTCGTTTCCTTGGTCAAACAGGCATCAACGTGATTACCCGTATTATGGGTCTAATCTTGGGCGCTCTTGGTATTGAGTTTATTGCTAACGGTTTAAGAAACCTATTCCCTGGTTTAGCCTAAATTTCATAACTTCTGGTATGATGTTGCAATCCGTTTCATTTTAACGCTGACAGTGCAACATCATGCCTCGCAAGTCTTTCAAGCATCATTTATACGTCATTATTTTCGGTACTCATACACGTGCTGGGCGTGCCTTCGATATCGCACTGATTATTGCGATCATTACTTCTCTCGTGGTTTTGATTCTAGAATCACTGCCATCGGTAATGACTGAATGGTCGCGAGAACTGCGTTACATTGAATACACCTTCACAGCCCTATTCACTATTGAGTATTTATTAAGACTGTACTGCTCTCCAAAACCTAAGTCTTATGCCACCAGCTTTTATGGTGTAGTTGATCTGTTAGCGATTCTGCCTACCTATTTAGCGATCTTCTTCCCTGGTGCTTCGTTTATGGGTGTAGTGCGATTACTACGTGTCATGCGTATCTTCCGCATCTTGAAATTGGTGCGCTACCTACAAGATTCCAACATATTGCTACGCTCTCTATTGATGGCGCGTCGTAAGATTCTTATCTTCTTTAGCACCGTAGGTATTCTGGTCACCATTTTCGGCGCACTGATTTTCGTTATTGAAGGTCCGCACAACGGCTTTACGAGTATTCCTAAAAGCATCTACTGGGCGATCGTAACGATTACCACTGTTGGGTATGGCGACATGGTGCCGCAAACTCACCTTGGGAAAGCCATCGCATCATTAACTATGCTGCTCGGTTATTCGATACTTGCGGTCCCAACCGGCATTATCACTGCAGAACTCAGTAATGAGATGAATGCGCACAAACAATTAGTAAAGTGCCCGAATTGTAATCGCTCTGGTCATGATTCAGATGCGATGCACTGTAAGCATTGTGGCAGTGAACTAGCAGATCCTGATAATCGCGTCGTGAGTGCGGACGAGGAAGAATAGACCAGGAATCGGCTTTCGATGCCTAAAGTGGAGCGCTCCCGAGTCTCAGGGCGTAATGCCTCCAACAAGAGATTCCCGACTGCGCTCCTTCGTCGCTTTCGGGAATGACGCGGCGTTAGTTTGGAGAACAATATCTCTCACTCTAAAGAACGAGGGCGCCAGCCCCTCTATTTGTCTCTCTTAATAAAGAACTTTCGCAAAGTACAGCCCGTTCCGTACTCCAGACTTACGATCAAAAAAGCCGATGAATTCACATCGGCTTTTATATAGCTTTTAGCTCTCAAGAAACGCAGTGTTCGTTCTTTTAAGCTTTCTCAGCAAGAATGATGCGTAGAGTACGGCGTAATGGCTCTGCTGCACCCCATAATAGCTGGTCACCGACAGTGAACGCATTTAGGAAATCATCGCCCATTGCCATTTTACGTAGACGACCAACAGGGATTGACAGGGTACCTGTTACTTTCGCAGGCGTAAGTTCTTGAGCCGTGATGTCGCGGTCATTCGGAATCACTTTTACCCAGTCGTTGTGCGTTGCGATGATTTCTTCGATTTCATCCATTGGCACATTTTGCTTAAGCTTGATAGTCAGTGCTTGAGAGTGACTACGCATTGCACCGATACGAACACACGTACCATCAATTGGCACTGGTGCATCTTGGAAACCAAGGATCTTGTTTGCTTCTACACCCGCTTTCCACTCTTCTTTACTTTGACCGTTGTCACGCTTGACGTCGATCCAAGGAATCAAAGAGCCGGCTAGTGGCACACCAAACTTATCGGTTGGGAATGAAGAGCTGCGCATGGTGTCGGCAACTTTTTTATCGATATCGAGAATTGAACTCGCTGGATTTGCTAGTTCAGAGCTTACTGAGTCGTTGATTACGCCCATCTGAGAAATCAGCTCACGCATGTTTTGCGCGCCTGCACCAGATGCCGCCTGGTACGTCATCGCACTCGTCCACTCGACAAGACCTTTCTCAAACAGACCGCCAAGACCCATAAGCATCAAGCTAACGGTACAGTTACCACCAACAAACGTGTTTGTACCACCGTGAATACCTTGTTGAATTTGTTTCAGGTTAACAGGGTCCAGCGTAATGATAGAGTCGTCGACCATACGAAGTGTCGAAGCAGCATCGATCCAGTAACCTTTCCAGCCAGCTTGACGAAGCGCTGGATAAACTTTCTCCGTATAACCACCACCTTGACACGTAATCACTGCATCAAGTTGTTTTAAACTGTCAATATCGAACGCATCTTGAAGTAAACCAGCTTCTTTACCTAAGTTTGGAGCTGGGATACCTATTTGAGACGTACTGTAGAAAACTGGCTCGATCAAATCGAAATCTTTCTCTTCAACCATACGTTGCATTAGGACTGAACCCACCATGCCGCGCCAACCAACTAAACCTACTCTCATCGCACTAACTCTCCATGTATATTTTTGAAACTTTCTCCATAGTTCAATTTTCGACACAAAATCTCAAGCCCTAATTTGCAAATAAACACAACTTTTTTAACGTTTACCGCGAATTTTTATAATCCAAGGTATTTTCTTCTCTTTTCTTATCGGTTCAGCACTAAAACCTACCGAGAAAACTGCCAACACTGTGCTACATGGTCTTACCACTCTGTGAGAAAACAACATTTGCAGCACATATTTTTTACATCACAAAACATTTCAAACCATTAAACTTAAAGTTTTTTAGTTATTAATTTTACAAGCAAACGTTTTATCGGATGAAAGTCAAGATAAAGCACCAAATGTTCGAAATATAATTTTTGTTAATGTATGTTATGCGCGATTAAAACAGGGAGCGGCCTTCCTCTATTGCTCCATGAACGACAGAGGCACATATGAAGCAAGTTACAACACGTCTTCCTAGTCTGATACAGGTATTTATCTCACTAGGTTTGTTTCTTCTTTTGGCATTTTCATTTACTGCCAAATTAGACCTTCCAATCCAGCTTGCGCTGTACATTGGTTGGTTCATTATCATGTTATTGGGTCTAAGATTAGGTCACCAATACAAAGACCTTGAAAAAGCAGCACTAAACGGGATTTCTAATGGTTTAGGTGCCGTGCTGATCCTTCTTGCTGTAGGTGCCTTAGTCGGTACTTGGATCTCTGGTGGTATCGTACCAACCATCATCTACTACGGCTTAAAAGCCATTCACCCTTCTATCTTCTTGTTAGCGACAATGATCATCTGTTCTTTGACTGCGTTAGCAACAGGCACTTCTTGGGGTGCGGCAGGTACTGCTGGTATTGCCATGATGGGAATTGGTCAAGGTCTTGGGGTTCCAGCACCAATTACAGCTGGCGCGGTTTTATCAGGTTGTTACTTTGGCGACAAAATGTCTCCACTTTCTGATTCCGTGATTCTTGCTTCTTCAATGTCAAACGTAGAAGTCGTAGAGCACATCAAAGGGATGCTGCCTATTGCCCTGATCAGTTACATCATTACGGGTATTATGTTTACTGCATTTGGCTTCCACTTCGCAGGTAAAGTGGATATGAGCCAAGTTGACTCAGTAATTCAGGCTATGGAACAACAATTTTTCATTACGCCTTATTCTTTTGTTCCAGTCATTATCGTATTGGCTCTACTCGCTATGCGCATGCCTTCTTTCCCTGTGATCAGCTTCGGTTCACTACTAGGTATTATCTGGGCAGTAATGATTCAGGATGTAGACTTCCTAACGGCATTCAATACCGCTTGGGCACCATTTGCAATTTCTTCGGGTGTGGATTTCATTGACTCGATTCTGAACCGAGGCGGTATGTCCTCTATGCTAGGTTCTGTTGCAGTTATCGTATTTGGTCTTGGTTTTGGTGGCTTGCTAGATAAGGTGGGCGTGCTTGAGACAATTGCGAAACTGTTCGAGCGACGTGTTCAAAGTGCGGGTTCTCTGGCGACAAGCACCATTGGTACAGCTTTCATGGGTAACGTATTCGGCTCGGCGATGTACGTATCACTGATTCTGACACCAAAAATCTGTGCGAAAAACTACGATCGCCTTGGCTACAAACGTAAAAACCTATCTCGTAACGCCGAGTTCGGTGGTACGTTAACGTCAGGTATGGTGCCTTGGAGTGATAACGGCATCTACATGGCGAGTATTCTGGGTGTGGCAACATTGTCTTACGCGCCATTCATGTGGTTGAGCTTCGTGTGTATTATCGTCACTATCTTCACGTCGTACATGGGTTGGTTTATCGATAAATGCGAACCAACAGCACCAGCAACAGAAGAACAAGCAGAAGGTGAACTAAAGCAGCAAACGGCTTAAATAGTTCTAACTTCCAATAGAATAGAAAAAGGACCGACAATTCGGTCCTTTTTTATGTTTGTCGTTTGGCTAAGCTCTGGCTAATCAGGCAGATTTGGTACCTGCTCTTACCGCTGAACGTTTACCTAAGGCATAGCCCAAAACAAGAGGAGCAAAGAAGATCACTAGGATGAACAAAATGAAGTAGATGATGGTGCTCTTCACCAGTTCGATCAGTTTATCCATTGCAAGGTTCACAACCTCTTGTGAAACGTGGTCGAGGTCTTGCGCAAACTTCTCTCTTTCATTTGTAATAATTTGAGCAATCTCTTGGCGTTCTCTCGCCACCATTTTTTCTAGTGCTTGTCGCTCTTCACTCAACTGAACCAAGCGCTCTTCTGTTTTCTGGTCGATATCTTCAACAAGTGGCTGCAATTGCACTGCCATTTGCTGTGCCAAGTTACGCATATACTCAGGGTTATTATCGATAAAGTCTTTCAACGACTCAGAAGTAACCTTCAAGCTGTTTAGCGCTGCATTTACTTGTTCGATACTTGCTGAGCTATTGAGTGCGAGCAACTGCGCTTTCCATGTCATGATTTTTGGTGTTTGTTCAGACACTAAGCTCAAACGATCAGACACATCACCGATAGCCTCAGGCATCGTACCCAATGTCGTTACAGCTTCCTCTTCACTGATCTGATTCACTTGTAACCAAGCTCGATAAGCTGGTGTACGGATCATACTCAAATCCGCGAATGGGTATTTCTCAACAAAGTCAGCCACAAACACTTTGGTTTTCGAGTACACGTCTTTTTTCAACAAAGATTGTGCAAGCTTATCGACTTCCTTGGCTAAGTGAGCAGACACTTGTTGTGCTTCCCCGGTAGTGAATAGATCTTTCCCTGCACCGACACTGAAGAACTGGTCCATTTGGTGAGTAAATACCCACGTGTCAATCAGCGCCGCCATTGGCGAGACTTGGTAAGCGGCAGCTTGAAGCCCTTCTTCCGCATTGATTTTCCAAAGTAAAATATAAGATTGGTTTACTTTATCGTTAGGCTCGTAGTTGTCTTGGAGCACATCGGCAGCTTGCTCTACTTGAGCAAAGAACTGCTGAGCGTATTCACGCGTCATAATGCGCATGTTTAGCTCTTGTTTGGTGAGCGGTACAGTTTGACTATCGATTTTTACTTCTAAGAGAGAGCATCCCGAAAGGCTTAAAACCAGACAGGCTATCAACCAAGAAGACAGTCGGCGGATGAACATGAAATTACCTATGATCAAATGGTGTAGGACAGGAACAGTGACGAACCAAAGCATAAGGTTCGCAAGCGCCCCTTAATACCTGAATCTCTACTATTTTAAGTCAGAGGAATATCAATCTGTTAGCACTTCTCGAATGTTTTCACTATTAAGAACTGCCTCAGCAAAAAGTGTCGTTTTCTGCAGGGTATCTTCCAACATATCCAGCTTGTCTGTAACGACTTCCTGACCTTGTTTAATTAAAGATTCGATATCCCCAGATATATAGTGTAGAGGCATCGCTCCAATGCTGCCTGACACTCCCTTCAAGCTATGGGCGATACGCTGAGCGTGTTCTTCATCCTTACCCTCGGCTATCAATGTTCTTAGCTTCGTACCATCTTCAGAATGATCTTGTATGAAAACCTCTAACAACATACGCACAGACTCTTCATCACCAGAGAGCGAATCAAGCATTTTCTCTATATCGATATAAGGCTCATCCGTCTCCACGCTCACACTCGCGGCTAAAGAAGATGCATCGTCATTCTCTTCTTCTAGAGGTGTGGTTGGTTTTACCACATCCACAGGCATGCGCTCCTCACCACTTGGCTCGGTAACTTGCTTCTCTGTCGGCAAAATCACTTCAGGTGGGTTCGTCTTCATTGGTGTATCCGTTTTTTCACAAGGTTGAATTGGAGCATCTAAGACTGGAGTTTCCTTGTAGAACAAAGCCCAAGAAACCACCACGAGTAAGGAACCACTTACTAACACTAAAAAGGAGATGTAAAACATCAGCTTTTGTTCAAGAGAGCTAATGACAGAGGCAAACTGATTAGAAAATTCAGGGTTAAGCAATTGGTTAGCGAGGTGGCTGCCTTGAGCATGAGCGGCAAGCACATTTGACGTTTGAGCCAATCGACGTTGGAACGCCCCTTGCTCTTTTTGCTCTAGCTTTTGTGACTCGGTAAAAAGAGAATCAAGCTCTTGGTAAGTATCTGAGCTTGTCGCTGCATCGCTAAACATGGCTTCTAAGACCAAAGCACCTAAGCGATAGTACATGGTTCTCAGTTGCTCAGAGTTACTGGCTGACTCTCGGCTATTATGGAGTTGGTCAGCCAGCGCGACTAGCTCACTATCGCTACCGATAAATGTTCTCGCGCCTTCAAGAAAGCGATCAGTTGAATAAAGCAGTTGCGTTAAGTCCGGACCACCCCAGCGGTCAGAGTACTCGCTCTGCAATTGCAAACGAACTGCATAAACAAGCTGAAGTTTGAGAGAGACTTGGTCAACGTGCTGAGCACGATAAGGCAGCTCAAAGTTAAAGATATGACGCACTTCATCAACCTTGCTGCTGAGTTCATCAACGGTTGAAATCGTACGTATGGTTTGTTGAGCTTGCAGCCAAATACCCACAGCAAAGGCACACCATACCGCAAACAAAAACCAGATTGCTTGTTTTATTCCCTCTTTGAATTGCAGCAACGCCCATTCCTCAATTATCTCTATTAATAACAAGCATATACCATGAATTGCGCTTTTAGTGTGCACACTTCACATAAAAAAAGAGAGCACAATGCTCTCTTCTTTCAATTAATTACGGCTCAACTGATCTTTCAAGTTTGGCGGTGTGCCTTTAATCGTAAGCGTGTCTGTCTCTGGATCGTAGAAAATACGCTCACCCAGCAACAGGCTATCAAAGCTAATATTTAAGCCGCCACCAGCACCAACGTACTTAGTTAGTTTACGCACTGTAGAACGGTCGCCTGGGAATGACTCTTCCAACTCGTAACCTTGCTCTTTGGTGAAATCCATAAAGCTAGTACCATCTTGGCTAGGAGGAAGCTCACCAGACAGTTCAGAGATTTGCACCTCGTCGCCTGATTTAATTTGCTCGTTACAGTAATTGTAAACCTGCTTTTTGTATTCGTTCGCTTCTTGCTTTTCTAACTTAGAATCGGCACAGAAATCTTCCACCGCCTGCATCAGCACTTGGTTTTGCTGTTTAGTGTCTAAACCAACATCCGCTTGCAAGAAATCCAAGAAGAAGTCTGCCACTTTACGACCTACGCGACCTTTGATGTAAGAAAGGTAACGGTTTGAATCACGATCAGTGTCATAACTCGATAGATCGATGCGTGCCGCGATGTCCATCTTAGTGATGTCTAAATAATCCGTAGCATCGATATCTAAGCCTTCTGTCACTTTTAGGCTTTGGTTCATTGGTAAGATACCAATAAATAAATAATCCGTAGCCAAGCTCTGATACTCAGCAAAGACTAAGATACCTTCGTCAGCAAATGGGTACTTGATCAACTCTTCTTTCAAGCGATTTGCACTAATTTGTGAGAAATCATAAAAATCTCTCTCTCCTTTGCGCATTTCTTGAAGCCAAAACTGAAATTCGCTGTCTGATTGGAAAGAGCCGAAGCCTTTTCCTGCTTTAGAATGGAATACGCGATGCAGTTCCGCGACAAGGTTTTCTGTTGAGGTATCGTTTTCTAACGACGCCGGGCGAAGTTTAACAACCAGTTCGTCCTGATCGTTTTTGCACAATTGATGCAGAATAACGTTTGAAAGATGAAGGCTCATAGTGATTTTATCTTGCTACAAGGTTTAAGTTGTTGGGCATTGTAGGTTATCATAAGCCGCTTTTACTATCATTATTAGAGTCTTTATGCCGATTACATCTAAATATACTGACGAACAAGTAGAGAAAATTCTTGCTGAAGTGGGTGCTGTTCTTGAAAAACACGCTGCTTCTCCTGAGTTGACGCTAATGATTGCCGGAAATATCGCAACCAATGTCTTAAATCAACAAGTTGCTGCTTCACAACGCAAAGTTATTGCTGAAAAATTTGCTCAGGCACTGATGTCTTCTCTTGAAGCGCCAAAATCACACTAAAAACGGATAATAGAACAAGTACATGGTAGACAGCGGAAACTCATACGGCGAACGCGTATCCCGACTAGTAGGTTGGGGGCATTGGTTTGCATTCTTCAACATCGTCGCTTCGATGTTGATAGGTACACGCTATATCGTTCAATCGCCTTGGCCAGAAACCCTGATGGGTCAATTCTATTTGGCGGTTTCGTGGGTGGGGCATTTTGGCTTTCTTGTTTTTGCTCTGTACTTATTGGTTCTATTTCCGCTGACGTTTGTCCTGCCATCTAGGAAACTCTTCCGTTTGGTGGCAGTGATATTTGCTACGGTTGGTCAAACCGTGCTGCTGATTGATACTCAAGCGTATCAATCAATTAATCTGCACCTAAACCCTGTGGTTTGGGAGTTGTTGTTTAGCGAAGACAAAAGCGCACTCAGCTCAGATCTCCAACATTTATTTGTTGTGATGCCGCTGATCTTCCTTGTTCAACTCGCTTTATCTGAATGGGTATGGCGTAAACAGCGCAAACTTTCTCATAAACACGTTGGTCGACCATTGGCTGCCGTGTTCTTCTTAAGCTTCATCGCGAGCCATTTGGTTTACATCTGGGCTGATGCTTACTTCTACAATCCTATTACCAGCCAACGCTCTAACTTCCCACTGTCATACCCTATGACAGCGAAGAGCTTTATGGAAAAACACGGTCTTCTTGACCGCGAAGAGTACCTAAAACGCTTAGCTGAGAACCAAGGTAATATTGATTTAGTAAGCTACCCACTAGAGAAGCTAGAATTCAATCGTCGTGTTAACAAGTTAAACGTGCTGATGATCAGCGTGAACAACTTACGTGCCGACGCATTGAATCAAGACGAAATGCCGAACTTGTACCAGTTCGCACAAGACAATCAAAACTTTGTTAATCATTACAGCTCGAGCAATGATACATACGGTGCATTTGGTCTGTTCTATGGTTTACCGAGTAGCTACGCAAGTAGTATCAAAGCTCAAGGTAGCGCACCAGTTATGCTAGATGTACTGAAAGATCAGGGTTATAGCTTTGGTTTATTCAGTGGCAATGGCTTTGAAGAAGACTTGTATTCTGAAGTTATCTTCCGCGGCTTAAACTTGGCAAACTCACTCGATGGAAGCCAAGCTCATACCGATCCACAATCTATTTCTGCTTGGAACACATGGCTAACAGAGCAAGCCCAGCAGCCTTGGTTTAGCTTCATTGAAGTGACAACCGTTGATAACTTCGAATCAGAAACGATGGCAGCAAATGAAGAGCTCCCTGCTAGCGAGCGATTCAAGCAAGCTTACGAGCAAGCGGTAAAATCGGCTGATAAAACAGTTGCGAAGATCATCGCAGACCTAGAAGAAAAGCAACTGCTTGCAAACACGATTGTGGTTATTACCTCAAACCATGGTAGCGAGTTCAACGAAACCAATACCAACAGTTGGGGCGCAAACAGCAACTACAGCAAATATCAACTGCAAGTGCCTATGGTTATCCATTGGCCAGGTATGCTACCAGCGGAATTTACCCACAGTACAAGCCACTTAGACTTGTCAGTGACACTGTTGCAAGACATGCTGGGCGTATCTTCAAACCCATACGATTACAGCAGCGGGCGTAATTTGTTTGATGAAAGTCGCCGTCGTTGGATCTTAGCCGGCGATACACGTGAAATCGCACTGATCACCGGCTCCCAAACGACCGTTATCGATAAGTTTGGTAACTACAAGCTGTACGATGACAATTACAAGCGTTTGCGCGAAACATCGCCTAAACTGCCTGTTCTAATGCAAGGTTTGACAGAGCTTCAACGCTTCTATTCTAAAAGCAATTAATTGAACAAAAGCTCTCCACCCGGAGAGCTTTTTTGATTCTTTTCTCCACAAACAACACAAAATCGTGCACTAAACGTCCAAACGATTCATTTTAGGGTTTACAAGATTTTCAAAGCCTTATATTATGCGCCTCAACAACGGAGAGATGGCTGAGTGGTTGAAAGCACCGGTCTTGAAAACCGGCATACGTTAATAGCGTATCTAGGGTTCAAATCCCTATCTCTCCGCCACATTTAGAAAGCCCGTTGAGAAATCAGCGGGCTTTCGTCGTTTTAGCGTTTGGAAAATTGCGGGATTTCTAAATCCCTAGTTGAGCGCAACCCCGGACTAGGCGTCCCCGCACTCAGCCACATTTAAAAAGCTCGTCGAGAAATCAACGAGCTTTCGTCGTTTTAGCGCTCGGAGAATTACGGGATTTCTAAATCCCTAGTTGAGTACAACCTCGATACGTAGCCACTCTTAGAAATGTTCGTTGCGATGCGAATCAAAAAGAGTGCCACTACTCCAAACATTTATCACTCCTCAACTGATAAGAAAAAAGCCCACAACCTGAAGTGTAGGTGTACCTTGAGAGTGACTTACATTTATTATTAGGCGAATTATAAGGTGTTTATAACTGTTGCTAAGGTTACAGCTAGCCTAATATTTATCTCGGCAAATGACAGGACTCTCTTTCTGGCATGTGCTAAATCCATCTATTTGTTGCTTAGACAACGTCAAAGGCTAGGAAAATAAAAAGGGAAAGGATTCCCATCTTAACATCCCAATCAAGTGTAAACCCGTTAATTATTGATGTCGTCTTCATCGCATTCCCGCGACTTGGTTAACCCTTCTTGATTTTGCTTTTCATGCAAAGCTTCGATTAACTTTTTATCAACTTCTGCAAAATATAGGTCTTCGATTGCTTTCTCCCGCAAACGCAGCTTTTCCGTAAAATCCATACGCTGCCGCCTCTTTTTTGACAATACTCACCTTAAGTATAGGTCTTAGGCTTGCCACAATAAAAAAGGTGAGACATCAGTGCCTCACCTTTCACAATCATTGGTTCTACTATCGTGGTTTATATACGCTTTCTGCGGCATTGATAAGCTGCATGTGAATGGGTACTAAATCTGAGTGATTACTTCGATACCCACCACCAACAACAGCGGCAACAGGAACCCCTTTATCTTTCATCAACTGCATTATGAAACGGTCTCGTTCATATATCCCTTGCGTGGATACGTCAAAATAACCAAGTTCATCGTCGGTATGTATATCTACACCCGCATCATAGATAACCATATCCGGGCGGTGCAGGTTGAGCGCCATTTCAACCACTTCTTTAAACGTCATTAAGAAAGTATCGTCACTGGTTCCTCGGCTCAACGGAACGTCGAGATCTGAATCCGGTTTCCTCGCGGGAAAGTTCTTATCACAATGGAAAGACAGGGTGATGATATCAAGCTCGTCTGCACATAAAGTTGCAGTACCATCACCGTGGTGCACATCGCTATCAATAATAAGCACTTTGTCTACGTGCTCTGTCTCCAGCATGTGTTTTGCCGCGATCACCAAATCATTGAATAGACAAAAACCACTTCCAAAATCTTTATGCGCATGATGGTAGCCACCGCTAAGGTGAATCGCGACACCGTGCTCTAATGCCTTTTCTGCAGTCAAAACGGTGCCCGCTGTCGACATAAGCGTCCGCGAGACTAAGGTCTCACTCCAAGGAAATCCTATTCGACGCATTTTAACTGCCGGCATTTCGCCACTAACAAGCAAATCCACATACTCCTCACTATGAACCAGCTTGATCTCATCCACGTTAAGCGGTTGAGGTTGGGAAAATTCGATATGTTGTCCCCAATCTTGTTGAACCAACTTGTCCTTCACCGCTTGATAAAGGTATTGGTACTTCATAATTGGATAACGGTGACCTTCCGGCAGTTCCAGTTGTGAGTAGATGGGATGATAGATCAGTGGCAACATGAGACATTCTTTTCAACAATCATTGTGAAATAGTACCAACTCCAAGAGTTGATTAAAAAGGAAATTAATTGATAATGATTTTCAATATCAATTAATTTCCTTTCATTATGAACAAAACGTTATATACGATCCTTGGCGCTTTCTTTGGCTCTTTTTGCGCGATATCGCTTTTCATGTCAATGATGGTTGGAGCTTGGTGGCTGGTTGATTTTATTGCTCTGAGCTAACACAATGATCTTACTTCTATATCACCTAATTGAATCACACAGATAGGCACACCCATGAGTCAGACAGTCTTTATCACCGGAGCAAATCGCGGCATAGGCTTGAGCCTAACAACACTGTATTTACAACAAGGTGCTCACGTACATGCGACCAGTCGCAATCTAGCAGAAAGCAAAGATCTGCAAGCGTTAGCATCAAACTATGACACGTTAACTTTGCATGAGTTAGACGTCACCAATTACGACGATGTTACTGAGTTAGCTAACCAACTCCCTGCTATCGATCTGCTGATCAACAATGCTGGGTATTACGGGCCGAAAGGTTATGGTTTTGGAAATACAGACGTTGATGAATGGCGTCAAGTATTCGAGATAAATACGATCGCGCCCTTAAAGCTTGTCGAGAGCTTCTATCCTGTAATGAAAAAAGGGACAACTAAGAAGATCGCATGTATCTCTTCTAAAGTTGGCAGCATGACAGAAAATACCTCTGGAGGTGGTTACATCTATCGCTCTTCTAAAGCTGCACTAAACTCAGTAGTAAAAAGCTTAAGTAATGATTTAACAGGAGAAGGTTTTACCGTACTCGCCCTACACCCAGGCTGGGTACAAACAGCAATGGGCGGACCAAACGCCCTTATCGATACTCAAACCTCCGCAGCAGGTCTTGCAAAAGTAATAGAGCAAAGCTCGCAGGAAAACTCTGGTCAGTTCATCAACTACGACGGAACCATGCTTCCTTGGTAATCTTTCGCAATCAATAGCTTAAAGTTGGGTCACGACAATCTAATCGTGTCGTGATCTTTCTATCCCCCCTTCTTTATCTCATCACTTTACTTGAATTTCACTCATTCCTATCCAGACTTAGTGAGGATATCGACCACTAAGGAGAGTAACCATGGCTGCAGATAAAGATCTGGTCAATTTCAGTGAAGATCATGAACTCAATTACTGCTTGAGAAGTGCAGGTAAACGTCAAACTCAAGCGAACCGAGACACGCTTGTCGACTTGGGACGACAAGTAAAGCAAGATTTAGGAAAGCGTGTTTTAACGCAAGATGATGTGCGCGGTGCGATACAAAGTAATGGGGAGCTATTTGATTAGCAGCGATCCATAAATGATAAAAAGCGGCACTCCAGGTGCCGCTTCGCTTATTGATTATTTAGACACTTTCTACCTAAGTAACCTCGAGATGCTAGGTTCAGCGAGAATGACTTGGTTTGTAGACGCGACGGCGATTTAAAGGTTTAGTGGGTCTAAATCAAGAATCGGCAACAAAGTATACAAGCCAAGACCCTTATATTTGCAAAGAGTGCCCTTTGGGAGCGTGTCTTTGACTCGCTTTTTTAGTCAAACAAATGGCTACGTCAAACAACTTGGAAAGAGCTGGCTATTACGCTGCGTTGTTTTCCTTGACCTCGAATCAATGACAACGCTCTGAATCCTGCATCTTGAAGTCACTTGGGTATACGTTTGCCTGTACTCGACTTTGATGTGCTCTTTTTGGAATAGCTGCGCTTCTTGCGTTTAAATGCAGGACGCTCGACTTTAGGAAGGTGACGTAAAGAATCAGGAATAGGACCGGACTTCACCTCGCCCATCAAACCATCGATACGTTGCTCTAACGCCTGCATAAAAGGTTGATAAGCTTGATTTCGCTCTGCCATACCCTGCAATTGGTGTTCCCAATGTGCTGTCATATCGGGATAAGTCGAGTCCATCGGCAAAGCATGGATCAAACCACGCCCTGCTGGTGAGCTTAAAATCGACTTTCCCTGACGCGTTAAAAGTTGGCGCTTAAACAAAGTGTCTAAAATGCCGGCTCTGGTCGCTTCTGTTCCCAAACCGTCTGTATCGCGTAAGATCTTCTTCAGTTCTTTGTCTGCTACGTAACGCGCAATCCCAGTCATCGCTTGCAGCAATGTCGCTTCAGTAAAATGCTTTGGAGGTTCTGTCTTACGGTCTTTAATTTCCCCTTCCCGACACATCAGTACCGTACCTTCTTGTAATGGCGGTACAGCATCGATGCCCTCGTCCTCTTTGTCCGTTTTCCCCATGAGTGCTTTCCACCCCGGAGAAACCAACTGGCGACCTTTAGCGATAAACGTGCCACCAGCGATATCAAATACAAGCTTCGCTTCTGCGTAAATGGCAGCTGGATAGAATTGCATTAAATATTGACGTGCAATGAGTTGATACACCTTCATCTCATTACCTGACAACGCGTTCACATTTGCTTGTTTAGGCGTTGGGATAATTGCGTGGTGAGCATCAACTTTTTTGTCGTTCCACGCTTTGGACTTAATTGACAAATCCGCACCTTGCACCGCACTTTGTAGCTCTTTGGCATTGTTGGAGATAGCAGAGGTAACAGAACCCGCTTGTGCGTAATGCTCCATAGGCAAGTAACGACAATCCGAACGCGGGTAAGTGATCAACTTATGTTTTTCATAGAGAGCCTGACAGGTATCTAGTACTTGTTGTGCGCTCATCCCATAACGTTTAGCAGCATCGATTTGTAACGCAGATAGTGAATAGGGAAGCGGAGCCGATTGCTTGGTTTGCTTTTGTTCTGATTCGGTCACTTTGGCGGGCTGATTGGCAATGCGATTCGCCACGTTCTCTACGAGCTTTCTACTCAGAACGCGCCCCTCTTCGTCTTGCCATGGTTTACACGCCTCACTAGGTTTCCAACGCGCACGTATATCAAACGAACCATTTTGATCTTGATATGGAATTAAAGCATGCAGCGTGAAGTAGTCTTTCGGCACAAAGTTCTCGATTTCTTCGTCACGACGCACCACCAGACCTAACACTGGAGTTTGCACCCGCCCTACTGACAAAACACCTTGATAGCCCGCTTTTTGGCCCAGCAAAGTGTAAGCACGCGACATGTTCATTCCGTAAAGCCAATCGGCTCGAGAACGCGCCAAAGCAGAAACAGAAAGAGGAATAAAGTCGCGGTTACTGCGCATCGAGCTTAAGGCTCGTTTTACTGCGGGCAAGTTCAAGTCCGAAATCAACAATCGTTGAGTGGCTTCTTTTTTGGTTTTGGAGAGTTTGCAATAGTCCAGAACCTCATCCACTAACAGTTGCCCTTCTCGATCAGGGTCTCCTGCATGAATGACCTCCGTAGCCTCTTTGAGAAGTTTACGGATCACTGTGAGTTGTTTACTGGCACTCTTCCTCGGTCTCAGTTGCCATTGCTGTGGAACAATCGGTAAATCAGCCAGATTCCATTTCTTATACCGTTCGTCATAAGCGTCAGGTTCTACTTGCTCTAACAGGTGACCAATACACCAAGTTACGACATCACCGTTTCCACAGCGGATAAAGCCTTGATCTTTCTTTTGAGGATTTGGCAACGCAGCCGCTATAGCGCGACCTAGACTTGGTTTTTCAGCAATAAACAGACGAGACATAAAGTTCAGAAAATCAAAACAATGAGGGGGACATTATCTAATGTCCCCCTAACAAATCAAGAAAAACTGTACAGATGAACAGTGATAAGGTCACGATTCTAGATTATTGAAACTCAACGAATTGAGACAGTTCACGCTCTGGCACTTTCATTGGCGTACAACCAGGGGTGCCTAAATACAGGAAACCTACGATTTGGTCTTTGCCTTCAAGACCAAACGCTTGATGTACTTCTGGATGGAACATCCACTTTCCTGAACGCCAAAAGCCTTGGAAACCTTGGGCAACCGCCGCCATTTGCATCGCTTGCACTGCACAACCTGCAGACAGATATTGTTCCAGTTCTGGGACTTTTTCGTGTTCTGTCACTTTAGCAATCACAGTGATAACCATTGGCGCGCGAAAAGGCGCGTTTTTCACTTTTTCTATCACCGCGTCTTCGCTGTTTTCAGCTTCTGCTGCTCTCACAAGGATATCTGACAACTTTTTAAGACCATCCCCTTGAGCAATAACAAAACGCCAAGGCGTCAATCCTGCGTGATCTGGCGCTCGCAGACCTGCACGAATGATATTTTCTAGAGCTTGCCCTTCTGGTGCAGGCTCAGACAACTTGGCAATAGAACGGCGGTTGAGCAAAAGATCGAGAGCTTCCATGAACAAGTCCTTATTAGGTGAGTTATTATTTTTACGCGTTCACTTTAGCATAATCCACTTTGGCAAATAACACTCTGTTTTATAGGGTTTAAAACCATAAAAAAAGCTGCGCACAAGGCGCAGCCACAAAAGGTTAAGAATGAAAAAGATCCGTCACAGATAACTACAGTTTTACAGCAAGTTTGACGCCTTGACGGATAGCGCGCACCGCATCAAGTTCTCCTGCATGATCTGCGCCGCCAATAATATGCAGTTTTTCACCAAGCTCGTGCCACTTGTCTTCAAATGGACGAACCGACTCTTGCCCGGCACAAATCACCACTTTATCTGCAGCTAACAATTGTTCTTTGCCATTCACATGAATGTGCAAACCAGTATCATCTATCTTGTCGTAAGACACGCCACCATATAAGTGAACACCGCGTTTCTCTAATGTGCGTTTATGAATCCAACCCGTAGTTTTACCCGGACCTTTCCCGACACGACCTTTACGACGTTGTAGAACCCATACTTCTTTATCACTAACAGCATCGGGATAAGGGTATAAACCGCCCGGTTGAGACATCTCTTTGTCGATTCCCCATTCGTGTAGCCAATCATCCAACGTCTGACCAACTGGCTCAGTGAGCATAGTGGCTACATCGACACCAATACCACCAGCCCCAACAATGGCAACTTTCTCACCTACAGGAGTTTTATCTCGAATGAGTGTTTGATAGTCGATCACTTTTTCTGGATTATCGATGCCATCAATTTTAACTTTACGAGGTTCTACACCCGAAGCCATCACCACTTCATCGTATTCGGTCAATAAGTCATAGTTAGCTTCTGTTTCTAGGTGAAGGTTAACGCCCGTTTCCTCAATGCGATTTGCAAAGTAACGAATCGTTTCACGGAATTCTTCTTTGCCCGGGATTTGCATCGCTAAGCGGAACTGCCCTCCAATGCGGTCATTTTTCTCAAACAGATCCACTTTGTGTCCACGCTCAGCCAATGTAGTAGCACACGCAAGACCGGCAGGACCCGCCCCAATAACGGCAATGTTTTTCTTCTTGAATGCGGGCTCTACGACAATTTCTGTTTCATAACAGGCGAGCGGATTGACCAAACAGCTCGCTCGCTTGCCTTTAAATACGTTATCCAGACACGCTTGGTTGCAACCAATGCAAGTATTAATCAATTGGGACTTCTCTTGTTCAGCCTTAGCGACAAAGTAAGGATCAGCTAAGAAAGGTCGCGCCATTGATACCATATCAGCGTGTCCAGAAGAGAGAATACGTTCAGCTTCGTCAGGGGTATTAATTCGGTTACAAGTAATAATAGGAACCGAAACGTGAGGTTTGACTTTTTCAGTAACCCAAGTAAACGCACCTCGCGGAACTTGAGTCGCAATCGTTGGGATACGAGCCTCGTGCCAACCGATACCCGTATTGATGATGGTTACACCCGCTTCTTCTAGTGCCTTTGCCAGTTCAATCACATCATCAAAGGTGCTGCCTTGCTCAACCAAATCAAGCATAGAGAGTCGGAAAATAATAATGAACTTTTCACCAACCGCTTTGCGCACCGCTTTGACAATTTCAACCGGGAAACGCATGCGTTTTTTGTAGCTGCCGCCCCACTCGTCATAACGCATGTTGGTGCGCTTACATAAAAACTGGTTAATCAAATAACCTTCAGAGCCCATCAGCTCCACGCCATCGTAACCCGCAAGCTGTGCCAATTCAGCACTGTTAGCAAAAGCGTCGATGGTCTTTTTGATCTGACGTTCGCTCATTTCACTAGGTGCAAATTTTGCGATCGGAGCTTTGATTCCCGACGCACTTTGCGCGAATGGGTGCATCGCATAACGTCCGGCATGAAGAATTTGCAAAGCGATTTTGCCACCATGTTTATGTACGGCTTCTGTCACAACCTGGTGTGCTTTAGCGTGTTTCGGCTTACTAAACTCAGCACTCAAAGGGTGTAGTCGACCACGTAAGTTTGGAGAAAAACCACCCGTCACGATAAGACCTACACCGCCCTTCGCACGCTCTTCATAGAACGCCGCAAGCTTTTGTAGTCCTTCTTTGTGTTCTTCTAAACCGGTGTGCATTGATCCCATCAAGACGCGGTTTCGTAGCTGTGTAAAACCTAAGTCCAATGGTTTTAACAAATTTGGGTACATGGCAGACATCACTAAACATCCATTTTTATTGTTGTGGTCTGACCACAGTACGCCGCAAAAACCAAAAAATCAAACAAGCGTTTACATTTTTGCAACACACGTCAATCTCGCGCTAAACTATGCCAATTGTTGAATGAGCGTGATAAGCTAAAAAAATTGTTATCTTTTGAGATCTTAGAGATAAGACCCCATACTTTGTACTATTAGGGAATGACTATCTCGTTATGGAGACAAGATGAAAAAAATCTTCCAATTTATTGGTCTGATATTTAAGGGAATATGGAAAGCCATTACCTTTGTCAGACTTGCTCTGGCAAATTTGATCTTCCTAGTGATGATTGCCGTCTTTTACTTTGCTTTTACATACACTGGTGAAGGTCAACCTACTGTTGAAAAAGAATCGGCTCTTGTGATGAACCTTTCTGGTCCTATCGTCGAGCAGCGCCGTTATGTTAATCCAATGGACTCCGTCGCAGGTTCAATCCTAGGTAACGAAATTCCGAAAGAAAACGTACTCTTCGATATCGTCGATACCATTCGTTACGCCAAAGACGATCCGAAAGTTTCTGGCTTAGTCCTAGCTTTACGCGATATGCCGGAAACCAACCTGACCAAGCTTCGCTACATCGCCAAAGCGTTGAACGAATTTAAAACGTCAGGCAAGCCTGTCTATGCCGTCGGGGACTTCTACAACCAGAGCCAATACTACCTGGCAAGTTATGCAGATAAAGTGTTCCTAGCACCTGATGGTGGCGTGTTGATCAAGGGTTACAGCTCTTACTCAATGTACTACAAAACCTTGTTAGAGAAGCTGGACGTATCAACACACGTATTCCGTGTTGGTACCTACAAATCCGCAATTGAGCCCTTCATCCGTGACGATATGTCTGATGCAGCGAAAGAATCAGCAACACGCTGGATAACCCAACTTTGGAGTGCCTTTGTCGATGACGTTGCGACTAACCGTAACATTGATGCAAAAGTACTAAACCCAACAATGGATGAGCTCCTTGCTGAAATGAAATCCGTTGATGGTGATCTTGCACAACTTGCTGTGAAAATGGGTCTAGTAGATGAACTTGCAACGCGTCAAGACGTTCGAAAGTTATTCGCAAAAGAATTTGGTAGTGATGGCAAGGACAGTTACAACGCAATTGGTTACTACGATTACCTAGCGACCATGCGCCCTAACTTAATGCCGTCTGAAAATGACATTGCTGTTGTCGTCGCGAGCGGTGCGATTATGGATGGTCAGCAACCACGTGGCACTGTTGGTGGCGATACGGTTGCAAGCCTACTACGCCAAGCTCGTAATGACGACAAGGTAAAAGCAGTCGTACTTCGAGTGGACAGCCCTGGCGGTAGTGCATTTGCTTCAGAAGTGATCCGTAATGAAGTGGAAGCGCTTAAAGAAGCAGGTAAACCTGTGGTCGTATCTATGTCTAGCCTTGCAGCTTCAGGTGGTTACTGGATCTCAATGAGCGCAGACAAGATCGTTGCTCAACCAACAACGCTGACAGGCTCAATTGGTATCTTCAGTGTGATCACTACATTTGAAAAAGGCTTCACTAAACTTGGTATCAGCACCGATGGCGTAGGCACTTCACCATTCTCAGGTGACGGTATCACAACGGGATTGTCTGAAGGTGCGTCTCAAGCATTCCAGCTTGGCATTGAGCACGGTTACAAGCGCTTTATTTCACTGGTGGGGTCCAACCGTGATATGTCTGTGGAAGACGTCGACAAAGTGGCGCAAGGTCGAGTTTGGACAGGTCAAGACGCAATGTCATTCGGCTTGGTGGACCAAATGGGTGACTTCGATGATGCGGTAGAACTGGCTGCGAAATTAGCAGAAGTCGACAACTACGATATCTACTGGGTCGAAGAGCCACTATCGCCAACAGAACAACTGATCCAAGAGTTTATGAATCAGGTCAAAGTATCTCTCGGTATCGACGCGACTGCGTTTTTACCAAAGAGCCTTCAACCTGTCGCTCAACAATTTGAGCAAGACGCAAGCATGCTACAAAGCTTTAACGATCCAAAAGGTCAATATGCGTTCTGTTTGAACTGCCAAGTGCAATAGCTTTCCTAGCTTAGCCAAAAAGGGGCGTCTCTGTGCGAGATGCCCCTTTTTATTAGGTTTCATTTCGCTATAATCCCCGCCACTGTTCCCCTACATGAAGTAAAGTAGAACGATGACTAGAAAACATATCTACATCGCTTACACCGGTGGCACCATCGGTATGCAAAAATCGGATCACGGCTACGTGCCTGTGGCTGGCTTTATGGAAAAGCAACTAGCCAGTATGCCCGAGTTCCACCGTCCAGAAATGCCGGAATACACTATCCACGAGTACGAACCACTGATCGACTCTTCAGATATGACGCCTGCTGACTGGCAGCAAATCGCAGACGACATCCGTGACAACTACGAAAAATATGATGGTTTTGTGATTTTGCATGGTACTGACACCATGGCATACACCGCTTCAGCCTTGTCTTTCATGTTGGAAAATTTAGGTAAGCCCGTTATCGTGACAGGCTCACAGATTCCGTTGGCTGAGCTACGCTCAGACGGACAAGCAAACCTCCTTAATGCCCTGCACATTGCGGCCAACTACCCAATCAACGAAGTAACACTGTTCTTCAACAACCAGTTGATGCGTGGTAACCGTAGTACCAAATCTCACGCAGATGGATTCAATGCCTTTACTTCACCTAACCTGCCACCGCTTTTGGAAGCAGGGATCAATATCCAAATCAGTAACAATGTTACGGTTGGTGCAAAACCAGAAGGTGAGTTCAAAGTACACAACATCACGCCACAGCCAATTGGTGTGATCACCATGTACCCTGGCATTTCACACGAAGTAATCCGCAACACGCTACGCCAACCAGTTAACGCTATGATCCTGTTGACGTTCGGTGTAGGTAACGCACCACAAAACCCTGAGCTACTTGGCCATTTAAAAGAAGCCTCAGAACGTGGAGTGATCGTCGTAAACCTGACTCAATGTTTGGCAGGTAAAGTGAACATGGGCGGCTATGCGACAGGTTGTGCCCTGGCAGATTCTGGCGTGATCAGCGGCTTTGATATGACACCAGAAGCGGCACTTGCGAAACTTCACTATCTTCTAAGCCAAAACTTGTCGTATGAAGAGATCAAACTGAAGATGCAAGAAGTGCTTCGAGGTGAAATGAGTCTATAACACGTTAATGACTCCACCGAACACGAAAAAGCCCAATCGAAATGATTGGGCTTTTTACATCTAAAAGGTGAATCAGTTGAGGTTTGGATTAACTCGAACGATGTCACTCTCTTCTTGTTTAAACTGTTTTTTCAATTCTTGCTTGGACTTAAAGCTGATTTCACCACCAGCGGCAACCGTCATATGTTGAGCTTCAGTATTATGTTTTGATTGATACAACATCACAGCTTGCATACATGAGTCTCGCTGCTCTTGAGAAAGTGGTGTACCCTCGGGCCATCTACCTGTTTCTACTGCGTAAACCAATCGATCATAGACTTCTGGAGTTATCGCATCTAATAATTGTTCTGCGTCCATAATGTACCTTCTTATTACATTCTATTTACAGAACATAACGGTATAGAAAACAGAGTCAAGAACCTGAAAATGAATTGGTGTAACGGATCACAAGCAAAACCATGAAACGAACATACTGGTTACTAGCAAGCCTTTTCAGCCTAACATTAACTGGCTGCTTTGAAGGCAATGTCACAACGGAAGAATTGTGTCAAAACAACCCCAAACTTCGCTGCGAGAAGTTAAATATGGACGATGGTCAATGTCGAATTCCGCGTACGAATCTTGTCTGGCATCGTTTTGAATTGCTCAAGAGCCCGACCGAAGCCAATCAAGTGATCGAATATGGCTTGGTGGCAGAGTACCGCAAGTGTCTAGAACTCGCTTCGCAAATCACGCCTATCGATCAAAGTGCGTTAAAGCGTAAACGCTTTGATGCCTTGGTGCACAGCATTGATGAACTAGATCGCATTGTGAATGAGCTCAAAGGTACAAAAGACCCTGCCACTCTCTATTTTTTATGGTCGCAAACAGGTGACACACAAGCTCGCCGACAGTTTTTACAAATGGAAGGTTCGCCAGAACTGAATACAGCAGAAATGCAATACGCCTTGGCAACGTTCTATACCAACCGCGATCAGCAAAAAACATTAACATTACTTCATAATTCACTATCGATGTCGAATGAGGACAACTTAAACCCTGAGATTTTAAAATCCTTAGCAAGCATCAACCAAGGTCAGGGAAACAAAGCACAAGCGTACTTGTGGGCAATGGTGGCTAAACGCTTCGATGTTCCCCTTGCAGATGAGCAGCAGTTAAAACGCATGTTCAACTTTGCACAGCCAGAGAAATATGAACAATTAGACGATCTTGCTAAATCAATATCTAAGGCAATAGAGAAAGGAAATTATTCACCAAGGATGATTCCAAGCGATTTATAAAATAAAAAAACTCCCATCCATATAGGGAGTTTTTTATTTGTAGAGTAATCGTTTGTCTTATATTAATTGAAAGGATGAAACATTCTTTCAGTCCAAAATGGCGTTATTGGTCGGATTTGTTGAAAATTAACGACACTGAGTTTACACAATAGCGTTCGCCTGTTGTTTGCGGTCCATCTTCAAAAACGTGACCTAAATGGCTGTCACAAGCCGCACATCGGATCTCTGTACGAACCATTCCGTGACTTAGATCTTTTAGATAGCGCACCGCGGTATCATTAATTGGTGCATCAAAACTTGGCCATCCACACCCTGAATCGTACTTGTTATCGGAGATAAATAGAGGGGCATCACAACATGTGCAGGTATACACACCTGTGTCTTTATTGTGAAGCAGTTTACCGCTGAACGGAGCCTCTGTACCATGCTCACGACACACGCGAAACTCTTCCTCTGAAAGCTGCTCACGCCATTGTTCATCGGACTTCGTTACTTTTCTTCCGCTTTGTTCTACCAATTTCTGTTCCTTATTTCTTATTTTTGGCAATGACTTTTTTAGCAAAAAACTTGCTTCTCGTAACAGTTGTAGCACATACTTTCTCACCAGGACACCATGTGTAATTAATTTGATACGAGTTCTTATCTCGAAAGTTATATTACGCCAACTGGAATGTAGAATAACCAGTTAAAAGTTTAAAAAACGAGCATTTGCGAAGAATTGTTAAAAAAAGCGTCGCTTTTTTTTGACTTTAAACAAGTTAAGTCCGATTATCTGTTGCAGATGTTTACTGGATTTTGTAATTTTACTACCAGTTATCTTTAATCAGAAATTAAGTTGTGGAGCAACTATAATGACTATCAAAGTAGGTATTAACGGTTTTGGCCGTATCGGTCGTTTCGTATTCCGTGCAGCGCAAGAGCGCAACGACATCGAAGTTGTAGGTATTAACGACCTTATCGACGTAGATTACATGGCATACATGCTTAAGTACGACTCAACTCACGGCCGTTTCAACGGTACTGTTGAAGTTGAAGGCGGTAACCTAATCGTTAACGGTAAAACTGTACGTGTAACTGCAGAGCGCAACCCAGAAGACCTAAAATGGGACGCAATCGGTGTTGACGTAGTAGCTGAAGCAACTGGTCTTTTCCTAACTGACGAGACTGCACGTAAGCACATCACTGCTGGCGCGAAGAAAGTTGTTCTAACTGGTCCTTCAAAAGACGCTACTCCAATGTTCGTAATGGGCGTTAACCACGCTACTTACGCTGGTCAAGACATCGTTTCTAACGCTTCTTGTACTACTAACTGTCTAGCGCCTATCGCTAAAGTTCTTAACGACAAGTTCGGTATCGAATCTGGTCTTATGACTACAGTTCACGCTACTACAGCAACTCAAAAAACTGTAGACGGTCCTTCTGCTAAAGACTGGCGCGGTGGTCGTGGTGCTTCTCAAAACATCATCCCATCATCAACTGGTGCTGCTAAAGCTGTAGGCGTTGTTCTTCCAGAACTAAACGGCAAACTAACTGGTATGGCTTTCCGCGTACCAACAGCTAACGTTTCTGTAGTTGACCTAACAGTTAACCTAAAAGAAGGCGCATCTTACGAAGCTATCTGTGCAGCAATGAAAGAAGCTTCTGAAGGCGAACTAGCTGGCGTACTAGGCTACACTGAAGACCAAGTTGTTTCTCAAGACTTCATCGGTGAAGTTCAAACTTCAGTATTCGATGCTAAAGCTGGTATCGCTCTAACTGATAACTTCGTTAAAGTTGTATCTTGGTACGACAACGAAATCGGTTACTCAAACAAAGTTCTAGACCTAATCGCTCACATCTCTAAGTAATTAGATAGTTAGCAATTAGCGAATAACTTCGTTAAAGAAAAGGCGGCTCTAGAGTCGCCTTTTTTGTATCTGGAATTTGAGAGAATATAAAATCGATATAACATCTGTTCTGCAAGTATCGACAACGCTCTCCCCCAGCTATAGGAAATAACACATGGATTTAAAAACTCTCCCAGCACTCACTGTGTTATCTGACAACGTCACTATCGTTGAAGTTGATCAGGTTAAAGTCGTCCGCGTTATTCATGAGAAAGCAACGGCAGGCATCGCGCTACATGGCGGTCACGTTGTGTCATTTATACCTGCGGGTAAAGAAGACCTCATCTGGATGAGTGAGAAAGCAATTTTTGATGGTAAAGCAGCACTTCGCGGTGGTATTCCTGTCTGTTGGCCTTGGTTTGGTCGCATTGCGGCACCGGCTCATGGCTTTGCTCGCACGGCGGAATGGGAACTAGTTGAACACCGCGAAAATGATAATGGCGTGATCGTTGAACTCGCTCTATTCCCAACTGAAGAAACTCACGACATCTGGCCACACATGTTTGATGCTCGCTTGATGGTTGAAATCAGCGACCAATTGAAAGTGACATTAAAAGTCACCAACATCGATGATGCAGAGTGGACATTCTCTGGTGCACTGCATACCTACTTAAACGTTGGTGATATCAAGCAAGCACAAACAACAGGCATGGGACCTGAATACATCGACAGCTTAAAAGAAGCTGAAATCTGCCAAGGCGGTGATGTCCTTCAACTGACTGATACGATTGACCGTGTTTACACTCAACCAGAAGCACAAATCTTGGTGAAAGACGCGGTACTGAATCGCACACTAAGTGTAGAAAACCAAGGTCATAACTCTGCGGTATTGTGGAACCCTTGGGCTACAGGCGCACAAGGCATGGGTGATATGGCAGACAATGGTTACGAGACCATGCTGTGTGTTGAGTCCACGGTACATGCACCAAGTATCAAGCAAGGCAAAACCTTGCAGCCAGGCGAGACTCACGAGCTTATTACTGTGATTTCTGCCCATTAACACTACTCAAAGGTCGGTTCAACCGACCTTTTTGCCACCAGCAGGTACAAGGTTTGGGTAGCCAGTGCCATACTTTAAAGTACAAGCATCGGAGCAAAAACACATTCGTCTAAAAAAGGCACATATGATGAAACACACTGTTTTCCTGATACCACTGTCCGCTACTCTTTTATTTGGATGTATACCCAAGTAACCTTCGAAAGGTTCTACGAGACCAACAAACCGTTTAAGAAAATTGAAGGGCTAACCTTCGACAATCAGAACCAAGCTTCAAAGTTGAATGCTTTCATACGTCCCGTCGAGTCAGACAACCAGTGGAAATCAGTCCAAGTCATCGACTATTACCGATAAACTCATCTGTGTTATTGCGTGCCATAACGAATAATCGATTCTCGATAAAGCGAAAGTAGTGCCTCATTCTTCACTCCTACCCCGACATTTTGCGCAGAGAATACGCTCCATTCATCATTCATATATTTGCGCTGATCGGCTTTCTGGATCGTCATACCTTCTGCCGGTCCATCAGTAACCACTCTTACAGCCCCACAACGCAGATTGAAGAGTGTTGGGTCAATCACATAGGCAATAGCGGAAGGATCGTGAACATGACATCCATCCATCCCTACCTTTTCCGAATAAAACTTCAGGTAATAACGGCTCACATCCCAAATAAACTGCCCCACTTCCCCTGCGTCATCTCGAAGTTGATCAAGGTATTGACCAGTAAAGAAGCTCTCCTCTGTGACATCTAATCCAATAATCACCACCGGCCATGATGCAGTAAATACCTTGTCTGCGGCATGAGGATCATCATGAATATTTGCTTCTGCGAATGGCGTGACATTACCTCTATGGTCGTTCTCACCAAAAGCGCCACCCATCACAACCACTTCCTTAACTAAGTGAACAATTTCAGGGTCCGCTTCCAGTGCCAGAGCAAGGTTAGTAAGTGGGCCAACAGCCACTAAGGTAATCTCTCCCGGTTGCTCACGAACGCTATCGATAATGTACTGATAAGCGGGCTTATCAATAGCAGTTACATTCAGTGAGCTTGGTGCCTTCACATCGCCAAAGCCTTCTTCGCCATGCACGACAACCGTCGCTCCGACAGGTGCTTTTATTAAAGGTTTATCCGCCCCCTTGGCAACGATAGCATTCATACCAAACTTCTGTTTTAGGTACAGCGCGTTGTGAGTCGCATTGTCTATGGTCGCATTACCATAAACGGTAGTGATACCCATAAGCTCGACATCCGGATGAGCTTCTGCAAAAAGAATAGCCATCGCATCATCGATACCTGGGTCTGTGTCTAGAATGATTTTCTTTGTCATATGAGCATCTATTTCACGCAAGAAAACACTAACAATACCTATAAAAAACAAGGATAAACGTGACAAAAATCTAAGGTATGAGTTTTGTCATCTTACATCTCTAGGCGACAACTCGATCTAGCGAAAGGAAATTGGTCATCATTGCTCCAACTTAAAATCAAAGTTTCGAGCTTTTTTTGAAAGAAAATTGCTTAATTAACGGTCAGTTAGTGCCTAAGCTATTGGTTGCGGTGGTTTTTTGACAACTAACTTAATAAAAATCAAAAAAACACGTCATATAAATCGATAGCATGCCGATACAAGATTTATAACATCGAAAAATATCAGGAATGACACTACATGCTAGACAATTATCGAAACCAAAGTGTCGGTTTTCAGCTAAAGCTGGTAATCACGCTGTGTCTACTCATCGCATTTTCAAGCATTGCTGCGCTTGTTTATCAAAACGCTTCTAACGTACTTTTAGAAAACACCCTCAAAGAACACCAATCTAAAGTTGAATCGATGGCAAAAACCATTGCCGGTCAATTCAACGCTTATTTACACACGGCAGAAGTTCTGGAATCAACTTTCCGTAATGGGTATCTAGCTGGTGTATATGTAGAGAATTACACTGTCGACTTTCAAGGTCACCAGGTTCCAAACATTACCCAATACAGCGAAAGCCTGATTGGTGATACCAAATTGGTGGATACCTTTACGCGTGATACTGGCGCTATCGCAACGCTATTTGCCCCACTAGGAAATGATTTCATTCGTGTTGCAACATCATTAAAAGATCCTCAAGGTAAGCGAGCTCTGGGAACGACACTTGGTCAAAATCACCCGGGCTATCAGAAACTTATGAGTGGTCAGCCTTACTACGCACAAATCAAACTTTATGGTGAGCGCTACATCACCTACTACGCCCCTTTAAAAGATGCAAATGGTAGGGTCCAAGGAATTTCTTTTATCGGTCTCCCTGTTGAGCGCGCGACACAAGATCTCTTCAACTCATTAAAGACTGTAAAATGGGGAGATACGGGTTACACCATTATCTTGGATAATGAGAAAAGTAACCAAGGTCACTACCTTCTTCATCCAACACGAACAGAAAGTGAGCCACCGATTCAAGAAGTTGCTGACTACAACGGTAACAAGCCTTTCCACCAATTATTCGAACAAGACAGTGGTCTGATTCGATACCCATTTGAATATCAAGGAACGGTAGGTGAGAAATACCTTGTTTACACTCAAGTGCCTGGTTGGAATTGGAAGCTGTTGGGTGGCACATTTATCCACGAAGTGACCAAAGGCAGCCAAACGTTGCTTAAACTGATCGCGACTATCTCTGTCATTGTTGCTGCGGCGACATTTTTGGTGCTGACATTGGTTCTAAACCGCATGCTAAACCCACTCACTGTACTGAACGGTTATATGAACCGCTTAGCGAAAGGTGAAGTAAGTATTGATATTCCTGCATCAGGAAAAGCGTCTAAAAATGAAATCATTAACCTGAACAACGGCGTCGCTAACATGGCGGGGCAATTGAACGAGTTAGTTGGTCAAATTCGAACAACAAGCGACCAAGTTGAGAGCAACTCAACAAGTGTTGTGGATGATGCGAACCGCAACTTGATGCAATCCGATCTTCAGCAAGAACAGGTTGAACAAGTTGTGACTGCGATTGAGGAGATGGCATCATCCGCTCAATCTGTCGCACAACAGGTTGAACAAATTGCAGAAAACGTCCGCTCTGCAAACACAGATAGCCAATCTGGTTTGGGCGTAGTTGAAGGGGTTTGCATTGATGTGGCACAGCTCAACGATCAGCTAGACCAATCTGCGGCAGCGATTGAGCAAGTAAACCGTGATAGTGAAAGCATCCAAACTGTCACGAAAATGATTGATGAAATTGCTGAGCAAACTAACCTACTCGCTCTTAATGCTGCAATTGAAGCAGCGCGAGCTGGTGAGCAGGGTCGTGGCTTTGCGGTCGTAGCAGATGAAGTTCGTACACTGGCTCATCGCACTCAAACCTCGGTGAAAGACGTTGTGGAAATCATTGAGAAACTTAAAGGCTCAACAAGCAATGCCGTAAGCATGATGACGGAAAGTCAGCAAAACGCGAATAAGGTACTTGATAAGGCACAAGAAGCAGGCACTGCGCTTGAAGCCATTGCGGGTCAAGTTCAATCCATCGCCTCTCAAGCAGACGCAATTGCGGCAACGTCTGAAGAACAAGCACAAGTTTCTCAAGAAATCGCGGCAAATGCTCACTCTATCAGTGAGTTGAACCGTGAAAGCCGTGACACGAGTGCAAAAACATCACACAGTGCGACCGAGCTGCAACAGCAAGCACAAAACTTGAAACACCAAGTGGACTTCTTCCACTAAGCCATCAAGTAAAACCATCAAAGAGCCGATATTTTCGGCTCTTTTTTGTTTCGCTTACCCACCCCCTTTTTGATAGAATCTGCCGCCCTACTTCTTGTCCAGAGATCGTCATGAACTATCAATGTCCTCTATGTCATCAACCTCTTGAGCTCACCGCAAAGACGTTTAAATGTGAAAACAATCATCAATTCGACCTAGCGAAAGAAGGCTACGTAAACTTGATGCCAGCACACCACAAACGCTCAAAAGATCCAGGTGACAACAAAGAGATGATGCAGGCGCGTCGTCGCTTTCTTGAGGGAAATCATTACGACCCAATGCGCCAAGAAGTCGCTCGTCTTTGTGCAACCTATACTCAAGGTACAAGTCATCAGTTATTGGATATTGGCTGTGGTGAAGGTTACTACACAGACCAAGTTCAGCGCTCATTACATGCACAAGATGAAAACGCCAATGTCTATGGGTTAGATATCTCAAAAGTCGCTATTCGTTATGCGTCTAAACGCTACCCACATTGCGATTTCAGTGTTGCATCAAGCCATCGGCTACCATATGCAGATCGGTCTCTGGATGCTATTTTGCGCATCTATGCACCATGCAAAGCAGAAGAATTGCAGCGTGTTATCAAAGACAATGGTGTGGTGATCACTGTGACGCCAGCGGGTCGCCACTTGTATCAGTTCCGCGAGCGCATTTATCAAGAAGTTCGCTTGCACAATGAAGAGCCAGAGCACATCGAAGGTTTCGAATTAGAGCACCAACAGAAGCTGAACTACACCATGGACTTAAAAGATGGCGTCGCATTCGATTTACTGCAAATGACACCATTTGCATGGAAAGCCAGCGATGAACTTCGTGACGAGCTAAAGTCATCTACACTTTTCCAATGTGAGGCTGACTTTATGTTGCGTGTCTACCGTAAGAAAACGACTCAAGCAGGTACCGAAGAATAAATGTAACGCTAATTATTCTCATTACCATTGATTCATTTATCAGCCTCCATTAATATCGTTCGGACATTTTTGGAGGCTTTTTAATGCGCTTTTCTACACTAAGTCTGATTTTTGCAGGCTTGCTAACTGGCTGTGCTTCAAACGCACCCACCGCTCCTGACGCGATAACTGGTGACGTAATCAGTTTCTATGACTACCAGCTACATGACCCTGCTGGTAAAGCCATCTCAATCAACCAATTACCCTCTGAATTACAACAAGCAGACGTTATTTTAATTGGTGAATGGCACACTCACGCAGGTATCCATCGTTTTCAAACAGATATGCTCAAACAGCTGTCAAAGACAGACCGTCCTATAGCACTTTCAATGGAACAAGTTACTCGCGACAAACAAGCTATCTTAGACGCTTACCTTGATGGAGAGATTGGCGAGCAGTACTTCATGAAGCAGAGCAACGCATGGCCGAACTACGAAAGCGATTACCGTCCTTTGGTGGAATTTGCTAAGCAAGCCGATATTCCTGTGATCGCAGCAAACGCACCGAAGAACATCGTTCGCTGTATCGGTCGTCAGGGTGCAGATTACATAAATAAGCTCGACAGTGACGAGCGCAGCTTCATCGCTGATGAAGTAAATACGGCAAACAGCCCATACAAAGAAAAGTTCATGGCATCTATGCACCATGGCAAGCCAGAGCAAACAGAGAAACAATACGCCGCTCAGGTTACTTGGGATGAAACGATGGCGGACTCGATCGTCAAATACCTTGCAAAACACCCTGACAATCAAGTCGTGCATGTAGCCGGTAAGTTCCACACAGAAGATGGTTTGGGCACCGCTGCTTCCATTTTACGCCGTAACCCAGACCTAAAAGTCGTTGTTATTACCCCAACAGCAGAGGTTACTTCGGAAAGTTCGGATTACCAACTAGAAGTACTTTCTCCACCAGTGCGTTATGTACAAGATGCCAACCGAATGGCAGCGTACAAGCACCTAGCAACACGCAACAGTGATCTTCAATGTAAGTAATCAGAAGCATCTTACAACCGATATAGAGAAATAGGTCTGCTTTTTGCAAGCAACTTGGTTTGTATACCTAAGAAGCGGCAAAAACAGACCTATTTTTTTCTGATTGATTCAAGATATATCTATTGCCGTCGATATAAAGATAACTGCTTTTTACCTGCACTCAATCAGAGAGTGTCGTTGTTCGAAGGGGTAACAGATGAATCCAGTAGGAAGCAATTCAGTCAATACATACGCTGCTCAACAAAATAAAGTTGAACAAGCGAAAGCCAGCGAAAAAATCACCGATGGCGCACCATTAAAGATTGAGCAAAATAAAGTGTCACTCTCTAGTGAAGGGAAAGCACTACTCGCTGCGCTTCAGCAAATCGATCATGAAAGCAAGAAGGCGGAACTCGAAAACCAAACCGTTGGCGACAAAGTCGAATCTTTTGCTCATGGAGCGCTGGGTATGGACCATCCTCACACTATCGAAGAAGAGGAAGATGGCTCTTACTCAGCAGGTCAATATCTTTCAGCAGCCCTCACGGTTGGTGGTATCATCTTAGCTCTTGTTTAGGCTTTAACCGTTTAGCATCAGGTTAAACAAGAGTTTCTTTCGTTACGATAAGTAACCTCATTTGAACGCTTTTTTTGTCCAAGTCCATAATAGAAAACTATTCATTAACGGACGATGAACTGTGAAAAACGCATTTTCGCTTATAGACAAACCCACTTTTTTTGGCGCAATCGCGCTGCTCCTTTCGATTGTTTTCCCTTTAATTTTGTTTCCGGCTGAAGGTGCACAATGGATTGCCGTTGCTAAAACCTTTATGACTGACAAGCTCGGTTTCTTATACCTTGCACTAGGACTTGCCGCTTTTATTTTCATGATTTATGTCGTTTTTAGCGACATGGGCCAAATCAAGTTAGGCGATCCTGATGAAAAGCCAGAATTCACCACGGCATCGTGGGCCGCAATGCTGTTCTGTGGCGGCATCGGGGCAAGTATCCTCTATTGGGGCTGTATCGAATGGGCATACTATTACCAATCTCCTCCGTTTCAACTAGAGCCTGGTAGCGAAGAAGCTGTACGTTGGGCTGCAACTTACGGTCTGTTCCACTGGGGACCAATTGCCTGGTCTATCTACCTTATTCCTGCATTACCAATTGCGTACTTCTTCTACGTACGAAAACAACCCGTACTGAAAGTCTCCAGTGCATTGATGCCAGTACTTGGCGAAGAACGCAGCAAAGGTACCGCTGGCAAGATCGTTGACGTACTGTTTATCTTCGGTCTACTTGGCGGCGCAGCAACCAGTTTAGGCTTAGCTGCACCTTTGATCGGAGAAGGTCTGCATTACCTCTTCGGCATGCCTAAAAATACTTACAGTCAAGTGCTTGTATTGCTGATCTGTACTGCGATCTTTGCTTACTCCTCTTACGCAGGCATGGAAAAAGGCATCAAAGTACTAAGCAACATTAACTTCTGGGGAGCGATGGGACTACTAGCCTTTGTGTTGGCAGTAGGACCAACCATCTTCATGCTGGAGACTGGCTTAGATTCGATTGGTCGTATGTTATCTAACTTCTTTGTTATGGCGACATGGGCAGAGCCATTTGGTGGATACGGCACTTTTGACAACACACATTTCCCACAAGATTGGACCATCTTCTACTGGGCGTGGTGGCTAGTCTTCGCTCCAAGTATGGGACTGTTTGTCGCTCGCATTTCTCGCGGTCGTACCATCAAGCAGATGGTTTCCGGTTCCATCTTCTTTGGTTCACTGGGCTGCTTCCTATTTTTCATGATCTTAGGTAACTACGGCTTGTCTTTGCAGTTATCCGGAGAACTCGATGTCGTCGGCATTTTGAATGCCGAAGGCGCTACAGCAGCGATATTCTCGATGCTTGATGCATTACCGATGAGCTATTTTGTTATCGCTGTATTTACCTTGCTGTGCATCATTTTTACAGCGACGACTTTTGATTCGATTTCATACATTCTGGCCTCTGTTGTACAAAACAACGTAACTGAGGAGCCAATGCGTTGGAACCGAATGTTCTGGGCATTTACGTTGTCTTTCCTGCCTACTGTTCTGATGTTTATGGGGGGACTAAGCACCTTACAAACAGCGGCGATTGTTGGAGGCTTACCTCTACTTGGCATCTCAATTATGCTCATGGTGTCGGCTGTTCGAGCGACAACATTGGATATTCGACATCAGGAAGATTACATCGAACCAACCATTAATATTGAAGAGCTACCAGAGTTTGATCCTTGGTCAACAGAAGGGATGGCAATGGCTAGGTTTGAACGCGCACGAGACGCCGCTCAAGAAGCCGCGGAGCAAGAGCGTGACGCACTGGCACAATTGATGACACTGCGTAAACGCATCCGTGCTTTCGCTCTTGAACATAGTGACGACAATGATTTTGCCGATCATCACTTACCGCAGGATATGCAAGAGGAGTTGCAAGCCCTATTGGATAATGTGATGAAGGCAAAAGAGAGAAAACTCGAGTTATCGGAAACTGCCCAGCAATCCAGAGCCGAGTTTAATCAAATCGTGGCCCAAAGTACCTCTTACGCAGTGTAGCTTTAGCCCATGACTTTCAACTCCTAAACATAACTCAAAGCTCACTTCGGTGAGCTTTTTTGTGTCTGACGTAGTATGCGCCTGTGTATCTCATATGAATCTTTTGTGACGGTAGTATTTTTGTCATAAATCCTTGTTGTAATTCGAGCGCTTTTATAAATAAGGAATATACAATGAAGCACTTAGCGACCCCAATCGTCACAGCAGTGGCGGCATCTACGCTCTCTTTCAGCGCTCTGTCGGCAGAGATCAAAAACGTTATCTTAATGATTGGCGATGGTATGGGACCTCAACAAGTCGGTTTGCTTGAGACCTACGCGAATCATGCACCTAATTCAATCTACAAAGGCGAAACCACCGCACTTTATAAACTGGCACAGGAAGGTGTTATTGGTTCATCGTTAACCAACCCTGAAGATGCCATTGTGGTGGATTCTGCTTGTTCTGCAACCATGCTTGCCACTGGCATTCCAACCGCTTCTGAAGTAATTGGTATCGACAGTCAAGGCAACCACGTTGAAACGATCTTAGAAAAAGCTAAGGCAAAAGGTAAAGCGACAGGTCTTGTTTCCGACACTCGAATGACGCACGCGACCCCAGCCGCTTTCGCCTCGCACCAACCTCACCGCTCACTAGAAAACAGTATTGCCGTCGACATGCTAGAGACGGGTGTTGATGTCATGCTTTCTGGCGGTCTTCGTCATTGGATCCCAAAATCTACCAACGACAAAGGCGACACATATAAGCAACTTGAAAAGCTCACCCAAGGCGATGTTTACCTAAAATCAAAGCGTAAAGATGAGCGCAACTTGCTGACAGAAGCGCAACAGCAAGGCTACAGCTTAGCGTTTAATCGCGACATGTTAGAAAACGCTAAAGGAGAAAAAGTTCTTGGTCTATTTGCTTACTCAGGAATGAACGATGGCATTGCTTACAGCCATAGCAAAAATGACCCGAAACGCACCCAACCATCCCTTAAAGAGATGACAGAAAAAGCACTGGATGTGCTATCAAAAGACAAAGATGGCTTCTTTTTAATGGTAGAAGGCGGTCAAATTGACTGGGCAGGTCACAGCAACGATGCAGGTACCATGCTTCATGAGTTGATCAAATTTGATGAAGCCGTCAATTCCGTTTATGAATGGGCGAAAGGTCGTGAAGATACGCTAGTAATCGTCACTGCCGACCATGAAACAGGCTCTTTTGGCTTCAGCTACTCCTCAGCAAACCTTCCTAAACCAGAAAAGCGCAGTGGCGAAGCTTTTGCTAAGCGTGATTACGCACCAAACTTCAACTTTGGTCAGTTTGACATTCTCGATGGACTCTACAATCAAAAACAAAGCTACTACGGTATGATCAGCGAGTTCCAAAAACTCGATAAAGCGCAGCAAACGCCAGAGAAGTTAGCAGAAATCGTGAATGCAAGTAGCGACTTTGCCATTACTCCGGAGCAAGCTGAGCGCGTATTGGCAAGTAAGCCAAACCCTTACCGACTGGCAAGCCACAAGTACCTGAGTGAAGAGAATGTTCCAGCAATCAATGATTTTGATGCTTTTTTCCCATACAACGATCGCGGAAACTTGTTGGCTCGAGAACAAGCGACCAAACAAAATACAGTGTGGGGAACGGGTACACACACGCATACGCCGGTCAATGTATTCGCTTGGGGACCTGCGGGGACCATCCTGCCAGTATCAAAGATCATGCATCACTCACAACTGGGCGAATACCTCATTCAACAAATTAAATAATTTCCGCTCTGCACTTACTTTCATCTTCTGATGAAACTTCAACGCCCTCGTTTGAGGGCGTTTTTTTACATTGAAACGGTTGACGCTTCGCGCTTCGCGCTCCACTATTTGCCAAATATTTATAAAAATGACCAATGCTATGTGTGAAATATTTGCCAAACAGCCCCAGGAAAATTATCAGTTTGTGACCCGTTCGATTCGTATTGATGGCCATGCAACCAGTGTGAAGCTCGAATCAAGTTTCTGGCTAACACTAGAAGAAATTGCCTCAGCACAAGACATGACGGTACCAAAATTCATCAGTACTGTTTACCAAGAAGCGCTGGAACACAACGGTGAAGTCAACAACTTTGCTTCCCTACTTCGCTGCGCTTGCCTCACCTACGCCCGCCAACCTCAGGCAACGATTGGAAGAGCTTTGAGCGAGCAACACTGATCCCTGCATTTTATTGTCGTACCTGAGTACTACCCATTGCGCGTCGAAACTGACTAGTCTAGGCGCACGATTAAGGAGTACTCATGACAAAAATAATTCATACCATGATCCGCGTAAGCGATCTGGAGCGTTCTCTTAAGTTCTACCGCGACGCACTTGAGCTAGAAATCAAAGACCAATACGTATTCGACGGCTTTTCTCTTACTTACCTAGCGAACTCAGAAACAGGGTTCGAACTTGAACTGACTCACAATCATGACCAAAGCGAACCGTACACTCACGGCTCGGGTTATGGTCACCTTGCGGTGAGTGTTGAAGACATTGAAGCCGCACACCGACGCTTAACATCACTTGATATTGAGGCAAGTGATATCAAGGTGTTTGACCATCAGCAAAAACACTTAGCAACCTTCTTCTTCGTCACCGATCCTGACGGTTACAAAATCGAATTCTTACAACGACAAGGTCGTTACCTTTAATAACAACAAAGAAGTAAACATAACTATGATTCATTTAACTGCTGCATTTCACGCAAAACCAGAACACACATCGACACTTAAGCAGACACTAGAAGCTATGTTAGTGCCAACTCGTAATGAAGAAGGATGCGTGCGTTACCAACTTTTCCAAGACAAAAATGACGCTTGCCAATTTTTGTTCCAAGAGCAATTTGCTGACCAAGCGGCTTTTGACCAACACTGTAATACTGAACATTTCCAAGCTCTGCTTAGTACTATCGATGGTTTACTAGCTAGTGAGCCAAAAATCACCTTCTTTGAAGAGCTATAAGCGTTAAAGCACAAAAATAAAAAAGGCACTCAAGTGAGTGCCTTTAGTTTCTGTTGAGAGAGTTACGCGTCTTTCTTGTCGACCATATGTAAATGAACATCTTGTTGCGGGAAAGGAATCGAAATACCTTCGCGGTCAAAACGCAATTTCACTTCTTTTGTCACATCCCAGTACACATCCCAATAATCGTCGGTTTTCACCCAAGGGCGAACAATAAAATCAACCGATGATGTATTTAGCGTATGAACCTTGATGTTTGGCTCTGGTGAGCGAAGCACTGAAGGGTGAGACGTGACTATATCATTCAGAACTTCTTCTGCTTTTAGCAGATCATCGGCATAGCCAATACCAAAGACCATATCAACTCGACGAATACGCTCGTGCGTCACGTTCTTAATCACATCGCCCCAAATCTTGCTGTTTGGCACAATGATAATTTGGTTATCGAATGTACGAATCGTAGTATTCACCAAACTCATGTGGCTTACCTTACCGTCAACACCACCCGCGTATACGAAATCGCCAACATCAAATGGGCGATAGATCAGCAGCATCATGCCTGCCGCAAAATTCGATAATGTATCTTGTAGGGCAAAACCAATGATCACACCGGCGATACCGAAACCAGTTAGGATTGGAGCAAGGTTTAAACCGATTTGAGACAAACCGACCATGATACCGATGATCCATACCGCCTTGCCCGACATCGAAATAAAGAAATCTTGCATCAAATGCGACAATTTCAAATTCTTAGAGGCTACCGTTTTACTCACGACTTTTCGGGTTAACTTCGCCAATGAACGAGCAATCAATAAGATCAGGGCAAAGACAAAAAGCTGGAAAACATGCTGTGGCGCATTCTCCGCGAACCAATCTACCGCAGAGTTCGACCAATGACTCAGGATAGACAGAATGACTTTTGAGTTCAGAAGATCATGGGTGATGCTACCTGTCACTTCAAATATCTGACGTTTATACTCAGACGTCTCCAGCCCTACTTTGTCACCAATCGAAATTAATTTGCGAAGGCTATCGGTAGCAATATTAAGGCGTTGTTTAAGGATCAGTTGGCTCAGTTGTAAAGACGCTTTTTCAGATTCTGGGCTGGAAGAGACTTGTGAACCGATGATTTCGCTTTGCTGGTTGAGGTACTCGATAGACGCAGATAGCAGACGCATACGCTTATCTACGCCCTCTTTAAACTCAGCATCAGCATCTTCGTCTTGAACGTCTAACTTCTTCAACCAGTTTAAATTTTGCCAACTCGATTCATAACTTACATCCAAATACTGTTGCAGCTCACGATAGCTATTGATTAAAGAAAGCTTATCTTCGTCTTTTGACTTATTGATTTCCTCATTCAGCGCTTTGATTTTGTCATCGAGATAAACCACGGCACCTTCTGAGTACTTCTCTTGAGTTTGTACGAGCTCAATCAACTTCTCATGAGGAATGGACTTATTACTGATCGCAGTAGCGAGACGACTTCTCAGTTCTTCGTTTTTCTGGAAAAGCTGTAGTTGAAGTGCATCGCGTTCGTCTCCACTAGCTAACTTTAAACTTTCAGATAAGTCGAGAATATCTCGGTTAATATTATCAATAGCCTTCTCTGCTGCAGAAACTTTTGGCATATCTACTGTGGTCTCAACGCTTTCCGTTGCTTGTACAATGAAGGGGCTCATTGTCAGAGTCAGCAGAGCCATTAAAACCAACCATGGAGTCAAACGCACTTTAAAGGGAGATAGTAACGTCATTTTTACCTCGTAAGAGACAATCCCAATCAACACGATCGAGAAATGGAATGTAAATCCTTGAAATTAGATGATCTAAGTTTACAACACGAATTCGCAAACCGAGCAGCATTTAGTAAATTAAGCGTCAAAATTCATAATCAATGTCCATTATTTACTCTGTTTTATTCGCCATTAGCTCAAACCTATGACAAGGTCCATTGTGTTGATATTGATACAAACTGAAGATTAGGTGTGTATCACCGTCGCCACAAATACAGCACCTGAGTAAGAATGGACTATGATTGAACGGAGTGAACGCTAATTGTTTCATCAATAAGGAGAAATCATGGGTTTTCTATCTTGGATCATTCTGGGCTTGATAGCCGGAGCACTCGCTAAGTGGCTGATGCCAGGCAATGATGGCGGCGGTTGGATCGCGACTATGGTGTTGGGCATTGCTGGTGCCTTCGTAGGCGGATTCTTGGGAAGCTTTGTCGGGCTGGGCGGTGCTGATGGCGTAAATATCGGCAGCATCATCACCGCCACATTAGGCGCGTTTGTATTGTTGTTTGTCTACAACCGCTTCTTGAAAAATTAGGCGATTTCCCCCAATAACAAACAAGCCTTTCACTCACATGAAAGGCTTGTTTTTATTCCGATATTATCGATTAGGGTGATTTAAGATATGGTCTTCCCAGTCCACCACGTCTATCTCGTACACCACTTTGTTTCTGACACTTTCGCCAGCAGCATGCATCGCTGACTTGGAACCCGTTATCAGTGGGTGCCATTCTGGTAGTGGTTGGTCCTCTGCGAGCAAACGGTAGGCACAAGTGTGCGGTAGCCAAGTAAAGTCATCAATATCTTCACGTGTTAGCTTGGTGCACTCTTCCCCTGAAGTGAAACGATTCGGGTAATCTTTGCATGAACACGTTTTACTGTTCAGCCAACTGCAAGCAACATTGGTGTAATAAATTTCGTCCGTATCTTCATCCATTAGCTTGTGTAGACAGCACTTGCCACACCCATCACAGAGAGATTCCCATTCTTCTTCTGTCATGTTCTCTAACGATTTACTTTGCCAAAATGGAGTGCTCATACGCTTACTACTTATTACTGAGTGGGAATGAATTGGGTGCGTTTTATACCCCTCTGGGCATCAAAATTCAAGTCTTACGGTGTGAGTGAAGTGATAGGAATATTGAGTAAGATTTGTTCGCATTTAGCAATGCGATCATATTGCGATGAATTTACGCGCGCCTCTTCCAATCTGGCGAGAAATGTCCATAATGCCCCCTTCATTTTTACGAGGGCTTTAAGATGGATTGTCGATTAGGTTGTGGGGCATGCTGCATAGCACCGAGCATCTCTTCCCCGATTCCAGGCATGCCAAATGGCAAACCAGCAGGTAAACGTTGTATCCAATTAAATGACGATAATCTGTGTAAGCTGTTCGGAAAACCAGAACGCCCGAAAGTTTGCCACGACTTCAAACCATGTCCGGTTGTGTGTGGCAAAACAAATCAGGAAGCGTTAAACAACATTACAGAATTAGAGCAACTCACTTAATCGTTCCCCAGCTCTCTTAGGTACAGGTAGATCGTATCGCGTGAGATACCGAGATGATTTGCCACCATCAAAACCGCATCTTTGTATTTGAAAATACCCAGCCCTTGCAAACGGGTGACCAGTTCTCGGTTACGTTTGGATGGTGTGATCGCTTCATTCATCCACACTTCTGATTGAACAGTTTCAATCGTACTAATGATGGTCTCATCAATATTACGCGCGAATGTCTCAGGTGAACGCGCTCCTGTACAACATTCGTTTTGCTGTTGCGGCATAATTGAACGCAAGAAATCTTGCATTGGTACGTCCATGTCCACGTTAATACACAGCAATCCGATCGGTTTATTTTTAGGGTTGCGAACTATCGTGGTAATGGAGTGCAAGGTCTTTCCACTCGCCGTTTTCGTTAAATACGAGTCTGAAACGTCATTGCCCTCTAACAGCTTCATTCTTGCTAAGTTGGTAATCGGTGCACCTTCACCACGTTCAGTAATGTGACCATTGGCAATTTTGATAATTTCCGGTGCTTCCGCATCAAGGCTGTGAAGAACGACTTCGGTGTGCTCACCATACATGCGTGCAATACCATCCACGACGTTCTTCATTGAATTCAAAATATCTAAATCACTTTTAGTGAGTTTCTTAAGCAGCAATGTTACTTCCCTTAGCAAAAACGTTGAGGCTAGGCTGACATAATATCGATAATAGATTTGTCAGTATACGGCATACCGAGTCTAACCATCGAGCCTACATTTCTAATCGTTTGTTCGACTTCGTTACCTACTATACCTTGATTCTTCACGCTGTGGTTACCCATAGCCATCAAATATGAGCGTACTGCGGTGGTTGAGGAAGTGCAGACTTTCATCGCGCAGGACGATTTCGCTCCATCACATACCATGCCCGAACTGTCGCTAATCACGTTCTGAATCGCATAACATGACTGCTCAAACGAACCTCCCGCCAAATATACTAGCGCCATAGAAGCTGCGGCGCTGGTGACGGTATTACCACAAAACGCCGATAGCGGTGGGTAGTACGATTTAATGTAAATCGCACCTAAGTGACTCATGATTAACGCACGAGCTAATTGCTCTTCAGTACTTTGGAAAACCTCTGCTGCAATGACCACTGGCATAGTAGCCGCGATACCTTGGTTACCACTGCCAAAGTTACTCATGGCTGGTAGCGTAGCTCCCCCCATACGTGCATCCGAGGCGGCAGAGGTCATCATTTGGATACGGCTCATCAAATCATTACCAAGCAACCCTTGCTCGATATTACCTTTTAATGTACGACCGATCTCCAATCCATAACCATTATCGATACCCTCTTGCGCTAATGAGCTGTTGAGCTCGGCCGCTTGTAGGATAAATTTGATCTCTTCAAAAGGCGCTTTAAGTGCAAAGTCGTAGATTTGTTTGATAGAGATGTCCACACCTTCACAAACAGACCCAGTTGCAACTCGTTGCTGTTGGGGCGCATCAAATGTCACTTTGCCATTGTGAGCGATCTGAATAATGTTGGTATGTCCACCACTGATTGTCACTGATACCGTGTCTTCTCCAGCAGCCATGGTGACGCTGCAAAAGATGAATTCTTGGGTATCAATGCGCGCAACGCTAACGCGCTCTTCATCAATCAGTTGTTGAGCAGCAGTCACATTGTCTTGATTAATATGGGCAAGAACTTCCAATTCGGCATTAGGGTCGCCGGCCAACGCACCTACAGATGCGGCAATCTTTAGACCAATCTTTCCGGTTCCAGGGACATAAACTCCCATTGAGTTTTTAAATAGATTGTCAGAGACACGGACTTCTATCATCTCTGGGGTCTGGCATCCAAGCTCACGTTTTGCAACTGCTGCCGCGTATGCAGCAGCAATGGGTTCTGTACATCCGAGTGCAGGTTTTACAACTTGCTTAATGATTTGGATATATTGGTTCCATTGCTGATTCATGTTTTTTCTCCGTATTACTTTTTGCAAGCAATCGCTTCAACTTCAATCAATACGCCTAGCGGAAGATCTTTTACCGCAAAGCAGCTGCGCGCAGGACACTCTTTATTAAAGAACTCAGCATAGACTTTATTAAACTCAGCAAAGTCTCTGATGTTCGCCAAATAACAAGTTGTTTTCAAAACAGTGTCAATGCTGCCACCGCCTGCTTCTAAGACGTGTTTTAGGTTCGTCAAAGATTGATGACTCTGAGCAGTAATGCCCCCCTCAACTACTTTGCCTACTGCACTATCAACTGGCAGTTGACCAGACGTAAAAATCAAGTCTCCGTAAGCAGTGCCGTGCGAATAAGGGCCAATAGCAGCTGGAGCGTGCTCTGAAGTAATCAATTCTTTCATGTTAATCCTCACATAATTTTTAGTTTTAATAAGAAAACTCTTAAATAAGTTTTCATTTCAAAGCTATTCTTTCAACTATATGCGAATACAACAACTACTTCAGATCACATAAACCGATCTTTTTTCAGATTTTATTGAGTATTTTTGCCGAGATCTCAAATTTATCTGAATTTTCCAAAAAAAAATTGTTGTTGTTCTTTTTCTCAAATAGATTTGAGAAAAATTCATACTAACAAAGAGACAACGACAATGAGCGTTACTGTACCTACACAAACTCTTCCAATAACCAAAGAGCCGCCTCACGTTAAGGCGGGAATGACCGTAGAAGAATGGAAAGCCGCAACCAAGTTTGACAGCACAGACTGGGGTTGGGTGATCATGAGTATCGGCATGGCAATCGGTGCTGGTATTGTTTTTCTTCCTGTAAAAGTTGGTGTACTGGGCATTTGGGTATTCCTTGCTTCGGCAGTTATTGGTTACCCTGCCATGTACTTATTCCAACGATTATTCATTAACACCTTATCGACGTCACCAAAATGCCAAGACTACGCTGGTGTCATTTCAGGGTACCTAGGAAATAAATGGGGGGCTCTGTTGGGGATACTCTACTTCATCATGCTGGTGATTTGGGTGTTCGTTTACTCCACAGCAATCAACAATGACTCAGCCTCTTTCCTACATAGCTTTGGCATCACTAAGGGGCTATTGTCGGAAAACCCGCTGTATGGTCTTGCTTTAGTTTGTGCTTTAGTGGCCATCGCGTCACGTGGTGAAAAGATCTTATTTAAAGTGAGCACTGGTCTGGTTTTGATCAAGTTATGTACCGTTGCCTTACTTGGCGTGATGATGATTGAAAAGTGGGACTTTGCTAACGTCGGCTCTGTACCTGCGGCAGGTGCAGGTTTGAAAGACGCCATTGAACTATTGCCCTTCACTCTTACTTCAATCTTGTTTATTCAAAGCTTGAGCCCAATGGTTATCTCTTACCGCTCTAAAGAAAAATCAATTGAGGTTGCGCGTTTTAAAGCGATGCGTGCGATGAAGATTGCTTTCGGTATTCTGTTTGTCACCGTGTTCTTCTATGCAATCTCGTTCACCCTTGCGATGTCTCACGATCAAGCAGTAAAAGCAGCTGAAGAGAACATCTCTGCATTAGCGATGGTCGCACAGGGTATGGACGGGACAACATTGAAATTGCTTAGCTTAATGTTGAACATTTTCTCTGTTATGACGGCGTTCTTTGGGGTGTACCTAGGGTTCCGCGATTCTTGCCAAGGTCTTGCAATGCTGGCTCTTAAGAAAGTCATGCCTGAAGAGCAGATTAACCGTAATTTGGTAACCAAAGGCATCATTCTATTTGCTATTTTGATGGCTTGGGGCGCTATCGTGTTGAACTTGCCAGTATTGAGTTTTACTTCAATATGTAGCCCGATCTTTGGTTTGATTGGTTGTTTGATCCCTGCGTACTTGGTGTATCAAGTTCCTTCACTGCATAAATACAAAGGTGCTTCACTCTACCTAATCATTGCGACAGGTATTCTACTGTGTATCTCACCTTTCATCGCATTTAGTTAACCCTTCCTCTCACCTCGGTTATTCGTCTTCATGATGATGACCGAGGTTCTCTACGTTTCCACTTCATAGAGTATTTCGTTTCATATCTGAGACAAAAACCCGCCGATCTGGTTATTCGCTTAATTTCCGTGCTTCGAATCACACTTTTCTGACAATTCTCTACTATGTTCAGCGGGTAATCTAAATCCGAAATAGGAAACAACATGAATAAATACATGGCAGAGGTTTTTGGTACTTTTTGGTTAGTGCTTGGTGGTTGCGGCAGTGCGGTATTAGCTGCAGGCTTTCCAGATATTGGCATCGGTCTACTAGGTGTTTCTCTTGCGTTCGGCTTAACCGTACTCACCATGGCATTTGCGATTGGTCATATCTCAGGTTGTCATTTAAACCCAGCTGTAACAGTCGGTTTATGGGCTGGCGGTCGTTTTGATACCAAAGACGTTATCCCTTATATCATCGCACAAGTGATTGGTGGCGTGATTGCAGGCGGTGTGCTCTACGTTATTGCAACAGGTCAAGCTGGCTTTGATGTAGTTGGTTCTGGCTTCGCATCAAATGGCTACGGTGAACATTCTCCAGGTCAGTACTCAATGGTAGCAGCACTTGTAACAGAAGTTGTGATGACAATGATGTTCCTTATCGTGATCATGGGCGCGACCGACAAACGTGCTCCTCAGGGATTTGCACCTATCGCGATTGGCCTATGTTTAACCCTGATTCACTTGATCAGTATCCCTGTAACGAATACATCCGTTAACCCTGCGCGTAGTACTGGTGTTGCCGTATTTGTTGGCGATTGGGCAGTTTCTCAGCTTTGGCTATTCTGGGTAGCACCAATTGTTGGTGGTATCTTAGGTGCGCTTATCTATAAGAATCTTCTAGGTGTAGAATCAAACGACTAATTGATTATCAAACCGCAAGATCAAAAAAGCCGCTGAATTCAGCGGCTTTTTTATTAAATCTTGTGTCGACCTAAGAGTGAGTGTGACAAGGTTGTCCCATCTACGAGCTCAAGCTCCCCACCTACAGGTACACCATGTGCGATGCGGCTGGCGTCGACTTGGTGTTCTTTACATAATTCTGCAATGTAGTGTGCTGTTGCTTCCCCTTCTACCGTAGGGTTGGTAGCAAGGATCACTTCAGAAATATCACCTCGGCGCAGACGGTAGTCAAGAACATCAAGACCAATATCACTTGGACCAATTCCGTCCAGCGGTGATAAGTGCCCCATAAGTACAAAGTATCGACCTGAGTATTGACCGGTCGCTTCTACTGCAGCGATGTCTGCCGGGCTTTCTACTACACAAATTTGACCGTTTTCTTGGCGTTTTGGGTTAGTACAAATATGGCAAATTTCTTCTTCAGTGAAGGTACGACACTCGGTGCAATGACCGATTTCTGTCATTGCTTGGCTCAGCGCGTCTGCTAGTTGCAGACCGCCTTTTCTATCACGCTGTAACAAATGAAAGGCCATACGTTGCGCCGACTTGGGACCTACCCCAGGTAGACAACGTAAGGCCTCCATCAATTGTTCCAGCATATGACTGGTACGCATTGAAAATCCGCTTAGTTAGAATTCAGCAGATTAGAATGGCATTTTCATACCTGGTGGTAGTTGCATACCGCCAGTTACAGAAGCCATTTTCTCTTTTTGAGTCTCTTCAACGCGACGTGCTGCATCGTTGAATGCTGCAGCGATTAGATCTTCTAGCATCTCTTTGTCGTCTTCCATCAGACTTTCATCGATTTCTACACGACGCACACTGTGACTGCCAGTGATTGTAACTTTAACTAGACCAGCACCAGACTCGCCAGTTACTTCCATATTCGCGATTTCTTCTTGAAGCTTTTGCATGCGATCTTGCATTTGCTGGGCTTGCTTCATTAGGTTGCCCATACCGCCTTTACCAAACATGTTTATCTCTCTGGTTTAATTAGGTGTTGCATCTGTTAATGGGGTTATCACTTTACGTTTTCAACCCCATTCCGTTCAATTTTTAGATAGGGCGTACACTATCTTTATCAAGCTCTGCTGTAAATCGACGTTCGATGAACTGTACGTGTGGATCGTTTTCTAAACTGATCAGAGCCTGTTGTAATTTCTCTTGGTAGAGCCTATCTCTTAACTCTAGCGGGGTTTCACCATTTTCACCGACATCAATGCTTAAATGGCACTCTTCCCCTAGCACTGTATTGAGAGCATTTAATAACTCGCTCTGCGCTCTATCGGTGTTGAGGTGAGCTTGATTGCCTCTTAATTGTAGTGAAACCGTTGAACCTTCTTTATCAAAGTGCGAGTTCAAAGCCAATTGTTCCACCAATTTAGGTGTGTCCATTTGGCTAATTAGATTCGCCCATTCACTTCTTTCTAGAGATTCATCCACCAGCTTTTGCGCCATTTCTGGCGTTTTTTCATGTTCTAACGCTTGTTTGAGCTGCGTCGGTGTCAGTTCCGTATTGGCTTTCTTTTCGACCGGTTTTGTTGGTCGCCAACGGTATGCCTCATCCTCTGGCTCTTGATTTTCAGCTTGAGGAGTAGATTTAGGCGACACCTGTGCAGAATTGCCATGCAATTGCGCTAAACGGTCAATAACCGATTCTTTTTGTGCAGGTGCCGCTTTAGGCTTTTTTGGACCACCAGTCGGAGCCGTTGCTTGTTGTTGTCCTTGACGCTGTGAGCGCAGTTGATGGCGTAAACCACTCAAATTACCGCGAGAAAGCGCACTTTGTTGTGGCTGAGACTGTTGAGGAGCGTGCTGCGTTGGCGCAGGATTCTCACTCATTGGTGGAGCCATGTCATATTGCGGTGGTGCCATATCGTATCCACCCTGATACTCAGGTTGATACTGTGGCGCTTCGTTCTGCGTCGCTGGTTGGCTCATCGGTTGAGAAGCTGCATGCTGTGGCGCTGATTGCGCTGGGCGGCTTTGCATCTGCTGCATTGGCGCTTGTGCTGCAGGTGTTTGTTGCTTCGATGGCTGCAGTTGAGGTGATTGCTGCTGTGGAGCAATTTGTGGTTGGCTCACTGTCGCAGTCGGCGCGACTTGAGGCTGCGATGAGGTAGAAATTACGTTTGCGTTGTTATTTGCTGACGGACGGAATGCCATCATACGCAATACAATCATTTCCATGCCGACGCGACCATTTGGTGACATCGTCAGGTCTTCACGACCTTTCAAGGCGATCTGGTAGTAAAGCTGAACATCTTGCGGTGTCAGAGCTTTACTTAATAATTCAATTTTTTCAGCATCAGGCTGCGATTGGTCCAAAGTCGAAGGCAGAGCTTGGTGCATCGCAACACGATGAAGCTGAGAAGCTAATTGCTGTAGTAACCCATCCCACTCTACACCATTTGATGCGAGTAGTTGGATTTTATCCATCGCTTGTTGAGGTTGCTTACTACTGATTGATTCCAGCAAATGGATAGCTTGGTCTGTATCAATCGTACCCAGCATATGGCTAACGATGTCAGTTTGAATCGTACCGTTACCAAGGGCGATAGCTTGGTCAGTTAAGCTCAGTGCATCGCGCATACTGCCATCTGCAGCGTGCGAGATCATGCCAAGTGCTCTTGCTTCTGCAGAGACTTGTTCTTTTTCCAGAATATGGTCAAGTTGCTGATGGATATCATCAACACTGATTGGCTTAAGATGGAACTGCAAACAACGTGACAAAATCGTCACTGGCAGTTTCTGTGGATCTGTCGTTGCCAACAAGAACTTCACATACTCTGGCGGCTCTTCCAATGTCTTTAACAGCGCGTTGAAAGAGTGACGCGAAAGCATGTGTACCTCATCGATGAGGTACACTTTAAAACGTCCGCGCGCGGGTTTGTATTGAACGTTGTCTAACAGTTCACGAGTATCTTCAACTTTAGTACGAGAAGCTGCGTCGATTTCAAGTAAGTCTACAAAGCGACCCTCATCAATCTCACGACAAGTATCACATTTCCCACAAGGGTTAGCAGTGATCCCTGTTTCGCAGTTCAAGCCCTTAGCAAACAGGCGGCCAATTGACGTTTTACCAACGCCTCGCGTGCCACTGAATAGGTACGCATGGTGTAAGCGATTTTGCGCTAACGCGTTTTCCAGAGCAGTTAAGACATGACTTTGTCCAACCACTTGATCAAACTTGTTAGGACGCCATTTTCGCGCTAAAGCTAAATAACTCATTGAATGTATTAGTGTCCTTCAAACTCGCAAATGCTGTATACGTTAAGACCTAGACCTTCTAGGCGCTTATCACCACCAATTTCTGGTAGGTTAATAACGAACGCAGCGTGCTCTAATTCACCGCCAAGCTGACGGATCAGTTTTGTTGTTGCTTCGATTGTACCGCCAGTCGCTAGCAGATCGTCAACAACCAATACTTTATCGCCTTCTACGATTGCATCAGTATGAATCTCTAGCGTATCCACACCGTACTCAAGCTCATAAGATTGAGCCACAGTAGGACGAGGTAGTTTGCCTGGCTTACGCACAGGGACAAAACCCACACCCAGTTCAAGTGCTAGAGGCGCACCAAATAGGAAACCACGAGCTTCTGTGCCGACCACTTTCGTGAAGCCCATGTCTTTGTAACGTTCAACTAATAGGTTAATCGTTGCTTGGTACGCTTTTGCGTCTTCCAGTAGGCTAGTTACGTCGCGGAAAAGAATGCCTGGTTTTGGGTAATCTTGGATGCTTTTGATGCTAGATTTGATCAGCGAAATTGTTTCTGTAGTCATAATACCGATTTACTTAGATTGGCTCATCACCCTCTGTTCTTATCGCAGTATATATGAGGGCAATAAACAATAGGTTTTCAGCGCGACGTACTCATTATTTTAAAAGTTACAGGCGCTGAAAATACAAACGCCCACTCGAAGAGCGGGCACACTATTCTCTACAATCTTAGTGATTTTCTTCTCGGTCAGCAACCAGCTCAGTCACAGGTAGACGCATAAACCAGCTCAGTAAAACGATTAGCATCACTAAAAGCGCAATTTTTACCCAGACAATGGGAGCAACCAGAATAGATACGGTAAAACTGAGCACGATAAATACAGCACCACGCTGCTTCACTTTTCGTGTAACCGCTCGGTGTTTGTGCCAGTTTTCTAACATAGGTCCGAACGTTTTATGCTCATGCAGCCAACGATGAAAAGCAGGACTACCACGCATAAAACAGGCGCTGGCTAATAGAATAAAAGGTGTGGTGGGAAGTAATGGAAGGACGATACCAGCAATGCCAAGTATCATGCAGAGTCCACCAGCAATATTGAAAAAGTAACGCTTAATACGAATGGTGGACTCCGAAAAACAATCGTTTAATTAAAAACCTGCGTAACCGTTCAGTACGCGAATCCAGGTTAGCGTTGCAGGTAAAGTTGGGATCAAAAGAACTGCAATGAAACCTAAAAAGTAAAAAATATTATAAGGCTCTTTAAAATCTTTGTCTGCCATGATGCTTCTTCTCACTTGTTGACTTAGCTTTCTCCCAATCACATATCGTTAAATTATCGTTACGCAAATGGGTCATTATTGTTTTAAGCGCTGACTATACCTTAAACAGCAAACGCTAAACACCAACAAAAAGTAAGGCTATTGTGAGAATGATTATTAATAAGATATAGGATTTTAAACAATAAAAAAAGCAGCACATGAGTGCTGCTCGTGAATTTCTGAATTCATTACATTAAACGATTCAATCGTACAATGTTTAGGCTAAAGTTTGAGGTTCCTAAGCAGCCAATTGAAAGCTGCCCACCTGTGGTAATTGGAAGTTCGCGGGTAATAAAATTCTTCATACTACCATCACCAAGACGATTGCCGGCCGCGATGTGTTGATTAACATGTCCATCAGACCACTGACTGTCCAGACCTGCCGGCAATATAGAGACTGACGATGATGCTAAATCAGCCACGCCGAACACTGCATTTACTGCACCTGCACACTCTGAACATTGTATGCCCTTTTCAATGATCTCAACCATGTCTTTAAGATCGGCACTAAAGCTTTTTAAGTTGCGTAGATAATCATCAAACAGAGCTCTCACCAGTAATGTGGTTGCTACGCCGTCTTGCTGTAGTGAAGCCGAATCCACAAGGTAGAAAGCAAATTGCCCGTTCATTAACCATCGGTAGTCAAACACCAATGGCATCACGTCTGTCGATTGCAGTAATCGGTACGAGCACTTCCAATCTCCCTGAGAGGTGTCTTTCTCAGGCAATAGAGCGTGCAACAAATCACGCGCTGCATTCGGGTTTTGCTGTAGATACTCAAGATGCCAATGAAGCTCTTGGTCATCTGGCATCTCTCCACCATCATCAACTCGGAACCACTGGCTCGAAAAATCTCGTTGTTCAGCAAAGTGGCAGTCCGAATCTTCCAGCGTATTGTCAATCGCTTGAGAGAGATGGTGATAGTTTCCAATAGGTTTTGGTAGGAAGTCTTTGATACCAAATCGAAGCGCTTTTGCCACGTCAGACATTTCGTCTGTACCTGACACCACGATCAATGGCATCGATGGATATTCTAGGCTTACTTCCTCCACAAACTCGATTCCGTCTAAAACGGGCATGGATAAGTCGCATAAGACAAGGTCAGGCTCGCACTCACGCAATTGCTGCAGTGCTTCTAAACCGTTTTCAGCTTCTACTACCTTGTAACCCTGACTTTCTAAATAGGCACTAGTTACTCTACGAAATATGGGGTCATCGTCCACCAACATGATGAGCTTGTGGTTGACCACTTCCTGCGCCGAGACCATTGCCGTTTGACCGTGAGTCTTAAACATACCTTTGCACCTCACAAAGCTCAGTCAAAAAACAAATTTATACGTTATTATTTTTGTTGTATTCACATCTTACAAAACGTTGTGCAGCAAGACGTCAGGCCCTTTCACCTTGTTATAAACCGTAGCCTTAAATTGACGTTTATACAAATATTCCATGGTTTATCAGTATTTACTAAGAGCGTCCTGCTGTGTTCAAATGGTGCAACATGTTGACTTAAAGCAAACTTTGATCACAAAGTTAATTATAAATTAGCCATAAACGGTAATTTAATGTGTCTGGAAATATGAAATTAGATGATCTAAACCTGTTTCGATTGGTTGTCGAAAATGGGAGCTATACCGCAACTTCGCGAAAAACCATGATTCCGGTGGCAACCATCACCCGACGCATTCAAGCGCTAGAAGACTCTGTCAATCTTCGATTGCTGAACCGTCATGCGCGTAAGCTTTCTCTCACTGAAGCTGGAGAACGCTTTTACCATGAATGCTCACCTCTGCTGCAACGCCTAACCTCGACAGCTGAGGAAATTACGGATGACTGCCGCGGTGCATCGGGCAAAATCAAAATTTCTGCGCCGTACAATCTGACGAAGCGCATGATGATGCCAATGTTCAATTCGTTCATGAAGCAGTACCCAGATATCAACATTGAGTTGACGACGGAAAGCAATGCGGATCAACTTGATCCGACCGAATGGGACGTAATCTTCCGTGTTGGTCCGCAACGTGATTCAAGTCTGATTGCACGCAAAATTGGTGAAGTAAAAGATATTTTGGTTGCAAGCCCTGACTACTTAACGGCGAACCCAGCTCCAAATCACGCTGAGGAGCTTTCTAACCACTCTTTGCTAAAAGGCTCACCGCTTATCAAGTGGACACTGATTAACAGCAAAGGAGAGTCTGTGGTGAACGTAGAGCGCGGTCGTTTTCAAGCAAACGCACTCAACGTGGTTCGTAGCTCTTGTTCAGAAGGTTTAGGCATTACTTTGATGCCTGACGTGATGATCAAAGAGTACATCGAAAGCGGCGATCTTGTGCGCGTACTACCAGATTGGAGCGCAAACCCGCGTGACATCTACATGCTGTACAACCACAAAGACCACTTACCTGAAAAGGTACGCTTATTCATCGACTTCGTGATTGCTTACAACATTCACTAAGCTAAAAACATAAGCCGATAGAAAACAAAAACCAGAGCCGAAGCTCTGGTTTTTTTATCTCTTGAGAAATGCGATTTAAGCGCCTTCGTTGTGCAACTCTAAGTTTGCTAGGTCTTGCTGGATTTCGCGCTGTGTTTTCGCATCATCGTTGCGCAGACCATCAAGGAAATCCAGATATTGCTGGTCAATATCACCCGTCACGTACTCACCGTTAAATACGGATGTATCAAACGTAGTGATGTCTTGGTTACCAAGACCAACTGCCTCGACTAAATCATCGAGACGTTGATAAATCAGAGCATCCGCACCGATTTGCTTGCAGATGGTCTCGTTATCGCGTCCATGAGCAATCAGTTCTGTTGCGCTTGGCATGTCGATACCGTAAACATTCGGGAAACGAACTTCTGGCGCGGCAGAAACCATAAACACTTTGTTCGCACCGGAATCACGAGCCATCTCAATGATCTGCTCTGAAGTCGTACCACGTACGATAGAGTCATCGACTAGCAGGACATTTTTGCCCTTGAACTCGGAGCGGATCGCATTGAGCTTGCGACGTACCGACTTCTTACGTTGCTGTTGTCCCGGCATGATAAAGGTACGACCTACGTAACGGTTTTTCACAAAACCTTGGCGGTATGGCTTATCAATCGCTTGAGCAATTTGCAGTGCGATATCGCAAGACGTTTCTGGAATAGGAATAACCACGTCGATGTCTAAATCTGCGTAGTCTTCGCTGATACGCTCACCGAGCTTCTTACCCATTTCAACACGAGCACTGTACACTGAAATCTTATCGATGAATGAATCTGGACGAGCAAAGTAAACGAACTCAAAAATACATGGGTTCAGCTTAGGGTTGTCAGCACACTGCTTAGTGTATAGCTCACCGTCAAATGTCGCGTAAATTGCCTCACCAGGCGCCACGTCGCGAACAAAATCGAAGCCAACAGCATCCAATGCGACAGATTCTGACGCCACCATATACTCTGTTCTGCCGTTTACTTCTCGCTTGCCAAGACAAAGAGGACGAATGCCGTGAGGGTCACGAAATGCAATCATACCGTGACCAATGATCATCGCTGTTACTGCGTATGCACCGCGAATAGTGCGATGCACATTAGTCACCGCGCGGAACACGTCTTCAGAAGTCACGTTACCTTTAACGGTGTCAATTTCATGAGCCAGTACATTAAGTAACACTTCTGAGTCTGAAGTGGTGTTGATATGGCGGCGGTCTTTTTCAAACAGTTTCTGACGAACTTCATGAGCGTTTGTCAGGTTACCGTTGTGGGCAAGTGTAATACCGAAAGGAGAGTTTACGTAGAAAGGTTGAGCTTCTGAGGCGCTTGAGCTACCTGCAGTAGGGTAACGAACATGACCAATACCCACCTCACCTTGCAAGCGTTGCATGTGTCTTGCTTCGAACACATCCTTCACTAAACCGTTCGCCTTGCGCAGACGAAAACGATTGCTTTCTATGGTACAAATACCAGCGGCATCTTGGCCACGATGCTGTAACACCGTTAACGCGTCATAAATAGACTGGTTTACAGGCGTTGTGCCCACGATTCCAACAATACCACACATGTCCTAATCCTCGATTTGCGACAGTAGCTGGCACTACTAGATAGTGCCAGACAGAAAACTTGATGTTGCTTTTAAATGCTCGAAGAATGGGGCGATGATACGGCTGAACTCAGGGACCAACTGTGACTCTTTCCACCAATCCGAGCTTGGGAATGCAGTAAACGCATCCATAAAAAACAGCACCGCAGAAACAATCAGTACTCCGCGTAAACCACCAAACACCACACCGAGAATTCGATCGGTTCCTGATAGCCCTGTTTTTTGTACCAGTTGACCAATGACGTAATTCACCACTGCACCAACCACTAGGGTTGCGACGAATAACGCCGCAATTGCGGCTCCGTTTCGAAACATTTCATCTTCGATGTTGGTGAAGTACACCGCCAATTTGGCGTAGTAGTTACTGGAGATAAAAAATGCTCCGAACCAAATCACCAAAGACAAAGCTTCTTTAGCAAAACCGCGAACTAAACTGATCAGAGCTGAAAATCCGATCACACCTAAAATGACAAAATCTAACCAATTCATGTTTTCTTCATCTTAAGTTGGCGCGCATTTTAACAGAAAAAATGCTGACGCAAACGTTTTCTTATGGATTTAATGGCTTAAATTTAAGCAATTGACCTTTTGAGCCTGTAATTTTTTGTAATTCCTTGACCTGTCGTTCAAGTTTACTTTTTGATACATCAGGACCAACAATTACTCGAGTAAAGGTATTCTCTTTTTTTACATGAGCTTGATACCCGCGCTTCTGTAAATCCTCTACCAATGCAACTGCATTCTCATGATTTTTCAGTGCCATCAATTGAATGATCCAAGCCGAATCCTCATATTGATTTTTTTCTTCAACCGGACGAACAGCGACCTCTACCTTTTCAGGCTGCTTGTTCGCGTGTTCAGGTTGAGTAGCAGGCTCTGTTTTTGGTACAGAAACGTCAACTGGAGACACTTCAGATTCATCCACCGTCGCAGTTACCGGAGATTCTGGTAACGAAACGTTGTCTTCTTCAGGTTCCAAGATTTCAAAGTTTTCCACATCGCTATCAAGTTCTGGTTTGATAGGAATGCTGGCAAACTCTTCTTTGTAGTGCAGTTTCTTACCATCTAGGACGTCAGGGAGCACAATGACCCCCACCGCTACTAGAATGATGGTGCCGACTAAACGACTTTGGAATTTACTTGCCATCAAATTACCTTTGATTACTCATTATTTGATTGCCAATGCTCCAACACCTCGCCCACAGTATGGAAGGAACCAACCACCAAAATGACATCGTCGTGAGCTGCGTGAGTCTTCGCGCTCTCAAACGCCTCTACTGGAGCTTGGAACTCAACTTGACCTTGAGGTAAGTATTGGCACAGTTCATCTGCTGTCGCTGCTCGTGGACCTGTCAGCGATGCTGGATACCATTGCGTTGCAATTGGAGTTAATGCTTCGATTGTTGCTTTGATGTCTTTATCGTGCAGCATAGCAACCACAACGTGGATGTTCTTATCCGCATATTGACGTTTCACCTTCTCAACCAAGTATTCAGCTGAATGAGGGTTGTGTGCAACATCAAGGACGATTTCCGGACCCGTTTGCAAAACCTGCATTCGGCCAGCCAAGCGAGCATTATTCAAGCCATTAACGATATTAATGTCAGTGATTTGCAATTCTGACGCGCCGAGAGCCATTAACGCTGTTGCTGCATTCGGTAACGGTAGAGATGGCAATGGCAGATCTTCTAAATCAAATGCGCCACTGCTCCACTTCCAACCTTTCTCAGTTACCTGGTAATCAAATTGAATACCGACTTGGAAAAACTCAGCTTGAATATCATCAGCATGGGCAGCAACCGTCGCCGGCGGTGTTGGCTGACCACAAATTGCAGGCTTGCCCGCACGGTAAATACCGGCTTTCTCGAAGCCAATCACATTGATGTCATCGCCCAGCCAATCAACATGGTCGATAGCCAAGCTAGTGATCACAGACACGTCATGGTCAACCACATTAGTCGCGTCCAAGCGTCCACCTAGGCCAACTTCTAACAGGACCACATCCACTTTCTCAACTTGGAAAATACGAAGTGCCGCTAACGTACCAAATTCAAACAAACTTAGGCTTATCTCGCCGCGCTGTTTTTCGATGTAATCGAACGCCTCACAGTGTTTGCTATCTTCTGCATCGACGCCATTGATACGTACTCGCTCATTGTAGCGAATCAGGTGTGGTGAACTGTAAACACCGACAGAATAACCGGCATCTAATAGAATGGCTTCCATCAACGCACATGTTGAGCCCTTGCCATTGGTGCCGGCAACAGTAATCACAGTAGGAGCTGGTTTGGTAAGGTTAGCCTTTTGCGCTACCGCTTGAACGCGGTCTAAGCCAAGGTCAATCGCTGAAGTGTGGAGATTTGTTAAATAATCAAGCCACATCGTTAGAGGAGATGTGGCTTGAGGAATAGAGTTTTGGGTCATCTAACTTTAACCATTAATTTCTTTGGTTTTTATGTTAGTTGATACTTTACCCTTTTTCGTCCGCTTCTGGTACAGAATATGGCTCTTCATTTGGAGATTCGTTAACCGAAACCACCATAGGAGACTTGTGGTTAGTTAGCTTAGCTACTAGACCACCCACACGCTGACGCATTTCACGACGGTCAACGATCATATCGATCGCACCGTGCTCAAGAAGGAACTCGCTACGTTGGAAGCCTTCAGGAAGATCTTCACGTACTGTCTGTTCAATTACACGGCGACCAGCAAAGCCGATAAGTGCTTTAGGTTCACCAATGTTGATGTCACCTAGCATTGCCAAACTTGCTGATACACCGCCCATTGTTGGGTCAGTCAGTACAGAGATGAATGGCAAGCCTTTTTCAGAAAGACGCTCAAGTGCCGCACTGGTTTTCGCCATTTGCATTAGAGACATCAACGCCTCCTGCATACGCGCACCACCACTTGCTGAGAAACAAACAAGTGCACAGTTGTTTTCAATTGCTGCTTCTACTGCTTTTACAAAGCGCGCACCAACAACAGAGCCCATTGAACCGCCCATGAAAGAGAACTCAAAAGCACACGCCACTAGTGGCATGCCCAACAATTCACCTTGCATTACGATCAGTGCATCTTTCTCACCACTACTCTTTTGTGCAGCGGAGATACGCTCTTTGTAGCGTTTAGAATCTTTAAACTTCAGTTTATCTTGCGGCTCAAGCTCAGTACCAAGTTCCACACGGTTACCTTCATCTAGGAATGTTTCTAGACGACGGCGCGCTTTCATACGCATGTGATGGTTACACTTAGGACAAACTTCTAGGTTACGCTCAAGCTCAGCGTGGTATAAAACCTGCTCACAAGAAGTACATTTGGTCCACACGCCTTCAGGAATAGAAGCTTTACGTGAACTTACTAGGTTGCTTTTCTCTAAAATCTTTTCAAGCCAACTCATGGAAGACCTTTTCTCTCAACTCTTCCGCTTCATTGCGAAAGATATAAATTCGGGAATATTGCGGATGGATTAAAACATATCTTGCCGCGACTGTAGATAAAAAACTGGTTGTACCTATTTTTGATATCATTAATAACGCACAGTTTCAGCACGTATCCAGCCTAAAGTAGCGATATTTTGAAACAAAATCGCAAATTTAGTTCAAATTATCTGGCAAAAACAACGGACCGATCGGCACACGTGGCAATCCAAACTCTTCTGGGTAGTCCACATCCACCAGATATAAGCCTTCAGCTTTGGCGGTCGCGCCTGCTAATTTGCGGTCTTTCGCTTCTAGTAGCCATTTTATCCATTCTGGTTTTTCTTCACCACGACCCACTTTGATCAAGCTACCGGTGATGTTGCGCACCATATGATGAACAAATGCATTGGCTTTGATATCAATCACGATGTAGTCACCATGACGAGTTACGTTAAGGTGCATCAAGTTACGGAATGGGCTCAATGATTGGCAATGCGCAGCACGGAATGAGCTAAAGTCGTTCTCACCCAATAGATACTGCCCTGCTTCATGCATTTTCTTCTCGTCGAGTTCACCATGGTAGTGGCTCACCCCAGAATTCAAAATACCTGGACGCAGTGCATGATTGAAGATGATGTAGCGATAACGACGCGCAGTTGCAGAGAATCGAGCATGAAAGTCATCGTTCACTTCCACTGCCCAGCGGACAGCGATATCACTTGGCATGTTTGCATTTGCACCCATAGTCCAAGCCACCATTTTACGACTCACGTTGGTGTCAAAGTGAACAACCTGACCAGTGCCATGCACACCAGCGTCTGTACGACCTGCACACTGAACTTCAACAGGGTGATTCGCTACCACAGACAATGCTTTTTCTAGCTCTTCTTGGACGCTTTTCACTTCTCTTTGACGTTGCCAGCCAAAGTAGTTTGTACCGTTGTATTCGATACCTAATGCGATTCTCATTTTAACCTTCGAACTCTAAAATGGGGCGGGAAGTATATACGTAAGTCCTTCCAGATACAAAAAGGGCAGCGTTTGCTGCCCTTTTAGTTACCTACCGTTAATCGTATCGATGAGGTTTTTAGCCTCTCGGCGAATATCATCTTCTCCGTAGACAATCGCTTCTTCTAGCAACTTAATCGCGCCTTGAGGCTCGTTCATCTCAAGGTAGATTTTTGCGAGATCCAGCTTACCTGCAGCTTCTGCATTGGTATCTACATCGACATCGCCAATATCACCAATCACGTCAGGAAATTCGTTCAGACCCACATCGAGTTTGAGATCTTGCTCTTCAAACTCGCCACCGTCTTTATCCACTTGCGCCATCAACTCATCAATCGTCATGAATTGATTCTTCTTAGGATCAAAGTCCGTTAAGTCTTCTTGCTCACCCCAGTTTTCTTGCGCGATTTCTGGCTGTGCTAACGCGTCAGACGAACTCCATACTTCACGCTGATCTTCTGGTACCTCTGTTGCTGATGAAGTGCTTTCTGGCGACAGTTTAAAGCCGTCCCAGTCATCACCAACATCCAGCATAGTCTCGAAGTCCATACCAGCGCTTGCAATCGTGTCACTATCTAGCTTGCCATCAAAGACCTCAGATTCAGCATTTTCCGATAACAGGTTCGCCATCGCTGATTCTTCGAAGTCATTTAACTCTGACTCAAAGGCATTGTTCGCTTCTGGCTCCACATCGGCACTGAAAGCTTCTGGTTGCGCAAAGACTTCGAACAAAGCATCGTGGTCATTATCAGCTTGCAACACTGGCTGAGGCGTTTCTAAGCGCTCATTCGATGCTTCTGGACTAATAGTGTCAGATTCAGCAGTTGATGGTTCTTCTGCCATTGATGCTAGCGCATCTTCTTCGCTGAATTCAGGAAGCTCTAAGTCGTCGAAGTTGAACTCTTCTTCTGCTTCCGCAACTGGCGCTTCAAGATCGGCTGTTTCCGATTCTGTTAGCGCTGGCTCCTCTGCCATTGACGCTAGCGCATCTTCTTCGCTGAATTCAGGAAGCTCTAAGTCGTCAAAGTTGAACTCTTCTTCTGCTTCCGCAACTGACGCTTCAAGATCGGCTGTTTCCGATTCTGTTAGCGCTGGCTCCTCTGCCATTGACGCTAGCGCATCTTCTTCGCTGAATTCAGGAAGCTCTAAGTCGTCGAAGTTGAACTCTTCTTCTGCTTCCGCAACTGGCGCTTCAAGATCGGTTGTTTCCGATTCTGTTAGCGCTGGCTCCTCTGCCATTGACGCTAACGCATCTTCTTCACTGAACTCAGGAAGCTCTAATTCATCAAAGTTGAACTCTTCTTCTGCTTCCGCAACTGGTGCTTCAACATCGGCTGTTTCCGATTCTGTTAGCGCTGGCTCCTCTGCCATTGACGCTAGCTCATCTTCTTCGCTGAACTCAGGAAGCTCTAAGTCGTCGAAGTTGAACTCTTCTTCTGCTTCCACAACTGGTGCTTCAGGCTCAGCCATTTCCGATTCCGCTAACGCTGGCTCTTCTGCCGTTGACGCTAGCGCATCTTCTTCGCTGAATTCAGGAAGCTCTAAGTCGTCGAGGTTGAACTCTTCTTCTGCGTCCGCAACTGGCGCTTCAAGATCGGCTGTTTCCGATTCTGTTAGCGCTGGCTCTTCTGCCATTGACGCTAGCGCATCTTCTTCGCTGAATTCAGGAAGTTCTAAGTCGTCGAGGTTGAACTCTTCTTCTGCGTCCGCAACTGGTGCTTCAGGCTCAGCCATTTCCGATTCTGTTAGCGCAGGCTCTTCTGCCATTGATGCTAGCGCATCTTCTTCGCTGAACTCAGGAAGCTCTAATTCATCAAAGTTGAACTCTTCTTCCGCGTCCGCAACTGGCGCTTCAACATCGGCTGTTTCCGATTCTGTTAGCGCTGGCTCCTCTGCCATTGACGCTAGCGCATCTTCTTCGCTGAATTCAGGAAGCTCTAAGTCGTCGAGGTTGAACTCTTCTTCTGCGTCCGCAACTGGCGCTTCAGGCTCAACCATTTCCGATTCCGCTAACTCTGGCTCTTCTGCCATTGACGCTAGCGCATCTTCTTCGCTGAATTCAGGAAGTTCTAAATCGTCTAGGTTGAACTCTTCTTCATCGATATTAGATGCAGTTGAGTTAGCTGCAACTGGCTCTTGCTCTGTTTTGCCCTCTGGCTCAATATCATCAACTAGCCAATCTTCCTCTTGAGGAATACCAAATTCATTTTCAACAGTGTTCGGTGTCGGAGTGAAAGCAGGCTCTTCTTCAATATCAGAAGTTGCAATAGATTCACTTTCAGCTTGGTTCACTTGTGGCACGTTGTCTGATTGAAGCTCTGCTGTATCAAGCTGCTCAACAGATTCTTCCATCACTGCTAGTTCTTCAACTGATGTTTCTGGCTCGGATTCAAGCTCCGCCTCATCCGCAAATTCCGTTTCACCGCCAATCAATGCGTCAAGCTCTGCAGCAAAGTCCGCACCTTCTTGCTCTGCAGGTTTTAGAGCTTCGCTGTCGGTATCGAAGAGATCATCCAGCTCCGTCATTAACGGGTCATGCTTTGGTGAAGCATCTTCTAGGTCACCAAAGAAATCATTGCTGTTGAAATTAACATCGGATTCAGACTGCTCGGCTTCAGCTTCTGTACTGAGAGGCTCAGTCTGAGGCTGACTTTCAGCCTCTGGTTGGTTGTCATTAAGCAGCGCATCAATATCCAAACCGGAATCTAATCCAAGTGCCGCTTTTTCATCTTCTAAATCTAATGTTGATTCGACGCCAGCAGTAGGTTGAGGAGTCGAAGTTAACGCTTCCTCTTCTACAGGCTCTAAATCATCAAAACCAAGCGAGGCAAGCAGGTCTTCATCATCTTGAATGTTCTCTGGTTCGTCATCTTCACGAATTAGATCATCAAATGGGTCAATTTCACTGTTCGGTTCACTGTGCGATTCTTCGTTATCGTCATCTAACAGCTCGTCCAACAAATCAACGCTATTTTCATCAATGTCTGCCAGAGCATCGTCATTCTCGAAACCTGATAGCTTTTCTAGCTCATCAAGCGGATCAAAGTCATCGTCGGATGAGTCCTCATCATCAAAGCCAATCAACTCATCGAGTAAATCGGTACTGTCTTCGTCGATCGCAGGCTCTTCGCTCAAGCCCGCGATATCCTCTAGCTCTTCAAGAGGGTCAAGCTCGTTAAGGGACTCACCATCATCTTCGCCGATCAACTCATCAAGAAGCGCCGATGCGTCATCTTCACTTGAGTCGTTTTCTGTTAGACCGGAAAGCGCCTCAAGTTCATCAAATACATCATCATCTGATTCGCTTGATGTTGGTTGCTCGTATTGTGCTAGCAGTTTATCGATGTCATCGTCCGTTGCTTCACCAGCTGAAAATGCGTTCTCTGTTACAGCTGGCTTATCTTCTTCAACGTCCAGATTGAGATCATCACCATCTAGGTCAGCAAACAAGTCGTCCAACATTGCTTGGTCTACGCCATCTGTTTGCAGCTCTTCTGCCGGTTCATCAGCTGCGAGTAATTCAGCAAAAGCATCATCAGACATGGCATCAGAACCATCTTCGTCAGAAAGATCGAAGCCAGCATCATCGTCATCTAGCACTTCAAGTTCAGGTGCCACCTCATCCAAGGCGCGCTCCATTTCTTCAAGACCCAGGGCTTTTTCTTCGCCATTAACCTTGATGCCATTGCTAGAGGAATCAAATTCATCAAAGCCAACGTCTAAATCGCCATCGTCACCGATGCCAGCAAATGGGTCCTCGCCATCATCACCTTCAAGATTGAAGTCAAGCTCGTCATCATCAAGGTTCCCGAAGACATCCTCTTCTTCAGTTTGCTGTTCTTCTTGTTCGAATAGGTTTTCAGCTTCGTCATCATCTCCGAACAAGTCGTCATCAAGGCTCAGCTCTTCGTCTAATTCATCTGCAGCTGCTAAACCAATTGGCGCAGCAAGAGGATCTGTACTTTGCTGCTCTTGCGCAGCCGCTTCTTCCTCTTTCGCTTTCGAGCGACGACCAAGCATCATCACGACTAACAAGGCGATTAACGCACCCGGAATCAACGCAGCAAGACCAACAAGCCAGCCATTCGATAGAATTTTATCCATCGTACTTGGCTGCATACGCTGTTGCTCGGCAACACGCTGACGCTCTTCAGCTAACAATTTTTCAACTTCTGAGCGAATACGCTCTTCGTCATTCAACGATGTTTTCAGCGTTTCAACTTCGCTTTGTACTTCAGAAAGCATCAAACGCAGGCGATGATTCTTCTCTTCCAAAGACTCCAATTCACTTTGCGAGCCTTGCAGCTTGTCTTTCAGCGCACTGACTTGCTTCTCGCCTTCTGGTGAGGTGGTCACTGCAGGCACTGGCGTCTCAGGTTTTACCACTTTTACCAGCTCTGGTTTCGGAGCTTCTGGTTTCGCAGCCTCTGGTTTTGGATCAGGCTTTGCGGTTTCAACCACTGGTTTTGGCGGCTCAACTTTCGGTTTTACAGGTTGAGTAGGCGTTGCTTTTGGCTGAGTGAGTCGAGCTTCATGCGCTTTCATAATGGCAACAGCTTGCGCAGTTGTTGCGCTTTGCACTTGCTCCAGAGAAGGGACACGTAATCGACTACCAGGAATCAGTTCGTGGATATTCTGTTTATCAAACGCTTGAGGGTTGATTCTATAGATGGCGAGCAGCGTTTGTTGTACGGAAACATTTCGAGAAGGTCGCAATTGAGAAGCGATCGACCATAAAGTCTCATTTTGACCTGTCGGGCCAAAGAAGCGCGACGGTTGGTCATTTTTAGGTGGAGCGGGCAACGCTCGTTCAATCTCCTCAGCAAAGCTCGGAGACGCTTGCACTTCACCAGAGGGTCCTACAAGACGAATACCTTCGGCTTGAACCAATGACGATGTCTGAGTCGCGCTCATCAGCACAAGGGCTGCTAACAAACGCTTATAATTTTGACGCATAGAAGGCTCAGTTTGGTGCTAGTAACAATTTGAAATAGTGATCGGTTAAATATATCGGATATAGCCCTCAAAACTATAGCTTTGAGGGTAAAAAATGTGTGGCTCTCACCATATTCGTACTAATCTCACACAATTTTACGCTATTCGAACAAAAAAGCCTCGCATAGTGCGAGGCTTTAAGGTTCTTAACGTGGTCGACTTAGTAGTAATCGCGAATCAGAACTTCTGCAATTTGAACTGCGTTGGTTGCTGCGCCTTTACGAACATTATCGGCAACAACCCATAGGTTCACGCCACTGTGATGGCTGATATCGTTACGAATACGACCAACCATTACATGGTCTTTGCCGCCCGCATCACGAACTTGTGTTGGGAAGTCTTCACCGTGGAATACTTCAATACCATCTGTTTGCTCAAGTAAGTTAATCACTTCTTGTGCATCGATTGGTGAGCGAGTCTCAATATGAACCGCTTCTGCGTGACCATAGAATACAGGTACGCGTACACAAGTTGGGTTTACTGTGATTGATGGGTCGTTAAAGATCTTTTGCGTTTCCCACACCATTTTCATTTCTTCTTTGGTGTAGCCGTTTTCCATCATCTGGTCGATTTGTGGAATACAGTTAAACGCGATCTGTTGAGAGAATTGCTTCTTGTCAGCAGGTAGACCATTTAGTAGCTTCGCTGTTTGACCTGCTAGCTCATCAATACCTGCTTTACCTGCACCCGATACAGATTGGTAAGTTGAAACGTTAATACGTTCAATGCCCACTGCATCATGAATTGGTTTTAGTGCCACCAGCATTTGGATGGTTGAACAGTTCGGGTTTGCAATGATATTGCGGTTACGAAATTCTGCAATCGCTTCTGGGTTTACTTCTGGCACAACCAAAGGAATGTCATATTCGTAACGGAAGTTCGACGTGTTATCGATAACGATAACGCCTTCATCAGCGGCAATTGGTGCCCATTTTGCTGACAGTTCGCCACCAGCAGAAAACAGTGCGATGTGCGCTTGAGACCAATCGAATTCTTCTACGTTTTGAACACGTACCGTTTTACCATTGAAGCGGTAAGTCTTGCCTTCACTACGCTCACTCGCAAGTAGGAAGATTTCACCTACCGGGAATTTGCGCTCTTGAAGCACTTCCAAAATTGTTTCACCGACCGCACCGGTCGCACCTAATACGGCAACATTGTATTGCTGGCTCATTGACTTACCTCAACCTGAAAACCTAGTTCTGCTAATGGTGCAAGATTGCATGTTTCGTTACCCATTAGCGTGACAGCGCTGTACTCGCGGCGATCCCAGTAGTTTTTACGCATCAGGTCAAAAGAGCCTGGCTTACTGATTTCGCGGCGGAAAAGAACGTCATCTTTACGCACATCATAGATTAACTGCGTGATGTTGTGCAGCGTTGCTTCATCCCATGCTCTGTCCAATACCATAGTAGGAACAGGCGCGGTTGGCAGTAAATCGCTGGCATGCGCACGTAATTCGTTATTTAAGAACTCACAGTAGCTGTTGAAAATCATTGTTGTACCGCGAGCTTTCCCTTCCAGACCATAGCCTGCAACATGAGGGGTTGCGAATGCTAGCAGAGGCAGAAGCTCCATATCAACCTCTGGTTCAAACTCAAACACATCGAGTGCCGCTGTAAAGCCGTCGTTTCTCAGTAAACGTTGCTTTAGCGCTTGGTTGTCAACGACCGGACCGCGCGCGGCATTGATAAGAATTTGATCGCTACGAAGACCATTTAGCACTACCTCATCAATCAGGTGATGCGTTGGATGTGGACCATCTTTAGTGATAGGCGTATGCAGCGTAATGATGTCAGAACGTTCGATCAGCTCGGCTAGCGGAGTGAAGCTGCGAGAATCACCCTCTTCTTGTTTAAATGGATCATTGATGAGCACGTTTATGCCCATGCCTTTCAAACATTTTTCAAGGTAGCTACCGACTTGACCCGCGCCAATAATACCAACGGTTTTATCGAAAACTGAGAAGCCTTGTTGTTGTGCTAGCACCATCATGACGCTGAACGCGTACTCAGCAACACCAACTTTGTTACAACCAGGTGCTGCGGTGAAGAAAATACCTTTCTCTTGCAATAGCGCTTGATCAACATGATCCATACCTGCCGTTGCTGTACCAACGAACTTCAGCTTGTTTGCTTTGCTGATCAGTTCTGCGTTTACTTTGGTAACTGAGCGAATCATTAGCGCGTCGACATCGATTAAATCATCGGCGGTTAGTGTACGACCAGGTTTTAGAATCACTTCACCGAGTTGGCTGAATAGCTCTTCAGCGTACGGCATATTTTCATCAACAATAATTTTCATAGCGCCAGCGTTTAACATCCATTTGTATGAGTTCGTTTATTCGCAAGATGCGAAGCTAAAGCGATTGTGCCCTTTTCTTGAAAAATCTCAACAACTATACCCAAGTGACTTTCCTAAACAGGTTTCAGAAAAGAAAAAGCCCGGCTAAATTAGCCGGGCAAAGTTCCAGAACAAAAGGATCCTATCCCGCTCTCCTTGGGATAGAGTCTGCGTCTGTTCGATCAGTTTGACTGATCAAGCTCTGGAAACTGGTTTGTCGGTCCGTTGACGCCATTTGAGAAAACCATAGTGACATTCCGACCAACAAATTCAGTTAGCTTTGAGTCGCTTACGCTTGATACTTTTTGATTACCAATGTCGCGTTTGTACCACCAAAACCAAAGCTGTTTGACATAACCGTCGTTAACTCAGCTTCACGAGCTTCCGTTACGATGTCTAGACCTTGTGCTGCTTCATCCAAGTTAGAGATGTTCACACTTGGGGCAATGAAGTTGTTGTCTAGCATTAGCGTTGAGTAAATCGCTTCGTGAACGCCAGCTGCACCTAGTGCGTGACCTGTCATTGCTTTTGTCGCAGAGATTGCTGGGCTGTTATCACCGAATAGTTCTTGGATAGCGCCTAGCTCTTTCACGTCACCTACTGGAGTAGAAGTGCCGTGGGTATTGATGTAGTCGATAGCATCAACATCTTGCATTGCCATCTTCATACAACGAACGGCGCCTTCACCTGATGGTGCTACCATGTCGTAGCCATCAGAAGTCGCACCGTAACCTACGATCTCACCGTAGATTTTCGCGCCACGAGCTAGAGCGTGCTCTAGTTCTTCGATAACTAGCATGCCGCCGCCACCAGAGATTACGAAACCGTCACGGTCTGCATCGTAAGTACGAGATGCTTTGTCTGGTGTTTCGTTGTATTTAGTTGATAGTGCGCCCATCGCATCAAACATCATAGTTTGAGACCAATCTAGCTCTTCACCACCACCTGCAAAAACGATGTCTTGTTTACCAAGTTGGATAAGCTCCATCGCGTGACCGATACAGTGTGCAGACGTTGCACAAGCTGAGCTCATTGAGTAGTTCACGCCACGAATCTTAAATGGTGTTGCAAGACACGCTGATACTGTTGAAGACATAGTACGTGGAACCATGTATGGACCTACGCGTTTTACGCCTTTTGCACGCATCGTGTCAGTTGCTACTGTTTGGTTTAATGCAGAAGCACCACCAGAACCAGCAACGATACCTGTACGATCGTTTGAAACTTGTTCTTCAGATAGACCAGCGTCTTCAATTGCCTGCTGCATTGATAGGTATGCATAAGCAGCCGCATCACCCATAAAGCGCATCTGCTTACGGTCAATAAATTCTGCTGGGTTGATTTTCAGATCACCCCATACCTGCGAACGCAGACCGTTTTCTTTAAACTGCTCAGACGCAGTGATGCCAGATTTGCCCGCTTTAAGAGACGCTAGAACTTCTTCGACGTTGTTACCGATACTTGAAACAATACCCATACCGGTGATTACGACTCGTTTCATTATGACATTCCTATAATTCAAAAATCCGCTAGATAATAACTAAGATAGTCAACAAAAGTGGTCAGCTTTCCCAGAAATTCGTACAATCGCCGAATTCTAACCGCGCCAAATCACATATTTGCACCATTATGACTTCGATTAAAAACGCAGAACTTGGTTGGAACGAAGCTGGTACACCGGTTTCTGACCAATTTGATGATGTTTATTTCTCCAACGTAAACGGTCTCGAAGAGACGCGTTACGTGTTCCTCAAACAAAATCATCTACCAGAAAGATGGCAGGAATTTGACCAAAGACGTTTTGTTATTGGTGAAACCGGATTTGGCACAGGGTTGAACTTCTTAGCCGTGTGGCAATGGTTTACCGAATTTCGTCGCGAATATCCAGAGGCAACCCTAAAAGAATTACATTTTGTTAGCTTTGAGAAGTACCCACTAAGCAAAGCTGATTTAGAAAAAGCGCATCAATCATGGCCAGAATTGGCAGAGTTTGCCGAAAAACTGCAACAGCACTATCCAGCAGCAGTGCCTGAGTGTCATCGCATTGTTTTAGAAGACGGCGCTATCACACTCGATCTTTGGTTTGGCGATATCAAAGACTGCATGCCGCTTGTTCCTTATGCAAAGCAAGGCTTGATTGATGCTTGGTTCTTAGATGGTTTTGCACCGAGCAAAAACCCAGAAATGTGGAACCAAAACCTATTCAACGGCATGGCAAAATTGGCGAAACAGGATTGTACGGTCGCAACCTTTACGGCAGCGGGTTTTGTGCGTCGCGGCTTAAACGAAGCGGGCTTTGCAATGAAAAAAGTCAAAGGCTTCGGCACCAAACGTGAAATGATTGCAGGTTCGATGGAGCAGCGTGAAGCGCATTCAAACCACCTACCTTGGTTTAACCGCACTGCCTCGACCAATCATGATTCCATCGCGATTATTGGTGGCGGTATCGCTAGCGCGGCTTTGGCTAAAACGCTGATTCGTCGCGGTCAAAATATCACGCTTTACTGCAAAGACGCTCAACCTGCAGAAGGCGCATCAGGCAACCGCCAAGGCGCAGTGTACCCATTATTAAATGGTCCACACAAAGGCGTTTCTCGTGTATTCGCTCCGGGCTTTTTGTTTGCCCGTCAGTTTGTTGACCAAGCAGCGCAAGATATCCAATTTGATCACGATTGGTGCGGCATTACTCAGCTGATGTGGGATGACAAATCTGCAGATAAATTAGAGAAAATGCTTGCTGGCAATTTCACACCAGAGTTAATTCATAAACTATCTGCTGAAGAGACCGCAGAGAAGATAGGCTTGCCGATTGATATGGCATCGGTTCACTATCCTCTTGGCGGTTGGTTATGCCCTGCTGAACTCACGCGAGGCTTGATAGCTCAATTGGATAAAACAGAACTTTTTGAAGCGAAGTTCGAGCATCAAGTCGAGTCGCTCACTTGGGACGAATCGCGCAAGGTTTGGATATTGAAAGCGAACGGTCAAAGCTTTGAACATTCAACTGTAGTGGTTGCTAATGGCAGTGAGTTCCAAACACTAAGCCAAACCGCTGATTTACCAATGGGTCAGGTAAAAGGTCAAGTTAGCCACGCACCAGCGACAGAAACTTTGTCCAAGCTGAAAACGGTACTGTGTTACGACGGTTACATGACACCTGTTAACCCGAATAATCAGCACTTGTGCATCGGTGCAAGCTACGACCGCAGCCACCTCGATTACGAGTTTGACGAGGATGCGCAAAAAGACAACGCTGAGAAATTGGTGAAGTGCCTGCCGAACCAAACTTGGACGAAAGAGGTGGATACCTCTGGTAACTTGTCGCGCCAAGGTATTCGCTGTGTTAGCCGTGACCACCTTCCGTTTGTAGGGAACGTAGGCGACTTTGAAACCATCAAAACGCAATATGCGGATCTGCAAAATCAACAAGAGCAAGACGTTGACGCGATTCACCAGTTCCCTAACCTATTCTGTTTCCTAGGTTTAGGCTCTCGTGGTTTGAGCTCAGCACCTCTAATGGCAGAAGTGTTGGCATCACAAATCTGTGGCGATCCGTTACCACTGCCTGTTGATGTCCTGACTGAGCTGCACCCTAGCCGTATGTGGGTAAGAAAGCTACGTAAAGGGAAGGCAATTACTGAGGTGTAATTTGCTTTTAGTATTTCGCTGAAAGCAAAAGTCTGTTGCTATTCCTGTTAAAGACGAACGAATGCAGTTGGGGGATCTCTCGATTCATTACACAAAAAAGATCCCCTACTCAATCATCTTCCTTCTAGGGAATGTTCGAATTTAAGTCTTTAACTTTAACAGCTAACAGGAGCAATTCATTCAGCGACCTTCTAAACGAAGACTCCCTCGTCATTCCAAATAACGACGAAGGAGTGTAGTCGGGAATCTCTCGGTTAATGACACAAAAGAGAGACCTTAATTCAATGTCGCCACTGCAGCTTTCACTTGATCTGCAACTTCCGCATTACGGAACTTGCCCGCTTCTAAATCAAAGTTATCGTAGAAGCTTGGAATAGATTGCGATGCTTTCACTTCCGCCCCAAAGTAAGGTGCAGAGCCTGTCGCCGCAGCGAGTACCGTTTGTGCACCACCAGGACCTGGTGAAGTCGCTAAGTACACCGCTGGTTTATTTTGGAATACGTTACGCTCGATGCGTGTCGCCCAATCGAATAAATTCTTATATGCTGCTGGGTAAGAGCCATTATGCTCAGCAAAAGAAATCACCAAAGCGTCTGCTGTTGCGATGTCAGCAAGAAACGCTTTTGCGCCCTCTGCCTGACCAATTTCCTTCTCTTTGTCTTCGCTGAACAAAGGAACATCGTAGCTATTGAGATCTAACACTTGCACGTCTGCACCTTCAACAAGATTGGCAGCGTAAGTCGCGAGAGTTTTATTGATAGAGGTAGAGCTAGTAGAAGCGCCGAATGCGATAATTTTCATGGTTGTAGTCCTTTGTTCACGTTTTGTACTAACAAGAGTAAGAGGTGAACGAGTGTGCTACAACCACAAAAATTTTAAGGAGAGATTCGAAAATTTCGAAGGAGTTTAATTCAACTCTTTTTGCTTCAACCAGAGGTTTAGCGCAACCTGTCGAAGCTTATAAAAACTGATGGTGGCTTAAGCTTGTGCTTGAAGCTCTTGCCAAAGGTCGTTAACAATCACGCGATCTGCTGGTGTTAATTCTGAACGCGCTTCTTCAAGACTGTTTTCGATGCGAGATTTCAACTCAGCCACATCGTTAATGCCTTCTTCTTCACACGCCGCCGCAGACAGAGAAATGTGACCACGTAAATAACCACCAGCAAACAATTCATCATCCGATGCGGTTTCAATGCGTGCATCAATCAGTTCTAGTAGTTTTTCTTCAAATTCAATAATCATGGAGCTTCTCTGAGGTTATTTAACGATAAAGTCAGACGTTTCCAGCGGCTTGGTTTGGTAAAAGGCACGCAAGGCATCCGATAGCATTTGTACGCGATGCGGAAGACCGTTTTCTAAAATACCCATTACTTCATTGTGCACTTTGTGCATAAAACCAAGACGATCTGGTTCAAAATCGCCGTGTAGATTGTCACAACTAACGTTAAAAGGGAAGTCAGCACTTTTCGCTAGAATCCACTCATAAGCTTGGGGGCGAACTTCAACTTTTTCGAACTCAGCTTGAACCTCTGCTGTACGACCATCTGGCTCGTACCAGTAACCAAAATCTTCTAGCAAGCGGCGCTCTGGTCCTGCTACACACCAATGGGCAATCTCGTGTAGTGCTGACGCGTAAAAGCCACGAGCAAAAATAATCCGATGATGTGGGTGCGCTTCGTCAGCTGGTAAGTAGATAGGCTCATCACCACCAAGTTCTAATTTGGTATTAAAAGACTCAAGAAACGTGTCGTTGAAGATGGTGATAAGGTCTTGATATTCGTGATTCATCATCGATTCTGTACTTCAAATTGGTATGCGGTGCGCATTGTCGCTGTTTTTCTTACACAGGTAAAGCCACACAACATGTTTGGTTATTAGCTGAGTTAATCTGAAAGTCGCTTTCTCCATACAATTTCTCATTCGTCACAGATCACATTTCCCACTACACTCACGCCTTATTTTTACGCTTAATGATGGCGACTTCAACGCTACTTAAAGCGAGATTCTTTTTGGATTTAAGCCTATCCCCAAGGCTTAGATCTTGTTGGTAAGTTTTGCTGCTGTTTTCCTTAACCTCAAGGACATAACAGAGCCCTTTTATTTGAGTGTCCCCTTATGCTGCTAAGTGTGTTGTATATCATTGGTATCACGGCTGAAGCCATGACTGGTGCATTGAGTGCTGGTCGAAGAAAAATGGATTGGTTTGGTGTTATGTTGGTAGCCAGTGCAACGGCAATCGGCGGCGGTACAGTACGCGACATTTTGCTAGGTCACTACCCATTAGGTTGGGTAAAGAATCCTGAATTCTTAGCAATTACATGCGTTGCGGGTGTACTGACAACTGGCTTGGCGAAGTGGGTAATCAAGCTGAAAGGTCTGTTCATTCGTTTGGATGCGCTAGGCTTGATCGTATTTAGCATCATCGGCACCAAGGTCGCGATTGGCATGGGCTTACACCCTGGCATTTGTATGGTGTCAGCACTTGTAACTGGCGTATTTGGTGGTCTGCTACGTGATTTGATTTGTCGTCAAACGCCGCTTGTGCTGCATGAAGAGCTTTACGCCTCTGTAGCACTTATCGCATCAGGTTTGTACCTAGCGTTACTTGAGTTCAACGTACCGGACGTAACCGCGACGATTGTGACTCTGATTACTGGTTACATGTTGCGTATGGCGGCAGTACGCTTTAAATGGCGCTTGCCTTCATTCCACTTGGAAACCGAAGGGTCGATTCACTAATTCAAATAGAAACCTATTAAAAGACATGAAAAAGGCTGCTCATTGAGCAGCCTTTTGTGTTTCTATCGGGTTAAGCTTCAAACTTAAATCTTTGGAGTCTCGGTTTGTACGCCATGGTTTTGACCACGGTGGCGTAGCAAATGGTCCATAACGACAATGGCAAGCATCGCTTCTGCGATAGGCACCGCACGGATACCCACACAAGGGTCATGACGACCTTTAGTGATCAACTGAGTTGGTTCACCTTCTTTAGTGATAGTCTCACCTGGCACCGTAATGCTTGAGGTTGGCTTAAGCGCGATGTTTGCAACAATCTCTTGACCAGTAGAGATACCGCCAAGAATGCCGCCCGCGTGGTTACTACCAAAGCCTTCTGGTGAAAGCGTATCACGGTGCTCGCTGCCTTTTTGGTTTACCACATCAAAACCGTCACCGATTTCCACGCCTTTCACTGCATTGATGCTCATTAACGCGTGCGCGATGTCTGCATCCAAACGATCAAATACAGGCTCACCAAGACCAACAGGCACGTTGGTTGCCACGACCTGAATTTTAGCGCCGATAGAGTCGCCTTCTTTTTTCAGATCACGGATAAGTTGATCAAACGCTTCCACTTTGTCTGCATCTGGGCAGAAGAACGCGTTGTTTTCGATTTCATTCCAATCCACTTTATCGATTGAAACGTCACCCATTTGCGACAAGTAAGCGCGGATTTCTACACCGAACTCGTCTTTTAGGTATTTCTTAGCGATTGCACCAGCCGCCACACGCATTGCCGTTTCACGAGCAGACGAACGGCCGCCACCTCGATAGTCGCGCACACCGTATTTTTGGTGGTAAGTGTAATCAGCGTGTCCTGGACGGAACTTGTCTTTGATGTCTGAGTAGTCTTTAGAACGTTGGTCTGTGTTCTCGATCATCAGACCAATTGAAGTACCTGTGGTTTTACCTTCAAAAACGCCAGAAAGAATTTTTACTTCGTCCGGTTCACGACGTTGGGTAGTGTAACGTGATGTGCCAGGACGGCGACGGTCGAGATCCGTTTGCAGATCTGCCTCAGTGATTTTCAAACCTGGAGGGCATCCGTCTACGATACATCCTAGTGCGATACCGTGACTTTCTCCGAATGTCGTTACTCGGAAATGTTGTCCGATACTGTTTCCTGCCATTACTTCCTCAAGTTTTTGTCGCCACGCTCTCCATGAGCGCAACTGCTTTTCAATTCTTCGTGGAATCATAGTGGCGGTATTACGTTTTGATGTAAAGCCCGATTTGGCGGAAAAAACAAAACAGCCGAAATTTTCCAAGCTCAGTGCGAAGCGGATAAAAAAACACCGAGCACTGGGCTCGGTGTTTTCATTGTTTATTCGAATGGTTTATTTCGACAGACTTAGTCTTTGTACAGTTTGAACTCTTCTGCACACTCAACCAATTGGTCACGCGTTAGCATGAATACGCCGTGACCGCCGTTCTCGAACTCAATCCAAGTGAATGGAATTTGTGGGTACTGTTCCATCATGTGAACCATTGAGTTACCAACTTCACACACAAGAATACCGTCGTCTGTTAGGTAGTCTGGTGCGTTAGCAAGAATACGACGAACCAGTTTTAGACCGTCAGTACCAGCAGCTAGACCTAGCTCAGGCTCGTGCGTGAACTCATCTGGCAGGCTGTTCATGTCTTCTTCATCCACGTAAGGTGGGTTAGACACGATCAGATTGTATTTCTCTTTTGGAAGATCGCGGAACAAGTCAGAGCGGATTGGGAACACTTGTTGCTCCATGCCGTGATCTTGTACGTTTTGCTCAGCCACTTGTAGAGCGTCTGTAGAGATGTCGATCGCGTCAACTTCTGCTTCAGGGAAAGCGTGCGCACAAGCAATCGCGATACAACCAGAACCCGTACATAGGTCCATGATGCGCGTAGGCTCTTCCACCAACCAAGGTTGGAATTCCGCTTGAATCAGTTCGCCGATTGGAGAACGTGGCACAAGAACACGCTCATCAACGAAGAACTCAAGACCGCAGAACCATGCTTTGCTCGTTAGGTATGCAGTTGGTGTACGCTCGTTGATGCGTTTTACTACGCGCTCAACGATACGCAGACGCTCGCTTGTCGTAAGGCGAGAGTTCAATACGTGCGGAGGCACATCAATCGGCAAGTATAATGTTGGCAGGATAAGCTGAACCGCTTCATCCCACGCATTATCAGTGCCATGACCGTAAAACAAGTTAGCGGCGTTAAAGCGGCTTACCGTCCAACGAATCATATCTTGAAGGGTATGGAGCTCCGATACCGCCTCTTCTACAAAAATCTTATCCAAAATTGCCTCCGAAAAGCGCTACAATACTGCCATAAATTGTAAAAATGAAATTGTTTACCTAATGAGCAAAAAAGACACCGAACACGATGACGATTTCGCCTTGTTTAAGGATGCAGTACAGGGCGTAAAAAAGTTGCGACAGGATACCATAATCCAGCAACCAAAAAAAAATTCTAAACAAAAAGAAATCACACGCTCAAACCGTGAAGCGAGTGATTCTGAGTTTTACTTTTCTGATGAGTTTGTTCCGCTTCTTAATGAAGAGGGACCAACTCGTTATGCGCGTGACGATGTGTCCACTTATGAAGTGAAACGTCTTCGTCGTGGCGTGTACGTGCCCGACGTCTTCCTAGACATGCACGGCATGACACAACAAGAAGCCAAGCGAGAACTCGGTGCGATGATCGCATACTGTGTGAAAAACGAAATCCACTGTGCGTGTGTACAACACGGCATCGGTAAGCACATTCTGAAGCAGAAAGCGCCGCTTTGGTTAGCTCAACACCCAGATGTAATGGCTTTCCACCAAGCGCCTCTAGAGTTTGGCGGCGATGGTGCCCTACTGGTGCTGCTGTCCATTCCAGAAAAATAACTCACCGACTTCGAGAAGTACTTCTCGAACGAGCAAGAACGACAAAGGCAGGTTAACCCTGCCTTTTTGTTTTTCTCGAGCCATCATCCCGAGAGGTTTTGCTCTATGGCGTGATATGCCAAAGCACTTCACCGCGTTGTGTTTGCGGATCAAATTCGATGCACACCAAGCCAGATGTCGGGAACATTGGCGGCGTCATGTCTTTCACAAATTCCGAGGTAAGGTAGCCCACCAGCGGCAAGTGCGACACAAGCAAAAGAGATTCAAGCTTCTCAACTTCAATCAACGCATTAGCGAAATCAAACACTTGGTCGGATTGACCGTAAGGCGTGATGTCTTCACACGTTTCGATGCTCTTAGCCGAAAAGTGTGCGCTGATTTCTTGCCAAGTTTGCTGCGCTCGAATGTACGGGCTCACCAGTACTTTGTCGAATTGAGCAAAACCTTGCTCTTTACATGCTCGGGCAACTGCTTCCGATTCAGTTCTGCCTCTTGGGGTCAGTTGTCTTTCTGCGTCGGTGTTCGCAAAATGCTCTGCTTCACCGTGACGCAAGATAAATATTTTCATGTTATTTCCTAGGGATAGCTAACGCTACCAAAAGGTTGACTGCTATCTTTATACGGATAGCGGGCTAACTTTAATAATGTCGAAACAAAAATACTGATATAATTATCGGTTCATTATACCAATTCGCTTGCTAAAGATAGCGACTTTCTTAACAATCTATTAAAAAGAATATACTCAGTTCATCACATTCTACGATGAAGTTATGAACTCAGTGCATTCCTTCAAATAGCTCGAACCCCATAGCAATTTGCTGATGGGCTTATGCAGTACTCTTACGAATAACAAAAATGCGGCAAGCAGTATTTGTCGAAGCGCAAACTTTGCGCCTCCCCGCTCGGGGATCATAATTACTGTAATGCGAAATCTGGAGACGCATCGTGCACCTAAGTCCAAACGATTCAAATCAATACCGCTACATTACATTGAGTAATGCCCTGCGCGTGTTGCTGATTCATTCCGACACGGCTCAACAGTCGGCAGCAGCCCTAGCAGTAAACGTTGGACACTTCGATGATCCGATGGATCGCCAAGGTCTGGCACACTATCTAGAACACATGCTTTTTTTGGGTACGGAAAAATACCCTAAAGTGGGCGAGTTTCAAAGTTATATTAGTCAACATGGTGGCACCAACAACGCTTGGACGGGCACCGAGCACACCTGTTTCTTCTTCGATGTCACACCAACTGCTTTTGAAACTGCGCTTGATCGCTTCAGCCAATTCTTTACCGCACCACTGTTTAACGAAGAAGCGTTAGACAAAGAACGCCAAGCGGTCGATTCCGAATACAAGCTCAAACTGAACGACGATTCTCGCCGTCTGTATCAAGTCAACAAAGAAGTCATCAACCCAGAGCACCCGTTTTCAAAATTTTCTGTCGGTAACTTAGATACACTTGGCGATCGCGAAGACAAATCAATTCGAGACGAAATTGTTGAATTTCACCACTCACAATATTCCGCTGATTTGATGACGCTGACTTTGTTTGGTCCGCAATCTCTTGATGAGCAGCAAACGTGGGTAGAAACCATGTTTGCTGACATTCCAAACCACCAACTACGCGGAAAGTCGATCGATGTCCCTATTGGCACTGAAGAAAGCACGGGCATCTTGGTTCAAGTCGAGCCAATCAAAGAGTTCCGTAAACTGATCCTCACGTTCCCAATGCCGGGAATGGACGCGCACTATAGCGTGAAGCCCCTCTCCTACTTTGCTCACTTGTTGGGTTACGAGGGTGAAGGCAGTCTGATGCTTCAACTCAAAGAGAAAGGCTGGATTACTTCCCTCTCCGCAGGCGGCGGTGCGAGTGGCAGTAACTACCGCGACTTCACCGTAAGTTGCACCCTTACGCCAAACGGCTTGGACCATATCGATGACATCGTTCAAGCGGTATTCCAATATCTCTCCATGATCAAACAAGATGGTATGGATGAGTGGCGCTACTTGGAAAAACAAGCGGTGTTGGAATCTGCTTTTCGCTTCCAAGAGCCCTCGCGTCCAATGGATTTGGTCAGCCATTTGGTGATCAATATGCAGCACTATCAACCGGAAGACACGGTTTATGGTGACTACAAAATGGCAGGCTATGATGAAGCGCTTCAACGCTCATTACTCCAATATCTTTCGGTTGAAAATGTTCGCGTTACATTGATAGCAAAAGGCTTGGAATACAACCAAACCGCAGAGTGGTACTTCACGCCTTACTCGGTAACGCCGTTCAGCGAAGAACAGCGCCGTTTCTATCAACAAATCGACCCAAGTTGGCAATTCGTTCTCCCAGAAAAGAACCCATACATTTGCTACGAACTCGATCCAAAACCGTTTGAAAACGGTGGCTCATTGCCGGAGTTGGTGGAAGATGTAGAAGGCTTCCGATTATGGCATTTGCAAGACGATGAATTCCGAGTACCAAAAGGTGTCGTTTACGTCGCCATCGACAGTTCACACGCGGTAGCATCACCGAAAAACATCGTGAAAACGCGACTATGTGTTGAGATGTTCCTCGATTCTCTAGCCAAAGAGACGTATCAAGCTGAAATCGCAGGCATGGGTTACAACATGTATGCTCACCAAGGCGGCGTCACGCTGACATTATCGGGTTTTAGCCAGAAACTACCTCAACTGTTGGAAATGATTCTGCATCGCTTTGCAGCGCGTGAGTTCAGCCCAGCCCGCTTCGAGACCATCAAGCAGCAACTGTTGCGTAATTGGCGAAATTCATCACAAGATCGTCCGATTTCGCAGCTTTTTAATGCACTAACAGGCTTGCTCCAGCCAAACAATCCGCCATTCGCAACATTGGTTGAAGCATTGGAAGAGATTGAAGTGGATGAGTTGTCAGTGTTCGTTGAATCGATTCTGGCTGAGCTACACGTTGAGATGTTCGTTTATGGCGATTGGCAGCGTCAGCAAGCTCATGACATGGCAACGACATTAAAAGACGCATTGCGCGTGAAAGAACAACGTTACGAAGAAGCGCTTCGCCCACTCGTTATGCTGGGTGAAAACGGCAGTTTCCAACGCGAAGTGAACTGTAACCAGCAAGACTCAGCAGTGGTGATTTATCATCAATGTGAAGATATCTCGCCTCGTAATATTGCGCTTTATTCCTTGGCTAATCACTTAATGTCGGCAACCTTCTTCCATGAAATCCGAACCAAACAACAGTTAGGCTACATGGTTGGCACGGGAAATATGCCGCTTAACCGTCATCCGGGGATTGTGCTTTATGTGCAGTCACCGAATGCTGCACCAGCCGAACTGGTTACCTCAATCGATGAGTTTTTAAATGCGTTCTACATGGTGTTGTTAGAGCTCAATGAATACCAATGGCACAGCAGTAAGCGCGGATTATGGAACCAGATTGCAACGCCTGACACCACATTGCGCGGAAGAGCGCAGCGCCTATGGGTAGCAATTGGCAACAAAGACACCGACTTTAATCAGCGTGAAAAAGTGTTGGAAGAGCTTAAAGAATTGACCCGCACCGATATGATTCGCTTTGTGGTCAATGAGCTTAAACCTCGTACTGCTAATCGTTTGGTGATGCATTCACAAGGCATCGCCCATGAAGACGCGCCGCGAATCAATCTTGGCTTAGAGATTGGCTCGATAGAAGAGTTTCAACTGCGCCCGAAAGACTTCGGTCTCGGGTAAAAGCTCAAATACAAGAATGGCATGAAATGGTAAAAGTAGTCATTTCGTTTATGCTGTAATTACCTTGTTCAATAAATACGCAAACACGAGGGTTACATGAAAAAGCTACTTTTACTTGCTGCTGTACTAATGCCACTGGCACCTGCTGCTTACGCTGATATCACCATTAAAGGTGATGATTTCGAGCTAAGTGAAGACTGTTTGCGCCTTGATGGCGATAACGTATCAATTAAGTCAGACGACTGTTCTGGCAAACACGACAAAGGTAAAGGCAATGCCAGTATCCATGGTGACGACAACCCGGGTAAAGGTCATGGAAACGACAAAGGAAAAGGAAAGAACAAAGGCAAGAATGACGACTGATTCTCTGTCAATTGCCACTCTTTCAGAAACAAAAAGGCTTGCGTCATGCAAGCCTTTCTATTTTTGGCGCTAGCCATTAATCGTAGAAGTTACGACCTTCACCCGCACGAGTGAGTAAGCCATCACATGGCGCGTAACGATCACCGTAATTCGATGCAAACTCGTTCATTTTCTCAACCAGTTCTTTCAAACCGAATTGATCCATGTAACGGAATGGACCACCTAAGAATGGTGGGAAACCAATACCAAAGATCGCACCGATATCACCATCGCGTGGAGAGCGGATAATACCGTCGTCCAAACAGCGAACCGCTTCGTTGAGCATCGGCAGTACACAACGCAATGCAATGTCGTTGTCGCTCAGCTTGGATTCTGGCGTCAGGTTCAATAGCTTGTACACTGACTTATCGACTTCTTTCTTCTTGCCTTTGTAGGTGTAGAAGCCTTTCCCACTCTTACGACCTTTTCGACCGTCATTCAGTAGTGTGTCGAATACGTCTGGACCTTTAAATCGTTCGCCTAATTCGTTAACCAAGATCGGCATGATCTTAGCACCGATATCCACACCGACTTCATCCAACAAGGTGATAGGACCAACTGGGAAACCGAAGTCAAGCAATGCACCATCAAGTTGTTCGATTGGCTCATTTGCCAGCAAGATGTGCGCAGCTTCGTTCATGTAAGGCGCAAGAATGCGGTTTACATAGAAGCCCGCTTTATCTTTCACGACGATCGGTGTCTTACCTTGCTTCTTCGCAAGTGCAACAACGGTAGAAATGGTCTCTTCTGACGTAGTTTCATGAGGAATCACTTCCACCAGTGGCATTTTTTCTACCGGACTGAAGTAATGCAGACCGACGATGTTTTCTGGACGCTCTGCTTTTTCTGCAATTTTGTGAATTGGTAACGAAGACGTGTTGGTCGCAAAGATGGTCTCTGGTTTTGCATTCGCTTCAATATCCGCAACCATCGTCTGTTTAAGGTCAAGATCTTCAAACACCGCTTCAATAACCACATCAATATGATTGAAGCTTGTGAAATCAACGCCTCCAGACAGTTGCAGCATTTTCGATTGCAGCCCCGCTTTAGAGATAATACGGCGCTTACGCTGCTTTTCGAACAACTTATAGTTGTAGTTCAACGCGTTAAGCACGCCATCATTGCTGACGTCTTTAATACGTACTGGCACTTTCGCCTTCGCAACAGATACATGGCTGATGCCTGCCCCCATTAGACCACCACCCAACACGCCAACTCTGTTGACAGCTGCTGGCTCGGCTTCCGCACCGTTTTCTTTCTTCATTTCAGTGGTAGCAAAGAAAATAGAGCGCAGTGCTTTCGATTCCGAGCTCATCACCAATTCGCCAAAGCGCTTCGCTTCAAGCTCTTGACCTTGAGCAAAGCCTTTTTCAAGACCGTGCTGAATGACTTCGAGAATCGCAACCGTTGCTGGATAGTTACCGCGGGTCTTCTCATTGGTTTTCTTCGCGGCTTGCTCAAACACAAACTTACGACCTAAACCACTGCCCGACATCAACTTCTCTTTTGTCGATTGCTTCTTCTTACCTTTGTTCTTCCCTTTTTCGATAAGCTGCTTCGCTACATCAAGAAGAATCGTATCTGGTACACACGCATCAACAACGCCAAGTTTTTTCGCTTTCTTGGCACGCAGTTGTTTACCTGTAAGGATGAGGTCTAACGAAGGCAACAGACCAATCAGACGAGGAAGGCGCTGAGTACCACCAGAACCGGGCAACAAACCAAGTTGCACTTCAGGCAAACCAAGACGCGTCTTATCAGAATCGGTACACACACGGTAGTCACACGCTAGAGCAAGCTCTAAGCCACCACCTAGACATGGACCGTGAATCGCAGCAACAACCGGATAAGGCAGATCAGACAACTGCTGGAATAACTCTTGACCTTGCTTAGCTAATGCTTCAGCTTCACTCGCCGTTGTGCACGCTTCAAGCATACGAACGTCAGCACCAGCAACAAAGTTATCTGGTTTTAGGGAATGAATGATCATCCCTTTCACGCCGCTGGTGTCTTTTAGTTGAGCGAAGATCTCTTTCATCTCATCTGCAAACGCCGCTTGCAGCGTGTTCATTTTCTCATTTGGCACATCGATGGCTAGCCAAGCAATGTTCTGCTCATCAATCTTTAGACTAAATGCTTTTTGCTCGCTCATTACTCAACCTCCAAAATCATTGCTGCACCAAGGCCACCTGCGGCACATGCGGTATTCAACGCAAGACCACCGCCACGACGTTTAAGCTCACGCAGCGTTTGCGTCATCATACGTGCACCAGTTGCGGCAAATGGGTGACCATAGGCAATTGAACCGCCAAGGACGTTGAACTTATCCATGTCGATCTCACCTATCGCTTTCGAGCGACCTAGGTTTTCTTGGGCAAATTTATCAGAAGCAAACATCTTCACGTTCGCCAATGCTTGAGCAGCAAAGGCTTCGTGCATATCGATAAGCGTTAGGTCTGAAAGTTCTAGACCTGTGTTCTCCAACACTTTTGCTGTCGCGTATGTTGGTCCCATTAGCATGTCCATTTCCACACCAATGGCTGAGAATGCATAACCGCGAATGTAGCCAAGTATTTCCATACCAAGCTCTTTCGCTTTGCCTTCACGCATTAGCATCACCGCCGCACCACCATCGGTTAATGGTGTACTGTTCGCCGCTGTTACGCTGCCGTATTGACGGTCGAAAGCCGGACGCAGTTTTGCGTAGCCTTCTAATGTCGAATCATGACGAATGTTGTTATCTTCAGAGATCCACTTTTTGTAAGGTTCTGGGAAAGCCGTCATCACTTCGTCTTGGATTTTGCCGTCTTTCCAAGCTTGCGAAGCTAGAGAGTGAGAACGGTGCGCCAAAGCGTCTTGTTCTGCACGAGTAATGCCGTGTGACTTCGCCATTTGCTCAGCAGTTTGACCCATTGAAAGCCCAGTCGAGTACTCAGCTACCGCTGGCGGTACTGGCATTAAATCTTTAAAGCTGAGTTTTTTGAGAATGTTGAGCTTTTGACCCAGCGTTTTGGTTTTACTTAGCGCAAGCAAGTTCGCGGCAAGTTTCTTAGAAACACCAATTGGTAAAACCGATGAAGAGTCCGCACCACCCGCGATACCAACATCAATGCTGCCCGCCATAATGCTCTCAGCAACGTTAACTGCAGCTTGGAAGCTAGTCGCGCACGCGCGAGTAACGCTGTAAGCGTCAGTGTGGATGTGCATTCCTGTACCAAGCACAATTTCACGTGCAATGTTTGGCGCTTCTGGCATTTGAACTACTTGTCCAAATACCACTTGTTCGATGAGTTTCGGATCGATGTCTGTGCGAGCAAGCATTTCGCTCACTACCATTTTGCCTAAATCGACCGCTGGCACCTGGCTGAACTCAGTGCTTTGACGAGCAAAGGGGGTTCGTAGCCCTGCGACAATAGCAACACGTTCACCGTGGCGTGTTTTCACTTCCTGCTTGCCCATTGTTTCTCCTTAAATACAAGAGGTCTGACCTGATGCATTGTAATCAGTTTGTTAAATTTATCAAACATGCGTTTAAATAAACGTGAAGCGAGTAGATCTATTGCTCTAGTTCATTGATTCTTAGGCGATTAAGAATGATTAACTATAGTGAGTTAAAATGAAGAGAAGTGTGCGGAAGGTAAAATTGAAGCAAAAAAAAACCACACAAAACTGTGTGGTCGGAATATCTATAAAACAATTAACATACGCCAATTGTAAAATTAATCAGTTTCCTGATTAGGAGAAAGTAAAGTCAGCCTTCAAAAGGAAGTGTCATCTTGCTCAACATGTTAGTCGTCAATGACTAACTAGATGACAAGATGTACTATAGCCCCTTCACTGCATCAGATTTTGAAATAGATCAATTTTATGGTGATTTTATAGTTTCTGAACGTATCAAAGTACGAAAGAGTCTTGATCACTCTAAAATAGTTGCATGAAAACGCTTATTAAAACTATATAGAATAATTTATCATCACTTCAAATAAGTGCTTGATCATTGAAGAAGTATATTGTGCTGCTGCGACACTACATCTCGATGTAGTCGGATCGTTCATAAATACAATCGGTATATATGACCTCACAGAGCAAGATGGAGGCTCCTGTGGCAATATTTAAAATGTTTGGAAAGAAAAATTCCAACAGTCCGGTCAACTCTGATATGGACAGACAAAGAAAATACGAAGCTCTTGTTCGGGGCTATCACAGAGACTTGTATCGCTACGCTTACTGGTTATGCAAAGACAAGGCGATTGCAGAAGATTTGGTTCAAGAAACCTGTTTGCGCGCATGGAAGTCACTGGATAGTCTTCAAGATGAAAAGGCAGCAAAATCTTGGCTTATTACTATATTGAGACGAGAAAACGCGCGCCGCTTCGAGCGTAAACAATTTGATTTGGTTGATATCGATGACTACGGCAATGATGCTAAAGTTAGCGATGACCCACATCATCAGCAGGAATGGCTACAAGCTCAGATAATGAAGCTTGACGTCGAATACCGTGAGCCTTTGTTTCTTCAAGTTGTTGGTGGTTTCAGTGGAGAAGAAATCGGCAGCATTCTTGATCTAAACAAGAACACTGTAATGACGCGCCTTTTCCGCGCCCGTAATCAATTAAAAGAGATGTTGGATTCTCAAGATACTCAGAGAGGACAAAAAAATGGATGATTTAGAATTTCGTCGTCGTATTTTGTCGGATCCAAAACAGAAGGATGAAGAGATTCTTCAAGCTTTAGCTGAGAACGACGCTAACAGTAAGTTTGTTGATGACGTTTTGGATCTCGACCTTAAAATCAAGCAAGCCATGAATGTGGATGTGCCTGAAGATCTAGCCGACAAAATTCTGTTTAATCAAACGTCGAATGCGCTTGATAACGATACTGTGGTTAGACCGAACTTTGCTCGCAAAGCAATGGCATTGGCTGCATCGGTTGCTTTTACTGCTGGTTTATTGGTAGGTCAAATCAACTGGGGGAACGTTATTGTCTCTCCAGCTCAAGCGAGCCTAGCAGATACCGCAATGAAACACGTGGTGGCGGAAGAGTCATTTGTACGCAACCTCGATGAGGATGTTTCAAGCAAGCAAGTAAACGCGAAAATGATGCCGTTCCATTACCAACTTAATGGTAGCTTTCCATACCATGTTTACTACTTAAACCATTGCGGCTTTGGTGAGTCAAACGCCCTTCATATGGTTTTCCAAGGTAAAGAAGGCAAAGTAACCATGTTTGTTACTGACGTGAAGAGCGACCAGAAAGTCGATTTTGATAAAGATGGTATGAGCGGTGTTGTGAAGCCTGTGGGTAAAGCCAGCATGATTCTTGTTGGTAACAGCGGTGAAGACATCGATGCTATTGCAGCAAAACTTGCTCCAATGATGGAGCCGATGTAATAACTTCAGCGAAACGACACTACTAGCTACTTAAAAGCCGCTAAATTTCGAAATTTAGCGGCTTTTTGTTTATGAATAATACAAAAAGCATTCACGCCAACTATTGAGTTTAGAGTCAAAACTCTAAATTATGCACTTTAGGTGCAATTTCCCGACATTTAGACATCATTTCTGCAATTTTTATTCAAATTTATCCAATGGTCGGATTTGTATGGTCCACTCTTAATACTACTATCTGCGCCACTGAGCAAAAGCTCAACTTATCGTCCAAAGAGACGAAACTAATAAGGAATAAAAAATGACTCAGAATACGCGTCTGTTTAAAAAGACTCTCCTAGCAGTGACGGTTGCAATGGCATCTGGTCAAGCAATGGCGGCTGGTTTCCAGCTAAACGCACAATCAGCGACTGGTATCGGTCGTGCATTCGCCGGTGATGCGGTAATTGCAGATAACGCTTCTGTAATGGCTCGCAACCCTGCGGCAATGGCTCTATTTGACAAAATGGAACTGTCGCTTGGTTTTGAAAGTATCACTTCAATAATTGAAGTAAAAGATGCTACTTACCGAATTAACAACAACGAAATCCCTGTAGCCAACACTGATGATGTTGGTGACACTTCTATTGCGCCAAATATTCACCTTATCGTACCCGTTAATGACAAATTTGCCTGGGGTGTAAACGCATACTCAAACTTCGGTACTAAAACTGAGTTTTCAGATAGCTATGTAGCAACTGAATATGGCGGTCTTACTGACGTTAAAAGTGTAAACTTCGGTCTAGCAGGCTCTTACCGTCTCAATGAGCAATGGAGCTTTGGTGCTGGTCTAGACTTAATCTACGGTCAAGGTACGATGAAACGTACCGCTAGCGCAAACCTTCCTCTAGTTGGTGGTGCTAAACTTCTTGATGTAGATAAAGCAGACGGTTGGGCAGTAGGCTTTAATGTTGGTACTGTGTATGAATTAGACGAAAACAACCGTTTTGGTTTGTCTTACCGCTACAGTCCTGAGTTTGAAGCGAAAGATGACAAAGGTCAGAAGATCACATTACCTCTACCAGATATGGCTGAGTTCTCTGGCTACCATAAAATTACCGATACTAAGTTCGCAGTTCACTACTCTATCCAATACATCGGCTGGAGTGACTTCGATAAAATCGACTTCGACAACTTGAACCAAGGCTTGCTTGGTCCTACTTATTCGAAAGATTACCAATGGCAAGATGGTTGGCACTATGCTATCGGCGGTACTTACTACATGAACTCAGACTGGACGCTACGTGCTGGTTACATGTACGACACTAGCGCTCAAGACAACCTAACATCGATTTCAGTTCCTGACTCAGATCGCCAATGGTTCTCAGCAGGTTTCACATACCATATCGATACTAAATCTAATGTTGATTTCGGCTTCACTTACTTAATGGGTGATGACGTAAAAGTAAACGAAGAAACACCAATTGCGCCACCTCTACTAACAACAGGTGTGAGTGCGACAACGCATGCAGATGCTATCCTATTCGGCTTACAATACAGCCGCAGCTTCTAAGCATCACGTAGCAAGCTAATATAAACACTCTCTATATAAAAGGCTGGAATTCCAGCCTTTTTTCTTATCTATCGTTTTACATTCACCCAATTTGGGCGCACACGTGTAATCAAAACTCACGATTATGACTCACAAGTGTTCGCTGAATTTTTTTCACACCGCCATTACAGTTAGTTATATCTTCTAAATACACTGAAATATATAGACAATTCACCTGAAAACACTGTTTTATTGGCTTTTCATTTTTAAAGTAATAACTCTAGACGTAAACTTTCGCCCCACGTTATAAATAACTCAGCGAACATTACAATGAAAACCAACAAGACTCTCCTATCAACAGCAGTGGCATTCGGTCTACTTAGTACTTCAAGCGTTGCAAACGCAGCAGGTTTCCAACTTGCAGAATACTCTGCGACTGGTCTAGGTCGTGCATACGCTGGTGAAGCGGCAATGGCTGATAACGCAAGTGCACAATGGCGTAACCCAGCTATGCTAACTTACCTAGAAGGCACACAAGTGTCTGTTGGTGCTATCTATGTAAACCCAAACATTGATGTAGAAGGCAATGTAAATTTCTATGGTAAGGATATCCCTGCATCTTCAGACGACTTCGCTCACGATGCGATCATTCCAAACTTCTACCTTTCTCACCAATACAACGAGAAATTCGCGCTTGGTCTAGCGTTCGGTACCAACTACGGTATGGAAACGGACCTAGGTAAAGATTTTGCCGCAGCTAACTTTGGTAACCAAGCTAGCGTATTCTCAATGGAAGCGAACCTAAATGCAGCATACAAGCTAAACGAAAAGCTTAGTGTTGGTGGCGGTATCCGCTATGTCATGGCAGATGGCAGCTTCGGCGCAGTTATGCCACCACAGATGGGTGACAAGCTAGCAGGAACCACTCTTAAATACATGGAAGGTGACGATACGGCATGGGGCTGGCAAGTAGGCACTGCATGGCAAATCAACGCTAATAACCGTATTGGTTTTGCTTACAAATCTGAAGTAGATCTAACACTAGAAGGTTATGCAAAAGGTCTTGGTTTCAACCCAGCAGATCCAAATGCTCATAAAAATGGCTCGATGGACCTAGCTCTGCCAGCAACAGCGGAATTAGCAAGCTACCATCAGTTAAATGAACAATTAGCGATTCATGCGAGCATCAACTGGACTAATTGGAGTAGTTTTAAAGAGCTAGTAGCCGACTTCCCAGGTGAAGCATCAAATTTGATCAAAGAAGAAAACTGGGAAGATAACTACCGCTTCGCTGTAGGTACCACTTACAAACTTGACCAAAAATGGACGCTACGCTCAGGTGTTGCATACGACACTTCTGCTGTGAGTGACGAAAACCGTACAGCTACTATCCCTGAAACGGATCGTCTATGGTTAAGTATTGGTGCAGGTTACGAATGGTCTAAGAATCTAACACTAGACGCTGGCTTTACCTATATTTTTGCGAAAGATGCTTCAATGTATGAAGGTCGCACTGACGGTATGCCACCAATGAAAGATCCTGCTACATTTGGTGGAGAATTCTCTGGTGAAGTAACAGGTAACGTATGGCTAATCGGTGTTCAAGCGAACTACAAGTTCTAATCTGAACGCTATTTATCGATAAAAGAAAGTTACCGATAAAAAGAAAGGCTTGGTTTTCACCAAGCCTTTTTGTTTTTCTGTATAAAGCGATTAAAAGTCTTCTTCTAAATACTCATCTAAGTACGCTTCTTCTTCCGCATCTACTTCATCAGTCGTACTGATTTCTGCTTTAAAGTTTTGACGTTGAATGTAAACGTCACGAGTTAATACATATGGATCAGGCGATGCTTCAAGCTGTGCTTCTTGTGGTACTAACAGAGCACGTTTTTCCATACCTTCCAGCGCCCATTTACCTAAGCCTGCCCAGAAGTTTAGGTATGAAAGTGGCAAGTACATACCATCCACAGTGTCTGTCACTTCACGCAATGTATATGGACCGTAGCCCGGCACCATAAAATATGGACCGTTACCTACACCATAGTGACCAACCACACTACTAAACTCTTTGTTGTCGTACTTGGTGATACCAGCAGCCGTTGCAACGTCAAACAGACCTAAGATACCGAATGTCGAGTTAATCCAGAAGCGGTTAAAGTGATCAACGGCTTTAGTGCCATTTCCCATAACTAGGTTATTCACCACACTCGCAGGTTCGTCTAAGTTGGCTAGGAAGTTAGCAATACCAGAACGAATTGGCACAGGCGTGTAATCAACATACGCAAGAGACACTGGGCGAACTAAATACGGGTCAAGATAATCGTAGTTCAGTTCCCACATTGTGCGGTTGAAACTTTCCAATGGATCATAAACATCAGAAGTTGTTTGATTAGTTTCGTTTTCTTCTGTTACCGCTTCCTCAGGTGCAGTTGAACAGCCAACCAGTCCAACAGCGAACAGCAACAAGAAGATGGATTTACCCTTGTTATACATTCTACGTTCCATAACGACGATTAATACCCCTAAATGACCTGTGTTTTACATACGTTTAGTACTTTGGAAAAAGTCATTTGGGTATATAAGTAAAGGCCAGCATGCGCTGGCCTTTATTATTCTACTCGATAGTTGGTAGTCATACCACAAAACCGTCCTAACAATCCTTAAGTGTCAATTATTAGAGACGTTCATGAATTATTGATACTGTTTATCTATCATCACTTCTACTGGCTGACCAAAATCAACGACTTGGCTTTCACCATGCCAATCTTGGTCACGAGTTGCAACGTTACCATCCGAGTCAACACGAACGCGAACCATCAACTTATCTAGAGAAGATAGCTTCTGACCGTCCATCATCGCATTACCATCATCCAGTACGACTGTACGAGGGAACGTACCTAATGGGTAGCGAGCTGCCGCAACAGGCATCGGAGAACCATCTGCGCGATGTACTGACACAATCAATACCGCATTTGGATCAAGTTGAGCTTCTGGAGCTACGTTAATAGTCACTGCCACACTCTTGTCTGGAGAAACCGCTTCACCCATTTGCTTACGTGCACTTTCGATACTGCGACCTAGCATTTCATAGCGGCTATCTTCAGGACCGATCATTTGCTGCATGATACCCCAATACTTAATCGCGGCTGGGAAATCTTGGCGCTCAAATGCATCAAACGCAAGTAGAGAGAAGACACGTAGGTCAACGTAATCTTGTTGCATCAGTTTACCAAGCAGAGAACGAGCCGTAGCTTGATCCATCTCGTCTTGGGAAAGCATCAGAGCTTGTGCGTAACCAAGTTGAACATCTGGATCTTTTGGTTCTAGCTTGTACGCTTTTTCCATTGCATCAATGGAAGTCGTCACATCTCGGTTCGCCAAAGCAATACGACCTAATAGCAACCAACCGGTTGAGTCTTCAGGTTGGTAATGCAGGCGTGTACGCAGAGCCAAAGAGAGATCAGCCATTTCATCATCACTGAGTGGCTCAGATGCTGCAGACATTAGCTTTTTAGAAAGTTCAGGAAGGTTATCGTTTACTTCCTGCCACTTCACAACGTCTTGAGATGCGCCAAACTTGTAGTAAAGACCGTAGCTCAATACCACTGTCAAAATCACTGATGGGATCAAAACAGCAATCGGAGAAACATGTGTTTCCTTTTGCTTTTTATCACCAGGGATATCGTCCAGAAGAGATTGCTTCAGATCGGAAATCAAATCATCTTGGCTCTCGACTAGACCTTCGTCTGTTTCTTCAGCAAGCTCAGATAGGCGGTCTTTATAGAACGCTTTGTTAAGCTCATCACGTAACACTTCATCGTTGTTGGCTTTTTGCTTAAGCAGCGGCAGTGCAACTAAGACACAAGCTATCAGCGTAAGAACAACGGTAGAAACCCAAAATAGTGTCATTACTTCTTATCTCCGTTGTTCTCTTCATCAAGCAATGATTTGAGACGCGCTTCTTTTTCTTCGTCCCATTGTTCGTTACTTGCTTGAACTGCTTTTGCTTTTGATTTACGGCTACGCAGCACGATTAAACCAAAGCCACCTAATACCACTGCTAGTGGACCTAGCCACAGAATTGCAGTCGCAAAAGTAAACGGAGGATTGTACGTTACGAAGTTGCCGTAACGAGCAATCATGTAGTCCACGATCTCATCTTTCGACTTACCTTCTTTGGTCATTTCGTACACCTTATGGCGTAAGTCTTGAGCCAATTCTGCATTCGAATCAGAGATGGTGTTGTTCTGACATTTAGGACAACGAAGAGTATGACCAAGCTCTTTGAACTGCTGTTCTTGTTCTAGATTGTCAAACTCATACACTTCAATCGCTGCATGAGCAGCAAGAGAAAATGTCATCGCAGCAAAAGCCGCTAAGAAAAACTTTCTCATTGCTTCGCCTCCTCAACCAACTTGGTGTACAGCGGCTCCAACGTCTCCGCCCAGTTGCGAGGGTTTACATCACCAACATGACGGTAACGGATCACACCGTTTGCATCGATGATAAATGTCTCTGGTGCACCGTACACACCAAGGTCTAGACCTAGCATGCCGCTACCATCAAACAAGCTGATCAGGTATGGGTTACCCAAATCGTTCAGCCAACCTACCGCTTTATTGCGATCATCTTTGTAGTTCATGCCGATGATCTTCACACCTTTCCCTGCAAGCTCATTGAGGTACTTATGTTCAGCGTAACAAGTCGGACACCAAGTCGCCCAAACGTTAAGCAACAGTGGTTCGCCTTTAAAGATCGACTGATCGTACTGTTTACCAGGTTCAGCTAAATCCTCTAGATGGAACTCAGGTACTGGCTTACCAACCAGTACTGACTCAAGTTTCGTTGGATCGTCACCCTCTTGATTTCGAACCAACTGAGTTGCGAAGATACCCGCCAATACCATGAAAGCTACCAACGGGATAAATAAGACTTTCTTATTCATTTATTTTGCCTCCTGCTCCGCTAGCTTTGACTTATCGCCTTTCTTAGCCGTTTTGCGGAAGCGGTAACGTCTATCAGAGATAGCAAGCGCACCACCCAAAGACATGATCAATGAACCAGCCCAGATCCAACGAACGAATGGTTTGTAGTAAATACGAACCGCCCAAGAACGGTTATCTTCTAGACGTTCACCCATCGCAATATATAGGTCGCGAGTGATACCGCGGTCGATTGCCGCTTCAGTCATCATTGACTTCGCTGTACGGTAGAAACGTTTTTCAGCGTGCAACGTGTTCACATACTTACCATCATTCGTGATTTCAAAGTCCGCGATGTAACCATCGTAGTTTGGACCATCTTTGTCACGTAGACCTGAGAAGTAGAAATCATAACCGTAAATCTTGAAGTGCTCACCCGGAGCCAAACGCACGTCACGTTCGATACTGTAGTTTTGCACCATCGCAATACCAATCACAGTAACGGCTAGACCAATGTGACCAAGCATCATTGCCCAGTGGCTACGTTGAAGTTTACGAACACCTTCGCCGAAGCTGTGACGGTGAGTAGCACGCTCGTACAGCTCAAAGCCATGCATTGCAATGATCCAGATTGCCATTACCCAACCGATGTAAGCCATCGCTGAGAAGAAATCGGCGAACAGGAATACGCACACCGCACCTAGTGCGAAAGCTAGTACACCAGAAACAATCATTGGCTTAATAAGCTTAGATAGATTATCGCGCTTCCAACGGATCATAGGACCAATACCCAATAGGAAGGCGAATGGCATCATCAACCACGCAAACAGCATGTCGAAGAATGGTGCGCCGATAGAAACTGAACCAAGACCAATTTGTTTGTGAACCAACGGTAACAAAGTACCAACCAGAACCACAACAAGTGCAGCAATTAGAAGGACGTTGTTTGCAAGCAGCGCGTTTTCACGCGACACCAAGTCAAAATTACCACGTACACGAACCGCTGCCCCTTTCACTGCGAATAGCAGGAGTGAGCCACCGATAACAAAGACTAGGAAACCTAGGATAAACATACCGCGTGATGGATCAGACGCGAACGCGTGTACCGATACCAAAATACCGGAACGCACTAAGAAGGTACCTAACAAACTCAAAGAGAATGCAGAGATAGCAAGAAGTACCGTCCACGCTTTAAATGTACCGCGTTTTTCGGTTACCGCTAGAGAGTGCATTAACGCCGTACCCGCTAGCCAAGGCATGAATGATGCGTTTTCTACTGGATCCCAGAACCACCAGCCACCCCAGCCAAGTTCGTAATATGCCCACCAAGAACCTAGTGCGATACCTAGTGTTAGGAATACCCAAGCTGCTGTAGTCCAAGGACGAGACCAACGAGCCCAAGCCGTATCAAGACGACCAGTCATCAAAGACGCAATCGCGAACGAGAAGGCAACCGAGAAGCCTACGTACCCCATGTAAAGCATAGGTGGGTGAACAATCAAACCCGGGTCTTGAAGAAGCGGGTTCAAGTCACGACCATCTACCGGGAAGAACGGCAAAGTGCGTAGGAACGGGTTCGAAGTCAGGATGATAAATAGTAGGAAGCCCACTGAGATCATGCCCATTACCGCAAGTACACGCGCAACGGATTCTTGTGGCATACCACGGCTGAAAGTAGCGACCGCGACTGTCCACGCAGCTTGGATAAGTACCCAAAGCAGTAGTGAGCCTTCGTGCGCGCCCCAAACAGCCGTTAAGCGGTAGTACCAAGGCAGTTGGCTATTTGAGTTACTTGCAACGTATTGGAGCGTAAAGTCGTTGGTGTAGAATCCCCAACATAAAATCGCAAATGAGAAAAACAGCATGACGAACATCGACCATGAAAGTGGTCGTGCTGTGTTCATCAGCATAGTGTTGTTATTTGATGCGCCCCATAACGGCAATATACTTAGCAACAGTGCCATTGCTAGAGAAAGTATGAGGGCAAAGTGACCGATTTCAGCAATCATTGGCCGCTTCCTTGTTTCTGTTCTGATGTGTACTGCAGAGGCTCGTGAGTCTTCTTCATTGCTTCTGCAATTTCAGGTGGCATGTACTCTTCATCGTGTTTTGCCAACACTTCAAAAGCTTTTACGGTTGTTGCGTCTTCAAGAACACCTTGAGCAACAATACCCTGACCTTCGCGGAACAAATCAGGAAGAATACCTTCGTACACGATCGTCACTTTAGGACCCACGTCGTGCAGATCAAAGCTCACTTTTAGTGACTCTGGGTCACGGCGAACTGAGCCTACAACCACCATGCCGCCGATACGCAAACGCTGACCAACTTCTGGTTTAGTACCGTCAGGTTTACCATTTACCAATTCCGTCGGCGTGTAGAATAGATCCATATTTTGGTTCAACGCATAAAGCATCAAACCGATGGTTGCACTAATACCGATAAAGATAGCCAGAACGATGCCTAGCCTCTTTTTACGTCTCGGGTTCATAACGTGTTCTCCATATTCTTCGCCGCGTCGACTCGCGCTTGACGATCAATTTTCTCTTTCACTTCTTTTAACAACGCATCCCCACGGCGGATACTCGAAATTAAAAGAATGATCATAGATAAGAAAGTAATACCAAACGCGCTCCATACGTAACCTGCGTAGCCACCCATGGCAAAGAGTTCGCTCAGAGATTCAAAATGCATATTCAATTACCTCACTGAGTTTTTTCAGCCGCGAGTTTTTGCACCCAAGGGCGATGACTCTCTTTGCTGATAATTTCGTTACGGAAGCGCACCATCGTTACCGCGCCAAAGAAGAACGCAAAACCAAAAATGTTAAGCAGCAACGGCCAAAGCATATTGGATGAGATGGATGGTTTTTCAAATTTGGTGATTGTCGCGCCTTGGTGAAGCGTATTCCACCACTCAACAGAGAAGTGGATAATCGGTAGGTTGACCACACCAACGATTGCCAAAATACCCGCCGCTTTTGCCGCTGTCTTTTGATCGTCAAACGCATGGTAAAGTGCAATAACACCAAGGTATAAGAATAGAAGAATAAGTTCAGAGGTTAGACGAGCATCCCATACCCACCAAGTGCCCCACATAGGTTTACCCCAAACGGCACCCGTTAACAGAGCAATAAAGGTGAATACCGCACCAATAGGCGCCATGGCCAGTGCTGCCATGTCAGATAGACGTACTTGCCAAACCAAGCCGATAAATGCAGCTATAGCCATCGACATGTACACGCCCATAGACCAAATAGCCGAAGGTACGTGGATGTAAATGATTCGGAAACTATCGCCTTGCTGGTAATCCGAAGGTGCAAATGCGAGCCCCCAGACGGTACCAACCGATAGGCATACGAGGGCCAATACAGAAAACCAAGGAAGAAACTTACCGCTCAGGTGATAAGCTGCTTCTGGCTTGGCATAAGGATGTAGCCATTTCCACATGTTAAGTTCTCACTCTTACTTCAGGGACACTGTCCAGAGGGTCGAGACCGTAGCAGTGCTTTAATAATAATTCTTTGATCAAACGTCGCTAAACGCGCACTTTACTGAGTTAGTTAACACTAACTCTCAATGCTGCGCTGATGGCGAATGGTGTGAGAGTGACAGCCCCCATCAACATTGCGCCTAAAATCGCTAATTGCCCGTTATACGCCATACCCAGTGCTGCGGCATCAATCGCGGACGTAGCGAAAATTAGAATTGGGATGTAAAGCGGGAGAATTAGCAAACTTAAAAGAACGCCGCCTTTTTGTAACCCAACAGTCAGTGCTACACCAATAGCACCGATAAAACTCAACGTCGGTGTACCGATGACCAATGTCAGTACAACAGACAGCCAAGTATTAAAATCAAGAGATAATAGAATCGCCAACAATGGACTGATTAAGATCAGAGGCAATCCCGTTAACAACCAGTGAGCTATGACCTTGGAAACCACAACAAGTTGCAGTGGGATCGGCATTAGCATCATTTGCTCAAGCGCACCATCTTGATAATCATCACGGAATAGACGTTCTAATGATAATAAGGCGGATAGCAACGCAGCAACCCAAACAATGCCTGCTGCAATACGTGCTAACAAATTAGGCTCTGGACCGATGCTAAGAGGGAAAAGTGTGATAACAATGATGAAAAACCACAAAGGGTTCAAGATGTCTGCTTGACGGCGAAATGCAATCAAAAGCTCGCGGCGGATAATGGTCGACATTGCCGAAATCATATTAGTCACCCAGTTTTATTTTTCTAAGTTTCGGGCTGTCTGCAAACATATCTTGGTGTGTCGTTAAAATCACAATGCCACCATTGTCTGCATGATTTGCAAACAACGATTCAAGCACCTTCACACCTTGCTTATCGATTGCAGTTAACGGTTCGTCCAAAATCCATAAAATTTGATTACTTAGCCACAGTCTTGCCAATGCAACGCGACGCTGCTGTCCTGCAGAAAGTTGTGCTACAGGCACATCTTCTCTGCCTGCAAGACCCACTTGGGTTAAAGCAGCAAAGATTTCTTCATCTGAGGAACGATTATTATGGATAGATTGGTAAAAGCGCAGGTTTTCAAACGCAGTAAGTTCGCGTTTAACGCCAGTTTGATGCCCTAGGAACAAAAGGTCCTGATGGAAAACATCACGAGACTTTTCAACCTCTTCGCCTTTCCATTTGATGATGCCTTCTTCTCTGTCCCCTAACCCTGTCACAATACGCAGCAATGTGGTTTTGCCTGTACCGTTACGTCCTTCAATCTGGACCAACTCTCCAGGTTTAATTTCGAATTGCAGGTTTTCAAACAGGACCCTGTCATCACGGATCGCAGTTAGGTTAGAGACTTCTAACATAGGGCTTCAACTAAAAAATGAACGAGTCGCTATATTAGCACAGCTTAGTTGTGACAAAACAGGATAAGAAAGCGATGATGTATGTAAGTTCGTGAGTTTTTGTTAACTTATAGTCACATTTTAATAAAAATAACCATAAGTGATTATAAGTTTTTATTTTAAAAATAAAAAAAGAAGCCGAAGCTTCTTTTTTCATTCTTTATCGACGTCGTCCACGAGGTGGGTATGTCGGATCATCTGATGGTTGACCGCTAAGTGGAGGGATCTTCTCTTGACCTGCCAGTTTTTTCTGCAGAGAAAGCATCAATTCTGCTTCTGCTTTTGGCAATTCACACTCTTCAATCAACTCATTGATGTCAGCGCCAAGTTGAACCATTTTAGAAGCACGGCTGTACAAACGACCATCTGTATCTGCGTGCTCAAGTTCACGAATGCGCTCATTAAGATGTTGAATCACATCTTGTTGCTCAGTGACCTTTTGACCTAAACCAACGACCACTGAACGCACTTCCAACAATTGCTTGTTTAGCTTTTGCACTTCTTTTTCTGCGTGACGTGCTTGCGCACGCTGCTGGTCCATTTGCTTTTGCAGACCCGCACGAACGCGAATTTGCAACAAAAGCAAAATCAAGAAGGCAAATGCTAGACCGCCCACTAAGAGCGGTAAAGATAGGAAGGTTTCGTCAGCCATGATTCATCAGCCAATTATAGGTGAGCCATCTCATCCCATTCGTCATCAGTTAGCAGCTTGTTCAGATCAACAAGAATAAGTAGCTTGCCATCACGGTTGCTTACACCCTGGATGAATTTCGCGCTTTCGTCCGTACCTACAGAAGGCGTAGTGTCGATCTCAGAAGAACGTAGGTAAACAACTTCAGCGACGCTATCTACTAAGATACCGATAACTTGACGCTCAGACTCAATCACGATGATGCGCGTGTTGTCAGTAACTTCACCTTCCATCAAACCAAAACGTGAACGTGTATCGATAACCGTTACGACATTACCACGTAGGTTGATAATACCCAGTACGTAATCTGGCGCACCTGGAACCGGAGCGATTTCTGTGTAGCGAAGAACTTCGCGAACTTGCATTACATTAATGCCGTACGTTTCTTCTTCTAGTTGGAACGTCACCCACTGAAGAACTTCGTCGTTCGATGTATCTTTCTTCACTTCTACTTCAAAAGCTTGAGACATAGTTAATCCTCGTAATTGTCGTTCCCGACCAAAAATCTAATTCAGTGATTTTACATCTAAACCAGCGTTTAGCATGTCTATAAGTGCTTGGACATGAATTAAAGCACACATTTTTTCTTTCACCATGCCCGCTAGCCAAGGGCGCTTACCTGCTTGTTCACGCCAACGGACTTTGTCGATATTGAGAGTCTCAGTACCCATTAATTGGTTACTTGCCAACCCCCACATGCTTTCACCAAGCATAACGACGTATTGGTAGTTATCTTTGTACTCTTCGTCATGAAGCTTATCAGCCATCACCCACCTCGCAGTGTCGACAACATCAAATTGTTGCTCACGACTGGTTTGCAAACCTAGGTACCATGCAGGACGACCAATCAAATGGTTCAGTTCCGTAATTTGATGGATACCACCGAGCTCATCAAGTGGAACGGCAAACGTCACACCATTAACATCAAAGTACAGCACCTGAAAATCTTCGCTACGTTGCGTGCTTTCCCAAGTGTTTGGCAACAGTGAGCCTGTTTCCGTTTCCAGTTCGGCTTCTGTCTCAATGTGCTGTTCGACTTCCACATCGGCTTCAACGTCAACTTCAGGCTCAAACGCTTCAGTTTCAGATTGAGTCCAAACTGGTTCTGGCTGCTCGGTCTCAACAGCAGGAATCAATTCTTCTTCGATATCCCACTCTTGAATTTCATCCACGGCAACTGCCGCAGCTTCGATTTCAATTTCTGGTTCGATTGATTTAGCTTCGGCTGCGATATCAATCGTGTTTTGATCCAAAATGTCATCGATATCCAACTCAGCCACTACATTGGTGGATTCCAGCTGGCTTAACAATCGTTGAACGTCTTCCAAATTAGGCGCTTCTAACTCAGGTGAGTAAGTATCGCTGTATTGGTACGACTCTGGTTCCGCGTATTGTATTTGTAATTTTGGCTCTGGCTCTGGCTCTGGCTCTGGCTCTGGCTCTGGCTCTGGCTCTGGCTCTGGCTCTGGCTCTGGCTCTGGCTCTGGCTCTGGCTCTGGCTCTGGCTCTGGCTCTGGCTCTGGCTCTGGCTCTGCAGATGATAGTTCTTGAGCGAGTAAGTCAAGCTCTTCTTCTTGCTCAATGACCTCGACCTCTTCGCCAAGCAATGCGCTGAAGTAATCATCGAGCGCCTGTTCACTGGAAAGTACGTCGTTATTGCTCATCGAACGCTAACCTCTCCAAGTAAATCAGCAGTTGCTTGTAAGCAAACACACCACGACTACCAGAAGCAAAGTGTGATGCTGGTAAATGCTTTAAGCTTGCATCACGGAATTTCGTGTCAATCGGCACCGCAGAAGTCCATACCTGATTCGGATAATCTTTCTTAAGCTGAGTCAGTGTCTGCAACGAAGCTCTTGTGCGCTTATCGTACATGGTTGGTACGATCGTCACTTTAAAGCCACCTGGACGAGACTTCTGCATAATGGTCAAAGTGCGCATCATACGCTCAAGACCTTTCATCGCTAAGAACTCAGTTTGAACAGGGATCAGGATACGATCACTCGCTGCTAGCGCATTGACCATCATTACGCCAAGAATCGGCGGGCAGTCGATCAACACATAGTCATAATCTTCTGCTACGGCTTGAAGCGCTCGTTTTAAGATCAAGCCCATGCCGCTGCGGTTTCCCATCACGCGGTCAAGCGTTGCAAGTGACATATGTGCCGGGATGATGTCCATTCCTTCAAGTTCAGTCTCGACGATTAACGGCTTTACTGTCTCACGTGAAAACGTCTTCAATTGGAACAAATCAAACAAGCTCGACGTTACTGCATCCGGATCATAACCAAGGTAAGTCGTCAGTGACGCATGAGGGTCTGTATCAACCATCAATACACGATGACCTTTTTGGCTCAATAGCCCAGCCAACGTCACAGTTGATGTCGTTTTCCCTACCCCACCTTTTTGGTTAGCAACACTCCAAACGATCATGATCTTTCCTACGCTAAGCCCACTTCTACCAACATGCGTTCCGCAATGCGGTCGAGAGGTAAATCTTCTGTAGAGATGCCCGCTTTCGCAACCGCTTGTGGCATACCGTAAACCACACAACTGTCTTCATCTTGAGCCCAAATTGTTGAGCCTGCTGATTTCAACATGCGTGCGCCTTCACGACCGTCAGCCCCCATACCTGTCAGTACCATCGACAATACTTTGTCACCGTATACTTTTGCAGCAGAGCCAAACGTAACATCCACACAAGGTTTGTAGTTCATGCGGTCGCCGCCATCGATAATGCGCAGACGAGCAGCACCTGCACGACCGTCGATCATCATTTGCTTACCGCCTGGCGCCAAATAGGCAACGCCAGCTTGCAATACATCACCATCTTGAGCTTCTTTTACTTGGATCTTACAAAGCGTATTTAAACGACTTGCAAAAGCAGCAGTAAAAGTAGCTGGCATATGTTGGATCAACACGATTGGGTGCGGATAGTTTACGGGTAAACGAGTCAGAATTTTTTGCAGAGCAACAGGACCACCAGTGGAAGTACCGATAGCTGTTAACTGATATTTCTTACCTGAAGCGCGGTATTTTGCTGCCACAGGGCGACTTGCAGTTGCTGCGGCAGGCGCAGTATTGCGTGATGCTAATGGACGAGTTGTTGAGCTCGGTGCAGTCGCAGCAGGTTTCGCCATTGGGCGACGCATAAATGCGCGCTTAGAAGCAATTTGAATGACACGTTGTTGGAGTAGAGATACCGCTTCATCACGGTTACGAGCAATATCTTCAAATTTCTTCGGTAAGAAGTCCAATGCACCAGCGTCTAGTGCGTCAAGCGTAGCCTTCGCCCCATCATGAGTCAGGGACGAAAACATTAGGATTGGCGTAGGAGACGTAGCCATAATTTCACGCACGGCAGTAATACCGTCCATGACTGGCATTTCAATATCCATAGTGATGACGTCAGGTTTTAGAGTTTTGGCTTTCTCAACCGCTTCTCTGCCATTAACCGCAACGTCTATCACTTCTAGGCGCGATTCTGAGTTGATGATTTCGCTAACGCGACGACGGAAAAAACTCGAATCATCAACGACTAGTACTTTAATCGCCATCTTATTCCTTTTTTCAACTCCAGCTTCGCTTAAATGCGCGAAGCTGCAGCGTATTGCTTAAGTAGATCTGGCACATCAAGAATCAATGCGATGTGACCGTCACTGGTAATCGTTGCACCTGCCATACCTGGCGTGCCTTGCAATAGGTTATCCAGTGGTTTGATAACCACTTCTTCTTGACCAATCAATGTATCCACCACAAAGCCGACACGTTGGCTACCAATTTGAACGATAACAACATGACCATGACCAATGCGCTCTTCTACACGTGGCGACTTAGAAGCTAACCAGTTTTGTAGGTAGAACAGTGGGATAGACTTATCACGTACGATAATGGTTAGTTGACCATCAACAACGTTGGTACGGCTAAGATCTAAGTGGAAGATTTCATTAACCGATGCAAGAGGCAGTGCGAACGGATGACCGCCAACACCAACCATTAGTGTTGGTAGGATCGCAAGCGTCAGTGGTACTTTGATGGTGATCTTAGTGCCTTTACCCAATTCTGAATCGATATCGATAGAACCGTTCAAGGTGTTGATCGCCGTCTTAACCACGTCCATACCTACACCACGACCAGAGATATCAGAAATCTTCTCTTTGCTCGAGAAGCCTGGTGCAAAAATGAGGTTGAAACACTCTTTATCCGACAAGCGTGCTGCTGCGTCTTCATCCATCATGCCGCGTTTTACTGCGATACCACGGAGTTTATTGGGATCCATACCGCCGCCATCGTCAACGATAGCCAGTTCAATATGGTCACCTTCTTGCGATGCAGACAGAATCACTTTACCAGTACGAGATTTACCCGCTTTCGCGCGGTCGTCTGGCATTTCGATACCATGGTCAACCGAGTTACGCACCAAGTGTATCAATGGATCTGCAAGTGCTTCTACTAGGTTTTTATCAAGATCGGTTTCTTCACCGCGCATTTCAAGCACGATGTCTTTATTTAGGTTACGCGCCAAGTCACGAACAACGCGTGGGAAGCGACCAAACACTTTCTTGATTGGCTGCATACGCGTTTTCATTACCGCACCTTGAAGGTCTGCGGTAACAACATCTAGGTTTGCTACTGCTTTCGACATTTCTTCGTCGTTGCTATTTAAACCAAGACTTAGTAGACGGTTACGAACCAATACAAGCTCACCCACCATGTTCATGATGGTGTCTAGAGTTGAAGTATCAACACGCACTGTGGCTTCTGCTTGTGGTTTCTTAACCGCAGGCGCTGCTGCTTTTGCTTCTTCTTTTACTGCAACCGGTTTTGCTTCTGGCTTAGGTGCCGGAGCTGGTGCTGGAGAAGGCGCAGCTGCTACTGGAGCAGGCTGAGGTGCTGGAGCTGCTTTTGGCGCTTCAGGCGTAATATTTTCTGATGCTGGTTTAGTCGCAAAATCTAACTCTTCGATAGATGGACCTTTACCCGAACCATGTAACTCGTCGAGAAGTTTTTCAAACTCTTCATCGGTCATCAGATCGCCGTCAGTTGATGCTGACGCAGTAGGAGCAGCAGGCTCTGGCGCTTTAGGCGTTTCTACTGGTGCCACTTCTGATGCCGATGGGCTCTTACCTACGCCATGCAGCTCGTCAAGAAGACGTTCAAATTCATCATCAGTGATATCACCACTGTCTAATGAAGGTGCACTTACTGGCGTTGGAGCTGCTGGCGCAGATGCACCCGGAGCAGAACCTTTACCGTGTAACTCATCCAGCAGTTTCTCAAACTCGTCTTGAGTGATTTCATCAACAGAACCCACGCTAGAAGGTGCTGCTTCTACTGGCGCTGCTGGTTGTTCGATAACTGGCTCTGGAATAACTGGTTCTGGCTCAGCAACTGGCACTTCAACCGCCGCAACGACTTCGTCTTCAGACTCAGGTTTGCATAAACGATGAAGTTCTTCCAACAGTGCAGGATCGGCTGCATCCAGTGGTTCACGGTCTTGAACCGCTTGGAATTGATGGTTAACCGTATCAAGCGCTTTTAGCATGGTGTCCATCAAACTTGGCGTGACTGAACGCTGACCGTTTCGCAATACGTCGAACACGTTCTCAGCACCGTGACAAGTGTCAACCAGCTCTGCCAATGATAGGAAGCCTGCACCACCTTTTACAGTGTGAAAGCCGCGGAAAATCGCGTTTAGGAGATCTTTGTCTTCTGGATTATTTTCCAGTTCAACCAACTGCTCAGACAGCAGCTCAAGAATTTCCCCAGCCTCAATTAGAAAGTCCTGAAGAATATCTTCGTCTAAATCGTAGCTCATACGTTACCTTTAAAATCCAAGACTGGACAACAAGTCGTCGACTTCGTCCTGCGATGAAACCGCATCTTCCCTGAGTTCAGGGTGAAGAATCGGGCCTTCTGCTTCGCTTGATTGTTTAATCTTTTTATCTGACGGTTCTGGCAAAACTTGAGTCTGTTCTTCTGGTTTATTTCCAGAAAACACGGTCAAGATCTCAACCAGGCGATCTTCCACTTCATTGACAAGCGTGATCACGCGGCGAATGATTTGACCCGTTAAGTCTTGGAAGTCTTGTGCCATAAGAATTTCGGTCAACTGACCACGCAATTCAGTGCTATCACCTTCGACTTGAACTAACAGCCCATCGATACGGTGGCAAAGTGCTTTGAAATCGCTTAATTCGATGCGTCCGTGCATGAGTTCGTTCCACTGAGGGCGAACTTGTTGAAGGCACTCATGCAGGTTGTCGGCGATAGGTAAGCAGCAATCAACCGCATCCATCGTTTTATTCGCTGCCAACTCAGTTTTATCAATCACGTATTGCAGACGGTCCCTTGCGTCCGGGATTTCTGCTTTCGCAATTTCTGTCATGCGTTGATCGATGTTGAAGTGCTTAAGTGAATCATGAAGGTCGCGGGTTAATGTTCCGATTTCTTTTAGCATCGGATTCCCATCGCTTTCATATATCGAGGCAACAAGCTCATTGGCTTGGTCCTGTTCCCCGTTTTCTAGCATCTGAACGAGCGACTTCGCCTGCTCTAGTGAGATCATCCTGAATAGACCCTTTTTTACGTTTAGTTCTTTCTTATCGCTTTTTAAACGTCAAGCGAGCCACCCTTTAGTAGTAGGTATTAGAAGTGATGACTCGATTAACAAAGAGAAAGAGAGAGTTATAAACGTTCGAAAATTTTATCTAATTTTTCTTTAAGCGTTGCAGCTGTAAATGGCTTAACGATGTAGCCGTTAACGCCTGCTTGCGCTGCTTCGATGATCTGCTCACGCTTTGCTTCCGCTGTGATCATTAGCACAGGCAAGTGCTTCAGTTCAGCATCAGCACGGATGTGTTTCAGCAAGTCGATGCCTTGCATACCTGGCATGTTCCAGTCGGTTACAACAAAGTCGAAGTCACCTTTTTTCAGCATAGGTAATGCAGTTAAACCATCGTCCGCTTCTTGAGTGTTATTGAAACCCAAGTCACGAAGCAGGTTTTTAACAATACGGCGCATTGTTGAGAAATCATCAACAATAAGGATCTTCATGTTTTTATTCAAAATTGCCTCCACTGAATCGTAAAATCAGTGTGTTTAGTCATTTTGTGTCCACGCACTGAGCTTGGTGCGTAAACGTTGCATCGCTTGACTCAGTATTTGGCTTACGCGAGATTCGCTCACACCCAACACATCGCCAATCTCTTTCAAATTGAGTTCTTCGTCATAATAAAGCGAAAGTACTAAAGCTTCACGCTCTGGAAGCTGTTTTATTGATTCAACCAGTGCTTTTCTGAACGATTCATCAGCTACGCCCTTAAACGGATTGCTGTCATCGGTCTCATCAGCCGGTGAAATCACATCATCAGAGACGCCTAAATCTTCAATTCCCACTAATTTTGAGCAGTTTATATCGGTAAGAGCACTATGATATTGGTCTAGTGTCATACCAAGATGCGCTGCTACTTCAGCATCAGATGGGTCGCGATTTAGTACACCTTCCAGCTCTGCGATCGCTTGGTTAATTTCGCGATTGTTCTTATGAACAGAACGAGGTACCCAGTCGCCTTTGCGAATGTCATCTAACATTGCACCGCGAATACGGATACCCGCATACGTTTCAAAGCTCGCACCTTTAGAACCATCATAATTCTGCTGAGCTTCGATAAGACCGATCATGCCGGCCTGAATTAAATCCTCTACCTGAACACTCGGCGGTAAACGGCCTAACAGGTGGTGAGCAATACGCTTAACCAACACCGAGTAACGTTCAATGAACGCCTGCTGGCTATTAAATTTGCCATGTTGGTTATAGGTAATCGCTTTATTCACCAAAAGGGTCCTCTGCGAATTCAGTACGATTTAGCAACCTTTCCACAAAAAACTCTAGGTGTCCACTTGGTGTTTTAGGTAGTGGCCACGTTAGTGCTTTGTTCGCTAATGAGCTGATCGCTAAAGCCGCAGGAGAACGTGGGAATGCGTCCACAACGATCTTCTGTCTTTTCACGGCTTGACGTACTTTGTCATCCAATGGAATACATGCTACGAGTTCAAGGCTGACATTCAAGAAGCGCTCTGTGACTAGAGTCAACTTTGCGAATAATTCTCTGCCTTCACGGTAGCTTCTGACCATATTTGCAACAACTTTGAAGCGCTGAACCTGGTGTTCTTTACTCAACAGCTTGATTAATGCATATGCATCAGTGATTGAAGTTGGCTCATCGCAAACCACAACCACAACATCTTGAGCTGCTCGTGAAAAGCTAATCACCATGTCAGAAATGCCCGCAGCTGTATCAATCAACAGTACGTCCATTTCCTCTTCAAGACTACCAAATGCACGGATGAGTCCAGCATGTTGAGCATGAGACAGCTCAGTCATGCTTTGTGTGCCAGAAGTTGCAGGGACTATCTTTATACCATAAGGGCCTTCAACAATCGCATCTTTTAGCTCACATTCACCCGCAAGGACATGCCCTAGGTTACGTTTTGAACGAATTCCGAGCATAACGTCCACATTAGCTAGACCTAAATCTGCGTCGAGAACCATCACTTTTTTGCCTTGGCGTGCCATGCAGATCGCCAGACCCAGTGTTACGTTTGATTTACCCACACCACCTTTGCCGCCAGTAACAGCGATTACTTTAGTCAATGATGGTTGTGTTAAGCGACGGAGGCCGCTTGCTTGATCGTGTATCATATTCTCAGTCATAGTAGTCCGCCGCCCTAGAGTCCTTCGTTATCACTATTCCAAAAGTGAGGTTCGTTCTCTGTCGACTTCTCTAACAGTTCATTTGCTTTCGCAATCATGTATTTTGGTTGTGCTATCACAATGTCTTCTGGTACGCGCTGACCGTTGGCAATGTATGCCACTGGCATCGCGTTCTGAATCACCACGCTGATGAATTCGCCTAGACTTAACGACTCGTCAAGCTTGGTCAAAATACAACCCGACAGCGGAATGCGTCGGAAGTGATCCAGAGTTTCCTGCAGAACTCGACGTTGTGCAGTAGCTGGCAAAACAAGGTAGCTGTGAATCACTTCTCCGCTTTCTTGCATTAAGGTATCGAGCTGCTCAGAGAGTCTTACGTCTCGTTGCCCCATCCCTGCCGTATCGACCAAAATCAGTCTTCTGTTTCGTAGCTGATATATAACATCGGCTAACTCGTTAGAATCTTTAGCAACTCTTACAGGACAACCCATAATTCTTCCGTAAATTGAGAGCTGCTCATGTGCACCTATACGATATGTATCCGTTGTCACAAGGGCAACATTATCGGCACCAAACTCCATTGCCGCACGTGCCGCTAACTTAGCCACCGTAGTCGTTTTACCCACTCCAGTTGGACCAAGTAATGCGACGACACCGCCACGCTTCAGAATGTCTTGTTTCGGAATGTTGATCTGATCCGCCACAAGAGACAGCAGTGCTTTCCACGCTCGCGCTGGTTTCGTATCTTCTGGAATGTAGCAAGCCATTTGGTCGGCAAGTTCAGGTGAAACACCCATACGCTCCAAACGCTTAATCAGCATTGCTCTTAATGGCTCGCGGCGTTCTACCTCTTGCCACATCAAACCCGACACTTGATGTTCCAACAAACGACGAATCGACGTCATCTCTTCACGCATGTTCTCTAGCTCATCGGCAGAGTCATCGCGTTCATCCGATGGACGGCGACGGTCATAGCGCGTTGGATCCAACTTAGGAGTTGGGCGGTCAAATCGGTTGTCTTGCGCAATCAGTTTCGCCAGTGGCGAGTCTGGTTGGTAAGGCGCAGGTTTCTCTTGGTTATAGCTTTCACGGTGCTTATTTTGGCGCTGCAGCAATGCGGACAAAGAATCTTCATTCTCTGCGACATGGTCATCTGACTCGGCTGCACCGCTGCTGTATTGCTTGAGCATGTTCGCGAAACGTTGCGTCATTGAGCCTGATTTATCTTTGTTCGCGTTTAGGCTAATTCTGTCATCATCTAAACGGCGATCTTGGAAACGCTCTGAAGCAGATGACGGCATTTGACGTTGTTCGCTATAACGATTTGATTGAGCTGCGCCACGGTTAGGAAGCGATTGCGCTTGTGAGGTTGGTGCTGCGTTAGACTCACCGTCAATCGCTGCAACGATCTCTACACCGCCCGCCACTTTCTTGTTCGACATGATCACCGCTTCTGCGCCAAGTTCTTCTTTCACTTGGAGCAACGCAGTTCGCATGTCTTTGGCAAAAAATCGTTTAATTTTCAAACTATGAATCCATTAATGATGCGAAGGGCTTAGTTGCCCACCGCTTGCACAATTCTGATCTGTTTCTCGTCCGGTATTTCTTGGTAAGACAGTACGCGGAGGTTAGGTATTGTGTTCTTAACGAACTTAGCCAGTGTTGAACGCAATACACCAGATGTCAGCAGAACCGCAGGTTCCCCTTTCAGTTCTTGCTCTTGTGTCGCTTGGCTCAGAGAGGACTGAAGTCGCTCTGCCAATCCCGGTTCGATACCGGCAGATTCGCCACCTGATGCCTGCATTGTTTGATGCAATATTTGTTCCAGTTCAGGTATAAGCGTTATCACTGGTAACTCTGGCTCTATACCATTGATTTCCTGAACAATTAGACGTTTCAAACTGATACGAACGGCAGCAGTCAAAATGTCAGGTTCTTGACTCTTGCTTGAGTACTCCGCCAAGGTTTGCACAATGGTTCGAATATCACGAATCGGAATAGCTTCGTTAAGTAAGTTTTGCAGTACTTTCACTACCACACCAAGCTGAAGTTGGTCTGGGACAAAATTCTCAACCAACTTAGGTGCACTGCGCCCTAGCATTTCCAATAGGTTCTGTACTTCTTCGTGACCAATCAATTGCGACGCGTTATTGGTAAGCAATTGGCTTAAATGCGTCGCTAACACGGTTGAAGAGTCAACCACCGTGTAACCTAACGCTTGAGCATGTTCACGCTGCTCTTCACGAATCCAAACCGCTTCCAGACCAAATGCCGGGTCCATGGTTGGCTCACCTTCGATCATGCCGTAAACCTGTCCAGGGTTAATCGCCAGCTCTTGGTCTGGGCGAATTTCTGCCTCACCAACGGCAACTCCCATTAAAGTTATACGATAGCTATTAGGTGTCAGCTCAAGGTTGTCACGAATATGAACCGCAGGGATCAAGAAACCAAAATCTTGCGAAAGCTTCTTACGTACCCCTTTTACACGTTCTAGCAACTCACCGCCTTGGTCACGGTCAACCAAAGGAATCAAACGATAACCAACTTCTAGACCGATGATGTCGACGGGTTGCACATCATCCCAAGACAGTTCACGTTGAGAGATCGGCTCACTGCCATCTTCAGCTTTCGCTGGTAATGCTGGCTCTTTGGCTTTTTGTTTCTGTTTTTTGTCCAGCCAATAGGCACCACCACCCGCGATTGCCGCCAGTGACAAGAACGAGAAGTGCGGCATGCCCGGAACGATACCCATCACGCCAAGGATAGCAGCAGTAATCATCAATGCTTTTGGGTTGTCGAACATCTGAAAAATCAGCTGCTCACCCATATCTTCATCGGTATTTTGACGCGTTACCATCATCGCCGCTGCGATAGAAAGTAATAACGATGGAATTTGCGCTACCAAGCCGTCACCAATGGTCAGCAAGGTGTAGATTTGCATCGCTTCAGAGAAGCCCAAACCGTATTGCGCCATACCAATCGACAGACCGCCAATGATGTTGATAAACAGGATTAAGATACCTGCAATCGCATCACCTTTTACGAATTTTGACGCACCATCCATTGAACCGTAAAAATCGGCTTCTTTGGTAACTTCAAAACGGCGTAAACGCGCTTGGTCTTGGTCAATCAAACCGGCGTTCAAGTCCGCATCGATCGCCATCTGCTTACCCGGTAAGGCATCCAAGGTAAAGCGAGCACTTACCTCAGAAATACGACCAGCACCTTTGGTAACAACCATAAAGTTAATGATCATCAAGATGAGGAAGACCACAAGACCGACGGCGTAGTTACCACCGATAACTACGTTACCAAACGCTTCGATAACGTTACCCGCAGCGTTACCCCCTTCATGACCATAAAGCAGTACCACACGAGTAGATGCAACGTTCAACGCCAGACGTAATAAGGTTGCAATAAGCAGCACCGTTGGGAAAGCCGCAAAGTCGAGTGGACGACGTGTGTAAACGGTCACTAACAACACCACCATGGCTAAGGCGATGTTAAAAGTGAAGAACAAATCCAACAGAAACGCTGGTATGGGTAGTACCACCATTGCAAGGGTGGCCAATACCATAACAGGCGCACCAATGGCAGGCATGGAGCGCTGTGGGATTCGTGGTAATTTATCTGCAAAAGGCAGGCTTAACTTCATACTGCGAGGTGTCTCAATCGGTCTGGAGCATCACGTTAGTACAAACATACTATTAGTATTACGCGACAGCTTTCGCCTAAAAGTTTAGGTATTGTTGTTGATTAGGGCGATATAAGCAATGTGTGTACCATGATTAACGCCAAAATAATGACTAGTTGCTCAAAGAAATTACAATCCTTTGATCTAATGTGAATTTTTGTCTAATCCATCAATGCAATTATTTTCATTAGTGGCGATGTTCAGGAGGGATAGGCAGGTCATAATCTTGAATCTTAGGTCGTTGACCGCCACGTTTGCGATACTGCTTAAGTTGGAACACAAACGCGAGCACTTGTGCTACGGCAGTAAACAGTCCATCTGGGATTTCTTGTTCCAACTCTGTGGTGTGGTAAAGCGCACGCGCCAAAGGTGGAGCAGGAACAATAGTAATGTCATGTTCGCGCGCCACTTCTCGAATCTTCATCGCCATATGGTCGGTACCTTTGGCGATCACTACAGGCGCACGGTCGGTTTTCTGTTTATAACGCAGTGCGACGGAAAAGTGCTCCGGGTTGGTAATGATAACGTCCGCCTGAGGGACATCAGCCATCATTCGACGCTGAGCCGCTTCTCGTTGCAGCATACGAATACGACCTTTGACCTCCGGTTTACCTTCGGTCTCTTTGTATTCGTCTTTGACTTCTTGCTTGGTCATTTTTAGTTGATCGGCGTGCTGCCAAATCTGAAATGGAATATCGATCGCAACAACGATAAGCAACGAGCAACTGATCAGTAAAATAAAGTTAAGCAAGATATCCAGCGCATGGAATATGTTCTGCGGATACACGTCCATACTAAGTTGAATCAAATCCGCTTGTGAGGCTTGGATGAGGTATATCGCCATACCCGTCACAAGTGCGACTTTTAAGATGGACTTGATAAGCTCTACCCAACTCTGCATGCCCACCATACGCTTTAAGCCGCTAAGCGGGTTCATTTTGGAGAGTTTTGGCATCGCCGCTTCAGCAGAAAAGCTAATGCCCCCCACACCAGCCGCGCCAATCATTGCAGCAATAAACAAGGTAATGAGGATAAGAAAAAGTGGAAACAGCAGATCGCCCATCGCACCAAATGCAATGTCGAACAACTTAGCCGTATCAAAAATCTCATCGCGTTTGAGATCAAATAAGCGGCTCATAATGGAAAACAACGAACGTGCCAAAGACTCGCCAAACCACATTAAGGCGATAGCACCAACAATCAATACCGATGCTGATGCGAGCTCTTTAGACCGAGCAACCTGCCCCTTTTCTCTGGCTTGTTGTAACCGTCGGGGCGTGGCTTCTTCGGTGCGTTCTTGACCGTCTGACTCTGCCAATCCAGTCTCCTAGCAATCTAAGCGAATGAGGTTACAAATCTGCTCCTCACCCACTGCCCAGAACAATTCATAATGACTGTACAAACCCGCCAAAATGTACCAACAAAGTAATAAACCGACCATCAAGGCAAACGCAAAACCAAGCGAGAAGATATTCAACTGAGGCGCGGCACGGGTCATTACACCAAATGATAAGTTAATCGTAAGCAGCGCGATAATGCCGGACAACGACATACTCAAAGCGGTCTTAAACATGATGCCAAGCCAGCCGGCCATTTCGCGAAAATCCACCGCATTAAGCGAGCCAGAACCTATCGGCAAGGTTTTAAAACTGAACACCACCAGTTGCAGCATTTTCAAATGCCCATCGGTAGCAAGGAAGAACATGGTCGCTAAAAACATGAACAGCTGACCAAGCAAAGGTGTGTTTTGGCCGTTCGCTGGGTCGACCATGGACGCAAAACCCAAGCTCGATTGCATACCCAAGATCTGACCAAGTAGAACAAAGGTTTGAATCATAAACTGGGTCACCATGCCCATCGCAACACCAATTATGATTTGTTCCGCAATGGTCATGAAACCACGAAAAGAGAGCAGCTCAATATCCTGCGGCACAGCTGGAATCGCCGGAGCAACGGCAAAAGTGATCGCTAAACCTAGGTAGAGTCGAATTCGAGGCGAAACAAAACGTGCCCCTGTCACCGTCATCACCATCAACATGGCAGAGATACGTGTGTAGGGCCAGAAGTAATTCGCGATCCAGTCGAGGACTATATCGGTAGGATACTCCATATGCGCCTCTAGTAGAGCACCTGTGGAAGACGTTCAATCAGACCGAAGAAATATTCCATCAACATCTGTGTCATCCAGTGACCAAATAACATCAACGCCAATAAAGTCACAATCAAACGAGGTAAGAAACTCAACGTTTGTTCGTTGATAGAGGTTGCCGCTTGGAAAATCGCGACAACAAGACCGATAAGCAAGCTTGGGATAATAATGGCACAGACCATGATCAGCACCATCCAAAGTGCATCACGGAAAAGCTCGACAAACATTTCAGGAGTCATGTCTTACCCTCTTCTCTCTGTGCCAATCTAAAGGGCAAAACTGCCGGCGAGTGTCGACAATATCAGGTTCCACCCATCCACCAGCACAAACAGCATCAGCTTAAATGGTAGCGATACGATCATTGGTGATAGCATCATCATACCCATAGCCATCAACACCGACGCAACAACTAGGTCGATGATCAAGAATGGTAAGAACAGCATGAAACCAATTTGGAAAGCGGTCTTAAGCTCAGAAGTAATGAAAGCAGGAATCAACACCGCCATCGACACATCTTCTGGGTTTGTCACCTCTTCGCCAGACATATTGACGAAAGTTTCCAAATCTTTGATTCGAGTCTGCTTGAGCATGAACGCTTTCATCGGCACTTGAGCCGCATCAAAGGCTTCACGCGCCGTCACTTGTTCATTCAAATAAGGCTGAACCGCTTTATCGTTGATCTCATTTAACACCGGTGACATGACAAAAAAGGTAAGAAAGAGCGCAATACCGATGATGACTTGGTTGGAAGGCGTCTGTTGCAAACCCATGGCTTGCCGTAAGATCGACATCACGACCACAATGCGAGTGAACGAGGTCATCAAGATCACCATCGCTGGCAAGAAGCCAAGCATCGTCATCAACGCAAGGATTTGTAAGGTAACCGAGTAATCTTCGCTACCATCGGCGTTGGTGGTCATAGTGAAAGCAGGAATACCGCCCCCATTAGTCACTGACATAGTGCGACTTGAGCCTGATTCACTTTCCATCGCTTTCACGGTCACGCTGTCACCTTGAGCGAGGTTAGCAGGTAACGGCGACTCCTCTGCCTGAGCAAACGAAAGTGAAGAAAACAGCATTCCGACCATCAGCACAAACACGCTGAACATCAGGCGGATTGAATTATCCTTTGTCATGTTTTTTTATTAGCTGGCTGAACTGGCTAGCAAAAGCACCGGTGGCCAACTCTTCCTCTTTCAGTGGCGTTTCAAGTTTGGCAAGCGTTTGAATGGATTGGCTAGTAATACCAACCAAAAACTGCTCTTCTCCTACTTGAACAACCGCAATTCGTTCTTTAGTACCAACCGGTAACTGGCTAATAATACGCAGCCCTTTTTGTTGACCCAATGCTGGTACTTGCATGCGTTTTAGCATCCAAGCGAGCAGAAGAATCACACCAATAACCAGCACCAAAGAGCCCAGTGTCGTCGCCAAATCTAAGTTGCTTGGCGCGGCAGCAAATGCATAAGGAGCACTTAGCATTAAGCCAAGTGCTCCCGTGATTTGCTTCAATCGAGTTTTGATTGAACTGCTCATATTAGCGCAGCTTTTTAATGCGTTCAGTTTGGCTGATCACGTCAGTAAGACGAATACCAAACTTATCGTTGACGACCACGACTTCACCGTGAGCAATCAAAGTACCGTTAACCAATACATCGAGCGACTCACCAGCCAATCGGTCCAACTCCACAACCGAACCTTGGTTCAATTGCAATAGGTTACGGATGCTGATCTGCGAACGACCGACTTCCATCGAAATAGTCACGGGGATATCCATGATGGTGTCGAGTTTACGACGCTCATCATCAGAGATTGGGCTAGAGGTGTCTTTCAACTCTTCCAGTGGCGCTGCCAATACTTCATCAACATCAATTGAAGGCGCAGACGGGTCCTCGCCAAGAGCGGCTGCCCATTCGTCTGCTAGCTTTTGATCGTCACTCGGTTCCATTTTTCTGTCCTGTGTTAAACCTTACTTGCGCACTGTGAGCTTGCTTTGTCCCTGTTGTGAGTACTAGCAGCTGTTGCGACTTAGGGAGTAAGGATTTCTTAATCGTCTGTATCGTCGTCATTCTCAAGCTCAGACATAATGTCTTTACCTAAGAAGGCTAAATCGGTTTTCACTACGTGTGGGCGTTCAATTTCTTCAGAAACTTGCACCGCAAGCTTGTCGTCAGAGCGTCCCATCTTCACGCGGTAAGTCGGTAAATCTTCGATGAACATGGTCGCATGTTCTGGCATTTCAATCGGGATCACATCGCCCGGTTGCAACTCCATCAAATCACGTAGGGAGATGTCTTTCTCAAGCAGATTGACGCGGAAGTTAACCGGACAATCCATGATCTCTTCACGCAGTGCAGAGCTCCAACGAACGTCGGTTTCCATCTTGTCAGATTGAACACCAGCATCGAGCAATTCTCGAATAGGCTCAACCATTGAGTACGGCATCACCACATGGAAGTCACCACCGCCGCCATCCACTTCAATATGGAATGAGCTTACGACAATCACTTCAGTCGGGCTGACAATGTTCGCCATACTTGGGTTTACTTCTGAATCAAGGTATTCAAATTCCACCCCCATGACCGGCGACCATGCTTCTTTGTAGTCCTCGAAAACAATCTTCAATAGAAGCTGGATGATGCGACGTTCAGTTGGGGTAAATTCACGACCTTCAATTTTGGCGTGGAAGCGACCATCACCGCCAAAGAAGTTTTCTACCAAGATGAAGACTAAACGCGCTTCCATGGTGATCAATGCCGTACCTTTTAGTGGACGGAAACGCACCATGTTCAAACTGGTTGGAACGTACAGAGTATTTTGGTATTCACCAAACTTCATCATCTGTACGCCGTTAATCGAGACCTCAGCGGTTTTACGTAACATGTTAAACAGGCTGATACGCATGTGTCGTGCAAAACGCTCGTTGATAAGTTCGAGCGTCGGCATTCGACCACGTACAATCCTGTCTTGAGACGAGAAATCGAAATTGACGGCACCTTCGGTGTCGTTATCTATGGGTTCATCAACGTCATCGACATCATCAACCCCATGCAGAAGCGCATCAATCTCGTCTTGGCTTAATAGATCGGTCACGTTTTACCTATTGAATCACAAAATCTGTAAACAGTACTTTTTCAATCACTGGCTTACCAACAGCAGCATTGAGTGCAGCTTTGATATCGTCAGAAGCGCGGTCACGCAGCTCAACACGTCCCGTAGGGGAACGAAGCTGCTCAACGGTTGCCGATGCAAAAGTTGACAACAATGAACTCTCAATCAACGGAGAGTGGTAACGAGCTAATTGCTCATTTTCACTGCCACGCACCATCAATTGCGCTTTGATTTGTACCAGTCTGTCACGACGGTCGCCCGTCACGTTAAAAATAAAGGGTTGCGCGATATTCACATAAGCGATCGGCTCAGCCGCTGTTTGCGCTTGTGCTTGCTCGGTCTGCTCCGCTTGCGCTGGCTCATCAGAGCCCATTAAGAAGAAAGCGGCGGCACCACCACCAACCAGCAAAACCACCACTGCGATAATGATGATCAGTAATTTACTTTTTCCTTTTGGCGCATCCGCACCTTGTAACTGTTCTTCTGCCATTACTGTCTCTTATTGTTCTGCTTTTTCTAGACCGCTATTTTATGCGTAAAAACTAATTCCATCACGCTTTGAAACGACATTCAAATCAAGATTCGTGTCGGCATCAAAGTTTTCATCTGACTGACCAGAAAATCCACGACCTTGCCCGCCTTGACCATTCTGTTCAGCATTTGCGTAACCACTTTGCTGCTGTCCACTGCTCTGCTGCTGTACAGAAGAATCCGCCAGCTGCATACCTTGTTGTGCTAGCATCTCTCGAAGGCGTGGCATTGTCTGTTCGATCAAATCACGTGCCTGTGGATTCGCCACTGTAAAATGCACGTTAGCGAGATCGTTGTTCATTGTCATGCGAATTTGCATGCGCCCTAACTCTGGTGGGTCAAGGCGAATATCGAGGTTTTTCAAGTTCTTCGACATCATCATTTGTACTTTTTCTGCCACCTGGTCATTAGCGAGCTCTTTGGTAAGCTGCAAAGGCAGTTGGGCTTGTTGAGCGGCATCCACTCGCGCTTGTTGCTGAGCCGTCACACCTTGTTGACCTGCTGCTGCTTGAAGTTGCCCCGCCAGTCCATGTTGTGGTTCTGGCTTATCTTGTTTACTGCTTGCTCCTTTTAGCGCACCGGCCGCAAGGCTCGCGTTCATAACTTTCTTACTTAACTCTGCGCTTGATGTTGCGTGCGCGGTCGGATTCATGCTTGCAGCAACCAAAGCTTCTGGCATAGCTGACATAGCAGCTTTATCAACATTGGTCGCCACGGTTGGCTGCGCAGTGGCTTGTGCGGCTGCGTGTTTAGCGTCCTGAGCAACAATATGATGTGCTTGCTGAGCCGCCACTGCTGATGCTGCAACACGAGTCGGAGTGTGGGCCACCTGATGCTCCACCATCGCAGCTTTAACATCACTTGGCAAGGCGACAAACTGAGCAAGATCTTGTTCTGGAATATCCGCAACCAACTCACCCGTTTTTAACCCTTCAATCACATCAATTTCTTGTTTTGAAAGTGGTTTACCTTGTGCCAGTTTGGTATCGATGATGTGTAACTCATCAAGCGTAATTCGTTTAACAGGTACCGCTTCTGCGTCACCAGATAAGCCTTGTTGTAGTGCAGCCGAAGCGGTTAGTGCTTCAGCACCAGCAAATACTTCAGCGCCTTGCATTGTTTGAGGTTGCACGCCTTGCGCAACGACTTGACCATTCACTGCGGCTTGCGTAGTTGCATTCACCGTTGCTTCCGTATGGGCAGCTTGCGCACTAGGTGAATTCCAATCAATTTGCGCAGGAGCTTGAGCACTTGTTTGTTGTTGCACTAGGTTTGAGGCTTGTTGCTCAGTCATGTCTTTAGAAGCAACGACGACAGGCTTACCATTAGCATCGAATACGACCTTCTCATTACCAGTCGAAGAAACTGCTTCCCCTTGCTGGACAGACCCAGCAGCAAGAATCGCCTGCTGCTCAGGAGTGAGTGGTACACTTTGCGCCTTATCGTTCCCTATTTGTGTAACATTAAGTTCTGGTGGCAAGGCTTTGCCGCTATCAACTGAAGACTCAGTAGGTTTAAGAGTCTGGTTGGCCTGTTCTATACGACCAAGAAGTTGCTCACCTTCTCCCATCGCGTTTTTTACATGAGCACTTTGAGCTTGTTCTGTATCAGCAACTTTTACGTTTTGAGTTTGGCTTGTCGTTGATGATGTAGCCAGAGCCGATACAGACTCAGATCCGTCTTCACTTTTCACAACATGCCCGTCTACCGACGAATTTACCGCAGCCACTTTTGCTGCCGAGCCTGGTTTTTCTGAATTGGCAGCTTGCTCATTATCTGCTCCCTCTGACGACTTCGTTGACTGATTATGTGTCAGCAGCGCATCGGTGGACTCTGACGATGTTGTTTTTTCACCGTCTGCCACGACTTTTTCTTGGCTCTCACCTTCTGAGCTTACCGATGCTACCTTTGCAGCGTCATCTGTGGTTTCTGCCGAAGCTTCTGACGCATCAGGTTTTGCGACGGCTTTTTCTGATTTTTGTGAATCGGTAAACACCCCTGCTAAGGTTTCAAAAAAACCTTTGCTTTCAGGGTCTTCTGCAGCAACTTTATTCGAAGAATCGGAAACCGAGACCTTACTGGTTGCAGAAACATTGGATAAATTCACATTCATATAGAAACTCTCGTTATCGGCAGCGTTGAGCATGGCGCTGTCGGATTGCTCATTGGCGGCAAACTTGGGTCATGAGACCCGTTACTGTCGGTTAAATTGCAAAAATCACGCCAACCTATAGTGTGGAATTTCTGACGGAGCAAAGAAGGGATACGGATGGAACAAAGATCAAACTTGCCGTAAATCTAGTGACTTTATTAATTTGACTGCGGAGTCGTTGAGGAGTAAATAAAAAAACCTCGCTCAACCTTTAAGGAATCGCTTTGAAAGTCACAGAATTACGCCAATACAAAATCAAAACTGGCAAAACAGAGCAATGGTTAACGTGGATGAAGGACGAATTACTTCCCTATCAACGCTCCAAAGGCATGCGCGTATTAAACACGTATGTTCATACAGGCGAAGATGGACATGACTACTTTGTTTGGCTGCGCGAATTTGACAGTGAACAAGCACGCCAATCACTTTACGCCGAAACCTACAACGAGTGGTGGATTCGAGAAATTCGACCAAAAGTGTTTGAGTTAATTGAGCAAGATTCCGTCAAAGTGACCTTGTTGGAATCGGTAGAAATGTAATCTACGCCAACATCGAGAGTAAGAACATTTAGAATCGTTGCGGTTTCCGGCTGTACAGTAAGGTAGAAAACTCATCCATCTGCTTTTGTTCGCGCTTGGCTTCCGCAATTTGCTTTTCCTTCTCGCGCTTTTCGATCATCCACTCATAAGACATACGCTCTTTACGCATGTTTAACCAGTAATCTTGGCAGTTAACCACCTGTTCTTTAAAGTGGCTTTCGGCTTGCTTTTGTTTGGAAAGCGTTTCATCAAGCTGGGTTAAAAAGCGATTCAAGTGACCGTATTGGCTCGCAGTGAGTCCTGCCATACCACGATCTACCAGTTGCTGGCAGTAATCTAAACGGTACTTTTCAATCTGCTCAACTTGGCGGTAATAATCTTCTAGCTCTGTGCGGGCTTTATTGAGCGCTAATACTGCTTGGTCTTCGCGCTCTTTTGCCTGATCAAGTAGGAACTCCATGGCGTTATTCATGCGCTATTACCCACCCAAGATGCTCTTCAACATATTGACACACATGTCATAAGGCACAGACTCTTTCATGCGTTGCTGCAAGTATTCATCCAATTTTGGCTTAAGGGTAAACGCGCCATCGATAGCAGGATCAGTACCCGGTTTGTAAGCGCCAATCGATACCAGGTCTTGGTTCTTACGGCAAATCGACAACACCTGACGGACCGCTTTCGACATCAATACATGCTCTTCAGTGGTGATTTGCGGCATAACACGGCTCACCGATTTCTCTACATCAATGGCTGGATAATGACCTGCATCCGCCATTTCACGAGACAACACAATGTGACCATCTAGGATCGCACGTGATGCATCGGCGATCGGATCTTGCAGATCGTCACCTTCGGTCAAAACAGTAAAGAAAGCGGTAATTGATCCTTGATCATCACCACCATTACCAGCGCGTTCCACCAGCGCTGGCAGTTTAGCAAATACCGAAGGCGGATAACCTTTGGTTGCAGGCGGCTCACCCACAGACAATGCAATCTCACGCTGTGCTTGAGCAAAACGCGTCAGAGAGTCCATTAGTAGGAGAACATCTAGTCCTTGGTCACGGAAGTATTCGGCAATCGTCAGTGCCGTTTGACAGCCTTTCAAACGCATCAAAGGAGAAGCATCGGCAGGTGCAGCCACCACCACAGAACGGCGGCGTCCATCTTCACCCAAAATCTCTTCGATGAATTCTTTTACTTCGCGTCCACGTTCACCAATCAGACCAACGACAACGACTTGTGCTGTCGTGCCTCGCGTCATCATACCGAGTGTGACCGATTTACCAACACCCGAACCAGCAAACAGACCGATACGTTGTCCTTTACCTACGGTCAACAAACCGTTAATGGCTTTTAAGCCGACATCAAGCGGCTCAGAAATAGGTTTACGTGCTAGGGGGTTTATTGGTTCGGCATTGAACGAAGCTCGATGCTCCGTGTAAAGAGGACCAAGACCATCAAGTGGGTTGCCCACACCATCAATAACACGCCCAAGCAGTTCCATTCCGACTGGCAAACCGGCTTCACTGGTTAAGGGCGTCACTTTCGCGCCCGGTAAAATGCCCGTGATTTGCTCACTCGGCATTAAGAAAAGGTTATCACCAGAAAAGCCCACGACCTCCGCTTCCATATGACCGGACATGGTCTCGACTAGACACAAACTACCAATCGGAGCACGACAGCCTGTCGCCTCTAAGGTCAAGCCTACAACGCGAACGAGCTTGCCTGAAGCAACTGGGCGCGTGGTTAGCCCTTCGATTTTGTAGTTTTTTAAACGGTCCGCCAAGGCTTGCATGGATTACTCGCCCCCTTGATGGCGGTTTGCGCCACAGAAGCTGTTCAACACACTTTTCACGCGTTCTTCCATACGATAGTTGATGCTCGATTCGCCAGCAGCAATCTGTACGTCGCCACGGTTTAATGACGGCTCAGCCACCAAAGTCCAGTTACGACAATCAAGTTCTTCTTCACCGTATGCAGAGCGAATGATCGCAACATCATCAGGGTTCAGGTGCAAGGTGATTGGGTGACCAGAAATTGGAAGCGCTTCAACTGACTGCTTTACAGTATCGAGAATAATTTGCGGGTTGGTTTGCACTTCCACGTGCACCACTTCTTTAACTAGGCATAGCACCATGTCGACCAATTGCTTTTCAACCTGAGCATTCATCAACTCCAAAGGTTGAGCGAACTGGTTTGCCAAGTTCATAAAGGTTTCCACTTGCTGCTGGATATATTCTTGTCCAGCCGTTACGCCTTCGGCTTTGCCCAGTTCCAGACCTTCTGCATGACCAGCTTGAACGCCTTCTTCTTTACCTTTGTCGTAACCTTGCTTAAAACCCGCTTCTTGACCTTGATAAAGACCTTCTTGATAAGCGCCTTGCTTGATCAGTTCAATTTGTTCTTCTGTCAGTTCAAGCGCTTGTTCTTCTTCCGGCTCGTCAAAGTTTGGTACCCAACTCGGATCGTAGTTAAACGCAGTTTGCTTGGCTTGCTTTGCTTTTGGCTCGCCATAATCAGGCAAGCCCCAGCGCTGAGGTTCGATCATCGCATCGTCTTCATCAGGACGGATAAATCCACGTTTTCTATCGCCAGCCATGCTTAACCTACAATCTGTTTATGTTGAAACTTATGTTGAAAATAAAGTGCGTTATTTAAGGAAGTGCTTGCTCCTTTTCTCCCCAGCTTGAAGGAAGAAAAGGAACGAAGAAATGATTATAAGAACTCGTCCGCGCCACCAGATAGCATGATCTCGCCAGCATCTGCCATACGACGAGCAATTGCCAGGATCTCTTTTTGCGCCGCTTCTACGTCTGCTACGCGAACTGGCGGCATTGCTTCGATATCGTCGCGCATCATCTCAGCTGCACGTTTAGACATGTTCTTGAAGACTTTCTCACGTAGAGAGTCGTCGGCACCTTTAAGTGCACGCTGTAGGACATCTTGAGGAACGTCACGCAGCAACTTCTGAATGCCTTGGTCGTCCACTTCCACCAAGTTCTCGAATACGAACATAAGATCTTGGATTTGTGTCGCCATGTCTTCGTCTTGGTCGCGAATTTGCTCCATCAAGATACCTTCGACGTTGTTGTCTAGGTAGTTCATGATTTCTGCTGCTGCCTTCAGACCGCCAATCTTCGCGGCTTGCGCACCCGCTTGACCTGCGAACTGTTTCTCCATGATCTCGTTCAGCTCTGCCAGTGCCGATGGCTGAACTTCTTCTAGGTTGGCAATACGCATCATCAGATCCAGACGCACACGCTCTGGGAACTGAGAAAGAATTTCTGCAGACTGATCCGCTTCTAAGTACGAAAGTACGATGGTTTGGATTTGCGGGTGCTCGTTGACAATGATGCTTGCCACTTGGCGAGGGTCCATCCATTTAAGTGAATCCAGACCTTTCGAGCCTGTACCCAGTAGGATTTGATCAACCAAGTTGTTTGCTTTGTCTTCACCCAGAGCAGCCACCAGCGCATTACGCATAAAGTCTTCGCTGCCCATACCGATGTTGGTGTATTTCTGGATGTCTTCTAAAAACGCGCGGTGCACACCAGACACTTTGTCTTGGCTTAGATCTTTAGCACGTGCCATCGCACTACCAACACGTTGAACTTGTTTTGGTTCTAAGTGACGAATAATGCCGGCGGCATCACCTTCATTCAGGCTGAGCAGCAAGATCGCCGCTTTTTCTTCGCCTGTCATGCTAGAGACATCAAACTCTGCAGGAACGCCTGCGCCGTTTTCATCTTGAGGTACGATATCGTTAGCCATTTTCGTTCATCCAGTTTTTCACAACTTGAGCAGCAAGCTCTGGCTCATTCGCCACCAGAGCACGCACTGCTTTGAGTACATCTTCATCTTTGTGAAGGTTAGGTAAATCGATGCTTGAGCCAAACTCAAACAGTTCACCGCTTTCGATGTCGCTACCAATTAGGCTGGTTTCGCCATCCGCACCAATTGGCAAGCCATCTGGTCCGTACATTTCGTCTTCGTCGTTGTTGGCTGGGTTGAGCAGTTTCTTCATTGCTGGGCGAACCAGTACCAAGATAACCACGATGATCACCAACGCGCTTGCAAACCAACGAACCCAATCGTTGAAGTTTGGATGCTCCCAAATTGGTGGATCAACCATTTGCTCAAGCTCTGGTTCAGCAAACTTGACGCTCAGAACGTTGAGTAAGTCACCACGACTTTGATCGAAACCAACCGTGCCGATCAGAACTTGGCGAATTGCATTAATTTCAGATTCAGACAATGGTGTATAAGTCACTTCACCAGTATCAGGATTCACGGTACGGCGGTCTTTGATCGCAACAGAAACCGTTTGACGAGCCAGCGTACCGGTTTGCTTACGTTCATGACTGATCGTGGTATCAAGCTCAAAGTTACGCGTTGATTCTTTACGTACCGAACCCTGACCAGTCAATGTGCCATCTTTCATTTGCGCCACATCTTGAGGAATAGACGCATCCGCTGGCGGCTGATTGCTCAATGCACCAGGAATGCCCGCGACCATGTTGCCATTGTTGTAATCTTCTAGCGCGTATTCGCTACGGGTTGCCGGAGTATTCGGATCGAAATTCTTTCGGGTTTGCTCAACAGTACTGAAATCCATTTGGATATCCACCTGAGCGGTGTAGTTACCGAAACCCAAAATAGGCAAAAGCACAGAATCGATTTTCTCACGTAGGGCTTGCTCTTGGCTTCGCTCTAGCTCTTGCTCTTTACGACGAGCCGCAGACGCAGGGTCTTGAGAACCCGAGCTAAGCAGGCGACCGTGTTGATCGGTTACCGTAATACGAGAGGTCTTCATGCCCGGAACAGCACTCGCGACCATATCGACGATAGAATCCACTTCTTGCTGTTTAAGGTTCGCACCTGTGGAGAGCGTCAAAAATACCGAAGCAGACGCTTCTTGGTTGTGGCGAACAAACACACTGTGTTTTGGCAGGGCAAGCAGCACACGAGCTTTACGTACCTGCTTCATCTCTTCAATCGCTTGAGCCAGTTGGCGTTCACGGCTGAGCTTCAAACGTTCTTGTTCCAAACGCTGTGATACACCAAAGCCCATATCTTGCAACAGAATATCATCGCCCGCCGCCGTCGCTTGGTTTACACCAGCACGCACCATGCCGAGCTTGATCGAGTTATAGTCACTCGCTTCTACCGAAATGGTATTACCATCTAGCTTGTAATTGATTTTTTGCTGGTCGAGATAGTCCAGCACAGGGATCAGTTCTTCCGTTTCGTAAGCACCTAATGGGCGCATTTCCGGCTCTTTCACCCAGAAGAACAGCATCACGATCAGCGCAACACAGATAGAGATAGACAGCACTAACACGACCTGACGAAGTAAATCGAGGTCGCCTACTGCCATATCGAATTTTGACGCACTGCGCTCTTCAAGATCTGGGTTTTGGCTTTCCACATCCAGATCTGAGCCAGCAATCAGTGCACCATCTGCGCCGCCATCAGTGACGGTTAAATCTGTAGACTTGTCTGCCACACTTATTACCTAAATTACACTGGCATATTCATGAGATCCTTATAGGACTCAACGAGCTTGTTGCGGATTTGAACAGTGGCATCGAAAGCAACACTGGACTTGTTACGAGCAATCATAACGTCAGAAAGGGAAACATCGGCATCACCACGGTCAAAACGCGTTTGCAGGTCACCCGATGCTTTTTGAAGTGAGTTTACGTTATTGATGGCTTTTGTTAGGAGATCACCAAAATCTGCACCAACTTTCGCGCCTGTCGCCGTAGGAGCAGTGTTACTCGCTTCCACCATCATGGCGCGCATTTCTGCCTGAATACCATCAACTTTCATTGTCACCTCTAAGCCAAAAGTTTGACTATTAACTAAAACTGATTATTGACACAGCAATTACTGTGCCATAAGACAATAGTGCCGTAGTTTACCCACACTTTCGTCTTATGGCTATTTATGTGATTACTAAGCCGGAATATCGATACCAGCGTCACGCATTTTAGCAAGTTTGTAGCGCAGAGTTCGTGGGCTAATACCCAGTTTTTCTGCCATTTCTTTACGACGTCCGTTACATTCGATCAATGTTTCCAAAATAATGGCGTATTCTTGGTCACGGAGTTCCCCGCCTAGACCTTCGCCACCAGACGCTACTCGGTTGATTGGCTCAGCTTGTGCGACTGGCTTGACATCCGGTACGACCATTTCTGCATTCTGAACAACATGTTGCAGACTGTTTGCATCTTGCCAATCTACACCTTCTAGCAAAATATGTTCAGCATCTATGTCACCGTTTTCACTCAAAATTAACGCACGTTGAACCACATTATCCAGCTCACGAACGTTACCCGGCCATGGGTATTGAAGCAGCTTATCTAATGCAACTTGAGAGAACTTAGGCACAGGCATACCCATCTTGCTGCAATGGCGCTCAGCAAGATGCTGCGCAAGTGGCGAGATGTCACCTTTACGTTCGCAGAGTGCTGGCCATGCGATTGGGAAAACATTCAAACGGTAGTACAAGTCTTCACGGAAGTTTCCTTCTGAAACGTACTGTTTAAGATCGCGGTTGCTGGTTGCAAGTACGCGAACATCAAGCTTGATACTCTTACGACTGCCCAGACGCTCCACTTCACGCTCTTGTAAAACACGTAGTAACTTCGCTTGCAGACTCAAGTCCATCTCGCTGATTTCATCTAGCAAGATGGTACCGCCTTGTGCTTGTTCGAATTTGCCTGGACAAGCTTGAACTGCCCCAGTGAAGGCACCTTTTTCATAGCCAAACAGCGTCGCTTCAAGCATGTTATCTGGGATCGCAGCGCAGTTAATGGCAACAAATGGACCATCTTTACGGTTTGAAGCGTTGTGAATGTAACGCGACATAACCTCTTTACCAGAACCGCTAGGACCTAAGATCATAACGTTGGCATCAGTGCGCGCTACTTTGTCAGCTAGAGCAAGCAGACGCAGACTTTTCTCATCTGCAACTACCGCGTCACCATTGTCGTCACTTTTAATTGGCGCGTAGCGACTTACCATGTTGAGCAAGACTTCTGGTGCAAATGGCTTCGCCATGTAATCAATCGCACCTTCTTTCATTGCCGACACGGCGTCTTCAATGTTTGCATAAGCCGTCATAAGCAGAACGGGCATATTTGGCCAATTCTGTTTGATATTACGCAGCAGCGCTAAGCCACCCATACCTGCCATTTGTACATCTGAAACTACGATGTCTACCGCGTTCGACTTCAGTTTCACCAAAGCGTCTTCTGCACAATCGGCTTCTAACCACTCATACCCAGCCAGAGCCAGAGTATCCACTAGGGCTTCACGAAGACCTTCATCGTCTTCTACGATCAGCACTTTGCTTTGCGCCATTATGATTCTCCAGTATGTGCTTGCACTCGCTCTAGCGGAATGCACATGGTAAAGCAGGCTCCATCACCCTGCTCTGAAATGAGTTCCAATCGACCGTCATGGGCACGGCAAACCATTTGAACAACAGCAAGTCCCAACCCCGTTCCTTGAGAACGCGTGGTAAAGAAGGGCTCCATAATTTTGGCTTGTAGTTCTTTTGGTATACCCGGTCCGCTGTCTTGCACAGAAATGCGCAGTTCACCGTTTACCGGGCGGAAAAAGACATCAATTTGCGATTCTTTGCCTGACATCTGAATCGCGTTCATCACTAAGTTACTCAATGCTGAAGCAATGGCATTCGCGTTACCTAATAGCTCAGTCTGCTCTTCCTCAACTTCTAGGAAGTAATCGATGCTGTTGTTTTTCAGTGCGGTTTCCACCATGGGCTGATATTCAGCCACCAGCTGAGCAATGTTAAATGGCTTAATGACTTTATTATCACCACCTTTGGCAAAAAGCAGCATATCATTAACCTGCTTCTCCAAATCGTGCAGTCGATCCATTAATTTGCTCTGAAATCGCTCTCTTGTCGCAGGAGGGAGATTCGGCGCACCTAAATTTGATGCATATAACATCGCACTTGATAAAGGCGTTCTAACTTGATGAGCGAGCGACGCCACCATACGACCGAGTGATGACAAACGTTGTAAGTCACTCACGCGAGATTGCAGTAAGCGGGTTTCTGTTAGGTCAGTGATCAGGATAAGCTGACCCGTTGCCGAGGCAGAGATGGCCAAGCGCACTTTGCGACCATTGCGCAGTGAAATTTCATGACCATCATCTTCACGCGGATCAAAAACCGCTTGGATGATGTTGAACCATTTCTCGTTGACTAATGGAATCTCAAGAATTCGATGCGCTTCCGGGTTGGCTTCACGGACCACTCCGTGCGTGTCTAACAAGATCACGCCAGCCGGCATTACGTCCAGAACCTGTTTATAACGCTCTACCTGATTCTCTACTGAGTCTAAATGGGATTGGTTAGTGTTGTTGTCCATTCACTGCCTGTCGAATTGTCGCCACTTACAAACTAAAATAGCTTGGTAAGCAATTAGCGTACCAAGCTATTTTCTATATTTATCATAGCGTTATGCGAACGACAAGAAGTTGACACTAGGAAAATGGTGCTTTCGTTATCAGAAAAGATAACCAATCACCGTTGAAAGTGTGAACTTTGGCTATCAGATAAACCTAGCGCTGTAGGTTGTATTTACGCATTTTCTCAACCAATGTCGTACGACGCATACCGAGCATATCTGCCGCTCGCGCCACTACACCGCCTTGCGCTTCTAACGCTTGGCTGATCATGTTGACCTCCATATCGGCTAGCAACTCTTTCAAGTTGACTCCTTCCGGTGGCAGTGCTTGAGGTGCATTCATGTTGTGGTCAAGATCGCTCTGCTCTTCAAAGCTGAAGTTTTCAGAGAAGATATCTTGGAATACATCACGCTCTTGCTCTTCCACTGTTGTGAATGGGTTCCCTTCAGGTTGGAACTCAGGAATATCACTGTAGCGGTATTTAGTCGGAAGATGATTCACGTCGACCAAGCTATTCGGGTATAGGATCACCATACGCTCAACAAGGTTAGCAAGTTCACGTACGTTACCTGGCCAGTTGTGTTCCATCAGCGAGTTGATAGCACGAGGAGTGAAGCAAATTGGTTGTCCGCCTTCAGCTTCAAGACGCGTCATTAGCTCTTGCAGCAGCAAAGGAATGTCTTGCTTACGCGCTTTTAGCGCAGGCATTTCAATTGGGAATACATTCAAGCGGTAAAAGAGGTCTTCACGGAACGTGCCATCGTCGATCATGGTTTCTAGATCACGGTGAGTTGCAGCTACAACACGAACGTTTACTTTGATCGTCGTATTGCCACCAACACGCTCAAAGCAGCGCTCTTGCAATACGCGCAACAGCTTCACTTGCATAGACATTGGCATATCACCAATCTCATCAAGGAAGATCGTGCCACCTTCTGCTAATTCAAAACGACCTTTACGTGCAGTTAAAGCTCCGGTAAATGCACCTTTTTCATGACCAAATAGCTCACTTTCTAAAAGCTCTGGTGGGATCGCACCACAGTTAATTGGCACAAACGGACCGTTGCGGTAAGCAGAATGATAGTGGATATTGCGCGCCACCACTTCTTTACCTGTCCCTGATTCACCCAAGATCAAGACGTTTGCCTCTGTACCTGATACTTGTTCAATCAAATGACGAACTTCTTGGATACCACGGCTTTGACCAACGAGACTGCGGAAAAGAGTGTTTTTGCGAGCACTTGCAACAACGTTCACACCTTTGCGACCAAGAAAGTCTTTGCAGTGACGTAACGCTTCGCTAAGTTGCGGGTAGTTTAGAGGTTGCTCTAATTCACCGACAAAATTTGGCAAGTCATCAACAGGCAATGGGAAAGAGCCCATGACGAGAAGAGGGATATGGTACGCTTCGTTGAGTTGTGTCATTACTGCTGTCGCAGCCTGACCGGCAGAGATGTTAGCCACAATACAACCTGACCAAACACTAGACCAGTCTACATCGCCTAGCTGATCAGAACTGACAGCTTCGCAACTTTCTCCAACAAATTCCAATATATTGCTTATATTTAAACGACTTGGTGCGTCGTCATCGATTACAAGCAGCTTTGCCAAACCTTGCATAAGTAAGAATGATTGCCTTTATTATGGGGTTGTTGCGGCCAGACCTTGATTTGCGCAATTGAGTGTCAGAAAAGGTGGGACCACTCTCAATTAACGATAGACAAAATAGGAAAATCAGCAACAAAAAAAAGCCATTAGGGCCACTAATGACTTCTATTTTATTTGAATAAAAAAATAAGGCAACCAAGCAATAAAGAGGTGTGAGCTTGATTGTAACTTTGCTGAACGACTTGATGTGCAATCAGACACAATACCCTACCAAATCAGTAAGGTATTGTTTTCTTTATTAAATGCCTACTTCTGCAGCAGTTAGGTTGTGGAACTCAGTTGGGATCTGGTCCCACGCTGATTTGATCTCACGGATGATGTCGATAACGTCGTCGATCGGTTGAGGATCGTTTTGGTGGTTCGCGGCAGAAATCTGAGTGATCATAAACTCGTAAAGTGAATCTAAGTTTGAAGCAATGTCACCACCATCGTCCATTGAAAGGCAGCTGCGTAGCGCAATTATGATGTCTAACGCTTTACCTAGACGCTCGCCTTTTGCTGGAATGTTGCCTGCTTGCATTGCTGCTTTACCTTGGATCAGACGCTCAATCGCACCTGCCATTAGCATTTGAATGACTTTGTGCGGAGACGCCGCACTCAGCTGGCTGTCGACTGATACCTTTTTGTATGCTTGCAAAGAACCGCGCATAGTATTCCTCTTTTATATAAATTTTTTGTACTGCTGAAGCGAACGCTTACCATAACGGAACTTATGTAGCTCTTTACCAACGTTCGTGGTTTCGTTTTGCATCAGCTCAACAATTCTTTTGGTACGAGTGAGCAAGTCTTGCCACTCTGCTTCCTGCTTCACCAGCGGATTGCTCTCGACAATGGGTAGCAGGTTTTGCAATAACCGTTCCCTGATATCGACCAAGCGAAGAATTTCTTCAGCATTAAAGTCGACTTTTTCTAGTTCTTGCGCAATTAGTTGATCAATATCACTAATTTCAATGAGTTCACTTCGCATCTATTGACCCAACGCGTTCATCAATGCGCCCAACTGCCCTTGCATCTTACCCGTGGCATCTTGCATAGCGGCAAACTTAGCGTGGGTGCGTTTTTCAAGGCTATCCATACGGCGATCTAATGCCGCTTGGTCATCACCTAAACGATAGTTCTGCTCAGTTAAGCTTTTTTCACGAGTACGAATACTGCCAGTAAACCCTGTAATGCCCTGAATCGCGTCTTCCACGCGTTTGGCAAAACCGGTATTACCACCAAAGAACTTTTCCAACTCGTTAAAGTTGCTGTTCAACTGGCGATCAAGCATGTCGTAGTTAATCTCTAATGTGCCCTGGCGTGTGGTCGTGATACCGAACTCAGTCAGGGATTTTAAATCTTCTGGTGCTTTGTCAATCGCCGTTGAGAATACCGCTTTCAGCCTCGCATCGGCATTACGCACTGTACTGTCGCCCGCAAGCGGTCCTTTCTGACCAGTGGTAGGGTCAACACTCGATAGTGCTTTCGATGTTTGGTAGAACGAGTTGTAAGCAGAGACAAAGTTTTCAATGTCATTACGCACGCTGCCGCGGTCGTATTCTACGCCGATTTCAGCAGGAGGTTTACCTACTTCGGACTTGCCTTTAAGGGTCAAGTTGACACCTTCAATAGCATCTTCAATCACGTTGTTGTGACTAGATAGCTGTGCAACGCCATCAAGCATCACTTGCGAGTCTTGCCCAGCTTGTACTTCCATCATGCCCGAGTACGCTTCAAAAGACTTCTCTGCTTCTGCGATTTTGGCTTCTGCTACGTCTATTTTTTCAAGACGTTCGCGCTCCTCTGGCTCAAGCTTGGCTCGATGAATTTGTTTTGCTTGCGCTTCAGTTAGCTCACCTCGTTCAACCTTTTGGTCAAGCTCTTGTTTTTCATCCGCAATCTTTTGCTCGATTTCCGCTTTTTCTTGTTCGAGCTGTTGTTTCGCTTCTTTCGTTGTTACGTATGAATCGGTGAGTGTGCCTGAGGCGGTGTTATCCCACCCAGGAACATCTGGCGCTTTCTCAATCGCTTTCTCATCCAGTTCGAGTTCCGGTGGACGGTAAGAATCGAGAAGTGTTCCTGAAGCTGTTTCAGTCCAACCGGGAATGCTGTCTTGTGGGCGCATACTTGCACGCTTGTTAGCGGCATCAATCGCTTCTTGTCCAGCTTTCGCCGCAGCAGCGCCGGATGCAGAGATCGGTTCATCGGATGCGCCATCTTGCGCACTTTCTGCCGCTTTTTGTTCTTCAGGAGGTATAGGATTGCCGTCTGCATCCACCTGTTCTGGTTGGTCTGCATCGGTTGTTGATTCTGGTTCTTTTAGAGGTCCAAGTACGGCTTCAGCCGCTTCACGAGCTTCTTCAAGCGCGTTCACTCGGTCTTCTAGAGTTTTGTATTCGAAATGTTTCAGCGGGTTACCTGCATCGGCATCCACACTGACTTTAATTTGATGGTCCTTGCCCGATAGATTCGAAGCAAGGATCAAACGCGGCCCTTCTACGTCGTTAATAACGGAAGCACGTACGCCAGGGTTATCCTTAGCGCCGTTAATTCCACGAACGACATCAACTAGCTTAGAACTAGAACGGACATTAACGTCGAAGGTGTCATCACCAAGAGAAATCTGCAGCTTACCAGGTCCAAACTTAGCATCTTCTGGCAAAACGTCAGAAGCCACTTTATGACTCTGTGCAAGCTGCAACACATCGATAGCATACTTACCGGCTATAGCGTCTGTTGTTGCGGTCGCAGATACCACTGCATCGTCGGTAGTATCTACCGTACGAACAGCAAAAGCCTTCTCCTGACGAAAGTTCGTCATGAGATTCTTCATCGTATCCAACGATTCTCTGAGTCGCCCGTAGGCACTGATGCTGGCGTCAATTGTCGCACGCTCGTTGTCGATGCGTTGCTGCTTTGGCACACGCTCGGCATCCACAATTTTGCTGACCATGGAATTGATATCCATGCCGCCAGACATCCCCAAAGGGCCTAAACTCATCAAATCACCTCAAAAACGACTTACACCTTTTCAACTAACAAACCGCTGTTAGCTGTGTGTTCAGCTAGGCGACGCAAAACCACTAGCATTTCTTCATCAGGAATTTGACGAATAACATCACCGGTTGTGGCTTCGTATATCGTCACGACGTCTCGACCCGATTCTTCATCAACACGAAACGCCACTCCCTTATTCATGGCGTCGACAAATTCATTCATTTGCTTAACCATTTTTTCGCGTTCTTCTCTGTTCAGCTCTTGGCGGGTATCCGCCATTTCAAGTGCAGCTTGAACAGAGAGATCGCGTTCGGCATCGTTCGCTTTTACAGGCGAAGCGGTACCGTTTGAACTTGCTGTGCTTGGCGCGCCTACGCCATTTTCTTTAGCAACTTTTGTGCCACTCGGTGTGCCGTAAGGCTGGATGTTCGATGTGTAGGAGGATATTTCCATTACAATCTCCCTTCCACCTTATGGGCTAACGATAGGTCTATCGCTTTGGTGACGTAATCACTAGGCTGAGTCGACCCGATTAGCCCAACAAGCTTAGCGCTGCAGATGGTGACTGCTTCGCTTGAGCCAAGATTGAAGTACTTGCTTGTTGAAGGATTTGCGACTTAGTCATTGCCGTTGTTTCCTTCGCGTAGTCAGTATCTTTAATACGGCTGTTAGACGCATTAACGTTCTCGTTAATGTTGTCTAGGTTGCTGATAGCGTGGTTGAAACGGTTTTGGAATGCACCAAGAGACGCACGTTGGCTGTCTACTGATTTTAGTGCGCCATCAATGATAGCTACCGCTTCTTGAGAGCCTGCAACGCTTGTTACGTCGATGTCTTTAACCGTTACGTCTTTTGCGTCACCGAAGCCGATCTCACCCGCTAGGTTACCAGAGAACTCAACCTCACCCGTTACTTTTTGAGAAGAAGCAAATACTTGTAGTTTGCCATCTTCACCAACAGACGCTTTTACATCTTCGCTTTGACCGTTGATGTAAGTCGCTAGCTGCTCAATATCGTCGCCTTGTTTTGCTTGGACAGTAAGCTCTTGCTCTTCGCCTTGCTTGTTGGTGTACGTCATTTTAAGTTCAGTTTTATCGCTCACTGTCCATGACGCATCTTTACCGTCTTCTGCTGCGTAGCTCTTACCGCCCATTGCAGAAGTATCAGAACGTAGGTTACCCATAGAAAGCATTACTGCTTCACCAGAGTCCGCACCGATTTGGAAAGATTGAGTACCGTAAGTACCGTTTAGAAGCTTGTTACCACCGAAAGAGGTTGTTTCAGCGATACGGTTTAGCTCGTCGTTAAGCGCTGTTACTTCTTCTTGGATCGCTACACGTTCTGATTTTGAGTTCGAACCGTTCGCAGATTGAAGCGATAGGTCACGCATACGTTGTAGGATGTTGGTAGATTCATTCATTGCACCTTCAGCAACCTGTGCAATAGAAATACCGTCGTTCGCGTTTTTCACAGCCATGTCTAGACCACGGCTCTGTGCGTTCAAACGGTTAGAAATCTGTAGACCTGCAGCATCATCTTTCGCGCTATTGATTTTATAACCCGAAGACAAACGCTCCATTGATTTTTGTTGACCTTCAGCCGCTTGGTTTAGGTAACGCTGTGCGGTCATCGCAGAAACGTTAGTATTAACGTTAATCGCCATAATTGATCTCCTTAAGGCTTTAGTTGATGCACCGTCGTGTCTCTCACCTCACTTAGGTACATCTCATTTCTCTCAGTCCCTTTAACGGCGACCTATAAATATCCTTTAGGAGAAATTTTCAATTTTTTGCGATTATTTTCTTTAGCTTACTGAAGTGTGATGAATCTCTAATATTCAATGGGTTGGCTAGCTGCTGGGTTATTAGGGTCTGTTTATCTTTCGTGGTTAAATTTTGTTCGAGATAAAAGCGTTTTAATCGCGGCGAGTCGATTTAAACCTAGTGGTTCTAAGTAAAATTGACTCAACAAAGAGTAAAACGCTTTTAGCCGGGGGCGCCCAGCCGAACCCTTTGGGCAGCGTTTGTAGGTGCTTTCTACTGCGTTATCGGCTTATCAGGTAGAATAGCTACATATCAAAGCCTCTGCCTTGTATAAAACACCTACAAATTGCTGCAAAAATCATCACAAAAGGTCAACAGACCCTAATCCAAAACAGGCAGAAAAAAACCCAGCCGAAGCTGGGTTTACTCGCTCATCTCTCACCACGAGCCAATGAGGTTCTTGCCTTTAGGTTGAAAA
>NZ_JAPPTN010000013.1:0-148321 GCF_027587095.1 Vibrio sp. NFR
GCAGAGCAAGGTACCGTTGCAATCGTAGATGGTAAGTTGGTGTTCACGCCAGCTGAAAACTTCAATGGCGACGCAACGATTAGCTACACCATCTCAGATGGTCAGCTAACAGACGATGCAACGGTTGCGGTTACCATTAATCCAGTGAATGACGCCCCAGAATCTACGCCAACAACTGTGACTATGAATGAAGATGCGCAGGGCGCAGATGTATTGCTTGATTGGGCATCTTTCGGTGTGACGGATGTGGATTCTGCAGACGCTTCACTATCGATTCAGATTACCTCGCTGCCGACTGATGGATTGCTTGAGTATAAAGACGCTCAGGGTGATTGGCAGGCTGTTCAAGCAGATCAAGTTCTCGATAAGTCGCAGTTTGACGCTGACAGTGTGAGATTTACTCCGGAGACAAACGAGTCTGGTGATAGTAGCTTTGGTGGTACCAATGTTGGTGACCAATCTGGTCATTATGCTCAAATTGGATTTAAACCAACAGATGGTCAGAACGAAGGTCAAGAATCGACGCTAACCATTGATGTTACCCCTGATGCTGATGCGCCAACCTTGAGCACCGTAACGCCAGGCTTGTCGGTACCTCTGCAAGAGTTCAATGTTACGTCTTGGAACAACGTCGTAGTGGGTTCTGGTAATGGGCTAGGTGTCACAGGTCAGGTTCTTATCAATGCAATTGATGCTCTTGATTCTGCTAACGGTAATCAATCCACAACTTCGAATGTGCAAGATACGTCGTCTTATGCGACAGCCGCAAATGAAGCAGTACTTGTGACAGGATTGGTTTACCTAGAAGCGGGTACAAGCTACGACTTCACTGGTCGCGCGGACGATAGCCTTGCAATCACAGTTGGTGGGTCATTGGTCGATGAAGCTCGTTGGGGTAATGCTCAAGGTACAATTACGGGTGGTGCATTCGTACCTACTGTTTCTGGATTCTACCCGCTAGAGATTTACCATCACAATCAAAGTGGTCCGGGTAACTTCAACGTCGATGTTTCTATAAATGGTCAAGCGCCAGTTAACCTAAGCAATAGTAACTTGGTTGTGGTTAGTGATGTTAACGCGTTAGACGCGACTGATATCAGAACCTCTGCACTACAAGAAGTGAATGGTGTTGAAGTCTACGAGACCTACCAAGTGAACGAAGGTCCTCAAGATACTGCGATTCCTCTATCTGAAATTAGAGCAAATCTAAATGATACTGACGGCTCAGAATCGCTTGAAGTGACATTGAAAGGTATTCCTGTAGGCGCAGTGATCTCGGATGGCACTAACTCAATTACTATTGCTAGCGCGGATGCGGTAGATGTAACCGGATGGGCGCTAGACGGACTGACGGTGACTCCTCCTGCAGGTTCTCATGATGATTTCACTATCACGGTAACTGCGACAGCAACAGAAGAGTCTAATGGTGATACTGCTGATTCTACGGCGACGATCAATGTAGTTGTGCATGAAAACTTGCCAACGAATACAGCAAGTGATGTTGTTACAACAGACGAAGATCAGCAGTTACAAGGTAACGTACTGCTGAATGATTCAGATGGCGATAACGTTCTACTGGTTGACCATATCACGGTTAACAACACTGATTATGCGGTTGGTCAGACGGTATCGCTGAGCAACGGCACGCTGGTTGTGAACCAAGATGGTAGTTACACGTTTGACCTAGTAAAAGATTGGTCAGGTGACGTACCGACAATTACGTACACGACAAATACTGGAGCGACAGAAACACTAGATATTGACGTCGTAGCGGTAGCAGATAAGCCAACAATCAGTATCTCTGTGGGTGATATGTCGAAAACCGACGCGGTTGAGTCTAATCACAGCTTGGTAACATCGGCAACAAACAATACGCCGGCTCAGAACAAAGTCATCGCAGATGCAATTGGTTTAGATGGCGTTCAACAAGGAGTGAATCCGGTCGCGAATGTAGCCTTGGGTAGTAACAATGACACTTCAGATACTGATTCGTTATTTGTCGGTACAAATTACAACGACACCTTCTATGGTGGCGCTGGTGATGATGTCTTTGTTGGTGGTCGTCAAAATGACTCTTTCTACGGTGACGATGGAAGATCTACAACGCAATATGATGGTAAAGACACGGTTTACCTAACTGGTAACTTCAGTGACTACCAGTTTACGTTTAAGAACAACCATAGTGGCCAAGTTCCGTATTGGATCTTCCTAGACAAGCGTTCAATCGATTCAGAAAATGACAATACGGGCTTTGAGGACCGTGGTGATCACCTGTACGAAATCGAGCGCGTTGTCTTTGCGGATAAGGTGATTGAGATAAATAAAGATGGCACTTACGAGGTTCTACAAGATCGTTGGGTGCCGATTGAAGTGGATGTTGACTTAGCTGACACTGATGGCAGCGAGTCATTAGCTCAAACAGTCCTTGTTGATGGTCTACCTGATGGTGTTGAGTTGTACGTCAATGGTCAAGCTGTTGCGGAAGAGCCAAGCGGTGGCTATATCGTGAACCTCGATGCTCAAGGTCAAGCTAACTTTGATGTAAAAGTACCGTACGATTTTGAAGGTAGCCTGGACTTCCCATTAAGTGTCACTGCAACATCGGTTGAGTCATCAAATAATGACCAAGCGACTGAGACCGAATCGGCTCGAGTTTCAGTTCGCGATTACGAATACGTTACCGGTACGCACGGTGATAACGATATTACCGGTACAGCTGATGACGACATTATTGTTGGTGATGTCCAAGGTCTGCAGATTGTTGAGGGCGAGGATTACAACATTGCTTTTGTTCTAGATACTTCAGGCAGTATGGGGTATGACGTAGGTAAAGCAGAGACTGAGATTCAAACGGTTCTTGATACCTTGATCAGCAGTGCTACCGGTTCTCATTCGGGTAAAGTGAATGTCTTGCTAACAACGTTTGCAACGAATGATAAGTTGCTGTTGGAAGTTGATTTGAGTGACCCAGACGCTTCAACGAAAATCGCGACTGCATTTGCAAACAATAGAGACAATGGCAGTGGTAACACAAACTATGAAGCTGCATTTGATTCAGTGCTAGATTGGTTTGCAGGTAAAGATAGTGATGCAAATAACGTCACATACTTTATCTCTGATGGTACGCCGAACCAAGCTGACCACAATAGCGCTTATGATTTGGCTTCGATGACTAATGTGGTGATTGGTGCTGAAAATGGCAAAATTATTACTTTGGGAGACGTGTTACCAAGCGATTATCAACGTGGTGATGTTGTGACTTACAACAACCAAACGGTTATTGCGAGCAACACAGAGGTTTATTCTTTGTCGACTGGCGACCGCCTTGGCTACATGTACAGCAACACGGGTTACTATGACTACAGCAATAGTGTTACCGCTCAAGCTGAGAATATGTACAAAGCATTGGAAGAGTTTAGTGAAGTGCATGCGATTGGTCTTGGTAACAACTTGGACGCAAGCACACTCGAAAACTACGACTCAGACAATACAGTGCGAACCAACATTGATGTTTCACAGTTGGCTGAAGTTATCCTTGGTAAGGAAGTCGCTTTGCTTCAAGGTAGAGATGACATCGATAGTCAAGCTGGTGACGATATTATCTTCGGTGATGCAATTCGATTTGGTTCTAGTGATGAACAAGGTGTATCTGCATTACAAGAGTATGTTGCTGGTCAATTAGGTAAAGATGTTGGTCTTGTTACCGAGAAAGATGTTCATAACTACATTACTGACAACCAAGCTGAATTTGAGCAATCTCGTTCAAGCGACCGAGCGGATAACCTGTCTGGAGGTGAAGGCAACGATATCCTATTCGGGCAAGGTGGCTCAGATACGCTGGACGGCGGTATAGGTGATGACATCCTGATCGGTGGTTTGGGTAACGATATCCTTACCGGTGGTGATGGTGCAGACATCTTCAAGTGGGTGGATGTTGCAAATGAGACAGATACAGTAAAAGACTTCAATGCAAACGAAGACTCTCTTGATTTCTCTGACTTGTTCGAGGATCTATCTAAGGATGAACTTGGTTCGTTACTGGATGATCTGAAGTCGGGCGATCACACTGGCGATGTTGGTAATTACCATGTGGAAGTTACGCAAGATGGAGCAACAGACTCTAACTTGAGTATCTCTAAAGGTGGAACGACATTAGATATCCATTTTGATGGAGCAAGTGTTGATGACGTCACTTCACACCTGATTGCAAGTCTGGATTCTCAACTTAAAGATATGTAATCAAACCAACTGAAGGTATGAAAAAAAGGTCTAGCGCAATGCTAGACCTTTTTTGTTTTCAGTCAGGTATATGCCTTTATTGGCGTTTTCTGTGTTTTACTACAAAGTGTAGATGTCATGCTCTCGAAGCAGGTACAACGCGAAGCAAGCTGCGAGCATTGGCCACGCAGCAAAGAACAGCAGGTTGTTAAATGGGTCTAGGTATTTAGCAAATGAAGAAAAGGTTGAGCCAGCATGTAAAACTAAAATGGCGAGGTAGGTTATATTTTTCCATAAGCCAGCGACAAAAATCCCAATAAATACTAATTGGGCAAGCCCCATCGCGACAGAGATTCCACTTGAAATGTCTAAACCATAAAAGCCGGCAAATACTTTCATTGCGTGTTCTGGAACAAAGACTTTATCTAGTGCCCACATAATAAACACCAAGGCGATACTTAATCGCAATGCTAATAATCCTAGTCCTAATTTAAGTGGCAGTGTTTCTTTCATTTGGAGTCCTTTAAAGAGTAACGAATAAGTTCTCAATGGCAGACCGCGGTTTTTCTTATCTGATTACAACGGGATATGTAAATATTCGTAAATTGGTTATCTTGAGAAGCAGTCCGTACAGGGTAATCCCGCTTGAGCACTAAAAGTGCGATGAACAAAAAAAACCGACAGAGTCGAATTCTGTCGGCTTTTGATTTACTGCGGTTTACTTAACGGACAAATACTCAGAAGGGGATTTGTCTGGTTTTGGTAGTTTCATTGCCGCTACGGCGTTGAAGCCTGCTTGTGTTAAGCCACCAGAGTAATCAACACTGCCATTTGGTAAGTTGGCTTTAGTTTCTGATGGGTTCCACTTGCGGAAGTAATCCGTCAAATCGTACTGGGTTAAATAAGACGTACACGCCATCAGCAAATCGCCTTGGCTTAACTGGCTGCTCTGCGTTGAACAGTAGTTAATGCCTTGGTCACCAACACTGTCACCACGAGCTTTGCGGTGAGCCAACTTGAAGAAGTTCCAACCCTGATCTTCACCAAAAATGCTTGGTTTAGATGCTTGATTAGAGTACCAAGTGTCGATGTTAAAGTGATCTTCTGCCCAAAGCTTCAACTGACCGAACATGGCTAAGCGCATACCGACATCTGCCTCACTCCAAGCGTGACCTTCAAAGCGGTCTAGCCATAGAGGTGACTTAGATAAGTCACTTGCGATGCGGTCCATGTATGGCTTCGCTTCGCGTTGCTCCTGCATGTATAACGCAAGAATGTTGTTGGTCACCTCGGTTGAGCCAGCTACCATAAATGGTGCTGATGCTAAGTTATGACCCACTTCGTGCCATAGCAACCAATCATTCGTTGGGTTCGTTGGAACCACTGTCCATGTCGGCCAGTAGCTGTTGCTTTGTACTGGGTAACCAGAGTGTGCTGCACCAATAGAGATTTGCACATCATTCACAAAGCGGTGTCGGTTCGCTAAGAGAGCATCATAGGTAAATCGACGATGCTTGCCATCTTCCGTCACCAGATCGCGTCCGTAAAAGTCGCTTGCATGATTTGCGAAGGCATTCAGTTCAACAGCGAATTTAGGTACATCAGTTTCCTGTATGTTGTTGACAGGAGTGGTGTAGATGAAATGACCAGAATCGATTTCGGCAAGTGGTACGTCAGCATTGATGTTGTTTACCCATTTGCCATCTTTCCACCAAGATGCTTGTAGTACGCCGTTAAAGTTGAATGTCACCACGTCACCTTGAGCTGTTTCAAGAGGCTGGATGTAAATCAAACCACCATAAGGGACTTTAAAGGTTAATTGCGCCCCGTCATATTGGAAGGTCTTCTGAACGCGAGGTGGACGTTTCAAACTCAACTCATGATTCGCGCGCCCTGTCAGATCATCAACTAACGCCACGTTAATCGAAGCTTTTACGCCCCCGGAAATCGTCACATTTTCAAGTTGTGGAGCCCACAAACCTGTCGATTGCATACTGCCAGCGGTGCCAATTACGGTTTTGTTGTTAGTGTGAATATCGACACTAGCCGAACTTCCAGATTGCAATGGTCGACCTGGGTAGCCTGTCGTATCAACACTGATGTCTAAATCCCAGTATGAGCGACCTAGCATCATGCGAGTTAACGGTTTTTCCATCCAGTTTAGTGGGTAAGAAGGGTTAAGTTCGCCTGATTCTGTAATCATTGACCATTTAGCTAACTGCTCTTGTGTCTCTTGCCCACATGCACTTCCGCCTTGGTGAGTGTTATTGGTGTAACAGTTCAGTATTTCGACTGCGCGTTTGAAGCCAAGCTCGTCTTGTACGTCCTGTTTATACTCGTACTGTTCGTCATTCCATAGCCAAACTGATAGGTTGTCGTAAGTTGATGTTAACTCCGCTTGCGACAAGCGTTCACCAATCTCACCTTTACTACGGTAGTAAAGCTCGTGAGAGAATAAGCGATCAATGTTTGCACCTAGGTTTGCAGCCTTGACCATACTATCGACGACTTCAGGATTCATTTCGTAGCGAGTGAAGTCAGGACGGTGGTGGTTACCTCGGCTCGGAATACCATGACCTTTACGTACTTCAATACAGTTAACTTCGTATTGGTATTCGTCCTTACACAATGGCACACCAGGGAAGTTCTTTTGCAGTTCCGCGATGGCTGTTTGTTTCTCTTGCTCAGATTTCACCATGTGGAAGGCATAGCGCTGTTGCTCTTGGTCGCCAACAGTTACCTTGTACAACGGAATCTCAAGCGTTGGCATGTCGATATTACCCGGCCATGTGACGGTGCCATTGTCATTGATTTCAATTTTTGTGGTATCGGCATAACGCTCATAAACCACAAGATCGAATTCCGCCACTGTGTGTAGGTTAGGGACGTTTGGACCCGATGTACTATGACACCAATAGCTATCTGAACAAAGAGACTGGAAAGTCTTCGCAACGTTTGCACCGCCTACAGAGATGCCAGCGGCATCAGCTAAACGAGCGATAGGCTCAGGATTACTTGCCTCTAGAGCATCAAAGAAGATGATGTTGCCGCCGTTGTTTACATATTCGATCAGCGCTGTGACGTCATCTGCATCCAACTTAGGCTGTTGAATATCAGAAACGACGGACTTAGTATCGTAGCCATCGGTTTTAATCTCATAAGATTGAAGCAGTAATAGCGGAGTCGTCGTTGCATCAAGAGTGCTGAATGAACCACTATTTAGCAATTCCATATCACCAAGTTGGTAGCTTGGGTTAACGAAGAAGTCGTAGATTTGACCCTCTTTGCGGTCCCAACGGAAAGCGTGCCCTTTGCTGATGTTCGTTGCAATGGCAATCGAATCCTGTGATGCGTTTGGTACTAGCCAATTGATCAAGTTGCCGAACATCTTTTGCATGCTGCCGTTGTCGGTACGAGTATCTGCGTCTTGAGCAACTTGGTTGTGTGGTGTGCTGTAGCGACATGTTTGTTTCTCGCTATCAATGCCCAAATCTGCGCCTGCCCAGTAGTTTTCTGGACACGAGAAAATAGAGGTGTACATCGCGTTACCCAAGAACACTACTTTACCTGAACCAATCATACCCGCGGTCATGGTTGGTAAATTGAAGGTCGCTGTTTGTTTCGAGATTTTTTCCGGACGCAGCATCTTGACCGTCGATGTCTCATCAATGGTCGTCGCATCTACGATGTAAGCTTTCTTGTCTTTACCTGAGCCACGTGTCCAAGCGGCCTCTTCACCAAAAGGAAGCCAGTAACTGTTGTCATTACGTGGCATTAGCACAGGGAATGCTTCATTGGTTAGGTTGAAGTTACGCATTGCACGCGTATAACCAGAACCGCCCCAACCATGGTTATCATGGAAGATGTGCACGCTATCCACGCCTGCATAAATTTGATGCAGAGATTGCGTTACATAATTGCTCCCTGTAGCGCGAACGGTACGCAACATAGGTGCCGCAAAGCCTGACCACTGTGGTGCTTGTTTCAACTGTCCATCGATGATCTGCGTTAAACCTTGGCTAAACTGTGCAGCAAACTCATTTGGCGTCGTGAAGTTAGTACCTTCAATCTTTGCGCCGTTTGGTAAGCTAAGGTTGATCAGTTCATTGATTACGTTAGGGTACTGCGCAAATACCTGACGAACGTTATCGTTGATCTCAATGTTGCTGTCAGTCTGAATACCATAACGATGAACAAACGCCTCTAGGTTTTGTTTTACCAACGGATTGTCACTTAAATCCGCAAGTTGGTAATTCACTTTATTGCCTTTAACTTGCCCGAGTGTGAAGGTATCGATACCAAAGATCAGGTTCTCGCCCCATAGGTATTCAAACTCGCCGTTTGCATCTGTCATACCACGGGCAGAGTGGCTGAAGAACTCAACACCGGCAAGGGGGTGGCCTTGCGAGTCCGTCAAGCGACTTGTCGTTAGTGGCTTGTTTGCAGCGCTTGGCTTGTATTCATAAGTTGCTTCGGCGTTGGCAGAAACAAACGACCCGGTTAAGTTGTTACTTGCACCTGGGGTGACTTCTGGCTGAAGCTCTGGATCAACGTGTGCGCTTGGTTGCTCACCCTCATTCGCGACACTTGGATTGAGAAACTCATCAATCGCCGCTTGATCTTCGCTTAGATACAGGTCTTGGATATCGTAGCTGTTGATTTCATCTAAACACACTTGTGTATCTTGAGTAGGGCATGTGTCGATCTTGTTTAACAGCTTAGTAGCATTACTTGCGTGTTTACCTAGCACATCTTTAAGATCATACGCTTGAGTTAACTCAGATGGTTGTGAACCTTCACGTGTTTGTTCTGGCACTAGGTAGTTGAACGTACCTAGAGTAATACCACCAAATTGACAGGTGAATGTGCCTTCAGAGGCGGTATAAGTGAAGTAGCCTGACTCACTGATATCCTGACCATCACACTCAAGATCACCGGTTAACTGTTTACTATGAATAAACAGTTTACCTTGATACGTGGTTACACCTATATCTGGTTGATCTGGCGGTAAATCAGGTTCAACAGTCGGTGGCGTGGTATTTGTTGAGTTGTTGCTTTCATCGCCACCGCAGCCAAACAGCAGCGAAGCGACAAGGATTGAAAGAAGACTTCGTTTCAAAGACTAAACCCTTATGAAGTGCCATCGTCATTTGGATGGCGAGTTGGTTGAGAGTTACTTTATTTTAAAGCTCAGAGCTATCGAGATTATGCTGTTAAGTAATTAACTTTTAGTAAGTTTTTAGGGCTCGATAAATGCGCGCGCATTCTAGTTTTAAAAGCGGCAGGAGGGAACAAAAAGATTAGCTTTGTATTGAACAAATTTTCACAACTGAGGGTGGGATTCACAGAATGAATAAGCCTAGTGGTTAGTTGGACTTTCTTTTCTGCAAAAATAGCGTACAGTTTGCTGGTTTTTCACTGAAATCATCCGATCATGACCAACGCAAAACTCCTTCTTATTCGTGGTTTACCAGGCTCTGGAAAGACAACGCTTGCTAAGAAATTGTCCAAACAGCTCAAAGCGAAACACTTTGAAGCTGACATGTATTTTGAGAATGAAATTGGAGAATACGTTTTTGATGGTACCAAGCTAGCGGATGCCCATGAATGGTGTTTTCAACAAACCCGTAAGTGGCTTAATAAAGGTAAGGTGGTGATTGTCAGCAATACCTTTGTTCGTCACTGGGAAATGAAGCGCTATCTAAAGTATTGTGAGAAAAAGCAAATTGAAGTGGAAGTACAGGTGTGTCGTGAGCAATATCAAAGCATTCATGATGTGCCATCAGCGACGATCGAAAACATGCGTCGCCAATGGCAAGAATAACGTTTTAACCTCTTTTGGTCTCAGAATACTACTGACCCCTGCCATCGATCATGACAACCAGTGTTTTGCTCATAATGGCGATGTCCATCGAAATCCACGAGTAAAATGAGCTTAGGCTCAATGCGTAGCTGTGGTCGAAGCCGACTTTACGGCGAACATCCTCAATACATGAGTCGTAGCCTTGATTGACTTGTGCTAACCCTGTGATGCCTGGTAGAACACCGTAAGTGCGTTCAACAAAGTAAGGAATCTCATCTTCTAGCTTTTGGTAAAAAGCAGGGCGCTCAGGACGAGGACCAATCAACGACATTTCACCTTTTAGCACATTGAATAACTGTGGCAGTTCATCTAAGCGTGTCTTACGTAAGAATCGACCGACAGGTGTGATTCTTGGATCATTCTCTGAAGCCCATACCGCGCCAGAACGTTGCTCCGCATCGACATACATAGTGCGAAACTTCATGATTTCAAACAGCTCCATCTTGTCTGGTGTACAACGACCCACACGAAGCTGACGATAAATGACAGGTCCTTTTGAGTTGATCGTGATTGCCATTGCAATGATTGGCATGGCTGGTAGGGATACAAGCAAAATAAGCATTGAAACCACAACATCGAAAGCGCGTTTTGCTAAATGAATATTTGAGTCATAACGTGAAGTCTTCATGATACTTTCCTTATTGATTAACGCGCTTCCAGCGACCATTTTCCATTCCTAGAAGATAGCGAAGCCCGCCTGCGAAGTTTGCTATGTGTCCGACTACTATGTAGTTGATCAACTTGAATGGCTTAAACAAATTGAACGCTGGGATTAAATAAGTGATGAGAGTGATTGAGTAAACGGCTAACTGCGCTACGAGTAGAGCTTGAAACGTAGGGTATTCCATCAACAATAACGAACTCACGAAACACATGATCATTAGGTAAGGAGTCGCAAGACGCAGTACCTTTCCTGATAAAAATGCAAATGCAGTGCCACGATAGCGGGGTAACAGCAGCTTTTTAAGTTTCAAGAACTGCTGCATATTGCCTGCAGAGATGCGTAGACGTCGTTTGAAGTCAGAGTTATCAGAGCTTTCTTCTAGCTCAAGAGCCAGCATCCTAGGTTCATAAATGGATGCATAACCTTGTAGTACGATACGCATTGGTAAAATGAAGTCATCGTTAATGATCTCAGGTTCGAGCGGCGTGAACAGTTTGGTTCTAAATGTATAGAACGCGCCGTGAGAACCAATGGTTGAGCCAATCAACGACTCTTTGTATTTCACATTAGATTGGTACTGCCAGTAAGCTGCTTCACCTTGGTTTTGTGTCGCCATGATTTGATAAGTCGCATTGACTACACCGATATTCTCATTTTGATAGTGTTGGCTCGCTAGCAGTAAGGAATCACAAGAGACTAGGGCAGAAACATCACTAAGGACGGTAATCTCAGTGGTTATGTTTTTCATTTCAGAGTTGATGAGCGTCACTTTGCCACGATTGATTGCGTGGTCTCGAATGATGAATAAAGTGTCAGCACAGATCGCTTCTTGAATGGTGTTCTGTGCTATCTCTGCTGTGTTGTCGGTGCATCCATCACAGGCAATGACAATCGTTAATTTATCTCTCGGATAGTCAAGGCTTGCAAGGTTTCGGATCTTTTCTGCGATCCATTGTTCTTCGTTGTAGGCAGGTACAACGATTGTCATCGTAGGTAAGATGCAGTCGTTTTTGGATGCTTTGTAACAACGCTCTTTTACCGTTGCTTTCTTCGCTACCTTGCGCTGTTCACTACGTGTTGAAAGCCAGTTCAGAACAAGAGGGTAGCCAACGTGATGGTAGACAATTAATAGCGCAGACAAAACGAAGCCAGTGGTCCAAAGTAAATCAATCATAAGTTCTCTCCTTGAGCTAACATCGCGTAGCGGTTAACCATATTGCGGATATCGAAATGCTTAAGAATATGGGCTCTAGGCGAACGCGGTATTTCTGATAAATGCTGTGATAATGCATCCGCTAGAACGGGAACTTTATTTGGCTCAACCAATGCGCTTGTTTGTGGGCATAGCGTCTCTTTTACCGCACCAACATCACTAGCAATGCAAGGGACGCCGCAGGCTTGTGCTTCTAAGGTTGAAAGTGGAAAACCCTCTTGAAGTGAAGGTAGACAAAAGACATTTAAGCTTTGGTAAAAGTGCGGCATGTCACTAACCAAGCCCAAGAACGTTACCCTGTCTTCCAGTCCCAAAGTGCGTACCTGTGCTTCTAATAGCTCTCTTTGGCTACCGCTTCCTGCAATAGCAAGGTGTGTATGTGTTGGTAGATGTGAGAAGGCTTTGATTAGGATCTCTTGCCCCTTAACGGCTTCTAAACGACCTGCTGTTCCGACAATGAACTTATCAGTGGGAAGCGAAAAGCGCTCACGGGCTTGGTTTTGATTACCATTGGTGAACTTTTCACAATCAATCCCATTATGAATGGTGCTGACTCGAAGATAGCCTAGCTTGTTGGTTATTTGGTCAGCGACAAACTCAGCGTCTGCAACAACTTGGGGGCGAAGACTCTTGAGTAATACTGTTTGTAATCTAGCTGCTTTTTGGTTGTTTAAGTGCCAAGCATCATGCTCCGTGTGGATTAAGGTTTTAATGCCTAGCAATCGTGTCGCAATCCCGCCATACAGCAAGGGACCGATATGGTGAGTATGAACGACATTTGCGTTGAGTCTTTTGAGTATATGTTTCAATGTTCGGAGTGTGGTTAGGCTAAAACCTGGCGCTTTATCGAGAAAGCAAAGTTGGTCTCGGTAATCCAACAACTTACTCCAATGACGAAGTGCAACCGTTTTGTTCCCCTCAAGACTAACCACAAAAACGGAGTCTTCTGCTTTAGCAAAACGAAGCATCTCTAGTACCAGAGTTTCTAATCCGCCGGGGGCGAGATGTTGGACGACGTGTACAATCACATTGCCGTTCTTGGTTGAGGTTCGAGTGTCTGAGTTTTCCATTCCTGAGTCCTCGATATATTTGTTTTTCTACATGTTGACTTGTGCACGCTATGTGCCAAAAATTAAAGTAATTAAAAACAACAAGTTAATGATTTGGACGTGCTGAACATCAAAATGAGAAAAGAATATTCTCATTTTGAAATTCAGAATTAACGGATGAAAGAAATTTCCAGCTAATTGCTTGATTTAATGGGAATGGGGATGAGAAAGCACTCAACGAACGAGTGCCTTCACATGATGCTGAAATTTAAAATTCTGGCTAGAAGATTACTTTAGGGATAGTGGTAATCACGGGGACGCCCAAGTGTTGTTCAAGGGATTTTCGTGAGCGAATCGAGTTATCTGCCAGTTCCGCAATGGTTGCTAATCCGATACCTAATCCAGCACCACCAATGAACCCTAAGATAACGAACATAAAAGCGGGTAAATTAGCTGGAATTGTGGGAGTGTAAGGCTCATCAATGACTTTCACGCGTTTATTTTCTTCAAATACACCCAAAGAACCGGTGAGTTGGGCCATTTCATAACGTTCAACCAGTTCTTCGTACAATTGGCGTTTGACTGTCACATCTCTTGCCAGTCGATTGATTTCAGTTGCGGTGCTACCAAATCGATTCGCATTGGTTTCTAACTCTTGAATCATGCTTTGCAGACTCGCTGTCTCTTCTTGAAGCGATTCATATCGACCGCGCATGATTTGCAATTGATGGAGCTGAGAAACAAGCAGAGGTTGCGCATCACCAATATTGCTTACCGTTGCGGTGCTGGCGATATCCCAAAGCTGGTTACTGTTCATCTCAGGTTGTTTTGAGTTGAGTAGAACGGCGCGCTCTTGTTCTAGGCGATTCAATTCTCGCAATTTACCTTGGACCATACTGTGCGCTTCTGTGTACTTGGCACGAAGTAGGGTTAGTTCACTGCGGATCTCGATGATTTGCTCTTCAATTTTACCAATCACTGGGTTGGTCTTAGAAAGTTGTTGGTCCAAGCTGCCCAAGCTGCGTTTTACACCAGCCAGTTCGGCTTCTTTCTCTGCCAATGTCTGCTTTAGGCTCGCTAAACGAGTCAGGCTTTGTGCCTGCATCTCTGGTGTTGCGTGCGAATAGGCGTTTTTGTATTCGGCAAAGGCTCGCTCGGCTTTATCCAGTTCTTCACGACGTTTATCAATATGCATGGTAAGAAAGTGGCTTGAGTCTTTAATCGAAGATCGCTCTGGGGCAAGCAGTTGTTCTACAAAATGATCGCTGACGGAGCCAAGTATATCTTCCATACCTTCAGACTTACTGCTGGTTAACTGGATTTGAATGAAGTCTTTACCAAGCTGTTGCACCGTGAGGCGATTGGCAAGCTCTTTAATGATGGACTCTTGTTCTTTCGGTCCCATGGTGTCATCAATCAAGCCTTGTTCTTGAGCAACCGAATACAGCACATGGCGGCTTTTCAATAGGGTACTTAACGCGCTCAAGCGATCTTTCAGCATGGTTGAGACGGCAAGATCTTCGAGGAATGGATTCATCTTGGCTGTTTCTTGAATCAGCATACTAGTGTGCGCCACATATTTCGTTGGCATCATTTTACTGACGACAAAGCCTAAGATAGGCAATACCAACATAGGAATAACAATCAGATAGCGGCGTCGCCATGCACCATGCAGTAATAAGGTGATGTTGTCTCTTAAATCGTTCATAACGCCCTCACTAATCGCTCAACTTGACGTGCTCTTGATTGCCAACTTTGTTGTTGGATGATCGAGAGTGACCCCTCTGGTGGTGGGAGTAAGTGATTCAAGCTCGCACGAACATCATCCACATCCGCCACAACATGCAGCATGTGTTGGTAGGGCTTAAGTGCCGGGAAAGCCGTACTGATGACCGGTGTTCCTGTGGCGAGGTATTCCAATAGTTTAAGTGGATTACAGGCTTGAATCTGTGCGTTATCGACGAACGGCAGCCAACTCGCATCCCAATGTTGTGAGTAGCTAGGTAAATCTTGATGTGCTCGCGGACCTAGGTAATGGATATTGTTTCGTTGTGGCAACGGGTTGTGAGGAAATTCATTTGGACCAATAAAGACCAAATCCCAATCCAGGGCTTGATCGGCGACTTGTTCTATTAAACGGTAATCCAACCATTCTGATAGGCTGCCGTAAAAACCCAGTACCTTACGACTATTGCTTGGCATATCTTGCGCTTTCGCCGTTGGCTCTGAAAACAAACTGAAGTCCACACCATGCGGTAGAGTCACGGTTTTCTCTTGCGGAAGCTCCGCGGCAAGCTTATCGCTGGCAGCCAAAATAAGGTCTGCGTTCTCAATCAAGTCAGCTTCATGTTCCAAAATGGTTCGATGATCGACACCCGCGAGTGCGCCAAAGTCATCACCACAGTAATAAACAATGCCTTTGGTACTCATTTCTCGACAAATATCCACAGCGGTAGGCAGTGACGTCCAAAAAACGGCATGTTGAAAGCCGAGCTCATTCAGTTTTTTGCTCAGTTGATGTTTCATCATTTTCGTCGCGACGTTACGTGCCCATTTAGATTTGGGAGCAGGGATCGTCAGCAAAGTGATGGTGTGGATGTTTGAGACATCCTCTTGGCCGAAAGGCGTTTGAACCTTGTCTTGTTGTTTGAATGATCCAGTCAGTTTGGTGACGAGGCGTTTAGCGTCTTTTGGTGTGAACTTTGGTTGTCTCAAGCCGATCGAGTTGACCCAAAGAATACGATGGTTGTTCGCTAGGTGCTTTATCAGATGTTGAGTGGAAGATGGCAAGCCGCCGAAGTCTTCTCCAAATACTACGATATCTGTCATCGTTCTCTCCTTGAGCCAATTGATTCGTTGTTGTTACTCAAAGACGTATCATGATGCGTGCCAAGGGGCTAAGTTTCATTAAAACAATAGGTTAGGTTATTTCTTGATTTGAGAGGGTGACGGTTTCTCATTTTGACAATCAGTTTGAACGATGCGATTTATCACTATGGTTAGCGCGGCAAGTATATAAATCGGCCAAGTAAATCCTTGGGTGAGAAAGGTCCCCGACACTATGGTGCCAATAAGTCCGCTCAATACGGCGTTTGCACCTACAGAAAGCGTGAAGTGGGACTTTTCAGTCAGAAGTGAGATTGAACTTAATGACGTTTTGACCAGAGAAACAATCAGAGTAATGAAAACCGCTAAACCAACAAAACCGGTTTCAGCCAGTACACCAAACCAAGTACTGTGCACCGCGTGGTTAATGCCATCCCAATGCGGGCTATAGAAGAAGTAGTTGTAGTAGAAGTTCTCTAAACCAACGCCGGTTATCGGATTGTCGAGTGCCATTTTGAAAGCCGCTTCCCAAGCGTACAAACGTCCCATAGCAGAGGCATCAATACCGGCTTCTGCAGCACCCCCCGATGCTCGCCCGGAGATCCCTGCAACAGCATAAAGAATCAAAGCTGCGACCAAACCTAGAAAGACAACCAATGCCTTACTCTTGATGTGTTTGAACGCGAAATAGGCGAAGACTGAGAGTGCTCCCAATAAGCCACCGCGGCTTTGTGTCTCAAGGATCGACATAAACAGGATGATACAAGTGAGCAGTGCAAAACCTCGCAACCACATCGACGATCGTTTCTCGACCAATTGGCTCACCGTAAAGGCGAGGGGGAACATCAAAACCAGCGCTAAGTCATTGGGGTCACCTAATACCGAGCCAAACGAACGACCAATCGACACACGCGTTCCTTCGACAATATCAATACCGTTGGTGGCGTTATAAAGAGCAACGAGTCCGACCAACAACCCAGCAACGATAATTGCTTTTGACATTTGTGCGAGCTGTTTGGGTGTGGTGATAAGCCAAGTGATCGCCAGTGTCATCACAATGATCTTCCAATACGTATTCTTAAATACGGTAATCGCGATGTCGCGCGCAGAGGCGAACACAATACCGATGATGACTAACGCCCAAAAGATGAACAGCCACTTTAAAGAAGGGTGCCAAAAGACCGATAGCTGACGACTGATCAATAGATGAAAAGATAACGCGCCAAGTGCGCCTAAAGACAACAACAATGGGATTTTGAAGTTGTAGATAACGGGAAACGCTTCGTGGATTCGAAAGAAAGAGAAGATGACGAACAGAGTCACCAGCCAAAAGGTTTGGTTGAGGACAAACAAGATGGCAAGCGGAGCAAAACAAATTGCGACAATTAAAATTGGATGCGGTATCACTAACCACGCTAAAGCGATGACCACAGTAACGGTTGTCGCAGCGATGATTTGGGTTGGTCTCACATCCGTGGCATTCATAACGTCACTCTTTTCGCTTCCGTTCTTAACCTCATCATAAGGTTATTGCGTGTTTCCTTAGACATGTATCGGAAGGCGATGCCAGCAAATAGTGTGCATGTCAGAATGCAAATCACAATCGCACTTCCGATGGATTGAGTAGAGTAAAGCAGGAACAGTGCCACTCCTGAGATGATTTGTAATGCGACCATCAAACTTAGGTGGAAAGGAAGGTACATGCACTGTTGTCCAATCACGAACGTCATCGCCAGTTTGGTGAGTTGGGCATAGTAAAGCGCGATGAATACGCCATAGATACCAAGGGAAGAAAGCGCAAACAGAAGAGCAATTGCAACACCAGCGGCAACGACGTTAATTCCTAATAACCAACGAGTGCGACGTTTGTAAAGAATCGCAATGTTCAGCAGTTCACTCCATTCTTTTATCATGGCGATTGGTAGAAGGAATAATGTGTAAAGCGCAGCTTCTTGGTATGTTTCTGGTAAAAACTGGCTGATCATAATGAAGGCAAGGGTTGCGACCAACACCGTGAGTGCCGCAATATAAATCATACCGAAGTGAGAAATCCGAACGGCTTCTTTACCACGATTACGCTCCAGATACGCGAAGCGACGTGGCATCCACCACATACCGAATGGCTGAACCAAAATACACATGCCAATGGCAAATTTAACCGCAATTGCGTACACCCCAAGTGTTGCCAGTGAAGCATTAGCGCCGATGAACCAACGCTCAGCACCGTTCAAGCAAAACGCAACTAGCGCAGACATCATGACAGGGATACAGTAATGCAGGTGTTGTTTCGCGAGCGCTATGTCAGGCATAGCGACTTTGTATTTATTGATAATGTGCAACCACGTAAATTGGATTACGGCAGCAAGCAGACCACCAAGCAACACAGAAATGACGTGTGGGTGAATCAATAAAGCGGCAACAATGAACACCACTTGAAGAACGGTGACGGTCACCATCACGCTGAGAAGAGTTTTTGCTTTATCATCTTGCATGCGCAGCCAAGCAGTACCGATACCAATCGCGCCTTCCAAGATAATTGCGAACATTAGCACGATAAATTCAAGCTGAGAAAACGGGCTAGGAATCGGGGCAGCTAAAATCGCAACCAGTAGAACTAAGCCAATCGCCGCCGCAATCCAAACGGAAAGCGAGTAGATCTGGTTGAGCATGGTCACTTTCTTCTTGCTGTCTTTCTCCACGCCGACAAAGCGGTATAGCGCTTCGTGCATTGCCATGCTCGCCAGTAGCGCAGTAACGACACCAAAAGAGGTCAGTAACTCGAGTTTGCCCATTTGTTCTGGCGAGAGAAACTGAGGAAGCACTGGCAGCATAATTAAGCTGATGCTTTTGTTGATCACCAACGCAATGGCGAACAACGACATGTTGGTCATGGCTTTAGACATGGTCATATCCTTTGACGTTGTCACGCTTCTTTGCGTTTTGTTGTTCTTTGCTTGATGGATCTTTGCAAAGCTGCTGGGTAATAGAGAAGTAACAACGTTCCGCTGTATATAAGCGAGCAACGTGCAGTGCCTCTAACCCCATGGTCACTTTCAACCATGGCGATTCATTCAACAGGACAATTGCATTGTGCAGAGATGCGGCGTCTTTTGGTGTGTACTTGATGCAGTTTTTCCCGTGAGTTAGTACTCGATCCCAATAACTGTCATCATGAGGAATCACGACACACATACCAGCGGCTAACGCCTCTAAAATTGATAACCCAAACGGTTCGTTCTCACTGGTCGACACAAACACACCACACTGTGCTCGTAGCTCGTCAAGGTTGTCTGGCGATTCGTGCCATTCAATGTTTGCCTGAGTGAAATTTGGCTGTGAGCATTCAACGCCTTCGATGTTGGGTTTGATGTAGCAAATGGTTGCATTTAGGTGGCATGAGTCGTCCAGTTTCATCGCATCGAGCAATAAATCCACATTTTTCCATTTCAATAGACTTGCGGCCCAAAATACGCGATTAGAAATTGGGTTTGCTTGCTTTGGTGAGCGCTTTGAAGAAAGACCATTGACGAATGATGCAGTATTTAGAGTTGTCCAGTAGCGTTCAACGGCTGGCTTAGGCATTTTTAGGTAAGCCATAAGAGCATCGATCATAGAGGCGCGCGTGTTTGCGAGATAATGAATGGCAGCCGCTTTTACTAAGCAGTAGCCAGATGAGCGAGACACGCCCACAGGGCCATGCACCATTTGTACGATAGGTTTGCGATTGAACAGACGAAGCAAGTACATGGGCATGTCGTTGTTTGGTGAAGACAAGCCCATAAACCAATCGAGTTTCGGTAGCTTGAGCGTCACCAGAATCAGTTGAACTAGGTAAAAGCAGTTCATCAGCCAATAAGCGATACCATGATGAGACGTGATTGGAGATCGCTTGATTTTCAATACCTGTACGCGAGGATTTGAGCTGAGTGTTGAAATCCAATGTTCTGGATTTGTCGTTGCGATATAGCTAATCACGTCACGTTGGTCACACTGTTTAATCAACTCAGCGTTGGCAATTTTCGAACCGCCTTGCATTGGGATAGCGTCAAACATCAATACACGTTTCATGGTCAGCCCCTTAGTTGATGTTTAACCAGCGCGAAATGGGTTTCATGCAGTGGGTGACGGGCATTGGTGTTGGTTCTCTCTGCAAGAGCTCATCGCGGTAAATGTCTTCAATCGCTTTGACTGAAGCAGAAACCGTCAGATGCTGATTCGCGTGTTGATGCGCATTCTCGGCTAGCTTATTTCGTAGCGGCGCATCTTGAATCATCTGCTGAATTGCATTTAACAGACTCGCCATACCGTGATTGGCGAACAATAAGGCACTGTGGTTGTGCTCAAACAACTCCGGGATACCACCTGTTTTTGGTGCGATGATTGGTAGCTTTGCTAGTGCCGCCTCACCAAGAACAAGACCAAACGCCTCTTCGTAAGCGCCACTCATGAAGGCATCTACGTTACCTTTCATCCAGTCTCCGGCGTTATGTTGTTCACCAACAAAATGCACACGATCCTCCACACCCAAATCTATGGCTAACTGCTTCAATGCGACACGTTCTTCACCATCACCAACAATCACCAAATGTGGATTATGTTGATGGTAGTTGTGCATACGCATAGCTTGGATTAAGCGGTCAAAGCCTTTGCGTTTAATGAGAGAACCAACCGAAATAAAGGTGAACGCTTGCTGGGGAATACCCAGACGATCTTTAACATTGATGGGTGCATCGTGACTCTCCAATGACACACCGTTATGAACGACATGAAGGTGTTCTTCTGGGTAACCATCTTTGAGAATCTCGTGACCCACATCTTTACTCACGCAAATCAATTTTGGAGAAAGGTGCAGACCCAGTGAGAAGCGGTCACGCAAGGTGTAGTGGCAGTGTAGTTGCGTCACCAAAGGGATGTGGTTCATACGAGCGGCTAGGCACATCCATTGGCACGGACCACCACTGTTTACATGGACAAGGTCAATGTTGTGCTTTTCGATCAATGCCGTGCCTTGTTTGATCAAATCGTTCCAACCGCTGATGTCCCAGCGAGGCGTGTTCCAACCTCCAACAAGGCTGAAGTTTGAATGTTCCGCTTCGATGCCTAGAGATTGGCATTTCTCAATCAAAGGTTCGCAGTTTGACCAAACAATCGGTTGATACTGGTCGCGGTCAATGTTTGTGATGAGGTCAAGCAGTACGACTTCGCTACCGCGAATCCAGTTATCACCATAATGAACGTAAAGAATGCGTTTTGGAGTAGTCATCGTCGTTACCTCGGTTAGCCAATCTGTTTGAATTAGCTATTGCAACCGAGATGCCAAAATATGCCATTAGTTTAACTATTTGTTTTTGAATGGAAAGTGATACATAGGTGAAAACTTAGCGCGAAACTTCTCAATTTGAGAATGGATATGCATCAAGTATGATTCTCAATTTGGTAGCGTTCAATCAGAATAGGAATGATGTTGCGGGAGGAATAGTGATCTTTGATGGTCTCAATCGCTTTGTGACGCATTGGGTATTGTTCGCTATGGCTCATTCCCAACCAGTGATTAAGTTTGTCAGTTAGTGCGGGAATATCATAAGCGAGGAAGCCATTGTGACCATCTTCGATGAGGTCAGGAAGGCGACCAACGTCAAGGCTGATCACAACGATACCTCGGGCCATCGCTTCTAACGCCGCCATTGGCAAACCTTCATAGCGTGATGAGATGACAAGAGCGCTGATATTGCACCAAACGGCATCCATGTCATTTTGATGACCGTGAAATATCACGTTGGCTGGTGCGTTTTCTATCAGTCTCGGCTTTTCTGGACCGTCACCATAAATAGAGAACTCAATATCAGGAATATGACGGGCAATACCAATGAAGCGGTCTGCACCTTTTTCATGACTGAGGCGACCCACAAACGCGATTTGTTTATAACGACAATGCTGATTGGTAATCGATACAAAGTTGTTCAATAGCTCTGATTGAGATGGAATCTTACTTTGAATGGTTTGGCTAACGGCGAAGCAATGATCAGAAAGGCAAGCTGAGTATCGATCAAGCCAATCATAAAGCCAGACTCTACCTTTCGGTGTTTCTCCTGCATGAAATGTCGATATGAGGCGAGGGAAGGTTCGAGTAAATAACTTTGCGCTTCTGGCTAACAGTGCCGCTTTGTAACCATGGGTGTGAATGACGCTGGGTTGATGCTCAGCCACTGCACCAGTAATTTGTTTTACTGGAATGGTTTTTGACCGTTCTGACTTTGGGCATAGGTGCCACAAATAACTCACTGGTATTTGAACTTGGTTTAATTTGTCGATAAGTGTTGGTGGTGGATCGTATTCCACCACCAACACAACTCGTACGTTAACATGAAAGGATTGCAACCCAGTAGCGAGTTCGACTACATGGCTTTCAATGCCACCGTAAATGCGGCTATCCAGCAGGATCCAAACTTCGCCTGCGACAGGGATCTCAAGATTGTTCGAGATTAGCTTCATCCGCTTCCCACGCTTGTTTTTTGCGGTAGACCGTAGATGGGCTCAGTTCCAACATCACCGCCGCGTTAAGCACGTTACCATCACAATAAGCTATCGCATTTTGAATGGCTTCGCGTTCCACTTTCCACATAGGGCGGATCGTGCCATCGGAATTAAAGTATGGTGACGCTACTGGTGTGACAGAGGCTGAGGGCACCAGACTACTCTCCTCAGTAGCAACTGGCATGCTTTCTCGCTCCGAAGTACTCAAGTTAACAGTGCTTGCAGGTGGATTCTCTAAAGGAGAAAAAGATGAATCGTTATAGCGTGCATCATGTTCTATTGTTGCGCTACGCTCTTTCGCCGGTTTGCGAGTCAGTTGAGCGGGCAAATGTGCGAGCGAAACTTTGTCTTCATTATTCAATACCACAATGTTACGAATGATGTTTTGCAGTTGGCGCACGTTGCCAGGCCAGTCGTAATGCTTAATCACATGTTGCGCTTCGCTGTCGATATTGTTGAACTTCTTCTTGTCCTGTTTGGCGTATGTGGTTAAGAAGTGTTTAGCCAGCGTGACAATGTCACTACCACGTTCACGAAGTGGGGGCATATCAATGGGGACAACGTGCACACGATAATACAAGTCTTCGCGGAAACGACCTTCTTCCACTTCGGTCAATGGATCTCGGTTGGTTGCACAGATAATCCGAACATCCACCTTCATCTCTTTGGTGCCACCGAGCGGGGTGTAGGTTCCTGTTTGCAGAAAACGCAGTAACTTTTTCTGCATTTCTAATTCCATCTCGCACAATTCGTCGAGGAACAGGGTTCCGCCGTGGGCTAGCGTTGCGGCACCTTTACGGTCTGTGGTTGCACCGGTAAATGCGCCTTTAACGTGACCGAAAATTTCACTTTCCATCAAATCGCGAGGGATAGCACCACAGTTAATCGCAATGAAAGGTTTGTCTCTGCGATCGCTTTGTCTGTGAATGGCTTCTGCACACACTTCTTTACCTGTACCACTCTCACCAACGATAAACACGCTTGCAGAGGTTGGAGCAACCGCGTCAATGGTTTTATACACAGCTTGCATCGGTAGGCTAGAGCCAATAAAACCGTGGTAGTTGTGGCGATCGAAGGTTGATTGAATGTTCTCGACGAGATTTTCTAACTTCGCGCGTTTTAAATGTAAAGCAACGGAAGTTTTTAGGCGGTCTGCGTTGATGGGCTTCTCTAGGAAATCTTCCGCACCTTTCTGAATCAGATTGACCGCGAGATCGACGCTGCCGTGCGCCGTTGCGATGATGACAGAGGTCGGGATCTCGTTTTCATTGATCCAATCCAATACGTCTTCGCCTGACATGTCAGGAAGCTTTAGATCGAGAATAATGAGCTGTGGTTTGCTGCGCTCAATAAATTGAATCGCCTCACGCCCCGTTTCTACATGGAAGATATCGTAAGGCTCATCCTTGACATACTGCTTATAAAGTATGGCTAGTGAAGTAGAGTCTTCTACCAGTAACACCCTTGGTCTCATAATCCGTTCCCAACTTTCTTCAATTCGTTGTTTTAATGTGTTAAGTCGGCTTGAGGTTCATGCAGTAATGATGAATTTGTTTTTCTTACCTCAAGCTGATGGCTTCTTTTCGATTCTCATTTTGAGAATCTTTATATTTAAGTATTAGCATATGCTGTGAGGATTGCAGAAAATTCTATATTTTTTAGTCAATTAAATTACTTATTTTTACTTTCAGTCTTCGAAACCTTGTTCTTTTCTTTGGGTTAGCGCAATAAAAGACTGCTCTGCAAGCGCAGGTAATGACTGGCAAAGTTCAAATGCGCGTTTTATGTCGCCTTCTACACAGTGTTTTTCGATGGTACGAGCGTGACGCGATAGAGTCCGGTTTCCGAGGGCGAGTGCCGAGCTACCAAGCGTGTGGACTTCAAACTCCATAATTTCCTTATCTTGCTCATTGAGCGCTTGCTGGATTTTTTCGACCCGCTCGCGTGATTCCTCAATGTAGTGATCGATTAACGTGGGCATGATTTCCGCACAGGTATCTTTGATCATTTGTTGAAGAATTAATTCGTCGACTAACTCTTGCTCCAACGTGGTGTCAGTTTGAGTATTCATGGTGCGCACTCCCTATAGAGTAAATAATTCGCTGTTCTTTATTTGTTGAGATATTTTCGCTTTCAGCTTCTCTGGCAAAAAGCGCAGTTTCTTCACCTGACGAATCAGTTCGTCCTTTAAACCCGCGTTGTGCTTCATGTTGAGAACTGCACCTAAAAGGTTGGCATTACTTGCTTCTAACAGTGCTTTAGCTTGGTCTATTTGGCTTGTCGTTGTGGAGCCGTAACTGGCAACCAATACGCAAGTATCACAAACTCCTGCCACCACTTGAGCTGGGATATTACTGCGGTTCATACTCAATAGTGGTGAGGTATCTATGACCACTCGGTCGTATTGCTCAAGCCAAGCCTCTATTGCTTTTGTCAGCATGGCTGGGTCTCGGTAGGTGAGTTGCGTGCTTGCCATAGAAGGTACAGGCAGACCAACAAGTGTTTGATGGTCTTCTTCACGAGCGATAAGTTGTCCGACACCCTCGGTCTCTTCATCAAATGCGTGCACAGTACGATAGGCTGGCTTAAACAGATTCAAATCGACATAAAGTGTTTTATGACCCGCTAAAATCAAACGTTCTGCCAGTGCAGATGCGACCGACGTTACCCCGTCTTCAGATTGGCATGCAACCACACCGATAGATTTGTAGCCCTTGAGTTCACTTTGAAGGTAGATTTGCTCAATCTCAGCATGTGTTGCAGGAATAGTCATTACAGCGCTCCTATTAACACTATGGTGGTGGTGATTTGTAGCAAGTCACGCAAGCCAGCACGGGCTTTTTCAGCAAAACTTTCGTCTTTATGTGGAACGTAAATCGTGTCACCCGCACGAATTACAGGCAGGTCGTAAATATTGGCGGTTTTGCTGAATTCAACCAAGTTAAACACGCGCGCCTGACCTTGGCAGCAAGACATGTTCACCACACTGATCTTCTCAACGTAAGCGCTGTCACTTGGTCCACCAGCTTCAGCAAGCAGATCGAGAATGGTCATGTTGTCATTGAAGACATAACGACCTGGTGCGTGTACTTCACCCAGTACGCGAACTGTGGACTCTTTAGAGCGATCTAGCCAGTTCTTGTCTTTTTCTGGAATGTAGATGGTATCGCCGGGGCGCACATCTGGCAGAATCGACTCATCACCAGTTTCAAAGTAAAGCGACAGGTTGAGTTTGCTTACTTTGGCATAACCCAAACCACGATGTGTCACTCGGATGTTGTGAATATCGGCGTCTTTCGTTGGACCATCTGCCGCAGAAAGAATATCTAAGAAATGCATTTCAGTCGTAAAGCGGTAACGACCCGGAGCGTTGATCTGACCAAACACGTAAATCGACGCATCAGAGCTTTGACTTACCCACTGTGATTTGTTGTCTGATGGATCGTCTGGTAATGCATGCACACGAACTACTGTGCCTGCGGATACACTTGGTAGCTTAGAATGTGGCGATCCTTGTAGAATGTATTTATCCAAATCAAACTTGGTCACTTTACCGTTGTTAGAGATTTCAATCTTGCTGGTGTCCGCACGGCGAGTAGGGCCGCCCACATGGGCAATCAAATCGATTAAGTCCATTTCGTCTGACCATTCGATACGACCAGGACGAACCACTTCGCCCATCACGGCGACTGCGCGACTTGGTGCTACTTTCAGCCATGATTTTTCATTCATGTCCGTTTTCTCAGGGACGAAGATGGCATCACCCGGACCCACTGCGGGCACTCTCTGATTCGACAACCCTTCGGTATGAGCTGTTAAATCGAAATTGATTACGCCGCCATCGGCTTTGATGACGCGGATTTGGCGAGATTCAGCAAAACGCGTTGGACCACCTGCGTTAGCAAGGATGTCCATGAAACTCGCGCCTTTTTTGCCTTCGTAGGCACCAGGATGAGCCACTTCACCCATCACGTAAACCACGTTCGCACCGGCTTTGATCTCTTCTTCCTGTTTTGGCACAAAGATGGTTGCACCCGGTAGGATCTCTGGCAGCAAGCTTTGGTCACCTGTATCTAGGTAGCGCTTAAGGTTAAACATAATAGGCGTGTTGTTGGTAATAACACGGATTTGCTCAACACTGGCATAACGAGTCACGCCGCCAGCGCGCATGACCACATCAACAAGGGTCGTGTTAGGTTTGTAGGTAAACGAGCCCGGTGCGTTTACTTCACCGAAGACTTTAATCGCACGAGCAGAATCAGCGCTGTCACCTGAGTTTGCCAGTTTCGCAGCATCGAATTCTTGTTCGATATTACCAACCAAAGGTGAGGCAGGGACGAAGAGCACGTCTAATGATTCTAGGGCTGGTAGTTTTGAATCGTCCCCCGTGTCGAGAAAACGTTTGTAGTCGAACTCAATGCTCTTGTTACCACGTTTTACGATGATTTTATCAAGTTGAGCACCGGCACGTAGACCGCCAGCTTCATAGAGGAACATCTGAATATTTGAGCCCGATGGAAGCGTGTATTCGCCCGGCTTAACCACGTAGCCTTGTACTGAAATTAGAAGCTGTTGCTGTTTGATGAACACGCGTGCGTTGCTTACATCGCGGAATACAGTTTTAAGGTTGTCGGTGATGACGTTCTGAAGTTGAGTCTCGTTGTAACCCGCAACAAAAACGGGACCGATTTCTGGCAGATTAATGCGGCCACGTTTATCTACTTGAAAGCCTTTGTTTAGCGATGCTTCGCCTGGAAGGTTAATTTGCACCAAGTCACCGACTTTAACCACATCATCTTCCGCTGCCCACGTTGTATTAAAGGTGATCAAACACAACATTAGTAGGGTGGTGATGGCTTTGAGGATTCTCATAGTGTGCCTCCCATCTCTGCGCTTGTGTCAGATTTAGCGTTTAGAACTTCAATGCTCACGCGACGGTTCGTCAAACGAACTGCAGGAGTTTGTCCTTCGTAAAGGGGGAGTGTTTCTCCTACAGATTTGGTTTGCACACGATCTGAGGTGATTCCGAAGACGTTGAGGTAGCGTTTCACTTGCTCTGCTCGGGCTTGTGCCAACTTTTGGTTGTATTCTGGTGTGCCTGTTGCGTCTGCGTGTCCGGTTACAACCAATGACAAAGAAGGGTGATCGCGGAGAATATACGCCGCTTCAGCAAGATGCCCCATGTATTTAGGGTTGATTTCCGAGGAGTCTACAGCAAATTGATTGTCTACGTTCAGTAAGTCATAGATGTCAGCAACGATATTGAGGTCACTACGTAGCGCTTCGATATCTTGTGGCGGTTTACACGTGGTTTGTGACAGAACGTAATCGAGTTGTTGCTCAAGCTGATTTAGGCGACGGCGTTGAATCACGATGTCATTGGCGGCATCAAGAAGCAATCCTCCTTCCAATTCACGTGCGATGCGGTTTTGTTTTTCAAGCGCCTGTACCACGGCCGCGGGAAAACACCAGCGCGCACCCTCCTGAATTAACGCGTCCAAATGCAGCTTGGTTAGTTGCCAATCAAAACGTAAACCGTGCTCAGGTCCAAGAGGCTCGTCTGGCATTACTGGTGAAAACTGATAATTCTCGATAGAAATATCTTGGTAGCTTTCCGCCATGCCACCCTGACCGTGATCGGGGTAGTTGAACGTCGAGCAACCAAACATGCCGACAACGAGACCGCACAACACGCTTTGTCGTATAAGTTTCACCATGCCAACCTCCGTATTAACCGGTATTTTTATTAATGACCTTTAGAATTGACCGGGATAGCGTGATTGATACGCAACAGGCTCATGATTTCTAATGGTTGTCCCGATACATTTTCAATACACATACTGCGTTCACGTTCAACTAGGCGCTTATATAAATAAACAATGGCACCAATCCCTGAAGAATCAAGAAATTGGACGTGTTGCAGGTTGATTTCCACTTCCTTGTGATCGTCACTGTGGATCACTTCATCGATTTGGTGCTGGGCTTGACGACAACCTTTGGCGTCGAGGTCACCGAAAAACTCAACCATCAATGTATTGGGTGCAGTTTCTTGTTTGCGCAGTTCCATGTTCCATTCTCCGTTCTCATTATGTCCTGATTTGAATAGAGCAGAGAATGTGCCAATAAAAAATATCAATATAAACAGTTGGTTAATCGAGGTACTGAGACGCTCTTATTTTGAGAATGGCTTTCTTCTCATTTTGAGAGTCAAAAAAGACAAAGGCGGCAAGCATTTGAAAGTGCCAAATCTGTCTGATCTTTATGTGTTAGATTGCACTTAATTGCTTATTGGTGTTGTTCTTGATCGTAGATTGGTAAATGTAAGTTGGGTATTTGAGCTTAGTACGGTTCAATAGAGATGCTTTTTTGTACAAGGTTCCCACATGCCATTAAGAATGACATTGATTGCCCTCGCTGTAATTGCTTCCGCCCAGCCTCATGCTGATCCAAATTTACAACCACCTGTTTCACTCGCTGATTCCTACCAAGATGGAATTGATGTTTCCCAATATTGGTATAGTGAAAAGCTCGATGGCATTCGTGCTTACTGGACGGGACAACATTTAGTGACACGAAATGGAAATCGTATTTACGCGCCTGATTGGTTTATTCGCGTCTTGCCTGATTATCCCTTAGATGGGGAGTTATGGGCCGGGCGGGGCAACTTCCACCTTGTTCAACAAACCGTGTTAGATAAAACCCCAATTGAAAGTGCATGGCAACGTATCGACTTTATGTTGTTTGATATGCCTTATTCGGCGGGTGACTACAGGAAGCGTTACTACAACATTCAAGATTTGGTATTTGCCATCGACGCACCTCATATTAAGTATGTTGAGCATCGTGCGATTCAAGATGAGAAACATTTGTTCGAACAACTTGACCAAATTTCGCAATCTGATGGTGAAGGTGTGATGTTGAGAAAGGTATCAAGCCGTTATCAGGCGGGAAGAGGCAGTGATTTACTCAAGCTTAAACGCTTTGAGGATGCTGAAGCGACGGTCATCGGTTATAAGCCAGGAACAGGGCGATTGTTAGGGATGATGGGGGCGGTACTGGTAAGGTTAGCTGACGGCACAGAGTTTTACATTGGCAGCGGTTTTACTGATGACGTGAGGAAATCCCCGCCAAGAATTGGGGCAACGATTACTTTCCGATACAACGGTTATACGCATAACGGTAAGCCAAGATTCGCGCGATTCTTAAGAGAGCGAGTGCCTCATTGATGATGCTCTATTGGCTTCCCACTTGAACACCACATCTTTTGAACAAACTTTTCCAGAATTGCACGTGATCCATGGTCTGAAGTCTGAACTGCTCATGTGCATTTTCAATTCCGTAACTTGCACCGTGCGCCGCCATTCTCTGTTCGACTAAGTTGATTCCACCGTCAAGTTGCTGATAGGTACTATCGACAAACGCCATGTATGGTTGAACCTCGGCGACATAAATGGACTGAAAGACGTTCCTCAAGTAACGAAATTGCGTGGTATCACGATTCGCACCGCAAATTATTTTGTCTTGGTTTGCTTTAAGCATTTGCGTGGTTTGTTCTAGCCACTGGGTCGCATCAATGAGTGTGTAATAGAGTCGACCAACAAGGCGTGTTTTTTCAATCTCTTCTTGATAATTCACTATGGTTACGTCGGGTAAGCGCGAAAGGGTTCGATAAGGTGTTTGATACATCTCGTCCAGCGCAAGGAAAGCGTCTCGCACATGGGCGACTTGGTCTTTACTGTCCAACGGCAACCATTCAGAGCCCGTAAGTTGTTTGCGCATCGCATCGCTGGTAAGCAGCATATTGTCGAGGTGTATTGTTAGATGATGCCATTTCTGATCGTACAAGCCGTTAAGCTTTGCACTTTCTTCATCACTTAGAGGGTAATCACTCAAACAGCCATTCAACGTTCTAAGCAAACTCGTTTGGTAATCGAAGTCATAAAAAGCATCTTGGACCTTACCCAGTTGCGAGTTCTTTTCTGCGAGCAAGTTAAACAGACCACATTGGCGTAATTGGTAGCTTTCTAGCAAACCAAGTGATAGGCGGGGGAGCTCTTGGAATAGCTCTCTTTTATCAGGAATGGTAACGGCAGGAGAGGCTTCTAGTTGAGATTCTGATACATCTAACACATTCGCCAGGCGTTGATTGTATTTTTCGAATACAGCTTTCTCCGGGTTAAACCATTCGTTACACCCACCGAGTAAGATTGTCGTTAGCAAAAGCACCGTAGCAACAAGTGAACTTCTCACAGCATTTCCTTTTTAATCACTCAGATAAGTATACTTTGTGACACGCGGGAGAGATCAAAAAAGCCAGCGAGTGCTGGCTTTAATATTTGGGGCGTTGAAGTCCGAATTATTGCTGAGAGAAGTTCAGTTGTACTTCTGGATCTTGGCGGTGCATCCAACGTAGACGAATACCTAATAGGAACGCCGCTGAAGAAAGACCAATGATAAAGCCTAACCAGAAGCCTTGAGCGCCCATTGGTTCCACAATCCAATCTGTACGTCCGAGCACATAGCCGATTGGCAAACCAAGCAACCAGTACGCGATAAAGGTACGATTGAAGATAGCACGCATGTCTTTGTAGCCGCGCAGAGCACCGGCCGCTATCACTTGCACCGCGTCTGTACATTGGTAGATTGCTGCAAACAGCAATAGCACCATCGCCAATTCAATTACCTCTGGGTTATTGGTGTAAAGCAGGGCAATTTGTTCACGGAAGATGACAGTTAGAATCGCTGTCATCATAGCAAGCGCAAGACCCACCATGACACCTACGCGAGAAGCAACACGAGCACCATCGACGTTTTCTTCACCCAAACGGTGACCAACGCGAATACTTACTGCCGCACCCACGCTCATTGGTAACATAAATACCAGCGAAGAGAAGTTAATTGCGACTTGGTGTGCGGCAACAATGATCGAACCTAGTGGCGAGACCAAAAGTGCAACCACAGCAAACAGGGTAACTTCAAAGAATAACGCCGCAGCAACCGGAAAACCCAGTTTGAACAAGCGAATCTGTGCTTTTAGTTGAGGCTTGTGGAACTCACCAAACAGGTTGATGCTTTTTAGTCGAGCAGACGTCGTCACGTATAGAAGCAGCAAGCCAAACATAACCCAGTACACAATTGCCGTAGCAACACCACAGCCCACGCCGCCAAGTGCCGGCGCTCCGAATTTACCGTAAACGAAAATCCAGTTCAGTGGGATATTTAGCATCAAGCCAATAAAACCAATCACCATCGCTGGCTTGGTCAGAGACATACCGTCAGTAAAGCTACGCAAGGTTTGGAACAACAAGAATGCAGGTACAGCAAAAATCACGGCGTGAATGTAACCCACCGTCTTTTCTGTCATAGCGGCTTCAACGTCCATAAACCCAAGAATGAACTGCGTTTGGAATAGTACGCCGATAATAGGAATACTGATAAGCAACGCAAGGACAATGCCTTGTTGGATCTCAAATGGGATTTTAACGCGTCGACCAGAGCCGTTCAGCTGAGCGACTACTGGTACAAGCGCCATTAATAAGCCCACACCAAACAGAATTGATGGAAGCCAAATACTTGCTGCCACAGATACCGCCGCCATGTCGGTCGCGCTGACGCCACCAGCCATTACGGTATCCACAAAGCCCATGCCTGTTTGCGCGACAGAAGCGATCAACACAGGGGTTGCTAATTTGATAAGACTCGATGCTTCTTCTTTATAGCGATGCACGAAATACTCCAGAGCGGAACAATATGTTGTAAAAGAAATTATTTGAAAAGATAGAGAGCGCTTGAGGACAAAAGACGTGATGAACTGATCTGATGGTTGATTTTAGTCACTATAAGGTGAAAAAATGCCTCGAAGGAACTCCGCGCAGATGATAAACAATTGTATGCTCAGATACCATACCCACAAGATGTGGATTTTTGGTTAATTGATAGACGATTATAAAAATCATCTGCGGACGTTTGTCTTGGCTATCAGTCGCTTCTAAAAAATAGGTAAAAAGTATGTTTACAGGAATCGTTCAGGGTACGGCTAAAGTCGTTCATATCGACAAGAAAGATCGTTTTCAAACTCACGTTGTTGAACTTGAAGGCGCGCTAAGTGAAGGTCTTGAAATTGGTGCCTCTGTTGCGCACAACGGTTGTTGCCTTACAGTAACGAAAATTGAAGGATCGCAAATCAGCTTTGACCTAATGCAAGCGACGCTAGCGCTGACCAACCTTGGCGAATTGACAGCAGGCGATAGTGTGAATATTGAGCGCGCTGCTAAGTTTGGTGATGAGATCGGCGGTCATAGCATGTCAGGGCACATTAGCTTAATGGCAGAAATCGCTGAAGTGATTGATACACCAAACAACCGCACGATTTGGTTTACGCTACCACAAGAATCAATGAAATACGTACTTGCGAAAGGGTACATTGGTTTAGACGGATGTTCGCTCACGATTGGTGAAGTCGAAGACAATCGTTTCTCCGTTCATTTAATTCCAGAAACGTTAGAGAGAACCCTATTCGGGCGTCGCCAAGTCGGTGAAAAGATCAACGTAGAATTTGACCCACAAACACAAGCGATTGTTGATACGGTCGAGCGTGTATTAGCAGCGAAGCAGCTTTAAGTCTGTAAGAAATAGCGAGCTTGGTTTATCGAGGTAGTCAAAATAAACGGACATAAATAACAAAGGAGCACTTGTGGCTCCTTTTCATATTTCGATTGGGGGGGGGATTTGCGTAATTACTCGTAATTGTCGTCGATGAACAATTCAACTTTCTGCTGCAATTCATCAACTTTCATATTGAGATGAATGGCATGACAGCAAGCCGGACAGTCATCATAGAACTCTTGGTTACCGTTACTTGCATCAAGGGTGATGCCGATTGAGTGCCCACAATGGGGACATTTCACATGTCTTTCAGTGTAATTTTGCATACATAAACTCCTAGTATTGCAGGGCTTTTAATACTTTGTTGTTTAGAAAATACAGCCCTTAGTTACTCGCTTGCCTCTTAGGGTTAGAGATACAACGTAAGCCGAGTTACTTAGAATATTAGGCGCTATGGTTGCTAATTGAGTCGAAATAAGTACAAAAGTTGACCCCAAACCCAACGTTGGACTTGAGGTCATTATCTAGGGTGATATGCGTCGAAAATTTACACTCAGTAATGATCTTTCCCTTCCAAATCAATAGGAAATTATCTTCTTAATTATCGATTGCGCTTGCTCAAGATAATGCCCGCCGAATAGGTTGCAATGATTCAAGATGTGATAAAGATTGTAAATGTCTTTGCGTTCTTGATAGCCGAACGGAAGTGGCGCAACTGATTCATATCCTTGATAAAATTCAGGTTGAAAACCGCCAAATAGCTCGGTCATAGCAAGATCACATTCTCGATCTCCCCAATAACAAGAAGGGTCATAACAAATAGGACCAGCGGGTGTGAGCGCCACATTGCCGTTCCATAGATCACCATGCAGTAGGGAAGGTTGTGGGGAGTGATTAGCGAGAAGCTGTTTCACGACGTCAATAAAGTCATCGATGTCTACCAGAGAAACGCCTTTCTCTTTAAGCAGTTGTAACTGCCACCCGATGCGTTGCTCCGCGAAAAATACTGACCACTTTTTATGCCATTGGTTTGGCTGAAGTGTAGAGCCTATGTAGTTGTCTGTATCGAAGCCAAATTCTTTCTGTTCACCCCATAAATGCAGGCGCGCTAATTGTTCACCAAATTTAAAGCTGTTATCGCTATCTTCAAGCGTTTTAGTGGGAAGGAAATTGAGGATGATAAAACTGTGCGTTTTGGTTTTACCGACCAAAACGACTTCTGGGACAAATAGAGTAGAGGTTTCGCGCAATAGGTGAAGACTTTCTGCTTCTACTTCAAAATTGGCTAAGAAATCCCGATCATTAATTTTGACGAAATAGCGCTGCTCTCCGTCATTGATCATATAGCTTTCACTGATGTCTCCACCGGAAAGTTTTACCTTCTCGGTGATCTGATATTCGAACATCAAGGTATCAGAAAGCTGCTGCGATATTGCTTGCCACATACAAAACCTCGCTTATCTATTTGACCAACAATAGTTTAGGATAAACGGCGGAACATTGACGCGCAGTTAAGCAAACTTCGACAATAATTCTTCCGCATATAGTAGAAAATGTTTATAAGTGTGAATCACGTCGCCTATAACCCTATGATTTATCGGCTTAACATATGGAGCTAAAACAGCACAGCTAGTATTATTATTTTTTTGACTTTAGTTCCATTGGTGGCATGAAAATACTGATTTGTGATGACTCGGCGGTCGCACGAAAGTTGATTACCCGATCCATCGTACAAGATACATCATTGCACCTACTCGAAGCCCAAGATGGTCACGAGGCATTGAAAATCCTAGCGGAACAAAATATTGACGTTTTGTTCCTCGATTTGACCATGCCAGTCATGGATGGCTTCGAAGTACTAGAGTCCCTGCCTGTTAGTCAATACCAAACCAAAATTGTCATCATTTCGGGTGATGTTCAGCAAGAGGCTAAACAACGCTGCTTAGATCTTGGGGCGATGGATTTCATTGCTAAACCATTATCCGAAGAACAGGTTATTCCTCTCTATGAAACGCTCGGTCTTCATTATGCCGTTAGTGCTCACACTGAAATTGAACCTCAACATACGTTAGAAGTTACGCCGTTAGCAAAGTTCCGTGAAGTTGCCAATATTGCATTAGGTAAGGGCGCTGCAATTATGGCGGACCATCTACGTGAGTTTATTCAATTGCCGGTCCCTCACGTTGGTCCATTGTCTTACGGTGAATTACATATGACGCTGGTGGATGTGATTGGGCGAGACAGCTCAGTTGCGGTGGCACAAAGGTTCGTAGGGGGAGGTATACACGGAGAGGCGTTGGTTTGTCTGCGTGGTAAAGATATCAACCAAATCGGCGAACGACTCGGATACTTACTTGAATTCACGCCACACAACGAAATCATCCTTAATGTGTCGAACTTACTGGTGTCTTCATTCCTAACTTCTCTTGGGAGCCAGTTAGACAAGCAGTTTTCGTTACGCCAACCAGGAATCATAGAGAACATTACCCCTTACAGCGAAGAGAAAAACGAATCTGGTGAACTCTTTACCATTGAATACACCTACATGGCAGAATCACTCGATTTTGAGTGTGAAGTTCTGTTTTTGATAGATAAATCATCCGTAGACATCATCTATGACATCATGGAGCTAATCTAATGTCCGAAATCACGCTGGACATAGCAGACTTTCACTGGGTTACCCAAATTCTGGATACCATGGACTCTGGGCTTATTGTCCTCGACCAAGACTATAAAGTCTGCGTTTGGAACAGCTTTATGCAGTCGTACAGTGGTATTTTGTCGCAAAACATTCTCGGAGAGTGTTTATTTGACCATTTTGAAGATCTTCCGAGAAGGTGGTTAGAGACAAAACTCAAGACATCAGCAGATTTAGAAACACGTTCATTTTCTAGCTGGGAAAACCGACCATACCTTTTCAAGTTCAACAACTTTTCTCCGGTTTCTAACAGCAGCAATTTGATGTTCCAAGACATTGTGATTACGCCATTGCGCTCGTTGTCAGGTGAAATTAGCCATATTGCAATTCAGATTAATGATGTTTCAGAAACGGCGCGTAACCGTATCCATTTGAGAGAAACTAACCAACACTTATCGGAAATCAGCCGTAAAGATGGTCTCACTGGTCTATTTAATCGGGCTTTTTGGGAACAATCTCTGAAGGACGAATTTGCGCAACTTAAAGTGATTGAAGGGGCGAGCTCGTTAGTGATCTTTGATATCGACCATTTTAAAAAGGTCAACGATACCTATGGACACCACACGGGAGACGAAGTGATTCGTCGTACCTCAAGCTTGTTACGTAAAACGGCACGTAGCAGCGATGTATGTGGTCGTTTTGGTGGTGAAGAGTTTACGGTTTTGCTACCACATACTAATCAAGAGCAAGCTTGTTACTTTGCAGAACGTTTAAGAAAGCGAATTGAACAAGAAATCGTGAAAGTTGAAGACTTTTTGATTAACTACACGATCAGTATCGGCGTTTGCGAGTATAAATCGTATTTCGAAAGCCACACACAATGGCTTAAGAGTGCCGATGCTGCGTTATATCGCGCTAAAGAAAATGGTCGAAACCAAACTTGTAGTCATGAAGACGACTAGGGGATACTAGGGATTGTTGAACTTTTGTAGTTAAATTTTATTCGAGATAAAGGCGTTTTAATCGCGACGAGAGGCTTGTCGCCTAGTCATTTTAAGTAAATGCCTCTGCCTTGTATAAATAACTCACAAACTGCTGAAAGCATCAGCTCGAAAGGTGAACAGTACCGAACTCAATTGGTTGAAAACCATCCAGTTAGTGCGTCAACTCTCATTAATATGAAATAAGTTAATGAAATTTTCTCGGCATGTCTTACTATTGAAACTATTTCGCTTTCAGCTTCGAAGGCTTGCATTAAACGGAGAAAAACAGTGGTTGTAGAAACCGATGGATATCTCGCTCTAATTGAGCACTTGTCACTTAACTTAGATATTTTCACGTCTGAAATCGGTGACACAGGATCAGAAAGCATTGAAGATGTTGTGACTGACATGGTTGCATCGAACATCATGGCGATATTCGAGCAAAACCCAGAGTTGCATTCAAGCGTGCGTTTTAAGTTGCTAAAAGAGGCAGATGCGGTCGTTGAAGATTTGGGTGAAGTACTTGCGGGAGTATGGTCAAAGAAAGCGACGAATGAGCAGATTGCCTTTTTGGATGAGTACATCGCATTAGTTAAAAACCTGTTTGATACCGCGGTAGCGACCTACGACTGATTCTCTTCTTGCGTCATTCAAATTCAAGAAGAGTTACATTGTAACTCTTCTTACTTGCCAAAATTTCGATGCCCAATATGGGTTGTCGATTCTCGAAATGATCACGCCTTTTGAAGTAGAAGCGTGCATGAACTGTTTGTTCCCAAGATAAATGCCCACGTGGTATGTGCTTCGTTTGGTTTTGAAAAATACCAAATCACCTTGTTGGGCGTCCGACCAACTCATTTCAACACCTTGTTTAGACTGTTGGCGGGTAGTACGCGGCAGCGACATTTTGTATGCCTCAACAAACGCTTTTTGAACAAAAGCTGAACAGTCGATGCCTGACTTTTTAGTTCCACCTAGTCGATAAGGCGTGCCTTCCCACTCATTATAGAATTGGTACAAATCCTGATTGTCGGACAACAGCTGATTGACGGGCAGGGAGGCGTTGACTTGTGTTTCTGGATCTGGACCTGACGAGCACGCACTGAGTAGCACACTGATTATTAAAGGAAAAAATAAATGACGAACCTTGCTCACTGGTCATCTCCATGACTTAAAACTGAAATATTAGCGTCATAATCAACACCTAGTATGGGCTGAAAATCACGTTTTTGTCTCACTTATGTGACGAAAAAGCGGACACGTTGATTCAAACTCAGGAAAGAACATCCATTGATTATGACAAAGCGCAAACGTTTACGCCTTTCTTTTTCACTGATTCAAACTATCAGTGCAACATTTCTAACTATCATCGCACTTGTTATAGCCCTTTCTGTCTCAAGTTTCAAAGGAGTGGAGCAGGTGGGTGACCAATTTAATGCCTTGTCTCAAAAAGCGTTACCAATGGCAATGGCAAACGCGACACTCACAAGGAACGTGTTGGAACAGGTGAAACTGCTTAATTATGGAATGCAAATAACCGATCCTAATGAACTTCCTTTGATTACATCTCAAATCGAAGAACTGGCAAGTCAAAGCGACGACCTAATCGAGCAAACGTCCGGCGTTGCTGATCATCTCTCCAGTATGCTCCAAGGAAATGTCGCAGAACTTCATCAAATCACCAACTCCATTTTATCCAAACAGTCTGCGGTGATTCAGATGCAAAGTGACATTAACTCGGCTGTTGGCGGGTTTCGTTACGGTCTTAGCTCGATTGGACCTGAGATGAACCGCATCAGTTCATTTCTTAGTAACGAAAATCCTGAATCGAGTGATGCAGCAAATCGTTTTATCGCTTCTGCAAGTTCAATGGAAAGCACTTTTTTGGTCATGATGATGCAAACTGAGCTAGGAAAAGCGGAGCGCGAATACAAGGAGATGCGCAATCGCATCGCTGGCATCAATCTCGCTTTTGGTGATTTCAAAGAATGGCATCCAGAAGTTAATGAGTTTGCTAGTCTCATTGCGCCTTATGAAATGGTACAGGCGGGCTTCAAGGACGATGGTGTACTCCGTTTAATATTGGCAAAGTTGGAAAGGAGTGAGCAGCAAAAAGCTGAGTTTCAACGTGCCTCTCAGCTTTCAAATGAAACCATGTATTTACTCGATCAAGTGTCTGATGCGGCCTCCGCTTTGATCAAAGAACGTGAAGCCGTGGTCCAGAAAACAATTAAAAACGTTATTTTTATGGTGGTTACTGCCGCTGGTGTTATCTCTCTGGTTATCCTCGTAACGTGGTTTGGTCTAAGAACGTGGATTAATCGAGGTCTTAGAAATATTCTGAATCGTTTGTCGGCATTAACAGAGCATGATTTTCGCGACAAAGCTCAAGAGGTAGGTCCGTTTGAACTCAAAGAAGTCGCACGCAAGCTCAATCTTGTCATCGACTCAACACACGACTCTATTTCTACCGTGACTCGTAATTGCGATATCTTGTACCAAACTGCAGAAATCAGCCACGGTGCTGCTGAGCAAACAAATCAAAGCTTAACCACGCAAAATGAAGCGTTAATGAGCATGGTGACGACGATCACTCAGTTAGAAGCGTCGATTCGGGAGATTGCATCGGTCACTAATGCTTCGTCTGAAGATTCGTATTTAGCGACGGAGCATACAGTGAAAGGTGTGAGTGTTGTGGAACAAAATCGCCTGCGTTTGGAATCACTAGAGAGCTCTCTCAACACAAACGAACAATCTATGATGGAGCTCGATCTGCGCGTAAAACAAATTCGTGAAATGGTTGACATGATCAGTGGCATTGCTGACAACACTAACTTACTTGCGTTGAACGCAGCGATTGAAGCAGCGCGTGCAGGAGAGCAAGGAAGAGGCTTTGCGGTCGTTGCCGATGAGGTTCGTAAGCTCGCCAGTGATACCTCGCAGCAAACCACCAATATTCGTGAAATGATGAATGAGTTAGTTATCGCAGCGGATCGTTCTCGGAAGGCTGTGAATGATTCACGTGAGGAAATGTCTTCTGCGTTACAGTCAAGTCATCAAGTGAAATCTACCTTTACTGAAATTAATGAAGCGGTTCAGCTTATCCAACAACGTGTCGACCAAATTTCTGTTGCGACAGAAGAGCAAGAACGCGCTACCGCTGAAGTTTCTCAAGCTATCTCACACCTTTCTGAGCAAGGTGAACATACCAAACTTCAGTTGGAAGCCATGGTTGAGAGCTCGGAACAAGTCGCAGACATCGCAGGGCATCAACAAACGATGCTGCATAAATACGAACTGCTTAAAGTGAGTTGATCCAACATTAGGTAAGAGCAACCGAACTACGACCAAAGGCAGGGTAATCGCTCTGCCTTTTTAATTTTCGACTCCAAGAGTGAGTGACCTAAATCGCAAATTGATTAACGATACGGGAGTAATGTGCCATTAGCATTTGTTAATGCTTTGTTGTCAACTCAGGGTTGTTAGAATATTCCGTTAAATATAGGGAGTGCGATAAATGCCAGAGCGAGCAAGTTTGATATTAATAAACGATCACCGAGAGGTTTTATTGATTGAACGAGTGAAGGGCGATAGACACTATTGGGTGTTTCCAGGCGGTAGTGTAGAGGATGGAGAAAGTCTTTCTGAAGCGGCGAAACGCGAAGCTCTAGAAGAGACCTCTATAGAACTGACATCGCTCAAATTTGTGTTTCAGAATCAAAATCAAGGTCGACAGGAGCATTACTTCTTATCACATATCGGCTCAGCTACCCCAACGCTAGGTAATGGTCCCGAGCAACAAAGGCAATCGGTTTCCAATCAATATATTCTGAGATGGGTGAGTTTTACTGAGCTAGCCGTGCTTCCTCTCTTTCCAGTAGAAGCGAAACAAATATGCCTTCAGAGCGAGGAGGTACTCTTTGGTCGATAAAGTATGTCCAGTGGTATTAAGAGACCAAAATAACGAGATTCTTCTTTTCAAACATCCTCTTGCAGGCGTTCAGTTGGTGAAAGGCACTGTTGAACCCCTCGATTACGACTTCTTAAGTGCGGCAAAAAGAGAATTGGCAGAAGAGTCGGGGATTGAACTGGTCAATCAAACAACCTACTTAGGGGCTTGGGAGAGTGGGTTTCAAGAGCAGATTTGGCATTTCGTTTTGTGTGAATGTGAAGCGTTGCCGGAACAGTGGGTCTTCCACACTCAAGATGATGGTGGGCATGATTTTGAATTCTTTTGGCATAAGGTGACAGAAGACATTTCTTTTCGTGCGCACCCTGTTTTTCAACATGCTTTAGAGCAAGTTCGTGAGTTTATTCGTCTTGAGGCAATGAAGTGAACGTTGGAATCGGTAATCACACGAATGCTGAGTTGTTTCAAGAACTCAAAGAACAACATATTCAATTCAATCAGTTTGCCTTACAGCTGTTTGAAGACCAAATAATACAAACCAAACAACGTGGCCAGACATTGTCTGTATTGGTAACAACGCCTTCGGAATTAAGGGCTCCTTTTGGAGCAACGCTGGCTGAGCTTGTTGCTCATGCAGCTCTGAAAGGGCTAGAGCCTTGTCCGCTCGCCGTCGCATCATACTTGTTACTTCAAGGTATTTCGCTCACAAAAGATGAATACATAATGCTCGCTTCTTTGCCTCTTGCTCAGGAAGAGACCTATCCCAGAGGTTTATATCTGCGCAAGTGGGATGATGGTGTGTGGCTAAGAGGTTATCGATGTGAGGATGCCTTTATCTTTCCGCCTTCGATGAAGTTTTTGTTCATTGACTTAAAAGCACCACAAGAGGGATAACTTTGACCTACGTTTACCATCGCGTACCAAGCAACTTGACGGGAGACCGATTGAAACCTCTTAACTGCTTGAAAGCGTCACACCCGAACTTGTATCAACAACATGTCAAGAAATACGAGTATCGCCCGCAAGCTCTAAAGCGTCGTGTTCATGGGTTGGATTGTTATTGGAATGACGTGCTTCACTTTACACCGATTCATCCGGGCAAGGTACTAGAGGGATTGAGAAAGAGCGGCCTTGAGACGACAACGCTAGGTCGTTGGTTTCGGTTTGATGTGAGGGAGCTTGGCTTTGATAAAACCAATACCGTGATTTTCTGGTCGCCCAATCAAGAATTTGGTGATTGGAAAGAATCAAAAGAGGATTTTATGCCTTACAAAGAGACCGAACTTTTACAACTCAGCGAACTTCCGAGCAAAACGCTATGCTTTTATCAGGAGCGAATTCATAAGGAAGAAGTGCCATTGTTATTCTTTCGTACCCCTCACGTACTGTTTAAAGGCTCTGTCGGTCTCAAAAATGGTCATGAAATTACAATTGTTTAGCTGACTTCTATATGCTTTGCGCATTCATTCAGATAAGGAAAGGAAACGATAATGGATAAATTCGTAGTGTTTCTCCTATGCCTTTGCCTGACAGTAGGTGGCGTTATTCACCTTTACGACAATATTGTCGATGGCTTTTTGCCTTACGATTTTGCCCCAGGCTGGTTAAACATGTATTGGAGTGCTTTGGGTCTCTTAGATTTGCTTGCCGTGTATTTGTTGATCAAGCATCGACGGACCGGGCTGGTTTTAGTTTTATTGATTATGTTAAGTAGCGTAGGCTTTAACTCGTATGCACACTATGGATTGGGTATCTTCGAGAGCAGTGGACAACTGCAATGGCAAACGTTGCTATTAGGATTTTCTATTGGGGTATCAATTTGGTTGTGGAATTCGCAAAAGAATCGTCACTCTCGTCAGATATTCCGTTAACTTTTTGACATTACTTATTTTTCAACAGGGAAGTGTTATGGATAACTTTAAGGAGCTGGCGAGCTTCGGTATTTTTGCTGCGCTATCAGGCTTTAGCTTTGGTGCCATCTTTTTTGGTATTGCATTTGTATACGCAGCAATAAATAAACAACAAGACGTGAGTGTACTCGCCATCTCATCGATTATTCTGGGGATTATCGGCTTGTTTGTCGGCGTCACTCAATCAAACAAGAAACGTAATTTGATTAAAGCCTAAAGATTTCTATTCAATCCTAAATACACTGGGGTGAGTAGCGGTTGCATGTTCGTGATACATATCATCGAGGTAGGTCAGCAACTCATCTTCTTCTAGAAATGGCGGCACTACCAAATCTCTGATTGGGCGCTTTATCGATGTTTCTGAATCGATATAAAGCGTCCAAACCCCATCTTTGCATTCCGCAAGCATGACTTTTCCAAACACATTCACTTTCATTGAGCGGCTCATGAGGAAGACTTTTCTTTGTAACGAAATGGCTGGGTAATCAGTTTATCTAATCTTTGCTCGTCTTTGTCGCGAATCTCTGGAACACCAATCACAACATCATCATGTCCTAACTCCGGTTGAGCTCGATATGTGCCAAACAAGCGATCCCAGATAGACAAGAAGAAGCCAAAGTTTGAATGTGTCTCGCGCACGATGACTGAGTGGTGAACGCGATGCATGTCTGGTGTCACAACCAACTTACGTAACGTAGCGTCCCAAGGCAGTGGCAGCTTTGCATTGCTATGGTTAAACATGGCGCTGGCATTCAATACGATTTCAAACACAACGATGCCAATAGGAGAGACGCCTAAAGTAAACACAGCGGCGATTTTTACCACCATAGAGAGAATGATTTCTATCGGGTGGAATCGTGTCCCAGTTGTGACATCGATATCCAAGTCAGCATGATGCATGCGGTGAAGCTTCCATAGCGGTTTAACTCGATGGAAGACTAAATGCTGTAGGTAGATGATGAGATCGAGTAGCACAACGGTTATCAGCACATTTAACCAAGTCGGGAAGGCAAGAGCATTGAGTAGGCCCCAATGGTTTTCATAAGCGATGATGGCCGCTTGAAAGGCTGCAATCGGCATAACTATGGCAATAACGACACTATTTAGTGCGACCAATGTGAGGTTGTTAAACCAGCGAAATGAACGGTCGACAGTCAGCTGCTTTCTCGGTCGCTTGTTTTCCCACAAGGTGCACAGTAACAAAACACCAATGAAGATGCTGAGTCGTAGCCAAGAAGGGTCGTTAAATGCAGTTTCGGGCACACTAATTTCCTTGTTTGATTCGCTTATTTGTTAAGACCTTAACACTCCACCGTATCTTTCACCGAGAAGAAAGGAATGTGAATGTCCGTCCGTTTACGAGCATTTCTTGAGACTCACTGGCGATGCAAGTAGAATCGCGCTCTACTTTATACATGCACTTATTCCAACTGGCACTTTCTATCCATGAGAATCCACGCTTTCCATCGTTTATACCAGCACCGTCAATCTATCTCAACGAAGCCGTTTAACGCTCGTGGCTGTAAAGTGGTTCGCTGTCCATATTGTCAGGTTTCTGAGCAATATTGTTTGTGCGACATTCAGCCTAACATCGAATCCAATATTGCCTGCATGCTGATCGTATCGGAAAACGAAGTGTTCAAGCCGAGTAATACCGGGCGTCTAATTGCTGATACGATTCAAGAGACCTACGTGTATCAATGGAATCGTACTGAGCCTTCTCAAGAGATGTTGGCACTACTAGAAAACGATGCTTATCAACCTGTGGTTGTCTTCCCAGCAGATTACGTGGATGAGCCTGAACGTTTGTTAGACGGTTTGAATCCGGAGCGTTTGAAGGCACCCGATGGTTCGGACAAAAAGTGGTTACTGATCTTCATTGATGGCAGTTGGCGTGAGGCACGTAAGATCTTCCGCCGTTCCGAGTTCTTGAAGTCTTTGCCTGTGCTTTCTATTGAACCGGAATCATTGTCTGAATACATCATGCGCCGCTCGGACAATGAGCAGCATCTGTCGACAGCAGAAGTGGCGACGTTAGTATTCAAACAGGCAGGTGAAGAGCAAGCTTCGGAGTGTCTGCAATTGTGGTTTGAAGCCTTCCGTGAAACCTACATGCTGACGAAAACTCGAGTAAAAACCGACTGGTCTCGCCCGCATCTGAAACGTTTCAAAGAGTGGGCTAAAATCGAGAGCTAACTCTAAGGAATGAACTTTTGTTGATGGCTTGTTGTTCAACTGGCTTCAACGAGGGGATAAATCTGCATTCCGTCACGGTTTGCAGGCGTACAGATATGGATAATGCCTAAAGTTTATCTTTTTGACTCCAGCATATTTTGGGAGTCGTTTGAGCATTTTAGGAGAGAATTGCATGTATTACGGCTTTGATGTCGGTGGCACTAAAATCGAGTTTGGTGCGTTTAACGAAAAACTTGAGCGTGTAGCAACTGAACGTGTACCAACACCAACAGACAACTACGATTTGCTGGTAGAAACCATCGCAGGTCTGGTTAACAAATACGATGCGGAATTTGGTTGTGAAGGTACGATTGGTCTTGGTCTTCCTGGCATGGAAGATGCGGATGACGCAACTGTACTAACGGTTAACGTACCTGCCGCAAAAGGCAAACCACTTCGTGCGGATCTGGAAGCTAAAATCGGTCGCAGCGTAAAAATCGAAAACGATGCAAACTGTTTCGCGCTTTCTGAAGCATGGGATGAAGACCTTCAAGACGAACCATCTGTACTAGGTTTGATCCTTGGTACGGGTTTTGGCGGCGGCTTTATCTACGAAGGTAAAGTATTCTCTGGTCGTAACCACGTTGCGGGTGAGGTAGGTCATACACGTCTTCCTATCGACGCTTGGTTCCACCTAGGCGAAAACGCGCCCCTACTAGGTTGTGGTTGTGAAAAGAAAGGTTGTCTAGATAGCTACCTGTCTGGTCGTGGTTTCGAGCTTCTTTACGCGCATTACTATGGCGAAGAGAAGAAAGCGATCGATATCATTAAGTCACACGCAGAAGGTGAAGCAAAAGCGGTTGAGCACGTTGAGCGCTTTATGGAGCTTCTCGCAATCTGCTTTGCGAACCTGTTTACTGCGACTGACCCACACGTTGTTGTACTAGGCGGCGGTCTATCTAACTTCGAACTGATTTACGAAGAGATGCCAAAGCGTATTCCTAAGTACCTGCTTTCTGTCGCGAAATGTCCAAAGATCATCAAAGCAAAACACGGTGATTCAGGCGGCGTACGTGGTGCTGCGTTCCTAAACATCAAATAATCGTCTGAGTTTTCGGTAAGCGAAAATACATAAGGCCTATATTGAAAGCCTCGTTTTCCTTTATGGTGAAACGGGGCTTTTTACCTATAGAGTACGAACAAAAAGAATAGGTATAAAAAACTCGCGACGAATCGCGAGTTTTTATTTTGGTCTGTGTCGCTTGGCTTATTTGTTCTTTTTACCTACGCCCAAGTTCTCTTTTTGAGCTAGGGTGATTTTGCTAAAGCCTAATTTTCTGAAGTAGTTATCACGGTAGTTGCGCACTGCTTTAGTGTCAGACACTGCTTCGATTTGTTGCTCCATCTTTAGGAACTCAGTGATGTCGATACCTTCTGCTTCTGCAACCGCTTCTTGAATGTTGCGGTGTTGCTGGTACGAGAACGTCAGTTCTTTGTCTTGGTCTTTGTAAGTGTAAAGAATGGTGCGAGCCATAGCTGTCTCTCTGAAAAGTTTTTCTGTCATCAATAAAAAGGTCAGACGTGCTGACCTTCTCATTTTTAGTTGGGCTAGATTCTGCCTTGAAGTGGGATAATTGTCACGCTTTCTCCCGTTTTTACTGTATCAACAGCAGGGGAGATTTCGATCAGGCAGTTTGCCTCGCTCATTGAGCGCAAGATACCAGAGCCTTGTTTACCCGTTGTGCGGACCGTTAGACGACCTGTTTCGTCGAGTTCGTAGATACCGCGACTAAACTCGGTACGACCTTGGCGAGAACGGAGGTTTTCTGTGGCAATGGCACTGACTTTGAGTGGCTTCCAGCCTTGTTCACCTTGCATCTTACGCAGCGCAGGCTCAACAAAGTTGATGAATGAAACCATCACGGCAACAGGGTTACCCGGCAAACCAAAGAAAGGTTTATCGTTGATTTGACCGAACGCAAGCGGACGACCAGGACGCATGTTGATACGCCAGAAATCAATTTGCCCCAGTTTGTCCAATGCCAGCTTAATGTAATCTGCATCGCCAACGGATACGCCGCCAGAAGTCATCACTACGTCGGCTTGCGCAGAAGCATTTTCGAGCGCTTCAATCATCAACTTCTCGTTATCTTCTAGAATTCCGAAATCCAAAATTTCACAGCCAAGTTTCTCTAACATGCCCATGATAGTGAAACGGTTTGAATCGTAGATTGAATTCGCTTTCTGATCTGTACCTGGCGCTTGCACTTCGTCACCGGTAGAGAACACAGCAACTTTCAACTTGCGGAACACATTGGCTTCACCAAAGCCAAGAGAAGCAATCATGCCCATCTCAGGGGAGGCTAGGCGAGTGCCTGCGGTAAACACATCGCTACCAATTGCTAAGTCTTCACCCGCTTGGCGAACGTTTTGACCGGTTTTGATGCTTGCACCATTGAACGTGACTGTATCGCCATCCTGTGTTGCCTGTTCACGCATAACAACGGTATCACCATTGATAGGTGTTGGGGCGCCCGTCATGATCTTAACCGCTTGACCAACTTCCAGAGGTTGATCGTAAGCGTGACCCGCCATCACTTCAGCAACCACTTGGTAGTTGTCGCGCTCGATGTCATCACCGCGAATAGCGTAACCATCCATCGCTGAGTTGGTGTATTGCGGCACGTTAACTGGTGACACCACGTGGTCTGCTAGCACACGACCATATGTATTTTCAATCTTGCACGCTTCGGTTTCAGCAACTGTGTTCACCAAAGATAGGATCTTTTCTTGTCCTTGAACGACAGAAAGGAAAGCCGGAGAAAGGGTATCGCAGCAAGCACCTTCTTTCTCTTTACTCTTTGGTGCTTTCGCTTCTTGAACATACTGAATAACGAACTGGGCAATTGCTTCAAGATCGTTGATGTTCATTTGTGGCAGTTCAGATTCCAATTCGCCGCTGTCTGAAGCAATCGCGATGATGTTTTCATCGTTTGGATAAAGCCAAGGCTTGCCGACTTCTTCACGGTGCAATTCGATCTTAGGAAAGGCAATGTTTTTGCAGCCTTCCACTAGAACTACGTCTAGCTTGTCTTCATCAAATCGCGTCAGTAGGTAATCAAACTCAGATTCTGACTCTGGTGTTTCTGTCATCAGCGCGAAGCGGTTACGAGAAGAGATCAGCATTTGCGATGCGCCTGCTTTACGTAGGCGGTGGCTGTCTTTGCCCGGTTGGTCGACATCGAAGTTATGGTGTGCGTGCTTTAGCATACCGATGCGTAAACCTGCTTCGGTCAACTTTGGTAGTAATGCTTCAAGTAGCGTAGTTTTGCCCGTACCAGAGTAGGCAGCAAAACCAAGAATAGGGATGTTTAGCGTGTGTTTCATGATTCAAGTTGTCCAAATTGCGCCAATTCTTCAGGCGTATTTAAGTTGACGAAACAGTTTGGTGAGTCGCTAAAGTCAACGTAACTGGTGTTGCACTCTTTGTAGAGTAGGATGATCTTACGATCGCCACGTTCTAAAAACGCGGTCAGCTTTGGCAGTACGCGCTTGTGGTAAAGCGTGAAGACAGGCTGCTGGTGGTCGCCATCATGAGCAACCAAAATATCGGTGTCTTCTTTTACTGCATTGCAAAAACGTTCAACAAGATCAGTGTTGATTTGTGGGCTGTCGCAAGGGACGAAGCCAACCCAATCGGTTTCTGCATGAACCAAGCCCGCGTGGATACCGCCCATCGGACCTGGGAAATCTTTAAATTGATCGCTGAAGACGAAACCAAACGCACGATAGGCGTCTTGGTTTCGGTTCGCATTGATTAGAATGCGCGGTGTTTGCGGAGATAAACGTTCGATAACGTGTTCGATGAGTGGCTTCCGATTCAGTTCGATCAGACCTTTGTCTTTTCCACCCATACGGCTGGCTTGACCACCAGCCAAAATGACCCAACTAGTTTGTGTTGGCTGAAGCATATGCGTTCTCTTGGGATGTTTCTTTTGGTATGACATACAAGAGTGGAGACTCTATCAAAGTCTTGTCTTTAATCCACCACTGTTTTTTACATAAATCCGTCAACGCGTTCGCTTGGTGGCTAGTCACAACAATACTAGAGCCACGATCAAGCAGATCTTTTGCCATGATAACCAAACGTTCAATCGACTCTTGGTCGAGAGAGGCACTTGGTTCGTCCATCAACAAAATCGATGGTTTTAAAATCCAAGCTCGTGCCATTGCTACGCGTTGCTTTTCACCGCCGGACAATACAGAGATGTGTTCGTCGGCTAAGGTTTCTAACCCTACCATGCGCAGCGCACTAATAACTTGAGCTCGCTTATCTTTTGCCGTGTCTTGTTGATATTTAACTCCATAAACGACGTTTTCGTACACAGTGCCGTCAAAAAGGTAAGGAGACTGATGGAGATAAATCACGTCAACACGACCATTGCGACGCGTCCACTTCTTCAACCAAGTATCTTTCGGTGCCACCACTTTACCCGTTGAAGGCTTGAGTAAACCCGCAAGGATCTTGAGTAGGGTGGTTTTACCAACGCCATTGTCACCTTTTAGGTAAATCGCGTCGTTGGGACCAATGGCTAATTCAGGGATGTGGAAAAGCACACGCTCTTTAAAGCGCATGGACAATTGCTCGGCGGTAATTTTTATAGTCATAATTCACCCTTACATTGGGTCGATGGCGAGTCGATTGCTTGCTTCATGTTCTTAGATAGCCTTTGCCTCTCATGCTCGATAAGAGGAAGTTGAGCGCTAACGCTAACGATAGTAATACAATTCCTAATGCAACTCCTTGCGCAAAAGCACCTTTACTACTTTCCATAGCAATGGCAGTCGGAATATTACGGGTTACGCCCATAATGTTGCCACCAACCATCATTGAACAACCTACCTCTGTGACGATTCGTGAGAATCCCGCAATGATAGCCGCCAATAAAGGAAAACGTGTCTCCCAGATCATAGTAGCAGCGATACGAGGTATTGACGCTCCTAACGTAATCGCCGTTTCAACCGCGCGACGGTCACTCGATTGAAGCGCACCGTGCATCATAGAAACCAGAACCGGAAAACAGACGATCATTTGTCCTAAGATCATGGCTTTTTGCGTAAACAGCATTTGCCAATCACCCAAAGGTCCCGCTCTCGATAGCAGCATGTAGAGCAGCAGCCCGATTACGACTGTTGGCACCGCCTGTAAGGTGTTCACAATGGACAGCAAGAACCACTTACCACGAAAGTCGGTGTAGGCGAGGACAAAGGACATCAAAATAGACGGCAATACCACCAAAGATATTGCCGTAATAGAAACACTAAAGGAGACCGCAACGATCTCCCATAGGTCTGCATCAAAATTCACCAGTAAGCGCAAGGCTTCTAGTGTTGTATCAGCAAGATTCATATTGCGTTATTTGGTCTCAGCATTCGCAACGAACAATTGTTTACCATTCAGACGGAAGCTGTTGATCAGCTCTTGACCGTGCGGATTTACTAACCAGTCACTGAACGCCTTCGCACCTTGGTAATTGATGGTTGGGTAACGCTCTGGGTTAACCAAAATCACTTGGTATGGGTTAAACAGTTTTTCGTCGCCTTGGAATAGAATCGCAAGATCCAATTTGTTTTGGTAAGCCAACCATGTACCACGGTCAGTCATGGTGTAGCCTTGCATCTCTGAAGCCATATTCAGAGTAGGACCCATACCTTGACCTACGCTGCGGTAGCCACCAAAGTTTGGTTCCATCTTAGTTTGCGCCCAAATGCCCAATTCTTTTTTGTGTGTACCGGAATCATCGCCACGAGAGATGAAAGTTGCATCTTTGTTTGCGATCTCTTTGAATACGTCGAGTACGGATGCATCATCTTTCACTTGTGCTGGGTCAGACTTAGGACCAACGATAACGAAGTCGTTGTACATCAGTTTACGTGGAAGGACGCCGTAGCCATTCTCAACAAACACACCTTCTGCTTTAGGAGCGTGTGTCATTACCAAATCAACGTCGCCGTTTTCACCCATCTTCAGCGCTTTACCAGTGCCCGCCGCGATGATATCCACTTTGTAGCCAGTGTCTTTTTCAAATTGAGGAAGTAGGTAGTCCAGTAAGCCAGAGTGGTAAGTACTTGTTGTTGTTGCCAGGCGAATGTGTTCGCCATCTTGAGCTGAAAAAGCAGAGTAGCTTACAAGAGTGATTGACGTTGCAGCTAGAGTCAGCGCAATTTTTTTCATTTTAGTTGTTTCCTTTCCAATGATTCTTTGGCTTCTAAAGTCTTGGGTTACTAAAGAAGTCGCCAGAGCGTCATAGCGCGCTCATATCACAAGTCACCTTAGGGTGAGGGAGCGAGAAGCGATGATTACGCGTTAATGTCTCCCGCATCCTGAGACCACTTGGACACTCTATATAGCAAACAAGATGCCAACATTTTACAAGCTCAAAATGTTTGATTTATGCGCTAATTCATGGACTTATTTGCATAAAAATTTGCGTTGGTACAAAATGTCGCACTTTTTGTAGGGTATCTCTGTTTAAACTTGGTACACTCTGTCCCATTCAAATCCAACTGGGGTAAATATGTCTACTCAATCCCATATTAGTACAAACCAACAATACAACGCTTTTTCAGTACTGGTCGTTGATGACGAACTCGGTATGCAAGCCATCCTTAAAAAGGCTCTGGGCAAGCTGTTTTCTCAAGTCGATACAGCGGGCAGCATTGAAGAAGCGGAAGAGCTACGTAACTCACGCCACTACGATTTGATTCTGTTAGATATCAACCTGCCGGGGCGTTCAGGGATTGAATGGGAAGAGGCGTTTGAAGATGACGACAAACGCGCGGATGTCATCTTTATGACAGGCTACGCGGATTTGGAAATTGCGATTCGAGCCCTACAGCTTGGTGCATCGGACTTTATCCTCAAGCCGTTTAACCTAGAACAGATGCTGAAAGCGGTCAGTCGTTGTATGGATCGCCGTTTGAACGAACGCATGCAATACGCGATGAAGCGTGACTATCAGCGTCACAACACCTCAGAGATTATTGGCGGTTCGGAAAAAACTCGCCAGCTCAAACAACTGATCACTCAATTTGCGCCGTCTCGCGCATCTGTCCTAGTGGAAGGTGAGTCGGGCACCGGTAAAGAGTTGGTAGCGAGAGGCATTCACCAAGCAAGCGGTCGAACAGGTCCATTCGTCCCACTTAACTGTGGCGCGATTGCACCAGAGCTTTTAGAGAGTGAGTTATTCGGTCATACCTCAGGGGCTTTTACTGGCGCTAAGAAATCTCGCGAGGGTCTTTTCCGCGTAGCCAATGGCGGCACATTATTCCTTGATGAAATCGGTGAGATGCCTTTGTCCATGCAAGCGTCACTGCTACGCGTGTTAGAGCAGCGCACCATTCGCCCGGTTGGTTCTGAGCGTGAAATCAGCATTGATGTTCGTATTGTCGCGGCGACCAACCGCAACCTGCAAGAAGAGGTCAACAAAGGTAACTTCCGTAGCGACCTTTACTACCGTTTGAACGTGCTGAAGATTGAAGTTGCCCCTCTACGTGAGCGTAAAACAGACTTGTTTGAACTGGTTCCATATTTCAGCAATATGCTGACCAGTGAGCTGGGTATGCAAGCACCGAAGTGGGCGCATGAAGATATGGAAGCGATGAGCGAATACGAATGGCCAGGTAACATTCGTGAACTTAAAAACCTCATCGAGCGTTGTATTTTGTTAGGTAAACCACCTGCGCATCACTGGCGTGAACTCAATGGCGGTCATGCTTTACCTAATGTCTCCATTACCGTGTCACACAGTGAAGAATTGCCAACCTTCAAAGAAGGCAAAGAGTTCTCTGGTGAAGGCTATCCAAACACTTGGACACTAAAAGAAGTGGAAAAAGCGCATATCCAACAATTGGTTAATTTGCACGAAGGCAACAAGTCGGCAGCAGCTCGAGATTTAGGAGTGGCACGAAAAACGCTAGAGCGTAAATACAAAGAGTGGGATTCTGAGGACGAGGATTATGCCGAGTAGTAGTTGGCAGCAACACAAAGGATTGTCTAAATGGACGTACCGATTCAAAACCATGGTGCGTTATCGACTGTTGATTTTGACATCTGCGCCAATCTTTCTAACGCTGATAGCCCTTATTGGCATTACGATCTATTGGTCGATTCACTATACGTGGCAAAACGCATTGTTAGACGTTTCGGAGCGTTTGGGTGTCGCGAATAACAGCATTACGCTGCTGCAACAAAAGCAGGCGAACTACGTGAAATCGTTCGCGGATTCTTATGACTTCCGTACCCGAGTGAATCAAAATGTCCCACAAGCAGAGCTGCAAAAATGGGTGACTGCGCAGAAAAAACGCTACGGTTTGGACTTTTTGTCCTTTCAACGTGTTAATTCGATGGAAAACAAATTCCGCTTTATGGATTTAACCAAGCGCGAATCTTTCTTCGATGTTCTCGACAGAAAAGAGCTGGAAAAGCTAGACCCCGAACTCGCCAAACGTGCTGAAGTACCGATTCTAAAGAATGGTGGAGTGGAAGCGCGTGGCTTGGTGAGCCGAACTGTGATCCCAGTTTACAGCCAACAGAACGACTTAATTGGCTTCTTAGATGGCGGTTTGCTGCTTAACAACAGCACGGTATTGGTCGATCAAATTCGTGATCTTATCTATTTGAGTGATAACGACACCCTCCGTCCCGTGGGGACTCTGACGGTATTTTTGGATGATCTTCGTGTTAGTACTAACGTTCCCTTAGACAGTGACCAACGTTTAGGTCGCGCTATCGGTACGCGGGTGAGTTCAGAGGTATACAACAAGGTATTGGCGGAAGGTGAGCAATGGGTCGATCGCGCGTTTGTTTACGATGCTTGGTATATCACCGCTTATCAACCAATCAAAGACCAGTACGACAATGTCATTGGTATGCTCTACACCGGTTACTTGATGTGGCCATTCGTCAAAGCGTATATGACAAATATCGTTGAGATCAGCTTGATTACCTTAATGTTGCTCTTGGTTTCTGGCGTGATGGTATATCGTGGCTCTCGTGATCTATTCCGTCCAATCGAGCGCATCTACAAAGTCGTGAAGCTTGTCCAGTTGGGTAAAGAAAAGCGTATTGGTCCATTAGGGCTGGATGAACATCACGAGCTCGCTCAGTTAGCGCGTCAGTTCGATAACATGCTTGATGCTTTGGAAGATCGTAAAGTCGAGCTGAAGAACTCCGCCATGGAGCTGGAAGGTAAAGTTCAACAACGCACGGCGAGTTTGAAAGACAAAACTGAAGAGCTTGAACTTCATATTCAACTGCTTAACCAAACCCGTGACAAGCTCGTCGTCAACGAAAAGCTTGCCGCACTAGGTGAGTTGACTGCTGGGATCGCCCACGAGATTAACAATCCAACAGCAGTGATTCTGGGTAACGTTGAATTGATTCAGTTTGAGCTAGGTGAAGAGGCAAGCCGCGTTCAGGAAGAGATTGATGCGATTCACGCTCAAATTGACCGTATTCGTAATATCACGCGCAGCTTACTGCAATACAGCCGTCAGGGCGGTGTACAAGACGAAATTACGTGGCAGCACGTGAATCCAATTATCGATGAGAGTATTACGCTGGTTAAAACCGGCACTAAAAAGCGCGACATCGATTTTGTCACCGATTTACAAGCCCATACCTCGGTCGAGATCAACCGCCACCACTTGCTGCAGATTCTGGTGAACTTGCAGATGAATGGCATTCACGCGATGGACGGCAAAGGCAAGCTAACCGTCGTGAGTGAAGATTGGATTGAAGACGGCGAACTGAAAGGTGCCGCGATTCATGTCACTGACGAAGGTTGCGGTATCAAGCCAGAAAACTTGAGTCGTATCTTCTCGCCATTCTATACCACTAAACGCGACGGTACTGGGCTAGGGCTTTCTGTTTCGCAAAGTATTCTTAGTCAAACAGGCGGCGAGCTAAAAGCTGAATCGGAATGGGGCAAAGGCAGTACGTTCAGTATCTACCTGCCAAAGAAAGCCGAGCTACTGCTTGAGGTAACGAATATCGCTTAATCGGCGATTCCAATTCGTAACGCGCAAAGAAAAGGGTCAGTGTAAATCACTGACCCTTTTTGTATCTGTCCTTCTCTAAAGGCAAGAGGAATACGTCGAATTAACCGGTATGCACTGCAATCTTCGGAGGATTGATACCGTGCTTCTTGAACTCTTTCATCACACGTAGAGTAATGTCGGTTTCAAACAGCTTCTCGTAGGCGGTATCCACCACATAAGCCTTACACGTTAGCTGAATCGCCAAGTAGTTATCCGTAATGGTCTGCTTTACAAGAACCGTTACTGGCTTAGGTAGGTGAATATAACGGCTTGAAGACGCCGCTTCCTGAATCAAGTCACGCGCTAACGTAATGTCTTCATTCATGCCCACATAAAATGGAATCACTACCTGCATATCCAGCGCACCATAGTTACCGCTGACCACAACTTCACTCAAGAACTTGTTGTTTGGAATCGTAATGATGTCATCGGTTAGGGTACGCATTCGCACAGAGCGCAAACCAATCGCAATAATATCGCCGTAGTTACCTTCGAACGTGACGCGGTCACCAACTTGGAACGGGCGATCCACCATAACCGTCATACCTGCGATGAAGGATGCGGCTAGGTCTTTCAATGCGAAACCAACCGAAACCGCTAACGTACCACCAATCAAAGCAAGGATTTGATCGTTAATACGGAAGCTCATCATAAACACGACAGAGCCAGCGGTTAAGTAGATAAAGAACTGCAAGAAAGATTGAAGCTTTTGCAGCACCATGCGGTATTGCACGAACTGGCTACCAATGCTTTCTACCATTGAGTTCATGAACTTAAGCAATAGCCAAGTCGATGCAATCACAATGATAGAGAAGAACACGCCGCTCCAGCGAATTAGGCTGGCAATCTGCGAGATGTTATCCACACTCGCGATCTCTTCAGTCGCCAATGCAGAGGTGCTTAATAGCGATAACGCTAATATGGTGAGTAGTTTTTTCATCGTTATTTCACCAATAAATGTTGACGGTCGAGAACGTTGGTAATGTGACGGAACCAGTGATCCGACACGCGAGCTTTGTCTTCGCTCCACTCAATAAAGCCGCGGCTTTGGAAGTAGCGCAGAGTACCAATCACTTCCGCAATACTCAGCTGAGTACACTCAGACAACTCTTCCGGCGATGCCACCTCAAGCTGAACAATAGAACGCAGCACGGCAAGCATTGGCTTCGGCATTTTCTCTAGTTCTTGAGACTCTGGTGCATGGAACAATCGAACCACCACTTGTTGCGTCTCTTTATCCTGACGCAGAGACAAGCGGAAAAAGCGCAAGCCAACCGTCGGGTTACCATCAGAGTAATGCCACAGAATACGGTAGAAACCTTGTTTCGCACGTTCTTCTTCCGTGATGTCTTCTTGATCCCATTGCTTAGGTACGACAAGACCATCAAACGTTACTGGATTCTCAATTTGTTGGTTAATACGCGTATCAAACAGCGCAGACAGTTGTTTTTCACTCCAGCGCGGCATAAACGCCACCCAGTCAAACAACAAACGTTCGCCACGAGCACGATCTACGAAACGCCAACTTGCTTTCTCAATCGCCATGACAACGCGGTGGTTTTTCTTAGAGCGGCGAAGTAGGTTAGTCAGTTTAATCAAACCGTTTAAACCTCCTACCATTGGCTTAACCAAGCGCTGGGCGTTATCAACCGCGATAAGGTAAGGCGTGTCACTTTTACGTAAATGCGCAAGAACCTGAATCTCAGAGGCGTCTTCTTCCAACCCAAGTTGTAGAGCCAGTTCTTTTAGTAGTTCACTGTAGCCTGCATATGGGCAGTTTAGATAAAGCGGTTTGGCGTTCTTCACTTTGTTCAGGATCGTACGAAGGAAGGTCGTTGTACCAACGCCACGTTCACCAGAAATTACACATACCGCAGGACTATCTGTCAGCAGGTATTTAGACAGTTGCTTGACTTCGTCTGAGGCATACTCGACCAACTCGCTGTCTTCGCTACCAGGAAGAATATACTCGAATGTTTGCTCGCCTTTGATTCTTACTAGGTTGGTATCACCGCCTTTGTTACCTGTTTGTTTGGCAACTTCGATGCGGAACAAGTATGCCAACGCTTGGCTAAACATGGTGTAGTTAGACAGCATTGCGACAATACGGTGTTTGAAGCTATGCAGCGTAATCCACACGGCACATATAGCCGTACCAATGATGCTTAGAAACAAGGTGTCTTTACGACGAATAGACCAGTTTACCCACACAGGACGATCAGAGAGCTTCTCCGCGACTTCAAATACCTTTTTACGCCATAGGCGCAATACCGACAGCGTCACCAATACAAACCAGAAGAACAGCGCGCTGTAGATCCACGAGTAGATGGTGCCTTTACCCAGCGTACGAATCGAGATTTGAAGAATTACGCCAGCAACAATAGCGCTCCAAACGTAACGACGAATGGTCGAAAGGCGTAGGGCAATTACTTCTTGGCTAGTGCTGCGACTGTTGCGATAAGCAAACTCGAGAATAAAGCTAATCGCGATAGAACCACCTAGAACCCACCAAGTGAAGATTTCTAGAATGATCAAATGCTGCAAGCTTGGGATTTCTGATAGCACCCGAAGAGAAAGCGTAATAGCAATCAACCAAGCAATTGCTCTGTGCGCACGACTGATATACCAAATCAAACGAACCCAGATAGGCGGCTTTGTGATGTTATCTAGCTGCGTTTCGCGGAATAGAGTAATGATGCGCTTGCTGTTAGTTAACCACCAGACCAGACCGAAATAGATAAACAACACTTTGATGCCAGCCCAAACAACCGGAATCGGTGAAATCAGAATTTCTTTAATCAGAGATTTGAAAGAACGAATCTGGAAGAATACCAAGTACTCGACGTTAAGCTGAGTTTGACGCCACTCTTGCTTAAACTGCGTGACACCATAAGGACCGAAACCAGTCAGTTTATCGTGCGTGATGGGGTCAGTAAGCTCTAATAAACGCTCTTTACTTTGTCCTAGGCTGTTAACCGTAAGGTAACTGGATTGTGTCTCAAACCACTCTTTGTCTTCACCAGAATTGCGGTATGTCTTTAGGTGTTGATCAAAGATAAGGGTCTGTTTGCGCTGCTCATTCATTACTGCATTGAGCAGTTGGTTGACCTTACGTTTGTCTTGGTCAGACATAAACAAAGGCTCTGGCAGCTTATTGATCTCCTGAGTGATCTCTTGCGCTACAGGCAAGACTTGAGGCTCAGGTTGGAATTCGTACTCCCACTCAGCGTGAGCAGGTAAAGAAAGCACGAGACCGACTAGCATTAAAATGCGCGCCATGAAATGCATAAAATTCTCTTAAAACTTAGAAGGTTAGAGTTAGTGTAGTTGCTTTATCGCGATATGCGAGTTTTACCCAATGACCGTACGTTTAGTTTCGATTCTTTAATAGAGACTGACGCTTAATAAAGGAATAACGTACGGAATTGATAAAAGGGGACGCACTATAAACCCAATTTCATGGGGTATGTCAATGGTTAGTCATGACGGATTTATGTCTCAGTTTTGAGTCGGTTAGAGTGAGAACACTTAAATTTAGCAAGGTTTATGTTAGCCAAATCTCAAAAATCAGTTCGCTAAACAGTGCTTTTTCTCATTAATTAATAAAAACAAAACTTGAAGTGTGTAGCCTTAAGCAGTAACGTTGCGCGGTTTTTCCCAATAAACTTGAATTGCTAAGGTAAAGGTTTTGATTTCCACAGCGAATATTACTCAACAATTTGGCGCTAAGCCGCTATTTGAAAACATCTCAGTTAAGTTCGGCGAAGGTAACCGCTACGGCTTAATTGGGGCTAACGGTTGTGGTAAATCAACCTTTATGAAAATCCTGAGCGGTGAGCTTGAACAAACAAGTGGTAACGTAAGCTACGATCCAAACGAGCGCGTTGCAAAACTGAACCAGGACCAGTTCGCATACGAAGAATTCACTGTAATCGATACAGTAATCATGGGTCATAAAGAGCTATGGGAAGTGAAGCAAGAGCGTGACCGCATCTACTCACTTGCTGAAATGAGCGAAGAAGACGGCATGAAAGTGGCTGACCTAGAAGTTCAGTTCGCGGAAATGGACGGTTACATGGCAGAAGCAAAAGCGGGTGAGCTTCTTCTTGCTGTAGGTATTCCAATGGAGCAACACTTCGGTCTAATGAGTGAAGTTGCACCGGGTTGGAAACTTCGTGTGCTTCTAGCGCAGGTTCTATTCGCAGACCCAGACGTTATGCTTCTTGACGAACCTACCAACAACTTGGACATGGACACTATCCGTTGGTTGGAAGACACGCTAAACGCACGTAACTGTACAATGATCATCATCTCGCACGACCGCCACTTCCTAAACTCAGTATGTACGCACATGGCTGACTTGGATTACGGTGAGCTACGTGTTTACCCAGGCAACTACGATGAGTACATGACTGCGGCTTCTCAAGCTCGTGAACGTCTACTAAACGACAACGCGAAGAAGAAAGCACAAATCGCTGAGCTACAAACGTTCGTTGCACGTTTCTCTGCAAACGCATCGAAAGCAAAACAAGCAACATCTCGTGCTAAGCAAATCGACAAGATCAAACTGGACGAAGTAAAAGCGTCTAGCCGTCAAAACCCATTCATTCGTTTTGAGCAGTCTAAAGAGCTATTCCGTAACGCTCTGATTGTTGAAAACCTAAGCCAAGGTTTTGAAGACGACCTGTTTGCTAACTTCAATGCGATTTTTGAAGTTGGTGAGCGTGTTGCAATCATCGGTGAGAACGGTGTGGGTAAAACAACCTTGCTAAACACGCTTGCTGGTGTACTAGAACCACGTACAGGTGAGTTCAAATGGTCTGAAAACGCGAACATCGGTTACTACGCGCAAGACCACGCACACGACTTCGAAGAAGACCTAAACCTAACGGATTGGATGGGTCAATGGCGTCAAGAAGGCGATGACGAGCAAGTGGTTCGTAGTTTCCTAGGTCGTATGCTGTTTGGTCAAGATGACATTAAGAAGTCTGTAAAAGTACTGTCTGGTGGTGAGCAAGGTCGTATGCTGCTTGGTAAGCTAATGATGCACAAACCAAACATGCTGCTGATGGACGAACCAACCAACCACATGGATATGGAATCGATCGAATCATTGAACACGGCACTAGAGCAGTACAAAGGCACATTGTTCTTCGTATCGCACGACCGTGTATTCGTAGACTCGCTAGCAACACGCATCATCGAAATCCGAGATGGTAAAATCACAGACTTTAAAGGTACTTACTCTGAGTTCCTAAAATCTCGTGGTATCGAAGGCTAATCCTTCTTCCGAATAAAGAAAAAGACCTCATTGCGAGGTCTTTTTTTATGTCTATTCTGTGTTAGTGCTAATGCTTTGCTAGCGCTATATTGTGGCGTTCAATCCTTAAATTGCCTCATTAGATAAGCATAAATCCCAACGAGCCCGAAGGTAATGATCATCGAAACGATGATGCCGCTTGGGGTGAGTAGATAATTCCACAGCTGATCGTTGTTCATAGTTCACATCCTTTGTGAATCCACATGATGACTTAAGTCTAACTCATTTGGTGAATTAATGATGAGTTATTGAGTTCCCTTCACGTCAAAATCAATCTTCTCTGCACCAGTGAAGACTTGGAAACGTAAGCCTTTCGCACGAGCGATAGTAGTGATGCCAAACTTTTTCGCCAGATCCAAACCCATTTGAGTTACGCCCGAGCGAGAAAGTAAAACAGGGATACCCATCTGCGCTACTTTAATCACCATCTCTGATGTAAGGCGCCCCGTTGTGTAGAAAATTTTATCTTCACCCGTTTCTTGATTAAGCCACATTTCACCCGCTAGCGTATCAACTGCGTTGTGACGACCAACATCTTCCACAAAAGACAGCACTTCGTTGCCTTTACACACGGCACAGCCATGCACAGCGCCCGCTTTTTTGTAGGTATCGTTGTAATGCGTTAATGCTTCAAGCGCCGCGTAGATTTCAGATTGCTTCAGCGGCACTTGTGGCACTTGGTAATCTTCAAGCTGCTTCATCACGTTGCCATACATAGTGCCTTGACCACAACCAGACGTCACCGTCTTCTTCTTCAGCGCGCCTTCTAAGTGCTCAGTATTTTCTTTGGTGATAACCGCAGCTGAGTGCGTTTCCCAGTCAATAATGACCGATTCAATCGCTTCAGGATCAGACAAGAAGCTCTGGTTCTTCAAATAACCCAACACAAGCGCTTCAGGACGAGAGCCAAGCGTCATTAGCGTAACGACTTCCTTCCAGTTCAACATCACCGTAAGAGGGCGCTCACAGGCGATTTGCTTAGTTAGCTTCTCACCGTATTCGTCAAACACTTCTACTTCGATGGTCTGTAGGGGATTTTCACTGGTTTTAATAATGTTTGGTTTTACCACAGTCATGTCCTAATGAATGAGAGAGCCGATACACGCTCTCATTAATGGGTCTATTCGTCTTAACGCTACAACAAAGCAATTCTCATTCCAAAATAGCTGTTATAAGGAAAATTGCGAGGCATTGCTTCGATTCTGGATTAATTCTGCGATATCGCAGCAATGACACAGGTGCTAATTTGAATTTCTACTAGTTTTGAACTTATGAGCTTAGCGAAGGTAAGGCTTAATCTGGCGCGTTTATTGCTTTGTACCGCTAAAATGGTTGAAAGCAAAGTACAAAATGTCCTTTTCTGTCTTAAAGCCAACATAGAACAAACTGGGTGAGTTATGTCGGATAAGAAACAGTTCGAGAAAAATGAAGATTCATGGTCGATAGGCGTGGATCTTGTAGAGCATGAGATCAGTACCGGTATTTGGGTCACGACCCAATGGCAACTGACGGGATTTGAAATTAACCCAACCGAAGACACTCAACACGTGTGCTTGCTGCAATTGCACAAAGACGAGCGCACCGATTACCGCTTTAACCTGAGCTCGCAACAACCAAAGCTTTTTTTGGTTATGGATAATGTCGACTCTGGTGATACACCGACGATTCAATTGCTTACGGCGTCTCAAACTGTCGCTGCGCAATATATGGATGGCGATAACCTAGTATTATCTAATGATATGCCGTTAGCTATTCAAGCTTGGATGGAAGCCTTTATTGGGCGTCACGGTGAGTTGTTAGAAGTAAGACGCAAGAAACGCAAAGGAGCGGGCAGAGCAAATGGCAACTAGTTTTTTTAGCCGTTGGTCGAAACGTAAGTTAGAAGAAACCACTGCAGAGCCTTCAGACGCTAAGGTTGTGGACTCTGTTGAATCTACTGAACCAGAAACCGCACAAGCTCATGAAGAATTAAGCACTGAAGCGCAAGCATTAGCTACTGAGGCTTCTGCGACAGAGACTGAATCTCAACAGGCATCAAACGAAACTACTGATCCTGAAGAGATGTCCGTAGCGCAGCTATTAGTGTCTGAGGCTTCAGAGAGCGTTAAGAAAGCCGCACTGCGTAAGATGTTCTTGTCAGAAGAGTTTAACGTTCGCGATGGTTTGGATGATTACGACGATGATTACAGTAACCTCAAGTCGCTTTCTGAAGGGGTGGCTGAAACACTTCGTGATTGGGTGAAAGAGAAAACGGAAGAAGAACCAGCAGAAGAAACGACACAATCAACTGAATCTCATGAAGAAAGTGATATTGAATCGGCTGATGTAGAACTTGCTGAAGGTGCCGAAATTCCCGAAGAACAAAAAGAACTGGATATAAACACAGTATCTAATGAAAGTGATATTCTAGAGACAAAACTAGCCCCTGAAGAGGTGGGACAAAATATACCACACAAAGAATAGGTACATTTTGACTAAACGCTCAATGAACCGGCTGAGACAAAATGTCCCAGTCGGTTTTTTTATCCCTACAATTTCTAAGATAAATAGCTAACCTATTGAAAATTAGCTGATATTTAATTGGCACGACATTTGCTATCTGTTGCTCATTACCATTCTTGTTGAAGTTAGACCATTTGCCCAACAGGCAGTGATAACCCGGGTGGGACTACCTAAAAGGGGTAGTTACTGACGAGTTAATCAGCAGAATCGCCTGCGCTAACTACAATGAAAGATGGAAGAAACTATCCATGCGTATAAATGGAACTGAGCAATGTTGAAACAACTATTAGAACAAGCAACTTCCAATAACGGTAAAGCGCGTCTGTATGCGTTTGAAAATACTGTAGAGTTGACCAACCTTATTCCACCAACGGTGAGCTACGAGAGTGGCGGCAATACACTGATTGTTGGACCGACTGCCATCATTGAGAGTGCAGCCGCGCAGCTATCTCAAATGAACAGCCTGACACTTCTTTCTACAGACGGAGAGAAGGGCACCAATCCAGAACTGTACTTTGCAAACTCAGTTCAGGTTTCTGGTTTCCTAGGTACGTTTGAAGTGCTTATCGAAAATAACGGTCTAGCAAGCAACCTAGCAAAAGTCGCTATCAATAGTGATTGTTTCGATGTTGTTCTCGATCTTTGTCTAAGTAGCTGTATGTCAGAAGAGGTTCCGGTTCCGGGTTACTACCCAGTAGGGCGCGGTTATCCAAAACTGGCAGAAGCGCTAGAAGAAATCCCAACATTAATGGGTACGTTTGATAAGCCAAAGTTCTTCCGTCTGGACACTGATCTATGTGCGCACAGTTCTCGTGGCGTGAAAGGTTGTGAGCGTTGTGTGGATGCTTGTCCTGCTGGCGCACTATCAAGTGAAGGTAGCGATAAAACCGGTCACCGCATCGAGATTAACCCATACCTATGTCAGGGCGTGGGCACTTGTGCAACGGCTTGTCCGACAGAAGCGATTCATTACGCGCTACCTAATCCTGAAGATACGCAAAAATTCATTGAACGCACGTTAGCGAACTACGAGCAAGCGGGCGGTCTGGATCCTATCGTTCTTATCTGTAGTTCTCGTCACGAGACTTACAACGTGATGGCATTGAAAGCGCTACCAGATAACGTTATTCCAATTGTGGTTGAAGAGCTTCCTTCTATCGGTATCGATACATGGTTCGCCGCTCTAGTTAATGGCGCGACGCAAGTGCTATTTGCTGCTTCTCGTTTTATGCCTGCAACCATCATTCGTGTTCTAAATAACGAAGTAGGTATCGCTCAAGAGCTATTGGATCAACTTGGTATCGCAAAAGAAACCATCGATATCCTTTACTTGGAATCGCTTCGAGAAGGTCCTCCAACACTATGTACAGATTCATTCGACCTTGCCCTTGGTGATCTTCAAGGTAACAAGCGTCAACGTCTGTTTACTGCGCTGGATGCGATGTCTTCTTCTCGTATTCCGGTTGAGAACATTGTTGAACTGCCTGCGAACGCGCCTTACGGCAATGTTTCTTGTGAGAGCAAAGATTGTACGTTGTGTATGAGCTGCGTGGCGGTTTGTCCAACACGTGCACTTCATACCGATGGTGAATCTCCATCACTTAAATTCGTTGAACAAGATTGTATTCAATGTGGTTTGTGTGAAAAGGCATGTCCAGAGAAAGTTCTGACTCTAACGCCACGCATGAACTGGGTGAAAGAAGAGCGCCAAAAAGCGGTTGTGATTCACGAAGAGAAAGCTGCGGAATGTATTCGCTGTCATAAGCCATTCGCACCTCAGTCTATGATCGACATGCTACAAAATAAGTTACGCGGTCACTCTCATTTCTCTGATGAAGCGGCGATCAATCGTATCGCGATGTGTGAAGACTGCCGTGTGATCGACATGTTTGAGTCGATGGCAGAAGACCCAATGAAACAACTGAAATACTAGGAGCTCGCAGTGGATACACAACGAGAACAAGAACAAACACTGAGAACAGAGATCTACTTGGTTTTGTCTGCGCTTTTCCGTAGCGCACCAAGTGAGGACATGATCGAGTTCCTGACTTCTCTAGAAGTTGAACCATCAGAAAGCGCAATGCAAAAAGCGTGGATTGCGCTTCAACAAGCGGCGAAAGATTCCAACCGCGAAGCGCTAGAAGATGAATACCAAGATCTTTTCATTGGTATCGGTCGTGGTGAAGTGATGCCATTTGGCTCATGGCACATGACGGGTGCAATGATGGAAAAACCACTGGCTGAAATTCGTCACGATTTGGAACTGCTTGGTTTCGAGCGCGATGAAAATGTGAAAGAGCCGGAAGACCACATCGCGGCACTTTGTGAAGTGATGTCGATGCTAACGGGTGAAGAAGAAGATCTTCAACAAGCGGTGTTTAACAAACACATCGCACCTTGGTTCTGCTCTTTCACTCAGCAATTAGAAAACGCAGAGAGCGCGAACTTTTATAAGCCAGCAGCTCAACTGTGTGAGGCGTTCTTAACACTGGAACAAGTGCGCTTTAGCGTGAACACCAAAAGCAGTAAGCACAAATTAAAAATTGATGTGAAAAACGTCACTGATTACGAGTAATCGAGCAGTACTTGGTCATATCGATAGAGGGGCAATAGCCTCCAAAGATCTACCGTAAGGTAAGGAAGCAATGATGAAAGATAATAAAGAAATAAACACAAGCCGTAGGGATCTCCTGAAAGGCTTAACGACTGCAGCCGTAGCTGGTGCGGTTGTCGCTGGAACAACAAAAGTGGCAAGCGCTTCAGAAACGGTTGAGCCTTCTGAAAAAGACGTGAAGAAGAAAGGGTATCGTGAAACTCAACACATTCGCGATTACTACGACACACTTTAGGAGATAACGGATGAAACTTGTCAAACGCTCCGACAGTGTGAGCAAAGAAACCAATCAGCTTGGCGTTTCTCGCCGTGCATTCATGAAAAACACCTCGCTTGCTGCTGGTGGTGCGGTTGTAGGTGCAAGTCTTTTTGCACCGGGCATGATGAAGAAAGCACAAGCTAAATCGGTGGATCCAGAAGCGAAAACAGAAGTAAAACGTACCATCTGTTCTCACTGTTCTGTAGGTTGTGGTATCTACGCTGAAGTTCAAAACGGCGTGTGGACAGGTCAAGAGCCTGCATTCGACCACCCATTCAACGCTGGTGGACACTGTGCAAAAGGCGCAGCACTGCGTGAACACGGTCACGGTGAGCGTCGTCTGAAATACCCAATGAAGCTTGAAAACGGTAAGTGGAAGAAGCTTTCTTGGGATCAAGCGATCGAAGAAATCGGTAACAAGGTGATGGACATCCGCAAAGAGTCGGGTCCAGATTCCGTTTACTGGTTGGGTAGTGCAAAGCACAACAACGAACAAGCGTACATGTTCCGTAAGATGGCGTCGCTTTGGGGTACCAACAACGTTGACCACCAAGCGCGTATCTGTCACTCAACAACCGTAGCAGGTGTAGCAAACACTTGGGGTTACGGTGCGATGACCAACTCTTTCAATGACATGCACAACTGTAAGTCGATGCTGTTCATTGGTTCAAACCCTGCAGAAGCGCACCCTGTTGCGATGCAACACATCCTAATCGCGAAAGAGAAGAACAACTGTAAGATCGTTGTTGCGGATCCTCGTCGTACTCGTACAGCTGCAAAATCAGATCACTACGTATCGCTGCGTCCAGGTTCTGACGTTGCGTTCATTTGGGGTGTGCTATGGCATGTCTTCGCGAACAACTGGGAAGATAAAGAGTTCATCCGTCAACGCGTATTCGGTATGGATGAAATCCGTGCAGAAGTAGCTAAATGGACACCAGCAGAAGTTGAGCGCGTAACTGGCGTTCCCGAGTCTGAAGTTTACCAAACAGCGAAACTGCTTTCTGAAAACCGTCCTGGTTGTATCGTTTGGTGTATGGGTGGTACTCAGCATACGACTGGTAACAACAACACACGTGCTTACTGTGTACTTGAGCTTGCGCTAGGTAACATCGGTAAATCGGGCGGCGGTGCAAACATCTTCCGTGGTCACGATAACGTACAGGGCGCAACTGACCTTGGCGTACTATCTGACACGCTACCAGGCTACTACGGTCTATCTGAAGGTTCATGGCGTCACTGGTCAAAAGTGTGGGAAATCGATTACGAGTGGGTGAAAGGTCGTTTCGATGACAACGCTTACGGTGGTCAAAAACCAATGAACAGTGCAGGTATCCCTGTATCTCGTTGGGTGGATGGTGTGCTTGAAAACAAAGACAACATTCGTCAACGTGAAAACATCCGCGCCATGTTCTACTGGGGTCACGCAGTAAACTCTCAGACTCGTGGTCCTGAGATGAAGAAAGCGATGCAAAAGCTGGATATGATGGTTATTGTTGACCCATACCCAACAGTCGCAGCGGTAATGAATGATCGTACTGACGGCGTTTACCTGCTTCCTGCAACGACTCAGTTCGAAACACACGGCAGTGTGACAGCATCTAACCGCTCACTTCAGTGGCGTGATCAGGTTATCGAGCCATTGTTCGAATCTAAACCTGACCACGAAATCATGTACCTGCTAACTAAGAAGCTAGGTTATGAAGATCTGCTGTTCAAAAACATCCGTGTTGAGAACAACCAGCCAGTGATCGAAGACATTACTCGCGAATTCAACAAAGGCATGTGGACCATCGGTTACACAGGTCAAAGCCCAGAGCGTCTAAAAGCGCACCAACAAAACTGGCACACATTCCACAAGACATCTCTGGAAGCAGAGGGTGGTCCTGTGAATGGTGAGACTTACGGTCTACCTTGGCCATGTTGGGGCACCCCAGAGATGAAACACCCAGGCACACACATTCTGTACGATACGTCTAAGACGGTTGCAGAAGGTGGCGGTAACTTCCGTACACGCTTCGGTGTGGAATTCGAAGGTCAAAGCCTACTTGCTGAAGACAGCTACTCTAAAGGCTGTGAAATCAAAGACGGTTACCCAGAGTTCTCTGACAAGCTAATCAAACAGCTTGGTTGGTGGGACGACCTAACGGCTGAAGAAAAAGCAGCAGCGGAAGGTAAAAACTGGAAAACTGACCTGTCTGGCGGTATCCAACGCGTAGCAATCAAGCACGGTTGTATCCCATTTGGTAACGCTAAAGCGCGTGCGATTGTTTGGACATTCCCAGACCGCGTACCGCTACACCGTGAGCCGCTATACACGCCACGTCGTGACCTTGTAACGGATTACCCAACTTGGGACGACAAAGAAGCTATCTTCCGTGTACCAACGCTTTACAAGTCTATCCAGAAAGAAGACAAGTCTGGTGAATACCCAATCATCTTGACTTCTGGTCGTCTGGTTGAGTACGAAGGCGGTGGTGAAGAGACTCGTTCAAACCCATGGCTTGCTGAACTTCAACAAGAAATGTTTGTTGAAGTGAACCCGAAAGACGCAAACGATCTTGGCTTCAAAGATGGCGATGACGTTTGGGTTGAAGGCGCAGAAAAAGGTCGCATCAAGGTGAAAGCGATGGTCACTCGTCGTGTTAAACCGGGTCTGGCGTTCATTCCGTTCCACTTCGGCGGTAAGTTCGAAGGTGAAGACCTACGTTCTAAGTACCCAGAAGGTACGGACCCTTATGTTGTTGGTGAAGCAGCCAACACGGCAACCACTTACGGTTACGACCCTGTTACTTTGATGCAGGAAACTAAAGTAACCCTATGTAACATTCGTAAAGCGTAAGGAGTCTGACAATGGCACGAATGAAATTCCTATGTGACACCAAACGCTGTATCGAGTGTAACGGCTGTGTTACTGCATGTAAGAACGAAAACGATGATGCGCTTGAGTGGGGTATTCAACGTCGCCGCGTAGTAACACTGAACGACGGTGAACCAGGCGAAAACTCAATCTCTGTAGCTTGTATGCATTGTACAGACGCGCCTTGTATGGCGGTTTGTCCAGCTGACTGTTTCGAGCACACAGAAGATGGCATCGTCCTTCACAACAAAGATCTTTGTATCGGTTGTGGTTACTGTCTGTTCGCTTGTCCATTCGGTGCGCCTCAGTTCCCGAAACAAGCATCGTTCGGTGAGCGTGGCAAAATGGACAAATGTACTTTCTGTGCAGGTGGCCCAAACACAGAACCAGGTTCTCTAGAAGAGCGTGAGAAGTACGGCGCGAACCGTATTGCTGAAGGTAAGCTACCTATGTGTGCGTCACTTTGTTCAACAAAAGCACTGCTAGCGGGTGATGCAGAGAAAGTTTCTGACATTTTCCGTCAACGTGTGGTTGAGCGCGGTGCGAAAAACGCAGGTTGGACAGACGGTAACGATCTTTCTTACGACGCAACTAAAAGCTAAGTAGGAGAGACACATGTTAAATACTCTTAAACGTGCGTCTCTTGTAATGCTGTCGATGATGACAGCATTACTGCTGACCTTTGCGATGCCAGCGTCTGCGCAAGAAAACACATCTCCAGTGGTACAACAGGAGATGACGCAACTTGCAGGTGCAGACTTTTGGCGTCAGGTCAAAGAGGGGCAAGAAGGCTATACCACGTCGAAATCAGCGGAACACGGTGTGCTGATCAGTACTCCGGGTGAGACTTGGTACATTCTTAAAGAGAAATGGATGTCTCCTGCGGGCGCTGTCGCAATTTTCGGTAGTATCGCAATGGTTATCATGGCTTACGTATTCGTTGGTCCTCTGATGCTAAGCAAGCCACGTACTGGCAAGAAGATGAAACGCTGGTCTCGACTAGACCGCGCACTACACTGGAGCATGGCGTTTACCTTCTTAACGCTGGCATTCAGTGGCTTGATGCTGGTTTACGGTAAGCACTTCTTGAAGCCGTACGTACCAACTGAGTTCTGGGGCTTCATCGTCATGTTGGCGAAGCAGTACCATAACTACATGGGTCCGCTGTTCTTCATCTTGCTGATGTTTGTTCTACTGAAATGGTGGCGCAAATCTATCCCTAACATGACAGACATCCGTTGGTTCATGAAAATGGGCGGCATGGTAGGTAAACATAAAGGCACGCACCCATCGGCTGGCTTCTCAAACGGTGGTGAAAAGGCGATCTACTGGTTGCTGATCTTCTTTGGTGCTATCGCTGCAGTGAGTGGCTTAATTCTGGACTTCCCAATTTTCGGTCAGACTCGTCGCCATATGGAGTTGTCTAACCTTGTTCACGCGATTTCGGCACTGATTCTAATCTGTGGTTTCATCTTCCACATTTACATCGGTCTATTCGGTATGGAAGGTGCGCTAGAGGGGATGGTCACTGGTGAAGTTGACGAGACATGGGCGAAAGAGCATCACGATCTTTGGTATGAAGAAGTAAAATCCAAAGAAGCGATGGGCGAAACAGATACGGTACAAACGGAAGCAAAAGGAGCAAAAGCGAATGAACAAACCTCATAACGGGATTTGGGTTGCGTACATCCTGAGCTGTTTGACCCCGTTTACGTTTTTGATCTCAGGCGTTGTCGCAATCATTTACGCTGGGTACCGTTTGGATAAAGGCGAAGACAGCGACGTAGTGAACTCGCATTACTACGGTTTGATTCGTACTTTCTTCCTGTACCTGACATTCTTTGTTGTTCTGATTGTAACGGTAGCAACATCAAATGGTGTGTTGATTGGTGTAAGTGATTACTGGATGCATAGTACGTTGCTAGACTCTGTTGCGTACTTTATTCCTTGGATTGGTATGTTGTTTGCTGCGTTGGCAATTCTTGTGTGGTTCCTACGCATGTACCAGGGTATGAACCAACTGCGCAATAACATGCCGCACAGACCGTCTACAGGTCCAAACCTGTAAATTCAATGGCTTTATTGAAGAGAAAGCCAGAGAAAAACAGTTTGTAAACATGCAAAACCCTCGACACAGTTCGAGGGTTTTTTATCTCGTCTTTATAGGGAATACTGATTTAACAGTTTCCTTTTTTCGCTTGTCCCGGCGGACAGAAATCACCGCCATGAACAGGGTGACCATTATCCTTGTCATTGGTGCTCACTTTGACTTTTACGTCATCGACCTCACCTTCAATATTGGTGATCTGACAGCCAGCCAAAGTTCCCAGTAAGATAAGGACAAGAGATACACCTCTCATTGCTTTGCCTCTCAATTTATCATTCTAATCATGACCACTACGACCATGGTCTAATCCATATTACTACTGTTGTTATTCTATCGGTGTTAAGCTAATGAAAAAGAACAACAAGGATAGGTTATGAATTTCCCTTATAGAAATATTGTAGTACTTACTGGCGCTGGCATCTCGGCTGAGTCTGGTATTCAAACATTTCGCGCTCAAGATGGTCTCTGGGAGAATCACCGCATTGAGGACGTTGCAACACCCGAAGGGTTTGCTCGCGATCCCGATCTTGTTCAATCGTTCTATAATCAACGTCGAAAAAAACTACAGGGCGAAGATATCAAGCCTAATGCTGCTCATATCGCGCTAGGGCGCCTAGAAGAGCAGTTGGAAGGTAAAGTGACTATCATTACTCAAAACATTGATAATCTGCATGAGAGAGGCGGTAGCGCCAATATTATTCACATGCACGGTGAATTGCTTAAAGCGCGTTGTAGTGAATCTAATCAAGTCATCGAGCATTCAGAAGACATTGAAACTGGCGAATTATGCCACTGCTGCCAGATTCCTGCTCAAATGCGTCCACACATTGTTTGGTTTGGTGAAATGCCACTGCGTATGGGTGAGATATACGCGGCATTGGAAGAAGCAGACTTGTTTATTTCTATTGGTACATCTGGCGTGGTATATCCAGCCGCAGGTTTTGTACATGATGCAAAGATGCACGGTGCACATACGATTGAAATTAATTTAGAGCCAAGTGCCGTCGAGAGTGAGTTTGAAGAGAAGCGTTACGGTAAGGCAAGCATCGAAGTACCGAAGCTTGTTGACGAGATTCTTGCTCTGGAAAACGAACCTAGCGCTTAAAAAAGAGTTAACCCCAAAATCTAACAAAGGCATCGAGTGATTCGATGCCTTTTTGTATACCCAAGTGACTTCAAGATGCAGGATTCAGAGCGTTGTCATTGATTCGAGAACAAGGAAAACAACGCAGTGTAATAGCCAGCTCTTTCCAAGTTGTTTGACGCAGCAATCGGGTCAATGACACGCTCCCAAAGGGCGAGCTGCCTTGGCTTGTATACTTTGTTGCCGATTCTTGATTTAGACCCACTAAACCTTTAAATCGCCGCCGCGTCTACAAACCAAGTCAGTCTCGCTGAACCTAGCATCTCGAGGTTACTTGGGTATATCTTGAAACTTTGTATTCTGCCGCTTTGTAATTCGAGCAGTATAGATTGAGATGCAAAGCACGATCTTCAGATACAAGAAAAGCGACCGAAGCCGCTTTTCTAAACTATTTCGACAGACTGATTAGTTGTCTACTTTTAGCTTTTGGAAGTACTCATCGTAAAGCACGCTAGTTTCACCAACTTCGTCTTGCCATGTACCGCTGTCCATCACTTCTTGTGGTGGGAAGATGCTTGGATCGTTAGCAAATTCTTTCGGTAGTAGATCGTGAGCTGTTTTCACTGGAGTAGGGTAACCAATCTCTAGTGCAATCTTAGCTGCGTTCTCAGGGCGTAGTAGGAAGTCGATCATCTTATGAGCTGCATCAACGTTCTTAGCACCCGCTGGAATTGCGAGGCTATCCATCCAGAAAATAGTGCCTTTCTCTGGCCAGATGATATCGATGTTCGCGCCTTCTTGACGAGCCATGTAAGCAGAACCGTTCCAAAGCATACCAAGTGATACTTCACCTGCTAAGTATGGGTTCGCTGGGAAGTCTGAATTGAATACCAATACGTTCGGCATTAGCTTTTTCAGCTCTTCGTAAGCGGCTTTGATCTCGTCTGGGTTAGTGGTGTTTGGTGAGTAACCAAGCTTAGTCAATGCGATGTGGAATACTTCGCGAGAATCATCCATTAGCATTAGTTGACCTTCCCACTTGCTATCCCAGAAGTCATCCCATTTAGTCACAGAAGACTTATCTAGCATATCAGCATTGATACCAATACCGGTCGCACCCCAAATGTATGGGATAGAGTAGTTGTTGTTCGGGTCGAACGGCTTGTTCAGGAAGTTAGTGTCTAGATCAGCAAAGTGAGAAAGTTTCTCTTTGTCGATCTTTTGCAGCATGCCTTCTTTACGCATTTTAGATACGAAATAGGTAGACGGTACTACCAAGTCGTAACCAGAACCTTGAGTTTTCAACTTCGCGTACATGCTTTCGTTAGACTCGTACGTAGAGTAGATAACTTTGATACCAGTTTCTTTTGTAAAGTCTTCAAGAACTTCGTTTGGAATGTATTCCGACCAGTTGTAGAAATACAGTTCTTGATCAGCAGCCATTGCAGGGGTAGCGATTAGCGTCGCCGCACACAGTGCGCTTGCGTAGAATTTACTTTTCATTTGTTTTCCGTTTTGTTCAGCAACAGGACAAATCAATACTAGTAACAAATAACGATTTGAGCCAAATTGCGATAAGCACAATCCTGTTTATCTGAGCCACGAAAACCAGCATTAGGGTCAAAATAGAACGTAATGCTTGAACTCGAGTCAAATAAACCTAGCAACATACAATTATATCAGTCAATTACAAAAATAGGCAGCGTATTGCTGCCTATTTTCATTTAGTAGATGGCTTATTAAGCAAGATCAGATCATTGACCCGCTTTTAGCTTCAGGAAGTAGTCTTCATACTTCACTGTCATGTCGCCAACAGAGTCTTGCCATTCAACACGGTCAAGGTCTTCTTGAGAAGGAAACAGTGGTGCAACGTCTTTGAATTTAGCGTTAGATTCTGCTACCGCTGTTAGGTAACCCGTGTCCGCTGAAATTTGCTCTGCGATTTCTGGACGCAGTAGGAAGTCGATCATCTTGTGAGCCGCTTCTACGTTCTTCGCGCCAGAAGAGATTGCGAAGTTATCAACCCAACCGATGCCGCCTTCTTTAGGGAATACAAGTTTCAGGTTCATGCCTTCGTTTTGAGCAGCTGCTGCGCTACCGTTCCAAAGCATACCAACGCCAACTTCGCCAGACATGTATGGTGCGCCTGGGTTGTCAGAGTTAAATACTAGAACGTTTGGCATTAGCTTTTGTAGTTCTGCGTATGCTTCGTCGATTTGTTTTGGATCCGTAGAGTTACCTGAGTAACCCAGTTTGCGTAGTGCAATGTGGAACACTTCACGAGTGTCGTCCATCAGCATTACTTGACCTTCTAGCTCTGGCTTCCATAGGTCAGCCCAGCTTTGGAAGTCGTTTGGATCATACATGTCTGCGTTAACCGCTAGACCTGTAATCGCAACAACGTGTGGAATAGAGTAGTCGTTATTTGGATCGTAAGGCTTGTCTAGGTAGTTTTTATCTAGGTTGCCGAAGTTTTTCAGCTTAGTCTTATCGATCTTTTGTAGCATGCCTTCGTCACGCATCTTCGCTACGAAGTACGTAGAAGGTACCACTAGGTCATAACCTTGGTTATGAGTTTTTAGCTTTGCATACAAAGTCTCGTTCGACTCGTAAGTCGAGTAGATCACTTTAATGCCAGTTTCTTTGGTAAATTGCTCTAGGATATTACTGTTGATGTAAGGACCCCAGTTCATAAATACCAATTCTTTATCGTTCGCTGCCGCTGTACCAGAGAACAGAGAAAGCGCACATGCACTACCAGCTAATAGAGTAGCCCATTTTTTCATTGACGTTAGCTCCAAACCAAACGTTGTCCAATTAATTTTGGACGATAGATAGAAAAACAGAATGGCATGTAACCATTCTGTTTCGTGATGTTAACGGGTGCGGATTTTACTTCACTTTTTCTCTTGCTAGCAACTGAGAAATTACTACCAGAACCAAAGAAACAATCAGCATGACCGTTGCTAGGGCGTTCACTTCCGGTGAAATGCCCACCTTAACCATTGAGTAAATCTTCAATGGCAAGATTTCGTATGTTGGGCCTGTTACAAACGAGCTGATAATTACGTCGTCCAAAGACAGCGTAAAGCTCAATAGCCAACCTGCAGCAACCGCTGGTTTAGCAAGAGGAAGGATGATCTGTTTCAAGATAACCCATTCGCTTGCACCAAGGTCTTTTGCAGCTTCCAACATTTTCACATCAAAGCCATTTAAGCGGCTGTACACTGTTACCACAACGAACGGTAGACAGAAGGTGATGTGAGCAATCAATAGAGTAAAGAAGCCAAGCTGTGCGCCCAATACAAGGAACAGAGCAAGTAATGAAATCGCCATGACAATATCTGGAGACATCATTACGACAAACAGCATGCCGTTTACCGCACCTTTACCTTTGAACGAGTAACGGAATAGGGCAACAGCCGTCAAGCTACCAATAATGGTTGCTGCTGTCGCTGAGAATACCGCTACGTTCAATGAATGCCATGCAGCCTGCATTAGACTGTCGTTATTTACTAAGGTTTCGTACCATTTCGTGGTGAAACCGCCCCATTTCATACCAAATTTGTTGGCATTAAATGAGTTAACAATTAAGACGATGATTGGCAGATACAAAAATGCATATACCAGCGCCATAAAGCTAAATCTAACTGTGCGTCCCATTAGTCTAGCTCCACTTTCTTATTCAATAGTTTGCCTGCTCTGTAGTAAGCGTAAAGCATCACAGCCATTGCGAAGGTGAGGGCGATACTGGTCGCGGCACCAAATGGCCAGTCACGAGCGTTCAGTACTTGGCTCTTAATTACGTTACCGATCAGTAGGTTCTTCGCGCCGCCTAGAAGGTCAGATATGTAGAACATACCTAGTGCTGGTAGTAGAACCAACAAACAGCCACCGATAATGCCTGGCATTGTCAGAGGCAAAATCACTCGTGTAATGGTTTGAAACTTGTTCGCACCAAGATCTTTTGCTGCCTCGATGTATGTGTTGTCTAGTTTCTCTATTGCCGAGTAAAGCGGCAAAATCATAAACGGAAGCAAGATGTACACAAGACCAATCATTACTGCTGTTTCGGTATACATTAAACGCATCGGCTTATCGATGATTTCCATTGCCATCAGCGACTTGTTCAAAATGCCTTGAGTACCTAGAACAATCTTTAAGCCGTAAGTACGGATAAGGGAGTTAGTCCAAAATGGCACAATCACCAAGAACAACATGAACGGACGCCATTTTTCAGGCATTTTCGCTACGATGTAAGCAAATGGGTAACCAATCACCAAGCACAATAAGGTTGCAATGATCGCCATGTAGAAAGAGTGCATCAACACTTTTGCATACAGAGGATCAAGCAGGCGAAGGTAGTTGTCGAAAGTAAACGTTAATTCAATTAGGTTCGCTTCATCACGCGTCAAGAAACTCGTACCGATAATCATTAGGTTTGGAACTAACACAAACAGTGTTAGCCAGCCAACGATTAGGGTAATGATCGCGTTCTGAAGATTAAGCTTCTTGCTTATCATTTAGTACTACCTCCCAGCTCTCAACCCAAGTAATAGCGACTTTCTGGCCGAGTGAGTGGTCCACATCTGGATCATCTTCGTTAAAGAATTCGCTTACCATCACGCGCATGCCTGAATCCAACTGGATAACTGAATCAAGCGTCATACCTTTATAGGTACGTTCTGTTACGTGACCTACGATGCCTTTTTCTTCAGACTCTTTGATCTCTTCGATACGTAAGTCTTCTGGGCGAAGTAGTACTTGTAGTTTCTCACCTGCTTGAGCTGCTTGATCGTAGTAAACAACAGATTCAACGCCTTCAATTTCTGCTCGGATGCGTTTCTCGTCGATACGCTCTAGCATGGTTGCGTTGAATACGTTGATCTCACCGATAAAGCGAGCAACAAATAGGTTCTTAGGCTCTTCGTAAATCTCACGTGGGGAACCATCCTGCTCGATAACACCGTCGCGCATAACAATAATGCGGTCAGACATCGATAGGGCTTCTTCCTGATCGTGTGTAACAAAGATAAAGGTAATACCAAGTTGACGCTGAAGCTGTTTAAGCTCGATTTGCATTTGCTTACGTAGTTTGTAATCAAGTGCAGATAGAGATTCATCTAGCAGCAGTACTTTTGGTTTATTAACAACCGCGCGAGCGATCGCGATACGTTGTTGTTGACCACCAGAAAGTTGGTGAGGCTTACGCTGTGCCATTTTTTCTAGGCGAACCATGCGTAGCGCTTCCATAACTCTTGGTTCAATCTCAGCAGCAGGTGTTTTCTGCATGCGAAGACCGAAAGCAACGTTTTCAAATACGGTCATATGAGGGAAGAGTGCATAACTCTGAAATACCGTGTTGACGTGCCTTTGCTCTGCAGGAACCTGTGTTACATCTTGGTCATCTAGTACGATTTGACCGTTGTCTGCCGTTTCAAAGCCCGCGATCATGCGTAAAACCGTTGTTTTACCACAACCAGAAGGACCAAGAATTGTCAGAAACTCACCATGATTAACATCCAGATTTAAATTACCGATGATTTCCTTACCATCGAAACTTTTGCTAATACCAGATAGACGAACTACTGGCTTTCCTGCTTGCTGTTTAGCGTTCAACGTCTGTATTTCTCCCACGTTCAAATTGGGGTGTATCCAATTGATGTGACATTAGTCATTCACTTTTGAGGCGCGCATCATAATCACCAAAATTGTGAAATCAAAGCATTTTCTTATCTTGAAACAGAAAAAATTTTGCAGGCAAAAGTAAACATTCCTTACCATACTGTTTTTGTAGGGGTATTTACATTTCAGCTATACATAAGAAAGGCATTAATTTCTTGTGCAAATGTTTTCAATTTCATAGATTTGCGAGTGGTTAATTATCGACCAAATAGCAGATATTGCAAGTATTGAGGCCGACTTATGATTTTAGACGTGCAAAGATTTCTTTATAATGACGCCCTTATTAATTAACTGGTTTTCCAGAAAAAATTTTACAAGTTAGCCTTGGATAAAATATGAACAACGATTTTGAGAAAGATTTCAATCTTGGAGGGAGTGTAGAGCGAGCTCTTTCTGGCAAGTATGAACTAAAAGCAGCAGCCGTTTTTAGCGAAGCTTGGCGCACAACCATCCAACAGTTTTTGTCCTTCTCGCCAGCGATTATTCTCCTCCTATTCGTTCAGCTGGGTATTTTCTATATTGCACTTCAACTTCAACTCGGAGATCCAAGTGTTATCTTGGATGCGCTTCAAAACCCTGAATCTTTTACTACAGATATCGTGTCCGCTATTTATGTCGCTAACTTCAGTTATGAAGTGATCAGTGCGCCGATTTATGCTGGTATTAGTTTAATGGCAATGAGCCACGTGGCGGGGTTGAAGACAAAGGTACGTCATGTTGGTAAAGGCCTTCAATTTACGGTTCCTGTGATTTTAGCAACACTATTTAGCCTGATGATGCAGGGTGTTGCTGGAATGATTTTCCCTTTGTTATCGCTATACCTTTCTTTAGCATTTAGTCACTCTATCTTATTGATTTGTGAGAAAAGAGTACCACCAATGCAATCGCTTTTATTGTCTCTTCGAGCCATAAACAAAAAGCTTTTTGTTGTCGCAGGGCTTTACTTAGGCGTGATGTTGATGTTTATTGTTGCTGCAATGTTCTACGGAATTGGCTTGATCTTCGTGTTACCGTTCTTCTTCCATTTGAAGGGAATCCTGTACCGCGAAATGTTTGGTATCAAGTTGAAGATCGTAGCGACGCAACAAAACGATAACGATCACGATGGTAACTCTCAGGTGTTTGATGCCTAAATCTTTAAAATCTATGAGTTTACGAGTGGCGGCTATCACAATAGCCGCCACTTTTGTTTCTATTGGTCCTTATTTGCACTATGACCGTGAGTATCGCAAGGCGATTGATCCGCAAGTTGTGCATGGACCCGTTTCACACCCAGATTTGTCGCATCTTCCTTATATTGGTGACATTCCGGATTTTAACTCGATTAAGGACACGAAAGATAAGAAGACGGCATTCTTCGACTTTCTTCGTCCGAAAATCGCGCTAGAAAATAAGCGCATTGAAAAAGAACGTGTATTCCTAACGTCTTTGACGGTTGGAGAGATTAGTTCAGAGCAAACATCCTATGCCGAGCGTTTGGCTGCACTATATTCTTATCCTTTGAAAGATGGAGCGGTCACACAAGCTTGGCTGGATGAAATGCTTAAGCGTGTCAATGTGTTGCCGGAGGCGCTGGTGTTAACTCAAGCTGCCAATGAATCTGCGTGGGGTACTTCTCGTTTTGCTAAACAAGCAAACAACTTGTTTGGTCAATGGTGTTATAAGAAGGGCTGCGGAATTGTCCCTGCAAAACGTGGCGCTGGTAAAACGCATGAAGTAGAGAAGTTCGATACTGTTCAAGAATCTGTACATGGATACTTTATGAATGTGAACCGTAACCGCGCGTACGCAGATTTACGAGACATTCGTGCGAATTTAGCAGGGAAACACAAGGATTTGTTATCTGTGGCGACAGCATCGGAGTTGACTCATGGCTTGCTTGCGTATTCTGAACGTGGCATTGCCTATGTTAATGACTTACGTGCGATGATTCGCCACAATAACGCTTACTGGACACAATAAAAGAAATAACGGATCGGATGAAGAAGTTAAGCCTAAGTTTACTAGGCAGTGCGGTACTGGTCTTAGCATCGCCTGCAACTCACGCGCAAGAATACATGTTTACGTATTCCAAGCTCTACACACAATTGAAGAACAATGCGAAAGAAGGGCACGATGACGTTAAAGTCGGTGTGTTTTTTGTGGATGCAGATACCAAGCAACTGTGTGAGATAGAAAAAGCATGGATGGAAAAAGAAGAGCATTACGAAGAGTTTGTGATTCCAGCTTCTAAAGAGCTTCCAATTCCGATCGATAAGAACTTAAAGTCTGCGAACCCGCTTGTCTTCGTCCAAACACCAAAAGATACTCGATGTGATTATTCTTTAGTTGTAATGACCAAAGAACCATTACAGGGTAACGTATCTTACGAACAACTCACGCCTTTGATGCCTCAAATGCAAGCATTACTTGAAGATCTAGGCGGTATGTTTGCTGGTTGGTTTACACCTCAAGTACAAGGTGTGACGATGGAGTTTGCTGATGCTCTTAATGATACGATTACCTTCTCTAATGGGACAGAGAAAGCAATCGTGGATGGAAAAGTTCAAGTTGCACTGAGCGAAATTGGTGAAGGTGGGCACATGACACTCCCTCAACCAACAACTCGTGTATTACCTTATCTTCCCAACGCAAAAAAATAAGCGTTAAGAAAAGCAAGAAGGGTCGCAACTGCGGCTCTTTTTTATTTCCAACGTACTCTCACCATTTTTTCACACTATTTATTGACGACTCCATCACACAAACATTTAATCCTGCGCAAAAAGCTCGTATAATCCACGCCCCAAAGAAACCCATGTTAGGAAGCCCTGGTCGATTTATCGGCGATGTGAGAGCCCGCAATGAACCAAGTAGATACAAGAAAAGAAACCCTAGAATTCAACAAGCTTCAGAAACGCCTAAGAAGAAATGTTGGAAATGCCATTACTGATTACAACATGATCGAAGAAGGCGATGTTGTAATGGCATGTATTAGTGGTGGTAAAGATTCATTTGCAATGCTTGATATCCTGCTGAATCTACAAAAGGCAGCACCAATCAAGTTTGAAGTGGTCGCAGTTAACCTTGACCAGAAACAGCCAGGTTTCCCTGAGCACATTCTCCCAGATTACTTTGAAACGCTGAACATTCCTTACTACATCGTAGACAAGGACACTTACTCAGTCGTTAAAGAGAAAGTGCCAGAAGGCAAAACGACGTGTGGTCTATGCTCACGCCTTCGTCGTGGTACGCTTTACTCGTTCGCAGAGAAGATCGGAGCGACTAAATTGGCACTTGGTCACCACATGGATGACATTGTAGAAACAATGTTCCTGAACATGTTCCATGGTTCTCGCCTTAAAGCGATGCCGCCAAAACTTCGTTCAGACGATGGTCGCAACGTTGTGATTCGTCCTCTTACTTACTGTCGTGAGAAAGACCTGATCAAATACGCAGAACACAAAGAGTTTCCAATCATTCCTTGTAACCTCTGTGGCTCTCAAGAGAACCTTCAGCGCCAATCGATTAAAGCAATGTTGATCGATTGGGACAAGAAAACGCCTGGTCGCGTAGAAGCGATCTTCAAGTCAATCCAGAACGTAAGCCCAAGCCAGCTTGCTGACCGCGAACTGTTTGACTTTGAAAACCTTCCACTAGATCGTGAAGGTAACCGTGAAGAATACGAATTCAGCGAAGCGATTGTGTCTTCGACGAACATTGACGAGTCAATGTTTATCGATGTCACCAACATTTGATTCTAGGAGGCTAAGTTAGCCTCCTTTTTATTACGTGTATAACGCAATGATAGACATAAAAAATCCCCCAGTTATTGGGGGATTTTTATTTCTGGATAACGTTACAACTTATTAAGTCGCCGTATTTGGATCAAGTGGACTGATATAACCGTTTGGTTTCAATGCCAGTACGTCACAATTGATCTTATCAATCACATGCTCAGCCGTGTTACCAATAAACACTGCAGAAAGCCCTGTGCGTCCGGTTGTACCAAGAATAACCATTGCCGCATTTAGCTTTTCAGCCGTTGCAGGGATGATGTCTTCTGGTAAGCCTTGCTCAACGATAGTTTGCTCTTCATCCAGTCCGTGTTTTTGGCGAAGCGCTTTCATTGCTGTTAAGTGATGACCACGCACTGCGTCGGTATACGTCGTTGGGTCAAACTCAGGCAATTCGATCGTGATATTCGCCGGTGTAACCGGATAAGCATTAACAAGATACGGGTCTGCATCAAGACGATTAGTGATTTCTTTTAGACGCTCGACCATCGAATCGTTCAAGTCAATGTGCGTAGGGTTTTCAGAACCAACATGGACAGAAGCAAGAATCTTCGCATGCTCTGGCCAATCAGCATTTTTAATCAAAAGTACAGGGATAGGGCACTTACGCAACAAATGCCAATCTGTAGGAGTGAAAATGACGGATTCTAGAACATCGTGTTTACGCGTTCCTTTAATAACGATGTCGTGACCGCCAGCAAAGACTTCAGCAATGATCGCTTCATAAGGGCGATTATGCCAAACAACACAAACATCAAAGTCGAAGCTATCGTCTAAATACGGTTGGGCTATCTTACGCATCCATTGTTCACGTTGGTGGATAACACCGCGACGCATAGCATCTCTTTCATCGACCGACAGCATTGAGGTCATGTCATACGAAAAATCGTAGATTGACAGAAAGAAAGTGATTCGGCTTCTGGATACACTTTTTCGAGCGAGTTGAACTGCTCTTGCAAGTGCTGGCTGCTCATCATTATTGATGTCAGCAACAACAAGGATCTTACTGTATATACTCATATCTAAGCCCACTTATTATTGTAAAACCAAATACTGAATATAAGGTAAATCAGTATATTGGAGTACACAAGGTACATTTTTACTGTAGCTCAGTTTGGGGAAGAATTTGAGGACTTTCGAAGGGATTTTGGAAGAAATATGATGTAGCTCATTTTCGAGCTACATCAATTGATAGGGCAAATTAGTCTTTGCTGACGCCAGCAAGTTCCATCAATGCATCGTGATCTAAGATGGTGATGTACTTACCTTTTACGCTCAGTATTTCAGATTTCTGGAAGCGACCAAGTAGGCGGCTGATGGTTTCAACTGTTAGACCGAGGTAGTTACCAATATCACCACGAGTCATGGTTAGACGGAACTCTCGAGGGCTAAAACCACGTTGCGAGAAACGTGTTGATAGGTTGTAAAGGAAAGCCGCAAGACGTTCTTCAGCATTCTTTTTAGAAAGCAGAAGGATCATTTCTTGGTCACCTTTAATTTCGCTACTCATTAGACGCATGATCTGCTGACGAAGCTTAGGCATTTTGCCTGATAGGTCATCAAGGATTTCGTAAGGAATCTCACAAACCATTGAAGTTTCAAGTGCTTGAGCAAAACTTGGGTGTAGATCGCCCGTAATTGCGTCAAAACCTACAAGGTCTCCTGCTAAGTGAAACGCAGTAATTTGCTCATCGCCTTGTTCTGTAATGGTGTAGCTCTTAATTGTGCCAGAGCGGATAGCGTACAGAGATTTTAGCTCATCACCTGCTTTAAAAAGCTCTTGGCCTTTTTGAATTGGCTTTTTACGCTCGATGATTTGATCCAACTGATCCAGTTCAGACTCGTTTAGAGTGAACGGAATACACAGTTGGCTAATGCTACAATCTTGGCAATGAATCGCGCAACCACCTGATTGGATACGCTTTGTTGCAGGTTTTTCAGAAATCATAACAACCTTTCACTATTTGATATACATCAATATTTTATCACCGCTTACTTCTAAAGGGTAGCAAAAAAATGATGGAAAACGACTTTGATGCTATATGAAACCAAGCATTCGCATCGCGCCGGCGGCAGTATACATGCCATAGCTTATTAGGATTAATGCAGAGATGTTTCTAAATATTAACGATTTTTGCAACTTCTGAAAATGGCTCGCACCATATCCGATGGCAAGCATTGATGGAAGAGTTCCGAGACCAAACGACAGCATGATTAGTCCGCCGTTTAAAGCGTCTCCTGAAACTGCAGACCAGGTTAACGCCGAGTATACTAGTCCACACGGTAACCAGCCCCAAATAAAGCCAAATGGAAAGGCATACATTGGGTGCTTCAGTGGCAACAAGCGTTTTCCTGCTGGAGAGATGAACTTCCAGATATGTTGACCAGCTTTCTCAATAACAAGCAGTCCTTGCCACCATTTTGCGATATATAGGGCGACTAAGATCATGAAAAGCGCGGCGACAAATCGAAGCCAAGCGAGAGACTGGGTTAAACCGCTCAACTCTGAAAGACCTGATATAGCACCACCAACAATTGCGCCAATTAACGCGTAGCTTGCGAGTCTGCCAACGTTATAGAAAAGGGGAATAGAGGAAGAAGGTTTATTGTTCGGTGCGCCCATGGAGAGTAGAGAGGCGATACCGCCACACATTCCCATGCAATGACCAGCCCCAACGAGACCGATCATAAATGCACCAATAAAGTCTGGGCTCATAAAATAACGCTATTGTTTTTTATTATTTGGTTTTTCGTCTTCATCAAGAAGAATGTTGTGACCTTGTCGCTCTAGATCTTCAAACTGGTCGCTACGAACAGCCCAAAGAAAAATAGCAACGGCGACACAGACCAACACAATGGCGATAGGGATTAATATGTAAAGACTTTCCATGTTTGATCTCTCACTTACTTCTCTTTAAGCAGTCGCAACGAGTTGGATACAACGATAATAGAACTCGCTGACATACCGACTACGGCGACGTAGGGGGCGACTAAGCCTGCAACAGCAAGCGGCAAAATTAGCAGGTTGTAGCCCAAAGACCAAGCCAAGTTTTCTCGAATTATCTTTCTTGTACGTATTGCAAGCAACCTTGCTTCTAATAGCTTTTCTAAATTATCGCCTAGGAGCGTCATATCTGCAGAAGCTTTAGCGACGTCCGTACCACCACCCATCGCTACAGAAAGGTGCGCACCAGCCAGCGTAGGCGCATCATTGATGCCATCGCCAACCATCATGGTGATATCGTCTTGATCTAGTCCTTTAAGATACGCGAGTTTGTCTTCTGGTTTTGCCGATGCGATCACATGGTCGATACCCATTTCATCTGCAACAGGCTGGGCATTTTGTAATGAATCGCCTGTCAATAAGGTAGTTGTAATACCAGCGTCAGCAAAGCGTTGGATGAATGCTTTACTCTCTTTACGAATGGGATCTCGGTAGTAAAAGGTCGCCACATGTTCTTCGTTTACAGAAAGATACACAGCATTGCTTTCATCTCGGTTTTCACCAACAACAAAATTAGCACTGCCAATTTTTACTGTCTTGTTGTTCCAAACACCTTGAATACCAGAACCAATGACGTTTTGAACCTCATCGACGTAGATATCTTCGTGACCAAAACCAGAAAATGCTCGTGCGATAGGGTGATTTGCATGCGCCTCAAGTGCTGCTGCAAGAGCTAATGCCACTGACTTATCTAACTCAGCTAAAGTTTTGGTTTCACTAATCTCGATATCGCCTTTAGTCAAGGTGCCGGTCTTATCCACGACAAGATGATTAATCTTACACAGCGTTTCGAAAACATGCCCTTTACGTAACAAGATACCAAAGTTACCCATACGAGAAGTTGCACACGTTAACGCGGTTGGTGTCGCTAGAGATAGGGCGCATGGACAAGTAGCAACCAGAACAGAGAGCATAATCCAGAATGCATCATCGGGTTTAGTTTGGTGCCAGTAGAACCAAGTCCCTGCAGAAATGATTAGAATTGCGCCAACAAAATAGCGCGCTACTACGTCGGCAATTTCTGCGATTTTTGGTTTGGAATGTTGGGCTTCATCTTGAAGACGAACGATATTAGAAATCATTGAATCTGCTTTAGAATTCGTCACTTCAAGTTCGAACGATTCGTCTCCATTTAATGTTCCCGCGTAAACTGTATCTCCTGCTTTCTTAACTACGTGAACAGATTCGCCGGTCAGCATCGATTCATCGATATGGATACGACCAGAAATCACTTTACCGTCGGCAGGAATATGTTCGCCAGGAAGAACGCGAATGCGATCGCCAACCTTTAGGGTTTTCACCGGAATTTGTTCACCGTCTAGTGTTGTCGCTATTGCAGGGATTAACTTAAGAAGGTTACCGCTAGCCGCAGCTGCTTTGCGACGAGCGCGCATTTCTAAGAATCGACCGACCAACAAGAAGAAGGTAAACATCGAGATAGATTCAAAGAACACTTCGCCTTGCTCAGTCACTGTTGCGACTAAGCTCGCCACATAAGCAAAAATCAGCGCAATGGAAACAGGAACATCCATACCAAGGGTTCGACCTTTGATACTTCGCCATGCATTGAGGTAAAAGGGAAGTGCTGAATAGAGCAGTACAGGTGTTGCGAAGATTAAGCTTACCCATCGAAAGTAGTTTTTAAACTCTGGCTCCAAATCGCCAAAAACTTCCAAATACAATGCTACTGCAAGCATCATTACTTGCATGGTTGCAAGACCTGCGATACCTAAACGATAAAGGTACTGTTTCATCGTATGGTGGTAGGCAGCTTCTTGCTTGTCTGCCTCAAAAGGTGCTGCTTTGTAACCAAGCTTGTGAATCACTGATAGTAACTCGCTCAGACGTACTTGTGTCTTATCCCATGCAAGTAAAGCTCGGTTAGTGGTGGTATTTACACGAATAGAAACCAATCCTTTAACGCCGGAAACTTGCTTTTCGATCAGCCACGCACAAGCAGCGCAGGACACGCCTTCTAAAGAAAGGGTTACTTCAGAAGTGTTCTCGTGGTTACGAACGAACTCTGACTGAACGTCCTCATTGTCATAATGGATGAGAGCTTGGAGTTGCTCGGGGACTAGATCCGCCTTTTCTGCTGGCGCAGTTCGATATTGGTAATAGGAGACAAGACCACTATCAACAATGGTTTGCGCCACCGTTTCACAACCCGGGCAACACATGTCGCGAATTTCACCTAATATTTCTACTTTGAAATCCGTGTTGGCTGGTACATCTTCACCACAGTGATAACAGGATTTACACATAGGCTTACTTCATTAATGTTGTTGGTTGTGCTGGGAATTCGACGCGACCTTGAATCATCCATTCTTTGTTATGCGGTTCAAGCTCAACGAACCAAGGACCTTGAATAGAGTTTTCTGGCGTTAAACGATAGTTACCTTTCGCATCAGCAGTAAGTAGCTTAGTGAAATCACGGTCTGGCAATGTACGGTGTGTGAATGTCGCTGTTAGTGCAGGGAAGTGCGGTAATTCACCTTTATTGAAAGAGATAACCACTGTGTTGTTATCAGACGAAACAGTAGCGTTAAGACCAAGGTCACGAGCGACATTCATTTTACTGATATCGATATTGATGCCTTTGCCTTTTTTATAGTAATCCTCGGCGACCAAAGAAACTGAGTTATTGGCGAATACGACCACTGTAACGATTGTCCATACCACAACAGTTAGAGGCAGGATGATCAGGAACCACGGCCAAAATTGTTTATACCAAGGCTTTACCATAAAAAAGTTCTCAACAGCTAAATGAAAAAATGTAAGGCTTTAAATTTAAAGGAAAGACAGCCCCTATGAAAGGGGCTGTTATTGAAATGTTACTTATTGTCAGAGTTGCTTAAACTCCAGACGTATGCCGCGACAAGTTGAACTTTGTCTTCGCCTAGGATGTCCTTCCAAGCAGGCATTACACCAGAGCGACCGTTCATAACTGTTTCTGTTACTGCAGCGCGTGAATCGCCGAATAACCAATCTTGGTCAGTTAGGTCTGGTGCACCTACAGCAGGGTTACCTTTACCATCGGTGCCGTGACAAGCTGCACACACAACGAAACGAGCTTTGCCGGCTTCCGCTTCACGTGCGTTCACTTTACGACCAGAAAGGCTTAACGTGTAGCTTACGACTTCTTGAACACCTTGTTCACCAAGTGCATCTTTCCACGCTGGCATCTGACCGATACGACCTTGCATGATAGTTGTAACGATAGCCGCTGGCTCACCGCCGTATAGCCATGCGTCGTCAGTTAGGTTAGGGAAACCTTTTTGACCACGAGCATCAGAGCCATGACATTGCGAACAGTTCTGTAGGAACAAACGTTGACCAACTTTAATTGCTTCAGGATCTTGCGCAATCTCAGGGATAGGGCGTAGACCATCTGCGTTGTGAGCAAGTGCGCGGAATGCTTCACCGAAGTATGCATCAGCATCATCTAGCTCTTTAGCGTATTGGTTAAGTTGCTTGTTTTCTTGTGCTCGTGCGATGGCTTCTTTCGACTCTTCCAACGTACGTACAGTTTGATCTGAACTCTGCCAGTTTAGAACACCTTTGAAGCTACCTAGACCTGGAAATAGGGTCAGGTATACAGCAGCAAACACAAACGTGCTCACAAACAAGTATGTCCACCATTTTGGTAGAGGGTTATTAAGCTCGCGAATACCATCGTACTCGTGGCCCATGTCTTCCCCTTCCTCGACGCCCATTTTGTCTTTAGCGCACCAAGTCAGGAGGATCGCACAGCCTACTAGCGTACCGACAGTAATCACGATAATCCAGAGACTCCAGAATGTAGTCATTACTTCTTCACTCCTTGGTTATTTGGGGTCGTTTGTTCTTCGTCAGCAAACACCAAGTTAGCATCTTCCTCAAAGCGTGCTTTACGCTTCTTACCAAATGCCCACCATACGATGCCAATAAAACTAGCGAAGAGCACAACGGTATAAATACTATGAATTGTACCGAAATCCATATGACCCCCTTACTTCATTGCATGACCAAGAGACTGAAGGTAAGCGATGATTGCATCCATCTCTGTTTTACCTTCTACTTCTTTAGCCGCATTCGCGATTTCTTCATCCTTATAAGGGACACCGAACTGGTCACGGAAGATTTCTAGTTTCTTCTGTGTCAGCTTGCCGTCTAGTACGTTCTCTTCAAGCCAAGGGAAGCCTGGCATGTTTGATTCTGGTACTAGCTCTCGCGGGTCAATAAGGTGAACACGATGCCATTCGTCAGAGTAACGTCCACCTACGCGTGCCAAATCTGGACCTGTACGCTTAGAACCCCATAGGAATGGGTGTTCCCAAACGCTCTCACCAGCGACAGAGTAGTGACCGTAGCGCTCTGTTTCAGAACGGAAAGGACGAATCATCTGGCTGTGACACACGTTACAACCTTCACGGATGTATATGTCACGACCTTCCATTTCCAGAGGAGTGTAAGCTCGTAGATTTTCTACAGGCTCCGTCGTTTGCTTCTGGAAAATCAGAGGAGTGATTTCAACAAGCGCACCCCAACTGATTGCAAAGACGATGAAAATAGCCAACAAACCGACATTGCGTTCTAGGATTTCGTGGCGATTATTCGAATTATTACTCATTCTTTAATCTCCTATGCCGGTTGAGGGATAGCTTTTAAGCTTTCTTTAGGCGCAGTTACCGTCTTGTACGTGTTGTATGCCATTAAGAACATACCTGATAGGAAGATGAAACCACCTAAGAAACGTACGAAGTAGAACGGGTAAGATGCTTCTACAGATTCTACAAAGCTGTATGTTAGTGTGCCGTCAGAGTTAACTGCGCGCCACATTAGACCTTGCATTACACCTGAGATCCACATCGCTACGATGTAAAGAACAGTACCGATAGTCGCCAACCAGAAGTGAACATTGATTAGGCTTACAGAGTACATACGCTCTTGACCAAATAGACGAGGGACAAGGTGATATACAGAACCAATTGAAACCATTGCAACCCAACCTAGTGCACCAGAGTGAACGTGACCAATGGTCCAGTCTGTGTAGTGCGATAGCGCGTTTACTGTCTTAATAGACATCATTGGACCTTCGAAAGTAGACATACCGTAGAAAGACAATGAAACGATTAGGAAACGTAGGATAGGGTCGTAGCGAAGCTTATGCCATGCGCCAGACAGCGTCATGATACCGTTGATCATACCACCCCAAGATGGAGCAAATAGAACCAAAGACATCACCATACCAAGAGACTGAGTCCAGTCAGGTAATGCTGTGTAATGCAGATGGTGAGGACCAGCCCAGATGTATAGGGAAATCAGTGCCCAGAAGTGAACGATAGATAAACGGTAAGAGTAAACAGGACGTTCAGCTTGTTTAGGGACAAAGTAGTACATCATACCTAGGAAACCAGCGGTCAGTAGGAAACCTACCGCGTTGTGTCCATACCACCATTGAACCATTGCATCCACTGCACCAGAATAAATCGAGTACGATTTACCAAGTGACACAGGGATAGCCATGCTGTTCACGATGTGAAGTACTGCTACTGTTAGGATAAAGGCACCGAAGAACCAGTTAGCCACGTAGATGTGAGAGGTATTACGCTTGACCAATGTTCCAAAGAACACGACTGCGTAAGATACCCATACTATCGCGATTGCGATATCAATAGGCCATTCTAACTCAGCATATTCCTTACCAGAGGTTAAACCTAAAGGTAGGGTGATTGCTGCGGCTAGGATAATTGCTTGCCAACCCCAAAAGGTGAAGGCAACGAGTGGGCCACCAAAAAGACGTGTTTGACAGGTGCGCTGAACAACATAATAAGATGTTGCGAACAGAGCACTGGTACCAAACGCAAAAATTACCGCATTAGTATGCAATGGACGTAAACGACTGTACGTCAACCACGGCGTATCAAAGTTTAGCTGTGGCCAAACTAACTGAGCGGCAATCAAAACACCAACAGCCATACCAACTATGCCCCATAAAATGGTCACAAGGGTAAATTGGCGAACGACTGTATAGTTGTAGTTTTGTTCAAGCTGCTTTACTTGGCTCATTTGCATGCTTCCAATTTCTAATTAACTACACTTTACTTCCAACACGACTTGCGTCGTAACACCACCCAAGTAAACTCTAGAATTCAAGTGTTATCATCACTTTATTTCCATTGCTGACTTTAATAAAAAGTGGCATTTTCAGCGTGACACTATACTTGAATTAACATTTCAATGACAGAGTAGTAACCTTACAAGACCTCTGGAAATCATTTTTTATTTAAAAAGTTTGAAGTTTGTAACAAGGATATTAGGAATTATGGCCGCACAAAAGTTAACAAAGGCGAGACTTGCACAAATCTTAATCACGCTCAGTCTTTTAATCGGTGCCTTTTTCTGGCGCACCTTTACTTATGAGACGAGCAAAGAGGTGGACTGTTCACAAAAACAACGATGTGATGTAACAATTGGTGTATCAAAAATCACTATAAATAAGACTTCGAAAGGCTTTTCAATCGAAAGCCCAGAAAATCGCAGTATAAAAATTGATCTAAATCAATCTGGTGAATTTATTAATCTCAACGATAAATATCGAGACATCAATTGGAATAGTATTTCGGAAACAAAAGCGATTAATATCAAATTAAATGAAAATATTGTCCAAGTTCATTTATAAATCTGATCTGACGCGAGATAATTGCATCTTGTTTATGCAATTAATGCTTTCTTGCCTAGCAGTAAAAATTTGCAGTGGTATAACAGTAAAGTGATAACCAATAATAAAACCGTATGCAGTGCCAATCATTATTTACTCATATCACCGACGAATATTTAGCGATAGAAGAATTTCGCTCTGAACTCAGTGAGGAGAATCTCTCACATATCATTTGCTACTACACTGAAGAGTACGACTTCAGAGCAATTCAGTACGCATTCTCCGACCTGTTTCCTGACATTCCATTCCATGGTGCTAGCTCATGCCAAGCTATCATGACTAACCATGGTTACCATCAAGGTCCTACCATTGCGATACTCGCGATCTATGACTCAGGTTTACATTCTTACGGGACAGGAATTTCAACTTATAGTACGGATATTGAATCCAGCGTAGACCAAGCGCTGAATATGGCTTTACTTCATGCAGATAGAGTAGGTGAGGTTCCTAACTTAATTCTCTTACATGCGACACCTGGGAATGAAGAATCTGTCATAGAATGCATTGACAGTCGGTTCGGAACATTAGTCCCAATCATTGGTGGTTCTGCTGCTGACAATAACATTGAAGGCAATTGGTCAATTATTACCTCTCAAGGGTACGAACAAAATGGCGTGAGCTTAACGTTGTTTTACTCCTCACAGCCGGTCGATATCGCATTCAGCGCAGGACACTCGCCAACAGGGATAACTGGTATTGCGACGAAAACGAAAGGTCGCATCTTACTCGAGATAGATAATCAACCTGCTCTCGATGTATATCGAGCATGGACAAATCATCAAGAAACACAAACTGATAGAGAAAGCTTCCTGTTCACTAACTCAAGTGCATATCCGTTAGGGCGCATCGCGGGTCAATTGTATGAGAGACCTTATTACAAACTCTCACACCCGATAAGAGAAACTGAACAAGGTGGCATTGAGCTTTTCACCGATATTGAAGAAGGCGAAATGCTAACGTTGATGCAAGGTAGTCGCCAGCATCTTGTCGCAAGAGCGGCGAGAGTTGTGAACGCTGCATTCAATCAAAAGTTAGAGGAATCTCGAAAAATAGGGGTGATCAATATCTTTTGTGCTGGTCCTATGTTGCACTTAAAACAGGACATCAACAGTGTTTGTGAACAAATTAATCAGGAATTAGAGAACCTGCCTTTTATTTGCCCGTTTACTTTTGGTGAGCAAGGAAGATTTATAGGTGGTGAGAATGGACATGGAAACCTGATGATATCATCAGCGATATTCCATAAACCTTATGAAAGATAAATATTTAGAGATATACCAGCAGGAAGCGTTACAAGAGGCACTTGTCGAACTCAAAGAGGCAAGGCAACGTGAGAAGTTATTGGCTGATGAAAACAAAGCCATTCTGTCAGCAATCTCTGCAATGAGTGAAGCTCGAAACCGTCACGAGATTTTCTCTGGTCTAAACAGTGTTCTAAAGAAGTACATTGATTTTGATGACTTCATCGTCATTACCCGCGACTGTAATAGACAAAACTTCAAGACGCTATTATCAACAAATAGTGTTTTTGATAGAGCAGATTGGTTACCGGGTAACGCGTCGGAAAGGGCGCTTAATGGCGAATGTATTTTGTTGTTCGAGCCGATGCGATTAAAGGAGTTTGAGAGCTTAAACTCCTTTATTAAAAGCCACGTGAATTCAATGCTACTTACGGGCATTCGATCTGAAGTAACCCAGACTATTATCATCCTTGTTGGAGCTCAAAAAGGTCACTTCAGTATTGAAAACAAAGAAACGTTAAGGCGTTTTAGACCCTTAATTGAAAGGGCTGTTATCGATATTGAAACCAAAGAGAAGTTACAACGTATCGTTGAGGTGAGGACGTCTCAATTAGCACGGGCTAGAGAAGAAGCAGAAAGAGCTAACCAATCGAAGTCTGAGTTTTTGGCCATGATGAGTCATGAAATTCGAACGCCTTTGAACTCAGTTCTTGGGATGTTAGACATCTTGAGACAATCAACTTTAACCGATGCCCAGTCAGATGTATTGAACCAAATGGAATGCTCTGCAGATTTGCTATTGGCGATTATCAGCGACATTTTGGATTTATCAAAGATAGAGTCAGGAAGCTTCCATTTAAATGAACAGTGGACAGACTTAAGTGACGCGGTAACACTAATTGTTTCTCAACAAAAACAAGTGGCTACAAGCAAAAGTTTGAGCTTTGACCTACACTGCAATCTAGATAGAAATAAACAGTACTGGATTGATTCTACTCGTATATCGCAGGTGCTTTTTAACTTGATTGGAAACGCGATTAAGTTTACAGACTTTGGAGATGTGCATGTTTCTGTGCTAGAAAGCAATGGTGAAATCATCATATCTGTTGCAGATACTGGGATAGGAATCCCTCAAGCTAAAATTGGTCATCTGTTTACAGCTTTTCATCAAGGCGACAGCTCAATTACTCGTCGATTCGGTGGTACCGGGCTTGGACTTGCCATCACCAAACACCTTGTTGAGATGATGCGAGGTTCAATTTCTGTAAAAAGTGAAGAGAGAGTCGGCTCTCATTTTACAGTCAAAATCCCGGTTCTTACCAGGACTAACCAAGAAAGACCGGTAAAGATAGAATCAAATCAGCCATCAAAGTCGACCAACATTTTAGTCGTGGAAGATACTGAATCTAACCAGTTAGTGATAAAGCTTATTCTGAATAAACTCGGGCACAATGTATTTATTGCCAGCCACGGCGCGGAAGCCTTAACGTTTTTGGAGCAACAAACACAAGACATCGATATCATTTTAATGGATGTGTCGATGCCCGTTATGGATGGCATTACAGCGACAAGACTTATCAGAAAGAAAGGAATCAAAACACCAATCATTGCATTGACTGCACACGCGCTTGAGAGTGATAAAGCGACATGCATGAAAGCTGGCATGGACGGATTTGTATCAAAGCCAGTTCGCAGACAGGATATCTACGAGGCGATTCATTCATTAGTGGAGATCGCGTAGCGAATTAATGTAGATCTTAACAATCGTAAGATTATTAAGATCTATATTAAGTATTTTATGGTAAATCGCGATTATGTTTAATGACACTCATAAAAAGCCTCATATTTTAAAATCTGAGAGGGATAGGAGCCCAAACGAAGAAAGAATTGGCGTACGTTGATATTCTATTTAACATAATATACATAATGCGCACTTGGTGTGAGGTTAAATTGGCGTTCTGAATGCTGTGTGGTAAAAGCCATTAAAAATGAGATTTGTACATCCTTTAAGATTTGATGGCTTGATAATAGACCATTGTTATTAATGAACTTTTATTGGATGCTAATGACTAATCACCACCTTTACATGCGAAAGCACCTTTGTTTTTTGCAAATCTAGTTGAGCTTTTTTACCAATGCTCAGTTGTTTTCACAAGCATATGAGATTTGTTGTTAGGAGTCGACGCGGCAGACATCCTTGATTTGAGTGTTCGCCAAGTTCAGAGGCTTATGAATCGCCTGAGAGAATTCGGTGCTGTAGGATTGAGGTAAGCCAAGTAATAACCGCTATCCCAGTGACTACCGAGACACAGTTTTAAAACTGATTCGTGATCACTATTCTGATTTTTCTCCAACACTTGCCAGAGAAAAACTAACGGAGTTACATAGTCTTCCAGTATCTAACGAGACCTTACGAAGTTGGATGATTGCAGATGGTTTATGGACACCGCATTCGCAACGCAAGCCTAAAGTTTACCAACCTCGCTACCGACGTGATTGTTTAGGCGAGCTCGTTCAAATTGATGGCTCTTACCACGATTGGTTTGAAGGACGATCTGACAAATGCTGTCTATTAGTCTTTATCGATGATGTGACTGGACGTTTGATGAACTTACAGTTAAGCATTAGTGACGTCGTAACCTTGTGTTCTTCAACAATACTGAGGTGTCACTTGTTTATTCATTTTCTTATGACATTAAAAAAGCGACTGGTTACAGTCGCTTTGAGTTTTTTTGTGACACTGTGACTCTTTTACATCATAAGAGTCATCTTTCCTGGAGCACTCATTCTAATTGATGACAATGCTTCCCCTGATATCTGGACGTTAGCAAACCAAAATGGTTTGTGCTTTTCTGCAAACACTTCACTTCTCGATAAGTTATCATAGATTGCATATGCCCTAGCCTGCGCTAAAGCTGCTCCATAGACACTGCGCTCTAAGATGGGTTTGCTTTCGATGTCTTCAAGAACAGCAACTTTTATATGTTCTACATTCTTCGACCAGTGAAAGTTTTCTAAAAGTCTTTTAGTCACCAGAGCTTCCATATCGACAATGACTTTAGGCAAGAAAGCGGAATTTGGTCGGACATCGGCACAGGCATAATACTCATCTTTCCTGTTCGTTTTTCTATAGTTCAGCATGACTTCAATGAGTGCGTCTTCAAACGTATCTGTGAAGTGATTAATCAATACGATGCTACCTAAGCTACGAAGCGTTCCGATCAAAACACCACAATCGGAATCTTGAACATCTGCCGATTCCAATCGCATTTTGGTGACGTTGGCAGTCAAAACCAATTGTTGCCAAAACTTGGGAGTCAGGATTTTAGTATTATTATCTGACCATCTCATCATTGGGCGCGCCATTAAAACCGGGAATAGCTTACGGCAATTTTCAATTCCAAGGCGCCCAATCGCGACTCTTGCATCTGAACTAGTTTTAGCCGCACTCCCTCGCTCACGCAGTCTTGAGTTCTCAATCAGATCTATAATCGTTGAGCTTAGCTGATGGCTATTGTTAGCCAAGTCTGTCAGTTTTGAAAAGCTTAGAGATGGAGAATAGGCAAACGATGCGAATAACTCAAATGCGGGTATATTGCTCGATAATTTATCAATTGGAAGCGTTTCAAGCTTCTTCATTAACATTCGATCGGCGACTTTCGATACATCGCTGATGACTTTTTGCAGTGTTTTCTGCTTGTCTTCCACGATTTGGCGTTTTTCTTTTACTCGCTCTTGTTCGCACATGAGAAGTATTCTTTGGTTGCGCGTGATTCTGTCTTCTTCACTAAAGATCACATCGTCACAATAACGCCCCTGTAAACTGAGGAGCTTATCCACTTGTGACTGATCCACTTGGTGGTTCATACTAGCTAGCCACTTGGCATGTCTAAGTTCGACTTCTTTCGATACTTTGACCGCGATGTCCATTGCTTCTGGTGTGTAATTTTTTTGCGTGAGCAACAAACTGATATTCCTAACGTTGTTTTTATTTTCCTGTCGGCAAGTTTATCTATAAAGACACATGCAGTAAATGGAATGTGATATTAATTCCACTTATAAATGAATAATAATTATCGAAATATTATTAGTGAATGCTAATTGCCCGTTGTTATGTGTAGTCGTATGTACTTTTCAGAGAATTTATAACGATAACGTTTGCCAATTTTCACATTTGATTTGGTGAACTGACATACGCGTTTATCACCACTTCCTTTAACTCTCTTGATCGTTGCACTCTTGCCTTTGTGTTCCATTTCAATCATCAAGTCACAATATCCGTGGTAACCATCAAATGCCCTATCTGTTTTCTTCTGAAGCTCCGCTTTGATTTTTTTCGCTACAGGATTGATTTCTGAGTCGTCAGCTATAGCAACAGAAATTCCAAATAAAAAGCACAAAAACGTGACAGTGTATCGCATGAAGTTCCCTTTCAATTCGTAAAAGGTGAAACTCTAACTCACTGACTTTGCTGATATAAAAATGGGACACATTAAATGCGTCCCGTTTAACACGAATAAGTAATTGATAGTTTTCTTAAGCTCGCTTTTTACCTTTGGTGGACTTAAAGCCTTGGTGAGGAAAAACGTTTCTAATGCGTTGTTGAACTTTTTTCGGCACGTCTTTGGAAAAGGTTAAGCGCATACCTGTACGTTGGTTATAGACTTTCATTTCGCCATCAAACGGAGAATGCTCAGCGATGTCTTGCAGGTTGTGTTTAAAAGAAGGCGGTATGTGACCTTTCACCTTCGATATTTGCCCTTGTTCAAACTTAACTTTTAGGACAGGTCTATCTACGGCGATAAGCCAAAAAATGACAACAGCAGCAATCAATATTACGTAAAGCATTTGATACTCCTTAGCTAGAAAGCAATTTACTCAAGTCTTCTTTCAGCGACGATACCTTCATACTGGCTTTTTCACTTCGAGATGCCTCTGATAACAAATACTCAATAGCATCGGATAACGTACAGCCTAGCTCGTTCGCTCGATTGGAGAGTTTTTCCCACACTCGATAATCTAGATCGATGGACTTTTTCTTCGTGTGGACTTGTTCTGCATTGAAGTGACGTTTACGCTTAGCACGGATCGCTTGCTTCAGCTTATTATCAAGCTCTTCAGACATGTGGTTTTCAATCCAAGTAAGAACTTGGGTTGGCTCATGCTCAAGTTTACGAAGTTCGGCAATTGCGGCATCGGCTTCGCTCGTATCGATGTATCGGGTAACGGCTTCACCATCCTTCCACTTTTTGATGAGATACTTCCATTTCCAACCACATTCTAAATTTTCAAGCTGTTGATATTTCATCCTTCTGACCCTCAATACACTTATGGTGACAGCGTAACCCAAGTGTGCAGATTCGGCAATTAAAACTCATAAAAGTATCGATGTTGATCACTCATTTGTCGAAGGTTTAATCAACTGAATTTGCAGAATTTTTGGATTGGTCAAATTGTCGCTAGGGAGTTGATCGTCGTTTCGCTATAATGCTTGCAAGACTAAATTATGATGAATTTGAATGAACCAAGTTAACTGGCAAGATGTCACCCCTTCTTTCGAGCAGTACGAAGAGATTTTAAGTAAAGCCACTTCTCTACCGATTAAGCCCTTTATTGACCTTCAGCCTAGGCTTGAGGCGACCATTGACCGATTTACTCGTGTTCAAGGATTAACCCGTATTTTATTAGTGAATTGCACTGATAATGCGCTTTATCGTGGTTTCGTCAGCGAAGTATTGAAGAATAAGTCGTCAGCGCCTGTTGTGACAGTTGAGTCACTCGATGCCAAAGAGTTATTTGATCGCTACAGCGTGAATCAAGATGGTCAAACGACATTTGAGTCTGGCTTTCTGTCTAAAGCAGATGGCGGTTATCTTGTTGTTCCTGCCAACTTAGTGCTTGCAAACGCTGTGCGCTGGCCAAGCATTAAAGCAGCAGTTCAAGGTGGAAGCTTTGCTCCGATTAACCTTACACCAAATCGAATTGCGTCATCGCCTTTTGCACCACAAGACTACGATGTAAAGCTGATCATTACAGGCGATCGAAACCAGTTAGCGGAAATCGAATATGTCGATGAAGACTTTTCTACAGGTCTGACGATGTATACTGAGGTTGAAGAAGATATCCACTTATCTCAAGAAAACCTAAGTAAATACGTTGGTTTGGTCAATTGGATTTGCCATGAATACCAACACCCTGCATTGAGTAACGAAGCCTTCCGAAGATTAATTCTTGCCGGCATGCGCTATACAGAAGATCAACACTATCTGCCTCTCGGTGTACTGTGGCACAACCAGCTGTTAGGTCTTGCTGGCCAGTATTCAAACTCATCGAGTATCGAGTTTGACGATATTGATCGTGCTATTGATGATAAATATTACCGTGAATCTTACCTACCACAACGTGCTGTGGACGATATTCTTGATGGACAAGTGATCATTGAGACGACCGGCGAACAGGTTGGGCAAATTAATGGTCTTACAGTGATTGATATGGCCGGACACCCTGTCTCCTATGGGGAACCTGCGCGTATTTCTTGTGTTATTCACTTTGGTGATGGTGATATTTCAGACGTCGAACGCAAAGCAGAACTTGGCGGCAACCTACATGCTAAGGGCATGATGATCATGCAAGCGTTTGTGAGTTCAGCACTGAATCTTGATGAACCACTACCATACTCCGCTTCGATTGTATTCGAGCAATCATACAGCGAAGTCGATGGAGACAGTGCCTCCTTAGCAGAGCTATGTTGTTTGGTGAGTGCCTTGTCAGAATCTCCAGTGAATCAACAGATCGCGGTTACTGGTGCAGTGGATCAATTTGGTCGCGTGCAAGCCGTTGGAGGCTTGAATGAAAAGATTGAGGGCTTCTACCAAGTATGTAAACACCAAGGCTTTACGGGAGAGCAAGGTGTGATTATGCCTAAATCTAACCTAAAACATCTCGCGTTACATAAAGATGTCATACAAAGCATTAAGAATGGTGAGTTCCATATTTGGTCAGTTTCTACTGTTGATGAAGCGATTCCCATTCTTATGTCTAAACCATTTCGCGGTGAAGAAGACAGCATCATTGGTAAAATTGCCGAACGTATTGAAAACTTTGAAAGACATGAGCATCCAGAAGGAATTGTGGAGCGCATCAAAAACTGGTTTGTCTAGTACTGATCGGAGTTGTTTAGCGTACACGTGTTCACTAAGATGCAGCTATCAAAAATTGGAGTAATTGATAATGCAAAACAAACGTGATTCTTACAACCGTGACGATCTTCTCGCTTCTAGCCAAGGTGAGCTATTTGGACCAGGTTACCCTCAGCTTCCTGCGCCAAACATGCTAATGATGGATCGTGTTACTAAAATGTCTGAGACTGAAGGCGATTTTGGTAAAGGTTTGATCCTCGCAGAATTGGACATTACTCCAGATCTTTGGTTCTTTGACTGTCACTTCCCTGGTGACCCAGTAATGCCTGGTTGTCTTGGTCTTGATGCTATGTGGCAGCTTGTTGGCTTCTTCCTAGGCTGGGTTGGCGGTAAAGGCAAAGGTCGAGCTCTGGGTGTTGGCGAAGTGAAGTTTACGGGTCAAATCCTACCAACAGCGAAAAAAGTAACGTACGAGATCCACATGAAGCGCGTTGTTAACCGCAAATTAGTAATGGGTCTAGCTGATGGTCGTGTATGCGTAGATGGTAAAGAAATCTACGTAGCAAAAGATCTGAAAGTGGGTTTGTTCCAAGACACTTCAAGCTTCTAATCTCCTACTCTGAAGTATTTATCAAGGCTCCTATCAAAGGAGCCTTTTCTTTATCTTATGGCATTTAGTTTAGACACACGCGTAAATTGCTACATTTAAAAACATCCGCTTTAAACGCAGAAAAGGCTCTTAACGAGCCCTTTCAAATCCTTCTGTTTGTATGTGGAGAGTTTATTTGTAGAGACCAGATTGTCTTTCATCTCTGGCATCACGCCAACCACCTAACCAATATGACCGAGCATCAATTTGTTGATATGGGCAAGCCTCTTGAGACCTTCCATTCAACCCAGCTTTATAGCCTTGAGATTGAGCTCGTTCTAGGCGATCACGCTTTTGTCTCTTCATAGTTAATTCCTCATACAGGTCCATTTACAAACGTACTACTGTTATTGTGAAACTTTGATGGAGTTTTTATGACTCCATCTACAAGAATCGATCAAATTGCGCATTTTCTCAAGGCATAAAAAAAGCAGAGACTCATTTCTGTGAGCCTCTGCTTGATTTAAAAATTACTGACTATTTTCTACGGAACCCGAATAGACCCAGCATGGTCAAAGCCAGCCATCCTAGACCAGCGCCTTGGCGTTCCGCAGCTTCCTCTTCAACACTGCGTGATTGAATATCAGCTTTAGTTGCACCTGGAATCGGCTTAAGCTTGACGGCAACGATTTTCTCTTCACCATTACTACAGAAAGAGTTGTGAGCTGTTGTGTCATAACCGCCTGCACACTTCATTGCTGTCGCTGAGATAACGCCGGCATCGTTGATATCTGAAGCGCTAATGATACGGAACTCGTTGTTGCTGTCAGAAATATCTCTGGCGCTTGCGCTCTGATCGTTTGCACCGTTGGTGAGATCGTCGAGGAACCATGCTTTGCCATCGAAGATTTCTTTAGCACGCTCACTAACTGTTCCACCTTGAGCATATGGATAGATAAATCCACGTTTACGGCGAGGTTTACCCTCTTCTTCGCGAGTCTTCTCAGCGTCTAATTGACCAACAATCTCATTGTATGAGTTGATGCCACCCATTTGACCGCCAGCACCGCTAAAGAATATACCAGAAGTTGGGTAGAAGGCACTTACTGAACTGCTAGTCACATTATCAACAATGAAAAGGCGATTTGGAGCAGAACCTGTTGGCATTAGATAAAGACCCGAACGTTTGGCTTCGCCAATTGCAACAAAATTTGCGTTTACGTCAGTTAGACGTGAGTTGGTATGAACCGTATCGCCACTGATTCTTTGTTGCGCGCCATCAACTTCTATATTTTTCCACGTGGAGCCAACTACTGAACCCTCTTTCGCCAACGTTCCCACGAACACGGTTGCGTTCATGTAGTTGTTGTCATTATCGTAGGTATTGTAACCAACACCGTACACAGTAGTTCCATCCTCAACTAAGCCACGCATACTTCCTTGCGCTAAACGTTCACCATCAATATAGTTCCCACTTGGCCACGCGATTTGACTTACAGTACCAGAATCATCCCAAATAGCTGCTTTGGAAGTGTGGTGTGTTCCATTTTCGTTGCTAGCTCGTTCTGAAACACTACCGACCGTAAATTTACCATCAGTACGCCACGCTCGACTCGCGACAACGACAGCAGTGTCTGAGCTTGGTTCAATTTTGGGGATTACAGGAGCAACAACCGTATTTCTAGTTTCTAAATTCGAAGGGTCGGAACTACTAACAACGCTCTGATTACCAACTGGTTTACCATCAGCAGTAAGACTGTTAATGATATTGTTGTACTTATTGGTGTACGCTGCAGAATCAATAGTATTAGGTGTATCACCCTCGACGTAAGCTAGTGCATTTGAAGTAAAGTCTTTACTAAAAGCCTCTTTATTCCAAGGACTCCAATGGACTGATGCCCATGATTCACATGTTGAGTAACGACGTTCGTTCGTACAGTATCTTTCAAAGTCATCGAACTCTTGTACGTAAAAGAAACCCGAATCCATCGCAAATGGCACTTCTTCACGGTAGCTAACGCCGTCGACTTCTTGCCCAGTTGAGATTGGGGTTACTCGCGTTTCAAGCGCAAGTTTAAAGTGCTTTGAGTCACAATCTGCGCCTTTGTCAAAACAACCCAGCGCGAAAGGTTTTCCTGTATCAGGATTATTATCCACGTCACCTTGTTGAATTGCGACACCGTACACTGTTTCCGTAGTGACGTTTTCAGGGGAAACTTCAACTACTTGATACAGTGCTGCATTGGCATTCATTGCCGTACCGACCATCATAGCGATGGAGGTTAATTTGAATTTGTTACTACAATTCATCGAATTCTTAACTATCCTGTTGCATTGCTTCGAGTTCTTCCCATCTCTCGAACGCGATTTCCAACTCCTGCTCTACCGCAGCGAGCTGTTCCAATACCGGTTGAGTCTGCTCTACAGATTTAGTGAAGAACTCTGGGTCGTTCACTTGTTCTTGTAGAGTCTCAATATCCGCCTCTAATTGTTCTAGTTTAGCTGGAAGAGCCTCTAATTCTCTTTGCAGCTTATACGATAACTTCTTCGAATTGTTCTTAGGTTGCGTAGTTTTGGGAGTTTCCTCAACCACTTTCTCTTTCTTCGCTGCTTTTTCAACCTGACTGCGCGAAGCAAGAACTTGATCACGCTGCTGTTTTGCGTCGTGATAACCACCAACAAACTCTTCGATTATGCCGTTACCTTCAAAAATCCAACTGGTCGTCACCGTATTGTCTACGAATTCACGGTCGTGGCTCACTAACAGTAACGTCCCCTGATAATTGGCAAGCATTTCTTCTAAAAGTTCCAACGTTTCGATGTCCAAATCGTTGGTAGGTTCGTCAAGAATAAGCAAGTTGTTAGGTTTCAACAAGATACGAGCCAGCAACAAACGGTTTTTTTCGCCTCCAGACAAGGCTTTTACTGGCGTGCGAGCACGTTTTGGTGCAAACAAGAAATCTTGTAGGTAGCTCAATGCGTGACGCTGACGCCCTCCAACCATCACTTCTTGCTTACCATCTGCTAAGTTATCAATAACCGTCTTTTCAGGATCAAGAATTTCACGGTACTGATCGAAGTAAGCCACTTCGAGCTTTGTTCCACAATGAAGACGACCGCCTTGCGCTGATAATTGCCCTAATAGCAACTTGAGAACGGTACTTTTACCACAGCCGTTAGGACCAATCAGTGCGATTCGATCACCACGCATAATGTTGAAGCTAAAGTTATCAACGATTTTTTTGCCTTCAAAAGCAAAAGAGACATTCTCAGCTTCAAAGACGATCTTACCTGAGCGTGAAGCATCGTCGATGTTAAGGTTAATTTTACCCTGAACCTCACGTCTGTCACGACGTTCTTCACGAAGCTTTTTAAGGGCACGAACACGACCTTCGTTGCGTGTACGACGTGCTTTAATGCCTTGGCGAATCCACACTTCTTCCTGAGCTAGCTTTTTGTCGAACTCTGCATTTTGCATTTCTTCGACACGAAGCATCTCTTCTTTGTCATTTAAGTATTGGTCATAATCACCAGGGAAAGAAGCGAGTTGTCCGCGATCGAGGTCAACAATGCGTGTCGCCATCGATTTGATGAATGCACGGTCGTGGGAAATGAAGATGATCGAGCCTTTGAAGTCCTTTAGAAAGTTCTCTAACCATTCGATGGTCGTTACATCAAGGTGGTTAGTTGGCTCATCAAGAAGCAATACATCAGGGTCACAAACAAGTGCACGAGCGAGAGCGGCTTTACGTTGCCAACCACCCGATAGATCAGTCAGTTTGGTTTCAGGGCTTAGCTTTAGCGCGCCAAGTACATTCTTAACACGATCATCAAAGCGCCAAGCGTTAAGGTGATCCAACTGTTCTTGAATCTTAGCAAGACGATTAATGTTCTTTTCACTTGGGTCCTGAGCGACAAGATCGAGAAGATCATGATAGATCTTCAACTGCTCACCGATTTCAGCTAAACCACCAGATACGTATTCGTAAACTGTGCCTTCTTGATTGCGTGGTGGATCTTGTTCAAGTCGAGAAACAACGACGTCTTGGGTGATTTGAATCTTGCCATCGTCCAACAAAATGTCGCCAGCAAGCACTTTCATTAACGTAGACTTACCTGCACCGTTGCGACCAACTAAACAAACGCGTTCATTTTCTTGAAGAGCGAACTCTGCTTTGTCTAGTAATGGGTGGTCGCCAAATGCAAGTTGTGCGTTATGAATGGTAAGTAATGCCATTATTATCCAACCAATGTTTGAGTTTTTCTAAGTCAAACGGCCAGTTCAACTCAGAATCTTGATATTTTAATACGGGAATTGTTACGCCGTAACGAGAAAAGAGAGCATCGTCGAACGCTATGTCGACGATGTGTGTTTGTTCGGCGAGACCAATCTGACTAACGAGGTCAAACGCCATCTCGCAGAGATGGCATCCTTCAGTGCTGTAAAGCGTTAGCACGTTCAACATCCTTTTACTGTTCCGTCCCTATTCGGCGTGAGTAACCAACCAGCAGTTGTGAATCTGTTTGTTACGAGAAAAATCCAATGGCAGAGTTTGAGAAGAAATGTTCTGCGCTTTTAAGCCCAGTTCTGCAAGCCCTGCTTCGTCCATCTTGAAGTGACGTTTGTTGTTCGAGAAAACAATCGTACCGCCAGCACGCAACAGACGCTTAAGGTTTGTCATTAGCTTAATATGATCGCGTTGTACATCGAACGACGTTTCCATGCGTTTAGAGTTAGAGAACGTCGGTGGGTCAATAAAGATAAGATCATATTCACCTTTGGCGTTCTCAAGCCACTGGAGACAGTCAGCTTGCTCAAAACGATGCTGGCGACCAACACAACCGTTTAGCTGCATGTTGTCTTTCGCCCAGTTGAGGTACGTGTTAGACATATCTACCGTAGTTGTAGAACGCGCTCCACCAACTGCAGCGTGCACTGTTGCACTGCCAGTGTAAGCAAACAAGTTAAGGAAATCTTTACCCTGTGCCATTTCGCCAAGACGACGACGAGTGATCTTATGATCCAAGAACAAGCCCGTGTCTAGGTAGTCATGAAGGTTTACGATCAGCTTCACTCCGTACTCGTTTACTTCAAGCGTCTCTGAAACTTGACCTAATTTTTGGTACTGGCTACGACCCTTTTGCTTCTCACGAACTTTAAGTACTACGTTATTCGCTTCTACACCTGTTACCTGAATCGTTGCACGGATGATGTCCGTTAGACGGCGCTTGGCTTTTTCTTCAGGGATATTCTTAGGTGCTGCGTATTCTTGAATCACAATTTGATCGCCGTACACGTCGATCGCTACATTGTATTCTGGAAGATCCGCATCGTAGATACGGTAACAGTCAAGTTTCTCTTTACGTGCCCACTTACCAATCTTGCCAATGTTTTTCTTCAAACGGTTTGAGAAGTCTGGTGCAATTTGAACATTAGTGTCCGCACCTTTCACTTCATCAACGCTACGCTCTGCAATGCTGTAGTTCTTTTGGTGACAAGGTAACGCGCCATTGTTCAATTTGAACTGTTTGTCCGCACGCATACGAAGACAGCTTAGTAGCTCGTCTGAACTTGAGAAGATAGAAGCTTTACAACCGCCAAACTCTGCTTTTAGCTGACCACCAAATGCTGTGTATAGCGCGATCAGACCAGGTTCAGTGCCAAGACGCTCACCATAAGGCGGGTTAGAAACGATAACGCCAGATTCGAAACCAGCCGGACGAGTAATGGTTGCTGCATCGCCTTGTGCAAATTCAATCAACTCTTCAACACCAGCTCTACGAGCGTTGTCTCGTGCAACCTTCAATACTTTCGGGTCGTTATCGAAACCGAAAAACTTAGCGTCAACTTTTTTGACACCGCGTCGAGCTTGTACATTTGCCTCTGATTTAATCTCTGCCCAAAGCTCTGGTTCAAAATCTTCTAGCGCTTCAAAGCCCCACTGTTTGCGCTTAACGCCTGGTGCCATATTGGCTGCCATCATCGCTGCTTCAATCAGCAACGTACCAGAACCACACATTGGGTCTAGAAGTGGTTGTGAACCATCCCAGCCACAACGCATTATGATTGCTGCTGCAAGCGTCTCACGTAGCGGAGCTCGACCTGATTCTGGACGGTAGCCACGTTGATGAAGACCACTACCCACCATATCCACACCAAGAATAGCTTTGTCTTTGTGCAGACGAACGTGAACGCGGATATCAGGGCGTTCTTTGCTAATGTTTGGACGAGGAAGCCCTTTCTTCTCAAAGCAATCTACGATGCCGTCTTTTACTTTCATTGCACCGTATTGGCTGTTGCGGATTTCACGGTTCGTACCATTGAAGTCGACCACAAAGCGCTTTGAACTATGGAACTGGTTTACCCAGTTGATTGAAGACGTCGACAGGTAAAGGTCCATGTCGTCGTTACAGGTAAATTCCGATAAAACACGTACAAATCGAGACGCCAAGCGGCTCCACAAACAGCAACGGTAAATCTGTTCATTCGTCGCCTTAAATTTAACGCCTGCCTGTACTGGTTTGGCGTTTTCAATGCCTAGTTTAGTCAGTTCTTCAACAAGCAAGTTTTCCATGCCGTTTGAAGTTACCGCGAGATATTGATTCATAGTGTTCTTTCGTCGATAAAAAATGGCTTTGATTATACCTGACTTTACGATCAATGCCTCGTTTTTAAAGGCATTTTTACTTTATTAGCTCAAACAGTCGCCAATCTCATCTGTTGAAAATCAAAACACAACACATCTACAAACAGAATACGTCTCTTTATCACTTTCTAGTAAAGACAAGCATCATAACGAGAGTGAATACTTATTTACATCATTTTTGGTCTATACCAGCTATTGATTTTGCGTGTAATTAACTTACAAAATGAGCGTATAGGGGAACAAAAGGTGAAATATTAGGCGTCTGGTTGCCTAAATTAAGGAAACGCTAAAATGAAAAAAGTGGAATAAAAGTGAGCTACTTCATATCTGAGATACAAAATAGCCCTCACCTAGGCATGTATTTGGCGTGCACAAGAGGAGATATTCAGAAAATTCTAGGCAAAAAAAATCGACCTAATGAGGTCGATTAATGCAAACAAAGGAACGAAAATAAAGAAAAATCAAAAGGAAATTAACCCACCATCGCCATTGGTGCCATCGTGAATAAGTGATTGGCACACACCATGCGATCGTGCATTACTTTAATTGGTTGCCCAAATGGCAGTACTTTGTTGCCATCAAGTAGAAATTCATCCTGCCCTACGTAAGCACATAGGCTTGATGTTTCACCTGGTTCTAGAACGATGAATACACCTTCTGAATATCGATTTGTTAGGAAGACCATATCCCCTTCTTCTGGCTCATGTCCATCGCATTGGGCGTCGAAGAACCAGCTCTTCGGTTGAACAGGTTTATGAAAGCGTTTTGCAGCTACGCAATAGAGCGTAAGTTCGGCTTGACGGTATTCGTTGATGTCGAGACAACGGATTCGTTCGTTGTACGTTTGAAACGCGCTTGCGTCATCAACAGTGAATTCATTGTCTGAGAAGGCACAATTGACCAACAGCTTACGGCATAGATTGGTTTGGAAAATCATCTCCTCCCCCAAATCCAGCATTAGGCAAGCTTTCTGCTCGTCAAAATACCAATTCCATTTGTCGCTGGGTTTAAGCATTATTCCGTTCTCTTGTTTGTGACTAGTTAATCAGTAATAAGAGGTAAGACGCTTAATTACCTACTCATGATTTTTAAATTTTACAAACGAACGGGCAAAAAAAAAGAGGAAACGAATTCCTCTTTTTTTAGTAACAAGCGTCGATTTCTCAACGATTTAGCGATTGCTCTTATAGATTTTTAACAATATCGCGTACGAGACCTGGTCCGTGGTAGATGAAACCAGTGTAAACTTGAACAAGTTGTGCACCTGCCATCATTTTCTCTTTCGCTGCAACGTATGAGTCAACACCGCCCACACCGATTATCGGAAGTTTATCGCCAAGCTCTTCATGAAGTTTACGAACAACTTCTGTTGAACGTGATTGAACCGGACGTCCGCTTAGACCACCCGCTTCGTTCGCATGTTTCATGCCTTCAACGACTGTGCGATCAAGCGTTGTGTTTGTTGCAATCACACCGTCGATGTTATTCTTAATTAGCGACTCACAGATCTGGCTGATTTCGTCATCGCTCAAATCCGGTGCAATTTTTAGCGCAAGTGGTACGTACTTACCGTGCTTTTCTGCAAGTTCTGCTTGTTTCTCTTTGAGTTCAGATAGCAATTCGTCTAGCGCTTCACCGTACTGAAGTGAACGAAGCCCTGGTGTATTTGGTGACGAGATGTTCACGGCGATGTAACCGGCATACTCGTACACTTTTTCCATACAAATCAGGTAGTCCTCTGCCCCTTTCTCAATTGGTGTATCTTTATTTTTACCAATGTTGATACCAAGAATGCAGTTGTATTTTGCCTTTTTCACATTCTCAACCAGATGATCCACACCTAGGTTGTTAAAGCCCATACGGTTGATGATACCTTCCGCTTCAACTAGGCGGAACAAACGTGGCTTGTCGTTACCTGGTTGCGGACGAGGCGTAACAGTACCAACTTCGACAAAACCAAAGCCCATAGCGTCAAACGCTTCGATACATTCGCCGTTTTTGTCCAAACCAGCAGCAAGACCCACTGGGTTACGGAATGTAAGCCCCATGCATTCTACTGGACGATTTGGTAATTGTTGACGATAGAAAAGATCGAGAGGAGTGCCGTTAAAGCGTTGGAAGTTTTTGATTGCAAGATCATGTGCCTTTTCGGCATCAAGTTGGAAAAAGCCAGTTCTGGCTAGACGGTAAAGCATTGTGCCTCCGAAAGAAAAAAGCCCCGTGTAAACGGGTCAATATTATTTACTGTTTTTCAGTGCAATTCAATGAAAATGAGTGAATTCAGCAAAATAGTATGTCTCATTTTAATTTTGTTCATAAAAACAGTTGATTAGCACTCTATTCTCTATACAAAATTGCTAGCTTTTTATTTAAAAGCAAACGATTTCATGCCAGGAAAACTCAAATTTCACGTTACGGCGTCACTTGTTGTGTGGAGTTATAGTGATTTGAACATAAAAAAGCCCCGCGATTGCGAGGCTTTTGCTAAAGTCACTTACCCTATTCGTTCGAAGAACAGTTCAGGTTAAGTAGAACCAATTCTCGAAGTGCAACAGAGAACTTAGCGAACTCATGAACGGAACCAACTTTGAATTCATTTAAGATGCTCTCCCAACGATGCAATGACAATTCATTCGTTGTCATCCAATCTTCGAGTGCTTGCATCACGTCTAGATCTTCTGTTGAGCAGCCGCAAGTTAGAACTTGAGCAGTCAATTGACGTTGTTGCCAATCAAGATCCTCACGGAATGCTGCACGGGCAAGAGCTTGCCAGTTATTATCAACCGCTTGGCTATTGATCTGTTTCAAGAACCAGTGAAGTGATAAACGGTCACCTAGATTAAAGTAAAGCTTCGAGGCTTGTTCAACCGTTTTACCCGTTTCGCTTGCTACTGTTGAAATATCCAGTGCAGACTGTAGGCTAGAGAGACGAGCTACGTGGTGTGCCAGTTTCTCCTCTACTCCGCGCTCAATCCATTTCTGAGCAAGTTCGTTATGCTCTTCCACTTCTGATGCAACTAGCATGGTGTCCAGCGTTTCAGTAATAGTGTGAACATCGTCTTTATATAGCGCAACGAGCTCGGTTACTGTGCTCTTACCGCTGCGATTGCGAAGTAACCAACGAGAGATACGGCGCAATGCGCGACGTACATAAAACATGATCTCATACTGTGCTTCTGCAGTTGCAACGTTATCGAGTGCACGAGTTTGCTTAAGAATATCTTCCAGTTCGAAGATCTCACGTGTTGCACTGTAAGCGTTCGCAATATCAACGACACTCGCGCCCGTCTCTTCTTGAAGACGAGTCACGAAGTTACAGCCCATTTCATTAACCATTTGGTTTGCTAGCGCTGTTGCGATGATTTCAGCACGCAGCGGGTGGTTTACCATCTGATCTTTGTAGTTACGGCGTAACTCACTTGGGAAATAAGCAACTAACTGTTTTCCATGGAATTCATCATTTGCAATTTCGTCAGCAACCAATTGTTCTTTCAGAACCATCTTACCGTAAGCTACTAGTACTGAAAGTTCAGGACGTGTCAGACCAAGACCTTGTTTCTCTCGCTCAATCAAGGTTTCATCGTCTGGAATGTACTCAAGAGCACGATCCAAGTACCCTGCTTTCTCCATTGTATGGATAAAGCGGATTTGCTCTTTAACGATGCCAACACCTTGCTGTTCAGTCACCGAAATAGACTCAGATTGACGGTATGCATCGTCCAATACGATTTCGCCCACTTCGTCTTCCATCGATTCAAGAATCTGGTTGCGTTGTTTAACCGTTAGATCGCCATTCGATACTAAACCATTCAAGAAGATCTTAATGTTCACTTCGTTGTCCGAACAGTCTACGCCACCAACGTTATCTACAAAGTCCGTATTTACACGACCGCCTGTGCTTGCGTATTCGATACGACCAAGCTGAGTCATACCTAAGTTACCGCCTTCACCAACTACTTTCGCTTTTAAATCACGTCCATCGATACGGAGTACGTCATTTGCACGGTCGCCAACATCAGTGTGTGTCTCGCTGGAAGCTTTAACATACGTACCGATACCACCATTCCAAAGCAGATCCACTTCCATTTGCAGGATCATCTTAATCAGATCGTTTGGCGCTAGAGACGCTTTCTTCGTGCCCAGCATTTTTTGGATTTCTGGCGTTAGTTGGATCGATTTAGAGCGACGAGAGAAAATACCACCGCCCTGCGAGATCAACTCGGCGTTGTAATCTTCCCAGCTTGATCGTGGGAGATTGAACAAGCGATTACGCTCTTCCCAGCTGGTGGCTGAATCCGGATTTGGATCAATGAAGATGTGCATATGGTTAAACGCAGCTTGTAGACGAATATGCTTAGATAGCAGCATACCGTTACCAAATACGTCCCCTGCCATATCACCCACACCAATTGCTGTGAAGTCAGTGGTTTGACAGTTGATGCCCATTTCTCGGAAGTGGCGTTTCACCGATTCCCAACCACCTTTCGCAGTGATACCCATTGCTTTGTGGTCATAACCGTTAGAACCACCTGACGCAAACGCGTCACCTAGCCAGAAGTTGTACTCATCCGATACAGAGTTCGCCAAATCAGAGAATGTTGCTGTACCTTTATCGGCGGCAACAACTAAGTATGGGTCGTCTTCATCGTGACGCACTACACTCTTCGGCGGAATAACTTCGCCTTCGATGATGTTATCGGACACATCGAGAAGCGCGCGAATGAAGCGTTTGTAACAACGTTGACCTTCAGCGAAGATTTCATCACGGTTAGTTAGAGTTGGCTGACGTTTACATACGAAGCCACCTTTTGCACCCACAGGAACAATAACCGTGTTCTTAACTTGCTGTGCTTTAACCAGACCAAGAATTTCAGTACGGAAGTCCTCTTGACGATCCGACCAACGCAAACCACCACGCGCGACTTTACCGCCACGTAGGTGTACACCTTCAATATCAGGTGCGTAAACGAAGATCTCAAACGCAGGCACTGGCTGAGGAATATCTGGGATTTCGCTTGGCTTCATCTTCAATGATAACCAAGGTTTAGGCTGCTTATTTTCGTCCAATTGGTAGTAGTTAGTACGTAGCGTTGCCGTGATCATTTCCATGTAGCGACGGATGATACGATCATCATCTAGGCTTTCAACACGATCCAGTTGCTCGGTTATTTTCTTGATAAGATCGTTCTGACCTTTCTCGCTGCCTTTGTGTTTTGGATCGAATCGTTTGGCAAACAAGTTTACTAGACCCGTTGCCAAATCTGGGTAATGGCTAAGGGTATCTTCTATGTATTGTTGGCTGAATGGGAAACCAACCTGGCGCATGTAGCGCGCGTATGCACGAAGAATTGAGATTTCACGACCAGACAGTGAAGCGCCTAGTACCAAGCGGTTGAAGCCATCACTCTCTAGGTTACCTGCCCAAATCGCTGCGAATGCTTGTTGGAAACGATCGCGAGCTTCACGAAGATCAACGGTCTTGTCGCTCTTATGCAGCATTGAGAAATCTAGGATCCAGAATGTTTGACCATTGTTGGTTTCGATCTCATAAGGCGATTCGCCGATCACACGTAACCCTAGGTTTTCCAACATTGGCATCACGTCGGATAGGTGAATTGGCTCGTCGCGGTGGTATAGCTTCAAGCGAACTGCTTTCGATTCAGCCGCTTCTTCTTGCGGACGATAGAACAACATGCCGAGTTTGTTGTCGTCGCTTAACGCTTCTAGACGTTCGATATCTGCAACCGCAGAACCTGGCATCATGTCTTCTTTATATGAACGTGGGAATGCGCTCATGTACTCTTTCGAAAGCGGAAGACCTTTGCTTTCACCAAAGTTAGCAATGATAGACTCTTTTAGGCGGTCGTCCCATGAAGTCGATACTTCCATTAAGTTCTGCTCAATCTTTTTCACGTCTACATCAATGTTGTTATTGTCTACACGAACAATGTAATGGGTTCTCGCCAACGGGCTTTCTGAGAAGAAGGTTGTGAATTCAACCTCTTGTTCACAGCCAAAGTACTGCTTAAGAATGCGTTGCGTTTGACGACGAAGCTCTGTGTTGTATCGATCTTTTGTCACGTAAACCATACAGCTGAAGAATCGACCAAACGGGTCTTTACGAACAAATAGACGTAACAAGTCACGATCTTGCATTTGCACGACGCCCATCCCCACTTCCAATAACTCTTCTTCACGAGCTTGAAGTAATTCGTCACGTGGGTAGTTTTCTAGAATGTTGTGCAGGGCTTTGTACGAGTACGATCCGTTACGGTAACCACTCGCTTCTAGAATACGATCCACTTTCTCGCGGATCAGAGGAATACTTTGTACGGCTTGGTTGTATACAGCAGAAGTGTAAAGACCTGTGAAACGGTGCTCACCAATCACTTTGCCGTTCTTATCGAATTTCTTAACGCCAATGTAGTCAGTGTAAGCTGGGCGGTGAATACGAGATGCTTGATTGCCCTTAGTGATGATCAATGCGTAAGGCTTTTTCGCTTCTAGGCGCGCAGAGTCGGACAGTTCAGAAAGCTTGATGCTACGAATGCGATTGTCATCGGCAAAGAGACCAAGACCTTTCTCTTTAACAGGTTGCAGCTCAGTGTCACCATTGACGCTAACAAGATCATACTCTTTGTAACCCATGAAGGTGAAGTTATGATCCCCTAACCAACGTAGGTATTCGATCGTCTCATCTAAACGATCAGTCTTCATCGAAACTCGATCTTTGTTCTTTTCAAGATCATCAGTAACGATCTTAAGTTTATCAACCATTTGTTTCCAATCATCAACCACTAAACGCGTGTCAGACAAAATGGTCAGTAGCTCATTTTTCAGCTCTTGCATTTCACCTTTACTGGTTAAGCGGTCAACTTCGATATGGAACAGAGATTGAAGAACACCACCCTCGCCATTAACGTCCGTCACTTGCCCTTTTTTATCGCGTTCTAGTTGCGTTGGGTTGTTGAGCATCAAGTGAGAAACAAGGTCAAGTCGCGTTAACGCCATCTTGATGGAATCCACCAAAAACGGGCTGTCCGGAACAACAATTTCAACAATAGTGTGTGTTGATTGCCAACCTTGGCGGCTGACAGTTGGGTTGAATACCCTGACAGAAATGTCTTCTGGTTTCTTTTCATTGACATGATGCCACAGACTAACAACGGCACCATATAGGTCGGATTCGTTTCGCTGAATCAAGTCATCATCAGCAATGTTACTAAATAAGTGTTGAGCAAGTTTAGTTACAAGCGGTTGGTGAGAAAGCTCGAGTTTGTCTTGAATTAGTTGGTATACCTTTTCAAGCAGAACCGGCACTACATTTTCACGCGCGGTCATATTCACACTCCACATTAGAATTGTTGTTTTGTAGGGGGACTTAACTTCGGGTTTTAGCCTCGAAACTAAGCATAGGTAATGCATGCACTTATTGTAAAAGCATAATTACAAATGTTTAACAAAAATTCGCAGTGGTAGGAGGTGAAATGTTTGATTATGTGACTAAGATTCCTGTTTAACTCACTAGGAATATCAGGCATCACAGAGTTTCTAACTTTAGAAACTTATTATTTTGGTCAGTTGTGAGTCTAAAACGACCTCTAATGCCTAATTGACTAAGAAATGGTCGAAATTTTGATGCATCTAGTTGCACCCTCAAACCATTGTCAGTAATGACTTGTACAGAACTTGCGGCACCAGAGTAGTGTGAAAGAAATGTTTGATAAGAGATGTTGAGAGAGAAGTAATACTGGTTCATGAAAATGGATTGTTGTCAGAACAAAAAACTAGGGTGATCGTAATGACCACCCTATTCTTTTGTCGATTATTCGTCTAGTGCTTTAGTCACTTTTTCGAATAAGTCTTTCGCTAGATTGTCCATCGCTTTAAGCTTTTCAAGCTCTGCACGAATAAGCGCTTGACGACCTTCATCGTATTTACGGAATTTCAATAGAGGATCGATCATGCGGGACGCCACTTGTGGGTTACTATCATTCAACTGACGAAGGATCTCACCAGCAAATTGGTAGCCAGAACCAGATTTATCATGGAAACGTACTGGGTTTGCGTTCAAGAACGAACCAATCAAACTGCGCGTGCGGTTCGGGTTCTTCAAGCTAAACGCTTCGTGGCTCATGGTTTCTTTTACTTTCTCAAGTGCGTTCTCAATCGGGTTGCTGCCCTGAAGAACAAACCATTTGTCCATAACCAGACCATCGTGCTTCCACTTGTCGCTGTAATCCGCCATTAACGCTTCACGACATTCAAGTTGTGCACTGTTCGCTGCACTCATCGCCGCAATTGTGTCGGTCATATTGTTTGATGATTCATACTGCGCTTTTGCTAGCTCGTTACCCTTTTCAGTGTAAGCTAAGAACTGCAAGCACTGGTTGCGCAGAGCGCGTTTGCCAATCGCTGCATGGTCAATGCTGTATTCTGTTTGGTTCAATGCGTGATAAGTAGCACTCAGTTCATCTTCTAGTTCTTTAGAAAGTGACACTGTAATGCTATTCAGTACCGTATCTACCGCATCAATATCAATCTGCTTGTACCAACCAGTGATTTCGTTGATGGAAGGCAGAGAAAACACTTGAGCAATAAATGCAGGTTCAAGGTTTGCATCTAGTAACACGCCACGGAATGCATCGATTAAGTCTTCTGATAGCTTAACCTCACCACCCGCTTGAACGTTAGTTACGTTTTGACGAATGTATTTCGCTAGCAGCATTTGGCTTGCATCCCAACGAGCAAAATCGTTCGTTGCGTGCTTCATCAAGAAAATCAGTTCATCATCGCTGTAATCGTATTCCAATTTAACCGGTGCAGAGAACTCACGAAGCAATGATGGTACTGGTTGTTCTGCAACATTTTCGAATACGAAAGTCTGCTTGTCTTGCTTCACGTCCAAAACGTTGTGTACGGATTCACCGTTGATAACCAGTGGAATCACATCGCCATTTTGTGCGTATAGTTCAATATCGAATGGAATATGTAGCGCTTGCTTTTCTGCTTGGTCGTGCGTTGCTTCAGTAAATTGCTCAACCGTTAACGCGTAAGTTTTTGCTTCAGCGTTATATTCGCTGTTTACGCGAAGTGTTGGTGTACCCGATTGGCTATACCATAAGCGGAATTGCTTAAGATCAACGCCTGTTGCGTCTTCCATTGCAGAAACAAAATCTTCACACGTTGCCGCTGTACCATCATGACGTTCGAAGTAAAGCTTCATGCCTTTTTGGAAGCCTTCTTCGCCAAGTAACGTGTGGTACATGCGGATCACTTCGCTGCCTTTTTCGTACACGGTTAGCGTGTAGAAGTTATTCATTTCAATAACTTTATCTGGGCGAATTGGGTGTGACATTGGGCTTGAGTCTTCCGCAAACTGAGGACCACGGATAATGCGAACGTTGTCGATGCGGTTTACTGCGCGTGAACCAAGATCGGACGAAAACTCTTGGTCACGGAATACCGTTAGACCTTCTTTTAAGCTCAGTTGGAACCAATCGCGACAAGTCACGCGGTTACCAGTCCAGTTGTGGAAGTATTCATGACCGATTACCGCTTCAATGCCAAGGTATTCGCGGTCAGTCGCGGTTTTTTCATTCGCAAGCACAAACTTCGAGTTGAAGATGTTTAAACCTTTGTTTTCCATTGCACCCATGTTGAAAAAATCAACCGCAACGATCATGTAGATATCAAGATCGTACTCAAGACCAAAGCGATCTTCGTCCCACTTCATTGAGTTGATCAACGAAGTCATTGCGTGACCCGCGCGATCGAGGTTGCCTTTGTCGACAAAGATTTCTAGGTCTACTTCACGACCTGATGTGGTTGTGTATTTATCACGTAGTACATCAAAGTCACCGGCAACCAAAGCGAACAAGTAAGCAGGTTTTGGATGTGGGTCTTGCCATTGAACCCAATGACGACCATTTTCTGCCTCACCTTCAGCTACGCGGTTACCATTGCTTAATAGAAATGGATACACGGTTTTGTCTGCGATCACTTTTGTTGTGTATTTCGCAAGAACGTCTGGACGATCTAGGTAGTAAGTAATACGACGAAAGCCTTCTGCTTCACACTGTGTACAGAACGCCCCCCCTGATTTGTAAAGACCTTCAAGTGCGGTGTTTGCTTCCGGGTCGATCTTAGTAACGATTTCTAAATCAAATTCTGCTGGCAGATCGGTAACAACTAGAGAGGCTTCTTTGACTTCATGATGAGACCAGTCTTCACCGTTCACTTTTACAGAGCGTAGCTCTAGCCCTTCACCATCGAGTTCTAATGTGGTTAATTCACCCTTTTGAACTACTTTTGATACTGCTGTAACGATCGTGTCGTTGTCATAAAGATCAAACGTCAAATCAATATCGGTAATTGTATGAGATGGCGCTTTATAATCTTTGCGATATTTCGCTTGGGGAGCTTGAGACATGTCCATAAATCCTTGTATATAGAACCACAAAAATACCAGGACTAGAGGCTCAAACACCTCTTACTGGTATCACGATATAAGCTATTTGTAGGGGTTGTGGTATCAGAATACAAGTCTTTCTATAAAAAAACGGAGCTTTTAGTGTCTTAGCTCCGCTTTCTGTTTAACATTTAATCAACATCAGAATGTTTCACTATTAATAACCCTGCGTGAAATAATGGTGATGAATCATTTATGGTGTTACTCGATTAAGTACCGCGTACATATCACCGTTAGAATCTTGAATCGTAAGCTCGTTTTGGTTCAATGTATAGCGGGTTCCGTGCTCTCCGTTCTCGTACAAAAGAACTAGATGCTCACCTTCTGTGTAAAACACGCCTTGTTTCACTGCCTCTTCACCTTCTTCATTTGACACTCTAAACATAAATACAAAGTCTGGTTGAAGAATTAAGTCCATTTGGTTGATGTTATTTGCAAGCATACCATCCCCTCCAACTTGAGAGCTTGACCAAATACCTGCAAGTGCATTCGACAACCCCTTAGTGAAGGTTACACCATTCAAGTCTAGAGTGTTGTGGTTATTACGATATGCATAAATTTGCGGTTCATCAGTATTCAACCCAAGGACGATGGTGTCCTCATTGGCGTTATAGAGTCCTTCCCAATGGTCGATTGAGTAATCTTTTTTCTGAATGTCGATAGAGAACGTGTAGTCCGAGCCAAGGGTGAGTTTTATCGCTCTAAAGTTCTCTGAAGAATCATCAGGGTTTGGATTCATCAAATACCAATCTCCTATCAAGAATGGAGTGTCAAAGTGACTAAGTTCGTCTTCCTTGTTGGTTTCCGCGCTAGAAACACTAAAGCAGCAAAAGCTAAGTAAAATAATGAACCATTTCATAACGGTATCCTTATCGTTTTCTTTTAGCTTAGGCTCTAGATCTCATTTTCGCGAAATATTTGATCTACATCACGTAAATTGTTAGTGCAAATTAAGCGTAGGAACAACCTATTTTTATAGAAACGCCGCTTTATAAACGCATAAAAAAAGAGCGAGTCGCTATGACTCGCTCTTTATATAGAGAATTATTAGTCGTTTTGACTGAATTTTTAGCCTTTCAGCATATCAACCATAACAGCAACTGATTCATCTAGATAAACGTCTGGCGCTTCGTAATCTTTTGGCACATCATCAAGCGTTTTGAATGGTTTTTTACCCATTGCTGCTTGACGTTCATTGATGCGCTCTAAGCGTAGAGCCTCGGCTTTATCTGATTCGTCTTCGCGCACTTTCTCGTTAAGAGACAACAAATTATCGTCTTTCTCTTTACGGTACTTCTCAATATCTTCTTTGATGAAACGGAACTCCATCTCATCAGCAATACGTTTATTGTGAAGCTCAGTTAGTTTGGTAACAAGCGCGTCGTTGCTTGGGAATGTCTGATATTTTGCTTTATCAATGCTGTCCCAAGGTAATGCGTTGTCTTCAACACTCTCACCTGTTTCGCTTGGCTCAACTGGAGTTGGGTAAGCGATGTCTGGTGCAACACCACGGTTCTGAGTACTGCCACCATCGATGCGGTAGAACTTTTGAATCGTGTATTGTACGTAGCCAAGTTCTTTGTCGAAAAGATCGTAGATATGATTCAATGAGCGGTGTTGTTGAACGGTACCCTTACCGAAAGAGTTTTCACCAAGAATAATCGCACGGTTGTAATCCTGCATTGCTGCCGCAAAGATTTCAGACGCTGAAGCACTGTAGCGATTGATCAACACTGTTAGTGGACCATCGTAACTCACTTGCCCATCGGTATCTGCATTTACTTTGATGCGACCATAGCTATCGCGAACCTGAACAACTGGACCTTCTTTAATGAAGAGCCCTGTTAACGCCGTTGCTTCAGTCAGCGCACCACCGCCGTTGTTGCGTAGATCAACGATAACACCGTCGACGTTTTTCGCCTTCAATTCAGATAGCAGTTTATCGGTATCTTTTGAAAGACCAACGTAAAAACTAGGAACCTCAAGAACCCCAATCTTCTTACCGTCTTTCTCGATGATTTCAGACTTAACCGCACGGTCTTCTAAACGAACTTTATCACGCACAATAGTGACAACGTAACTCTTCGCATCTTTACCTTCTGGCAAGACTTGTAGGTTAACTTTAGTTCCTTTAGGACCTTTGATTAGTTGAACGACATCATCAAGACGCCAACCGATCACATCGACAACTTCTTCGCCATCTTGACCAACACCGATAATGCGGTCGCCCTCACCTAGCTGTTTACTCTTAGATGCTGGACCGCCGGCAACTAATGAACGAATCACTGTATAGTCGTCGGTCATTTGAAGCACAGCCCCGATACCTTCAAGAGACAGGTTCATCTCTGATTGGAACTGTTCCGCGTTTCGTGGAGATAGGTAGCTAGTGTGTGGATCAACTTCACGAGCGAATGCATTCATGTAAAGTTGGAAAGCGTCTTCATTGCGAGTTTGCGTGATGCGTTTCATCGCGTTGTTGTAACGTTTCGCTAGAACCTCTTTGATTTCTGGCCATTCTTTACCAGTCATTTTAAGGTTAAGAGCATCGTACTTAACGCGTTTTCGCCATAATTCATTTAACTCAGCTTCATCCTTGGGCCATGCGGCTTCAGAACGATCCAGTTCAATAAACTCATCAGTATTAAACTTGATTTCTTTATCGAGTAGAGTCAATGCGTAGGCAAAACGATCAAAACGCTTCTGCATCGAAAGATTATAAACATCAAATGCAATCTTGTTATTACCAGCTTTAAGCTGATCATCAAGGCTGACGGACCAATCTTTGAAAGAGTCGATATCGGCTTGAGTAAAAATATTTCTATTGTAATCAAGCATTTCTACGTAGCGCTCAAAGATCGCTTTGGAGAAATCATCGTTTAGATTGAAATGCTTATAATGAGAGCGGGTAAATCGAGAAGTTACTCGTTTGCTGGCTGTTTCATGCTGAACTTCAGGTGCAAGAACCGGCAAATCATCTTTGTTTAGTTTGGCTTCTAGAGCCTGAGCTGATGCTGCTAGCCAGAAGCTAGCAGCAATCAGTGTCACTTTTGAACGGCAATTCATGCGTAGGAGTATCTCCCTTATGCGCGCAAGTGCTCCGCTTTCACAACCATTTGTAGGCCGTTAGCAAGTTGAACACGTACATCATCCTTATTGACTTCAACAATGGTCGCTGCCATGTTTCCTTTGCCCATGTTCACGTTAACTGCGTTGCCGATTGTGATTTCATCAGCGTTTAGCGCGCGTGTTTCTACAGGCTTACTTTCTTTTTGTACTTTTGGTTTGTTAGCACGACGAGGCTGTTGTGGCTTTTTAGCCGCAGGTTTCGCTTTCGCCTTACCCTCTTCGCGAGCTTTTTGAGCTTGCTCTTTACGACGAGCCTGAACTTTCGCTTTGCTTTCAGCAAGTGTCGCTTTAGCGTGTTCTACGTGTTCTTCTTCTAGCTCACCACATGGGTTGCCATCTAGATCAACACGTACTGCACCTGGTTTTACGCCGTGTAGGTAACGCCATGATGAAGTGTACTGTCTTAACGCTGCACGAAGCTGAGTTTTGCTTACTTTTTCGTCTTCATTTAGACGTTCCGCAAGATCTTGAAAAATACCAATTTTCAGAGGCTTTGCTTCACCTTCTAAAGTAAAGCACTTAGGGAAACATTCAGCAATGTATGCGATAACTTCTTTGCTGTTTTTTAACTTTTCAGTCATGAGGGTTCCTGGTTTGAGCGGATTTCCGCGAAGCATTAAGAAAAAATATTCTCGTATTATAGTGACATGCCAAGGAAAAACCACACTCGAGGGCGAATTTATGCGTCGTTAGCGTGCGAATTAAGCAGCTTTTCTACTTCAGCCATAAAATGAGTGAGGCCTTCTTCATCAATTTCATTGAATCGACCGATATTTGGACTATCAATATCCAACACGCCAGCCACTTCCCCATTGATAGTAAAAGGAATAACAATTTCTGAATTACTTGCTGCATCACAAGCAATGTGACCTTCAAATGCATGCACATCGTATACTCTTTGTACGCTGTTAGTTTGTGCAGCAGTACCACAGACGCCTCGTCCCATTGGGATACGAACACAAGCAGGCTTACCTTGGAAAGGGCCGAGCACCAACTCATCACCTTTCGTTAGGTAAAAACCCGCCCAATTCAGGTCTTCAAGTTCCATAAATAGAAGAGAGCTGATGTTGGCAAGATTTGCGATGTAGTCTTTCTCTGATTCGATAAGCGCAACTGCTTGCTTGGTAAGTCTTTGGTATTGTTCTATGTTCATATTAACTTCCTACTTTTTATTTAGGCTTCCATTCTGTTGGTATGGCGCTAAAATGCAGCCCTACTTTTTAATAGGACTTATTCTCAATTACAATGAATCCGAAAAACGACACTATTAGCCGTTCTTGGTTGATAACACAAGTGAAAAAGCACAAGTCCAAGCTGATTCTAGCGAACTTGATAGCTGTACTTGCGACCTTGATTAGTGTTCCAATCCCTCTTCTTATGCCTCTCATGGTGGATGAAGTCTTATTGGACAAACCGGCATCGGGCTTAGCAGCAATGAACGCGGTTTTACCTGAAGCGTGGCACACACCTACGGGTTATATCTTCTTTACTCTGTTCTTGGTTGTGCTGATGAGGGCAGCAAGCCAAGGGTTTAATATTCTTCAAAGCCGACAATTTACCTTGGTTTCAAAGACAATCACCTTTGAAATGCGAAGTAAAATGATCGACAAGCTTGGTCGTATTAGCATTCGACAGTACGAAACAAAAGGCAGTGGTGGCATCAACGCTCACCTTATCACCGACATTGAGACCATTGATAAATTTATTGGTTCTACATTAGCTAAATTTGTTATCAGCCTACTGACGGTGATTGGTACAGCTATCGTGCTACTTTGGCTCGATTGGCGTCTGGGTCTGTTTATTCTTCTCGTCAACCCTATTGTCATTTACTTCTCACGTAAGCTGGGAAGTATGGTTAAGCACCTTAAGCGCAAAGAAAACCATTCATTTGAGATTTTCCAGAACCGCTTAGTCGAAACTCTTGACGGCATTTATCAACTACGAGCGGCTAATAAAGAGCGAGAGTTTCTCCAGCAATTAAAAGGTAGCGCTGACCAAGTTCGTATCGATGCTGACAAGTACGCATGGCAATCAGAGGCTGCGGGACGTGTCTCTTTCCTTCTGTTTTTAATCGGTTTCGAGTTGTTCCGTGCGGTTGCAATGCTAATGGTAATGTTCAGTGACCTTACCATTGGTCAAATTTTCGCGGTGTTTGGTTACCTTTGGTTTATGTTGTCTCCTGTTCAAGAACTATTGGGTATCCAATTCTCTTGGTACAGCGCAAAAGCGGCACTTAAGCGAATTAATGATCTACTCGAATTGGAAGAAGAACATAGACCTGTTTCGAAAGTAAATCCTTTCAAAGAAAATCGAGAGGTTGATGTAAAAATTAAACATGTTGATTTTTCATACAACAATGAAAACAAGGTGTTGGATGATCTCTCGTTGCACATTCCTGCTGGTAAGAAAGTGGCGCTTGTGGGTGCGAGTGGTGGTGGTAAATCAACCTTGATTCAATTATTGATCGGCGTTTACCGTCAGAATTCTGGTTCTATCCGTTTTAATGATGAGTTAACGGAAGACATCAGCTTTGAAGTAATACGCGACAAAATTGCCGTGGTTTTACAACAACCTATACTATTTAATGACACCTTAAGGCATAATCTGACCCTTGGTGGTGACTTTGATGAAATGTCATTATGGCGAGCACTAGAAGTCGCTCAGCTTCAAGACGTAATTTCGCAACTTAACCACGGATTGGATACTCAAATTGGTCGTAACGGTATTCGCCTATCTGGCGGTCAGCGTCAACGCTTAGCGATTGCACGTATGGTGCTGAGCAACCCACAATTTGTTATCCTAGACGAAGCAACGTCAGCACTGGACACCGCAACTGAAGCGGCTTTGCATAAGGCGTTAACGGAATTCTTACGCGGTCGAACGACTCTTATTGTCGCCCATCGCTTATCGGCGGTGAAGCAAGCAGATTTGATTTATGTGCTTGAAGATGGAAGAGTGACGCAAACAGGTACCCATGGTGAGCTCGTTGAGCAAGAAGGCTTATATCAAACCTTATATGGTGGCATTCAGTCCCACGCTTAAAGCATTCAGTTTAGAGAGGTCGTTGTGACCTCTCTGTCTAAACACGCCATGCAACCGAATAGCGTCCGCTTGTGCCAAGGTTGCGAATTGCCTGTCGATATCGTCGATCTACCTAATGGCAAAAATGCACATTGTCCACGTTGTGGTACTCAGCTCTATCGTGGTGGTAGTCCTAGCCTATCTGGTAATCTCGCTATCGCTGTTACTTGTATTCTACTTTTTATACCTTCGCACTTTTTTAACTTCATCAGTATTCGGTTATTCGGTGTGATGATTCCGGCGACACTGCCATCTGGAATGATAACGTTATTTCAAGAGGGCTTCGTCCTCCTTTCTATCCTCATTCTTTTTTGTAGTTCTCTTGCCCCACTTATTGTGTGCAGTTCTGTCGTAACGGCACATTGGTCGTTGCATAAACGTTGGTTTAAAGGGCTTCGCGTTTCATTATGGTTAATCCAACACCTAAAACATTGGGTAATGTTGGATGTGTTCCTTGTGAGCATCGCAATCTCTTGTTTTAAGCTGCAAGATTACTCCGATATTTTTGTTGGACCGGGCTTAATTGGTCTTGTTCTATTACAAGTTTTTACGGTTCTGTTGATCTCTCGCATTAGTGTTCGTCGTTATTGGGAAGCATGGCAACCTGAAAACAGTTACGACTTCGAACACAAAGATGTGCATTGTCACGAGTGCCACTTATCGCAACCTGAAAGCGAAAACTGCCATCGTTGCCATCACGCGCTTTACCACCGTAAACCAAATTCTATCCAAAAAACGTGGGCATATTTAATTGCAGCGACGATTGCGATCTTCCCTGCCAACTTGATTCCGATTTCAATTTTGCTGACAAACGGTAAGCGCTTGGAAGACACTATTTTTTCAGGCGTGGCAGGCTTAGTTAAAAACGGTATGTACGGAATCGCGGTTATCATTTTTGTTGCCAGTATCGTCGTTCCTGTGGCTAAGATTCTCGGCCTGACTTACATCTTGTTATGTATCAAATTCAAACGTTCGGTGTTTAGAAGACAACGAATGATGGTTTACTTTGCAGTAAAATGGATCGGCAAATGGTCAGTGATGGATTTGTTTGTTATTTCTATCATGATGACGTTGGTCGATCGTGGACAAATTCTCGACTTCACACCGGGTTATGGCGCTGTTGCGTTTGGTCTGGTGGTCGTTTTAACAATGCTTGCGGCGGAGAGCATTGACCCAAGGCTTATTTGGGACCAAGCCCCAACACAATCAGAAAAAGAGTCAATTAATGAGTGATCAGAACAGTTCTCAAACGTCATATGTGCCAGATGTAAAGAGGAGTAAAGGTATTTCTCCCCTTTGGTTGTTGCCGATTTTGACTATGGTCTTAGCTGGCTGGCTTGTTGTGAAATCAATTCATGACGCAGGACAGCGTGTACAAATCTATTTTTCCGATGCTGCGGGTTTGGTCGCTGGACGAACCACTATCCGCTATCAAGGTTTAGAAGTGGGAATGGTGCGCGACATTAACCTGTCTGAAGATTTAGGCAGCATTTATGTCGACGCTGATATCTACCCTGAAGCGACGAAACTGCTGAACGATAAAACGCGTTTCTGGTTAGTAAAACCAACAGCAAGTTTAACCGGCGTGTCTGGTCTTGATGCGTTGGTTTCTGGTAACTACATTTCTATCCAGCCAGGTGATGGTGAACAGTTTGAAACCACTTTTCATGCTTTGGAATCGGCTCCTACCGACTTACGAGTCACTCAAGGTCTGAACATTAAGTTGAAAAGCCGAGATTTGGGCGGCGTTTCTATTGGCTCGCAAATCGTCTACAAAAAGATTCCGATTGGTGAAGTGTTCAGCTATCAACTGAATGATGATGCGAAGTCCATAACCATTCAAGCCAATATACAAGAGCAGTATCAGCACCTGATTAATAGCCGCAGCCGTTTTTGGAACGTAAGTGGAATTGGTGCAAGCATCGGTTTTGAAGGTGTTGATGTTCGTCTAGAAAGTATGAGCGCCCTACTTGGTGGCGCTATTGCTGTTGACTCGCCAGATGATGGCGAACCCGTTGAAGAGAATACCGAGTTCCGTCTTTATAAAGACCTTAAAACTGCGGGGCGCGGTATTCCAATCAAAATCGCGCTTCCTGATGACAACAAAATTAGCGGCGAAGGCGCGCCTATCATGTACCGCGGGATTGAAGTAGGACAAATCACCGATTTAAGCCTATCTGAAGGTCGTGAAGTGATTTTAGCGTCTGCTGCAATCCAACCTGCTTTCAGTGACATGTTGACTTCTGGCACACGTTTTGTTCTTGAAGAAGCAAAAGTTTCCCTTTCTGGTGTTGAGAATATCGCAAACCTTGTCCGCGGAAACTTTTTAACCATCGTCCCGGGTGAAGGTGAAAGATCTCGACGATTTACTGCCATTCGCCAGAATGTATTTAATCAGCAACAGCAGAAGTCGATTGCAATTCGCCTCGTTTCTGATAACTCCTTTGGCTTAGACAGCGGTGCAAACGTACTTTATAAAGGCATTGTCGTTGGCTCGATCATTAAAGTCGGTTTGCTTGATGAAAAACAAGCGCAAGCGGCAAAGCATGAAGTGTTCATGGATGTCCTTATCGACAATGAGTACAAGCATCTAATAAAATCGAACAACCGTTTCTACGTGACAGGCAGTGCTTCTGCAGAACTTACAGAGTCAGGATTGAGTGTCACAGTACCTCCAGCTAAGCAGCTTCTCACTGGTTCAATCAGCTTCGTTAGCCAAGGACAAGAACAAATCCAGAAAGAATACCAATTGTTCCAGAGCGCTTCTCTAGCGGAGCTTGCACAGTACAATCAATCTGGCTCTAAGACGCTGACTCTCTTTGCATCTGAGTTACCACCGATTTCTAAAGGTAGCCCTCTGCTCTACCGCAATTTGCCAGTTGGCAGCGTATCTGATTTCAATCTGGTCGATGGTGGCGTGATCGTCAAAGCAACCATTGAAAATCGATACGCGCACTTACTCAGTGAACAGACGGTATTTTGGAACCGTTCTGGTGTAGAGATTGATGCCTCTCTTGCTGGTATCACCGTCAAAGCTCACCCTCTTAAAACGTTGATCAAAGGTGGTATTGCTTTTGACTCCATTCCGGGCATTGAGAATAAAGTGGGTCAACGTTGGAAGCTATACAACGATCAGAACCAAGCACGTAAGTTTGGTCGAGTTATCGCGTTAGAAACCGATGGCAGTCAAGAAGTAACCAAAGGTATGCCAATTAAATATCAAGGTGTTAAGGTCGGTGAAGTTACTCTAGTCGTTCCAAACTTTCGTCGTGAAATGGTGGAAGTCACCGCGCGCATTCTTCCTGAATATGTCGACAACATCGCCGTTACCGGGTCACACTTCTGGCTAACAGAACCTGAAATTGGGCTGGGTGGCGTGAAGAACTTAGGCGCGTTAGTATCAAAATCCATCAGTGTTGAACCTGGTCATGGCGCCGCGAAATTCAAGTTTGATTTAGCGAAAAGCCAGCAAGCACAACAAGGAGTGTCATTCACACTACAAAGCGAGCAACGTGGTTCAGTTCAAGTTGGAACCCCTATCCTATATCGACAAATGGAAGTGGGCAGTGTAACGAGTGTCAGCTTGGGTGAGTTTGCTGATCGAGTGGTAACAAAAATCGAGATAAAGCCCGCATATGCATATCTTGTTCGTCAAAACAGTGTGTTCTGGAATGTCTCAGGCGTAGATGTCTCTATTGGTCTAGGAGGCGCAAACATCAAAGCAGGTACATTTGACAGCTTAGTTCGTGGCGGCATTGCTTTCTCAACCCCTGAGCAACCACAAATTCCACCAGCGGCAAAACAAGGGCAATCTTTCTACTTATACCCTCAAGCAGAAGAGAGTTGGACTCAGTGGCGCACTGCTATTCCAAAACCATAGTGCTTTTAGAGAAAATTATCGACGTAAAGAGCAGCAATCGCTGCTCTTTTTTATTGCTCAAACCTTGCTGGCTATTCGTTTCTGATCCGCTTTCGTATATTATTTGCGGCAAATTCTGCAATCGAGACTTCACTTTGCATTCTAACGTTTACATCCCAGAAGCTTTTCTGGAAAAAATCCAAACTATTCTCCCTGCTCACCTCAACATGGAAGACTTTATCGCGTCGTGCCAAAAGCCATTACGCAAAAGTATTCGTGTTAATACGTTGAAGATCAGCGTAGAAGCGTTTTTGGGCCGTGCAGAATCAAAAGGCTGGACGCTTTCTCCGGTTCCTTGGTGTGATACGGGTTTTTGGATCGAAGCGGATGAATCGGTTGTCCCACTAGGTAACACTGCTGAGCACATGTCAGGGCTATTTTATATTCAAGAAGCAAGCTCAATGATGCCTGTCTCTGCCCTGTTCATGGATGATGAATCCTACGACGCGGTTCTCGATACCGCAGCTGCCCCTGGTTCTAAAACAACGCAAATTGCTGCATTGATGAACAACGAAGGCGTTTTGGTCGCGAATGAATACGCCGCGAGTCGTGTAAAAGTACTTCATGCCAACATTGAGCGTTGTGGTGTGCGAAATGCGGCGCTAAGTAACTTCGATGGTCGTGTGTTTGGTGGTTGGCTCCCAGAACAATTTGACGCGGTTCTATTAGATGCGCCATGTTCTGGTGAAGGTACGGTTCGAAAAGATGAAGACGCAATGAAGAACTGGACGCAAGCGTCGGTGATTGAAATTGCAGACACACAAAAAGATCTGATTGAAAGTGCTTTCCACGCTCTTAAACCAGGTGGCGTGATGGTTTATTCAACCTGTACGTTGAGTACCGAAGAGAACCAACAGGTTTGCCATCACCTTAAAGAAACTTTTGGTGACGCAGTTCAGTTCGAGAGCTTAAAAGATCTGTTTGAAAATGCAGAAGCGGCGCTAACAGAAGAAGGCTTCTTACATATCTTCCCTCAGGTTTATGACTGTGAAGGCTTCTTCGTAGCTCGAATTCGTAAGCTTACAGCCGTAGAAGCGCCACAAGTAAAAAAACGTATGGGTAAATTCCCATTTGTAAAAGCGTCTAACAAAGAATCAGCAGAAATAGCTAAGCAGTTACAAAACACGATGGGCATCGAACTACCAGATGACAGCACGGTTTGGGTTCGCGATAAAGACGTTTGGCTTTTCCCTGACGCGCTAGAACCTATGATTGGCGAATTACGCTTTTCGCGTATGGGCATTAAAATCGCCGAAGCGCACAAAAATGGTTACCGTTGGCAACATCAAGTGGCAACTGCCCTAGCAACTGGTAACGAGAACAACACAATTGAGTTAACGATTGAAGAAGCTCGAGAATGGTACATGGGTCGCGATGTTCGCCCGCAAAACATTCCAACAGATATGAAAACGGGTAAAGGCGAAGTGCTCGTGAAGTACGAAGGCGCGATTATTGGCCTTGGAAAATGGGTAAGTAACCGCGTTAAAAATGGTCTTCCACGTGAGTTAGTGCGAGATAAGAACTTATTTTAGTAGCAAAGTGAAATACTATAAATAAATGAAAAGCCATCGTATTTACGATGGCTTTTTGGTTCTAAAGCATGATTGGAACTGGGTTCACTAGCGATCCGAGTGCCCTGTACTAAACTGAATGTATCAAAGCATCGCTTTGAAACGGCATTTCTCTCTATGTTTAACCGACAATATGTGTTGGTCAAAAAGTTTAGCGCAGGCTCTATAAAGGAGCCGTTTCCCCTAGGCCCAAAATAAGGACGAGTTTGGGCCATTTTTTTGACTGATGCATTCCCTATATGAGCTAATTACCCAAAAGGAAAAACTCACTAGTCCACCAGCCAACACTATTTTCATCAGTTGTGAATCTGTTTACTCGGCTAAACGGATACCGTCTTTTTCAATAACGATCTTACCTGCTTTGTACAAGCCACCAATGGTTTTCTTGTAAGTACCTTTACTGGTACGGAACGCTTCAAAAATCGCTTCAGGAGAAGATTTATCGTTTAGAGGCAAGAAGCCGCCTTTCTTTTCTAGTAACTCAATCACCTTACTAGAAAGATCATCCATCTTCGCTACGCCAACTTTTTGTAGCGCTAGATCAATCTTGCCATCTTCACGAACTTGCTTAATGTAACCTTTCAGCTTCTTACCAATAAACAGCTTACCGAACACATCCGATGGGAAGATCATGCCCCAGTGTTCGCCGTTCACGATGGCTTTATAACCAAGTTGGCTACGCTCTGCGATAATCAGATCAACTTGCTCATTCACTTCGTAGTTAGCCGGCGTTTTATCTAGCCATTTATTGAACTTAGTTGTACCTACAATACGACCAGATGCCTTATCTGTATAAACGTAAACTAGGATGTTTTGACCTGCAGTAAAGCGAGCGCGTTGCTCACTGAATGGGATCAGAAGGTCTTTTTCTTTAATACCCCAGTTTACGAACGCACCAGTCTTATTGATGCCTTCGATCTTCATTAGTCCCCATTCGCCGACTTGAGCGATTGGTTTATCAATGGTCGCAGCTAGCTGACTTTCTGAATCAAAGTAAAGAAATACATCTAGGTGCGCGCCAAGTTCTGTACCTTCAGGTACATACTTATTAGGCAGCAATACAGAACCGTAGTCTTCGCCATCCAGAAATACGCCAAAATCAGCCGTTTTAATGACTTCTAAGCTGTTAATTTGACCAATTTTAATCATCGAATTTGTCTCTTTTTAAATTTACAGGGAATTATACCCAAACTAACAAGAAAATCAGAGAGAAAAGCAAACCTCTCTGTTATGCTGTGTTAGTTCAACAATTTATCCTAGTCCGATCTTAAGTTAATTCAATTAACGGGCGCTTATGGGTATAGGATGCTTTAGCAAAATCAGGAGCTTTCCTTGGTCACTGTCGACAAACAAGACTCGGTAACTTTGAAAATTAGCCATGCGTTGGCAAAGAGTAAAACGCTCGACCTTGATATCTATATTTTCATCCCTGGTGAGTTAGGTTTAAATTCCGACATCATCAGTGAGTCTGAGTTCTACTACACTTCGATCACGCAAAAACGATCTTATTACAGTACTGAAGTACTGCTTCCTTTGGTCCACAGTCGCCTAGCCAAACGTGGACGCTTATCTAACCGTCAGTACCGTGTAAGTTTGAGTTTGTTTGCGTATCAATACGTTATCGCGCTCGACAAAGCCGTTGCCGCGCTAAATAAACATGAGAGTGACAGCGTCACGGCAGAAGAAGTAGATGAAGTCATTGAACTCACGCTCGACATCCTTAAACGTCTTCGCCGTTCGATTCCTTATGAGGAAAACCTTAAGCGCTACTACGTTAACATCGATAATTACTTGTCTTGGTACACAGAGCAAAAATTCCTATCCCTTGTAGCTCACCTGCCTCGTGAAGGTGATTACAGCACGATCAAGGAACGTTTGATTACACTGTGTGAGAAAGAGCAAGCGCACCGAAAGCTAAACAATTACAACTCTGCAAGCGTTGTTGAAGATGTGACCCGTTTATCGAACAAAATGCGTTTGTTAAGACGTTTGATTGAACACCCTATCGTTTTGAGTGAAAAAACGATGTCGATGGGTAATAACATCAAACGAGCGATTAAAGGCATCGCGACAGGTCTGGTGATGGTAGTCGTGACGAGTACCGTTATTCTTGCCCGAGATTACTTAGGAGAGATTTCTGCATCTTTCATCATCGCGATGTCGTTTATCTACGCACTACGTGAAATCTTTAAAGATGACCTGCGCGACGCGATGTGGCGTTGGATCCGCAAAGGTAAGCCAAAGTGGCGCAAGAAGTACATGGACCCAACAACAAAGAAAGTTGTGGGTCGTAAATTGGAATGGTTAGATTACCGTTCTCTTTCAAGCCTACCTGATCGTATTCAGAACATTCGTAAAAAACGAGTTGTTCAACGGGAAGAACAAATCCTTCACTATCATGCGAAAACAGAGATGGCGACATCATTGTTCTTAAGTGGTTACGAGCAAACTCGTGAGACATTAAACATGAGTTTACGCCCGATTATTCGTTTAATGGACAAAAGCTCGAACCGCGTATATCGATTAAACGAAGGGCAAGTGAGTAAGGAATCTGTTGAGAAACGCCACTTGCTCAATGTGATTGTCAAAGAAGACAACTACACCGATGAACCTGTTTACTATCGTTGGAAAGTGGTTTTGAACCGTTCGAAGATTGTGTCTATTGAGAAAATAGAATTGAACTAGAACGTCATAAGTCGTTATTGAGAAATTAAGCAGCTTGTTTTTGAGCTGCTTTTTTTATGGAAAGCGTCAAGGAAAACTCCGCCATTGGTTCGTCACCATTAATACTTGGACACAATGCGGTGATCTTAACGTCTCGATTGATACGTTCACCTGTTTCTAGAGTCATACGAAGCATTTCATCAATCAAAGGACCATCGTGACATACAAAATGCACATCGCCTTCAGGGCGTTTTAAAAACTCAGCCGTTACTCCTTTAAATGCCAGAGAAATGCGCTCCCCTTGTTCTTGGGCCTTACTCATCGCAAGAAAACCACCTGCCACATCAGCACCAACGGCAAGCGCGCCAAAATACATGCTGTTAAGATGATTCTTGGTTCTTCTTCTCAGTGGGATTCTAACCTCCACATGTTGATCATCGATCGCAAGAATTTTCGGGCGGCATAACCAAATGAGCGGAACTTTTGAAAAACCGAATAAGTTGAGATAAAGGTTTGCACGGCGAACAGCAGATAACATTTTGGTCTCCTTACCAAACTAGTCTGACCAGTTAATCAATGAAGCACCAAAATGTCAAAGAATTGTTAATAACAAATCGATCTAGCTACGGAATTTCGCAAACGGTTTCTTTCTATTGAGTTCTAAAGTTGGATATGAAACACCCAGAATACCTAGCCTCCAAGCTTCATTTTGTAAAAATACGTGTTATCGAATAGAAAAAGTAGTTATAAATTCAAACGACTATGTATTGATCTCCTTAGCGGTTTTTGTCATTTATACATAACTATCATTAATGAATCGCCACAGCATTACATACATTTCGGTATTTAACAGATAAGAATCCCGTGAAACGGTTTATTCCTAACTATAATTCCGTTATCTTTACCGCTTCGCAATAGAGAATAAAGCTATAACATGCCTATAAAAACAGATGAATTGAGAACCCAACCTTTGGGTCCAATGCCGACACCCGCAGAGCTAGGCAGCGTACATCCAATCACTGATGATGTAGCTGATCGCATCGCTCAATCTCGTCGTCAAATTGAAAAGATTTTAACTGGTGAGGATGACCGTATCCTTGCTATCGTTGGTCCGTGTTCTGTGCACGACACTGAAGCGGCAATCGACTACGCAACTCGCCTTGCGAATATCCAAGATAAGTACAAAGACGAGCTATTTATCGTAATGCGTACTTACTTTGAAAAACCTCGTACTGTTGTTGGTTGGAAAGGTCTTATCACTGACCCTAACCTAGATGGCTCATACGCACTTGAAGCGGGGCTTCATAAAGCACGTAAACTGCTACTGGATATCAACAAGCTTGGTCTTGCTACAGCTACTGAGTTTCTTGATATGATCACAGGTCAGTATATTGCAGATCTGATTACGTGGGGTGCAATTGGCGCTCGTACGACTGAGTCTCAAATCCACCGTGAGATGGCTTCTGCTTTATCTTGTCCAGTAGGCTTCAAGAACGGTACTAACGGTAACGTAAAAATCGCAATTGATGCGATTCGTGCGTCTAAAGCATCACACTACTTCTACTCTCCAGATAAGAATGGACGTATGACGGTATACCGCACTAGTGGGAACCCTTATGGTCACATCATTCTTCGTGGTGGTGAGAAAGGTCCTAACTTTGATGAAGCGTCTGTAAAACAAGCGTGTGATGCACTTGCTGAATTCGACTTACCACAACGTTTGATTGTAGACTTCAGTCATGCGAACTGTCAGAAGCAACACCGTAAACAAATTGATGTTGCACAAGACATTTGTGAACAAATTAAATCAGGCAGCACTCGCATTGCGGGTATCATGGCAGAGAGCTTCATTATTGAAGGCAATCAGCCAATGACTGATATTAACAACCTAACTTACGGTCAGTCGATTACTGACCCATGTCTAGGTTGGGATGATACTGAAACGATGCTAGACATGCTGGCAGCCGCAGTAAAATCCAGTAAGTAATTTCCCTATAACAAGATAATCAAGGAATCTTCATGCCATCGTTTGATATTGTTTCAGAAATCGATACCGTTGAACTACGTAACGCGGTTGATAACGCTAACCGTGAACTGTCTACTCGTTTCGATTTCCGCAATGTGAATGCGAGCTTTGAGCTAGTAGAAGAAAATGTAAAAGTGTCAGCAGAAGGCGAGTTCCAGCTAAAGCAAATGCGTGACATCCTACGTAGCCACTTGGCGAAGCGTAACATTGATGCGAACGCTATGGATGCAAAAAATCCAGAAGCGACGGGTAAGAACTGGCACCAAAACATTGCGTTCCGACAAGGTATCGATACGCCTACCGCGAAAAAGCTAGTTAAACTAATCAAAGACGCGAAGCTTAAAGTTCAAGCATCTATCCAAGGCGACAAACTGCGCGTAACGGGTAAGAAGCGTGACGATCTGCAAGCAACGATTGCAACGATCCGTGAAGCTGAGATGGGTATCCCATTCCAGTACAACAACTTCCGTGATTAATTGCGCTCTCCTACTCTCTTAATGTAGAGAATGAGAACAGTGGAATAAAAAACGCCGGCGAGATATTCGTCGGCGTTTTTGTATGTGTTGTGAGTAATCTAAGCGTCTATTTTTGATAACTAATTTAGATAACGAACTTTTATCTAGATAACAAAGCTTAGATTACCAAGTCTTGCCCTTGCAGAAGTGAAAACTCACTTGTTCCATAAGGAACGAAGATACAAACACGAAGCTTCTCTTCTTTGGCTTTTCTGAGCATATCTGAGAGCTCTGTTGCACTCGAAAATGCCTCACGCTCCGCATCTCTTCTTACTAGCTCCATCACATTTGCTTCGCATTTGGTTGAGTGAAGCGCTAACTCCGCCTGCTGCATGTAGCGCACGGCTTTAATAGGCAGCATTTCAACGTCTTTACCTACCTGAATCCAAGTGCAGCTTCCTGTCTCGTCTAATGGCTTAGTCATGGTTTCTTGATAGATGGTTTCCAGCTCACGGTTATCACGTGCATTTTCCACCTCGGGGTGCGAAAAGTAGTTCTCCCAAAATTTACGACGCAAATCGACACTTGGTAATGCCTCTTTAATAGAGTTACGTTTTGAGTTGGCGAACTCTGCCATCAGTCCCATATTTTGCGGCAGGATGGCTTCTAGCTTTTCACGGATGTTTCGGATCAATACTGGAGATGCACCGCCACTCGAGATGGCAATTTGAATACGACCGCGGTTAATCATCGAAGGCGTAATGAAATCACAATAAGGTTTGTCATCGACGACGTTTACTAAAATACCTAACTCTTTTGCGTCTTTATACACTTGATGGTTAAGCTCCGGGTTATCCGTTGTCGCCCATACTTGAATGAATGAGTTAGTGACAATGTCACTTGAATAAAAACGTTGAATCCATCGCACTTGCTGCTCTTGAGCAAGCTTATCAAGAAAGTCGACAAGGCTTGGGGAGACAATCGTGACGTCTGCTCCGGCTTTGAGCAATGCTTCCACTTTGCGGCTTGCAACTTCACCGCCACCAACAACCAATACTGGTTTATTTACTAAATCTAAGAACAGAGGAAAATATCGCATTTCAATCCATGATCACTTCAAATAACTGTCTAAATTCATGCTACCAAAAATGGGGCAACCACTTCACCTTGTTTCGGCTTCACAAATAATTTTTGTTCAAATTTTCGGCTGACATAGCCACCCTACACTAATGACACTTTTAATAACAAACTTTTATCCTTCTGTTTTAATCACTCTTTTATCGATTGTTCTGATGCACCAATCTGACAATTAGTTGCACTATTTACAAACAATTAACATTTCGTCATTCTAAATCGCAAGGCGCTTTGTGACTTCTCTCCAAAACTCTTTTTAAATTATATATTTGAGAATTAGCAAATCCTTTCCTACGCTTATAACTGATTGATTTAGCGATTGCCGTTTCTTCGAAAATCAATCATGTAGGACGAAAACACTAACGAATTGGACACGTTGTATCAGGTCGCTCCTGATTAAACATGGATCATACAGGAAGGATACAAATGGCAAACAAACTAACAGTTCTTGCTTCCGTCGTAGCGGCTTCTACTGCAATGATGGCTACCTCAGCTCAAGCAGCAGACACTACTCTGGACAAAGTCACGAAACAAGGCTTCCTTACTTGTGGCGTAAGTACCGGTCTACCTGGTTTCTCAAACCCTAACTCAAAAGGTGAATGGGAAGGTATCGACGTAGAATATTGCCAAGCACTGGCTGCAGCCGTTCTTGGGGATAAAACAAAAGTTAAATATGTACCCCTAACCGCGAAAGAACGATTCACTGCGCTTCAATCGGGTGAAATCGATGTGCTTTCACGTAACACCACCTGGACTCTACACCGTGATACGGCTCTTGGTCTGAACTTTGTTGGCGTAAACTATTACGACGGTCAAGGTTTCATGGTTAAGAAAGATCTTGGTGTTTCAAGTGCGAAAGAACTTGATGGCGCATCAGTCTGTGTGCAGTCAGGTACCACTACCGAGCTTAACCTTGCGGACTACTTCCGTAACCAAGGTATGGCGTATAAACCTGTAGTATTTGATACGGCAGCGCAAACCTCTAAAGGTTTTGATGCTGGTCGTTGTGACGTACTAACGACAGACCAATCTGGTTTGTATGCGCTACGTCTGAACTTGAAAGACCCTTCTTCAGCTAACGTTCTTCCTGAAATCATCTCTAAAGAGCCTCTAGGTCCTGTTGTACGTCAAGGTGACGATCAATGGTTCAATATTGCGAAGTGGACTCTGTTTGCGATGGTGAACGCGGAAGAATACGGCATTACCTCTAAAAATGCCGATGAGATGTTGAAATCAAAAGATCCAAACATCAAACGTATTCTTGGCGTAGATGGTCCGAAGGGTAAAGGTTTAGGCATTCGCGACGATTGGGGCTACCAAGTGATTAAGCAAGTTGGTAACTACGGCGAAAGCTTTGAGCGTACGGTTGGTACAGGTTCACCTCTGAAGATTTCTCGTGGTGTGAATGCACTTTGGAATGCGGGCGGTTTCATGTACGCACCACCAATCCGCTAATACAACGATTATCACAGGGCGGTTTATGCCGCCCTTTTTCGTGAGTGAATCTATAAATAAGGGTTTGAGGTTATCGCTGTATGAAACCGACGAATGATACATCGCCAAGTACGATGTCCAAACCAAGCGGAAGTAAAAGCCTGATTTATAATCCAGCTTTTCGTTCCGCTATTTTCCAGATCATTGCCGTAGCTGCACTGGTATTTTTCTTTTACACAATCATTAATAATGCACTGACGAACCTTGATGCCCGTGGTATCGCAACAGGTTTTGGTTTTCTTAATCAAGAAGCAGGCTTTGGTATTGGTCTGACTCTTATCGAATACGACGAAACGTTTTCTTATGGGCGTACTTTCGTCGTTGGCCTACTCAATACGGCGCTGGTTTCAGTGTTAGGTATTGTCCTAGCAACCGTTATTGGTTTTGTTATGGGTATCGCTCGTCTCTCATCAAACTGGTTGGTGAGCCGATTAGCAGCGGTATATATTGAAACTTTCCGAAATATCCCACTACTTCTGCAAATCTTTTTCTGGTATTTCGCGGTTCTTCAAGCTCTACCATCACCAAGGCAAAGTATGAGCCTTGGCGAAGCTATCTTTTTGAATGTACGCGGGCTGTATTTCCCTGCACCTGTCATGGAGGCTGGTAGTAGCTTCGTCGTCGCGGCACTAGTCATAGGTATCATCGCAAGCATTTTGATCAATGTATGGGCGAACAACAAGCAACGTTTAACAGGTCAACAAACTCCGATGGGTCGCATCGTATTTGGCTTAGTAATCGCGCTTCCTTTAGTGGTTTACTTCCTTGCTGGCATGCCAATTTCTTTGCAGTACCCAGAATTAAAAGGTTTTAACTTCCGAGGTGGTATCAGTATCATTCCTGAACTGGCTGCACTTCTACTTGCGTTAAGCGTCTATACTGCATCGTTTATCGCAGAGATTGTACGCTCTGGTATTAACGCTGTGAGTCATGGTCAAACTGAAGCAGCAATGTCGCTTGGTTTACCACGCACAAAAACTCTGAAGCTGGTCGTGATCCCTCAGGCATTACGTATCATCATCCCTCCTCTTACTAGCCAATACCTGAACCTAACCAAGAACTCTTCCCTGGCAATGGCGATTGGTTACCCAGATTTGGTTTCTGTGTTCGCAGGAACTACGCTGAACCAAACTGGACAAGCGATCGAAATTATCGCGATGACCATGGGCGTTTACTTGACGTTGAGTTTAATCACTTCTGCGTTAATGAACTTGTATAACCGTAAAGTTGCGCTGGTGGAGAGATAATATGAGTACACATCAATTTCAGCCTGATCTCCCGCCGCCAGCAAACACTGTTGGTGTCGTAGGTTGGCTACGCAAAAATCTATTCAATGGACCAATCAACTCCATCGTGACGTTGATTCTGGCTTATATCGTATTTTCTGCTCTTTGGAACATTGTTGATTGGGCGTTTATCAATGCAGACTGGGTTGGCACAACGAGAGACGACTGTACACGTGAAGGCGCATGTTGGGTCTTTATTAGCGTCCGTTGGGAACAGTTCATGTATGGCTTCTATCCGGAAGCGGAACTCTGGCGCCCTCGCCTGTTCTACATCACATTGGCGATCTTTACTGTGCTACTTGCTTATGAGAAAACGCCAAAACGCATTTGGATTTGGTTGTTCTTCGTAAACATTTACCCATTCATTATTGCAGCCTTGCTTTATGGTGGAGTATTCGGTCTTGAAGTGGTTGAAACGCACAAATGGGGTGGTCTACTAGTAACCTTGATCATTGCACTCGTTGGTATCGTCGTCTCCCTTCCAATCGGTGTTGCGCTTGCCCTGGGTCGACGTTCAGATATGCCAATCATCCGCAGTATCTGTACTGTATACATCGAAGTGTGGCGTGGTGTCCCACTCATTACTGTACTGTTCATGGCATCAGTGATGTTACCTCTGTTCTTGGCTCAAGGCTCAGAAACTGACAAGCTAATCCGTGCACTTATCGGTGTGGTTATGTTCAGTGCGGCTTACATGGCAGAGGTGGTACGTGGTGGCTTGCAAGCGATCCCGAAAGGACAATATGAAGCGGCAGACGCTCTCGGTCTTACCTATTGGAAGAAGATGGGACTGATCATTTTGCCACAGGCGCTTAAGATCACTATCCCTTCTATTGTGAACACTTTTATCGGTCTCTTTAAAGACACCAGTCTTGTGCTTATTATTGGTATGTTTGACGTACTGGGCATTGGACAAGCTGCGAATACCGACCCTGAATGGCTAGGCTTCGCAACAGAAAGTTATGTATTTGTCGCGTTAGTGTTTTGGGTATTTTGTTTTGGCATGTCACGTTACTCGATATGGCTTGAAAACAAATTGCATACCGGTCACAAACGATAACTCATCAAGATCAAGGACGTATTATGACGCAACAACAAGATTATATGATCCAGTTGAAGGACATGAATAAGTGGTATGGTGAGTTTCACGTACTAAAGAATATCAATCTAGACGTTAAGAAAGGCGAAAAAATCGTCATCTGTGGACCATCCGGATCTGGTAAATCGACCATGATTCGCTGTATCAACCGTCTGGAAGAGCATCAAGCTGGCAGCATCTATGTGTCGGGTACTGAACTTACAGAAGACCTGAAAAACATTGAGGCGGTTCGTCGTGAAGTGGGCATGTGCTTCCAGCACTTTAACCTTTTCCCTCATCTAACGGTTTTGGAGAATTGTACGCTTGCCCCTATCTGGGTGAAGAAAATGCCAAAAGAAGAAGCCGAAGCCATCGCAATGCAGTACTTAGAGCGCGTTAAGATCCCCGATCAAGCGGACAAGTATCCGGGGCAGCTCTCCGGTGGTCAGCAGCAACGTGTAGCCATTGCTCGTTCTTTGTGTATGAGCCCTAAAGTGATGCTGTTTGATGAACCAACTTCTGCACTGGACCCAGAAATGGTGCGTGAAGTACTGGACGTAATGGTAGAACTGGCGGAAGAAGGCATGACCATGCTATGTGTAACGCACGAGATGGGCTTTGCAAAAGAAGTCGCCGACCGAGTCATCTTTATGGACGCGGGGGAAATCATCGAAGAAAACAATCCTGTCGATTTCTTTGAGAACCCGCAATCGGATCGTACACAGAACTTCTTGGCTCAGATTCTTCACCATTAAACGCATTCTGAACACCGAGATAACCGACAAAGCGCTGAGCTTAATATCAGCGCTTTTTCTTTACTCTCATATTGGCAAACAGACCATGTTACGAAAGTCCAGTTGATTCAACGCGTTGTAAATTTGCGCAACGTTACAACATTCTACGTGAACTGGTCTTCAGAGCTTTGAATAATAAGCCTTTCTCCGCTAGGCAAGGCGGTAATATTGTGTTACAAGTTGCCACATACATAACACATTATTTCTATTATTATTTTGTTCTAGATGTACATGTGGCGGGCTTGATTTTTTGAACTATCGGGCCCATATATGTCTATATATTAAAGATAAGACAGTCCCTTATAGAGGAAGATTATGAACAGTCCTATGTTTTCTCGCACTACTACTCAAGAGAGTGCTCTACAAACCAACAAAGTATTGCGTAATACATATGCACTACTTTCTATGACTCTACTATGGTCAGCACTGGTTGCTGGCGTATCGATGGCGTTTAACCTACCACGTCCAGGTATCATCCTAATGTTGGTCGGTTTCTACGGTCTACTATTCCTGACTGAAAAGAACCGTAACAACAGCATGGGTCTTGTATTTACATTCCTATTTACGGGTTTCTTAGGTTACACCATCGGTCCAATTCTAAACATGTACATCGGTGCTGGCATGGGCGACGTTGTGCTAACAGCACTTGGTGGTACTGCTCTGTCATTCATGGCAGCTTCTGCTTACGCACTGACAACTAAGCGTGACCTATCTATGATGGGTGGTCTAATGCTGTCACTGTTCGTTGTTCTAGTTGTGGGTATGATTGCGAGTATCTTCATCCAATCTACTATCCTGCACCTAGCAATGAGCAGCTTGTTTATTGTTTTCTCTACCATGGCAATCCTGATGACTACTCAAGGCATCATCCGTGGCGGCGAAACAAACTACATCTCTGCGACAATTACGCTGTATGTTTCAATCTACAACATCTTCATCAGCCTACTAAGCATTCTAGGTATCATGAACGACGACTAAACCGTCAGATTGAATTGAAGCTCCAAAAAGCCCGAAGTTGTACTTCGGGCTTTTTCTTTGCACCTTACCTTGTGGATGTTACCTTCCTTTTTACACCGCCCCTCAAACAAAAAAATTGAATACTCATGCAAAAGTAGAAATACTCACCCCGAGAATTTTCTAACAACCTGCATAGGTTTACATTTTATTGCATAAATCGAAAGGTGTAAGCTTAACGATTATCGCCCACAGTTTAATATGTTGAATCGTATGAATTTAATTCGCTCAGTCGACTCAACAGATTCTTTTGTTGAGCACAAGCCAACCTCTACGCTACCCTATACTTATCAATGGTTACTTAGCGGAAATAGAGCTATGTTCGTTTATAACGGCAAAGAAATTGAAACTGATGCTCAAGGCTACCTACTTGACCACACACAGTGGGAAGAAGGCATGATTGAGCTTCTAGCAAAAGAAGAAGAAATTGAACTGACAGATGCGCATTTGGAAGTGGTTCACTTCGTGCGTGATTTTTATGAAGAGTTCAACACATCACCAGCTGTAAGAATGCTGGTTAAAGCGATGGAAAAAGCGCATGGTCCAGAGAAAGGAAACAGCAAGTATCTGTTCAAACTTTTCAAGAAAGGTCCCGCAAAGCAAGCGACTAAGCTAGCTGGTTTGCCAAAACCTGCTAAATGCTTATAAACCGCCTGCCTCAACGCTACGTCGACAAGCCCAGCGTGTGAAGCTGTTGCTTATCGAGTTATTGCGCTTGGAGCTATAAGATCTTAAATCCGCGGAAAGGCTTATAAGACACACTCTCTTGAGTGACACTGTCAACCGTTGCCGTCCGCGGACCATCTTCCAACCACTTAGAAAACGCCGCGATTTGTTCATCGGTGCCGCAAGCAATCACCTCAACATCCCCATTATTTAAGTTCTTCGCGTACCCGGTTAAACCCAGTTTCAAGCCTTGATGTGATGTGTGGTATCGAAATCCTACACCTTGTACGTGACCTACTATCAGAAACTTCTCACACTTTAGTACCATCCGTATACCGCTCCCTAAATTTGAGTGATATATTATTTCCGTCTATTTACCCCACTAAGGATAGTGGGTTTTTATATGGTTATAATAATTATGAAAGAAATTCCTTTCCGTTGGATTGACAAATATCTCATCCATTTAAAGATTCAAGAAAAGTTCTACCTACTCTTCTTGCTCCCTCTCATCGCATTAGTCATCCTAACTCTCGTTTTGAACAGTGCCGCAGACTCACTTATTACTGACTTATATCAGGAAGAGTTGATGTTAATGAAAGGTCTTATCGAGGCAGGTAATCTCTCGCAATCTCAAGTTGCTAGCCTGATCTCAAGTTCAGATACGATTGCTTTCGGTACAGGTCCAGAAGCTGTTTCTGTTATGAATGGGGCTTTTAGTCTCGTTGCTAACCACGAACAGTCGTTATGGACAGCACTATCTACAACGCAAGTAAGCATTATTCTTATCACTCTGTTTATCATTGCAATGGGCGTTTACTACATCATGACGTTCATCGGTGGTGCGATGTTCACAATGAACAAAGCACTAAACACATTGGCAAACGGTGATTTAACTGCTCGTATGAACTTTTTCCCTGTTCGTGACGAGTTTAGTGAGATTGCTATTACGATCGATAAAGTTGCCGATCGTGAACAAAAGATGGTTCAGTCGATTCAGGAGTCTGTGGCGCTTATGCAGCAAATCAGCTCAGATCTAAACCTATCTATTCAAAACAGTTCTGAAATCTCTAACACGCAACAAGAGCACTTGAATTCGCTGGCAAGCGCAACAGAGGAAATGGCATCAACCATTCGCGAAGTAGCAACGCTGGCTCATGACTCAAGCACTCAAACTGATGATGCTCGCAGCGTCGCTCAATCAGGTCAGGTGAAAGTGGAAAACACGCTTCACTCTATCTCCAACCTTTCCACTGAGATCCAATCAGCATCTCAAGCGGTAGAAGAGTTAGATGCAAACGCGGCGCAGATTGATGAAGTGGTAACAACCATCAACGGTATCTCTGAACAAACGAATCTCCTTGCGCTAAACGCAGCCATTGAAGCGGCGCGTGCTGGTGAACAAGGTCGTGGTTTCGCAGTCGTAGCCGACGAAGTTCGTGCTCTTGCTGGCAGGACTCAACAAGCAACCGTCGAAATTCAAGCAATGATTGAAGCGCTACAACGTAACAGTCAATCACTGACTAAGTTGATGGAAGTAACAGTTCACAATGCGAATGAAGGTCAAACTCTAATGGCCGAAGTGAATCAAGAGATTGGCTCACTTGCAGACAAGAACCAAACTATTTCTGACAGCAGCGTTCAAATCGCTACGGCAGCTGAAGAACAAGGCGTAGTGGCTGACAACATTGCATCGAGTGTTGAAGAGATCCGCATTCAAGCTAACAATGTGTGTACGATGATCAGCACCACATCTCAGAATGTCGAGCAGCTTCGTGCCCAAAGTGACACTATGGAATCACTGCTGACTGGCTTGAAAGCTTAATCACATACACTAATAGCTAGGGTCACTTCGGTGGCCCTTTTTTGCGCCTGAAAAACCCGTCCGTTATTCCACTCACAAGTTTATAATTAAAGCCTCTACAAATGATTGGATTGTCGATGGATATTGCTTTTGCGGGCAACATCCCGGACAATACGCCCCTTTCAAAATTCAACAAGAGCTAAAGAAATGACAGCTGCTATCTATTTGGTTAAAGGTCGTGAGAAATCGGTTAAGCGTAAGCACCCATGGATCTTCTCTCGAGGCATCAGTAAAGTTGAGGGCGAACCTGCTCTTGGCGAAACCGTTGATGTATTTACTCACGACGGGAAATGGCTAGCTAAAGCAGCATATTCTCCAGCTTCTCAAATTCGTGCTCGTATTTGGAGCTTTGAAAAAGAAGAGATCAACAAAGCATTCTTCGTTAAGCGCTTCAACAACGCTCAGCTTCTTCGTGAAGACGTTATCGACCGCGACGGTCTTACTGGCTACCGCCTTATCGCAGCAGAGTCTGATGGTATGCCAGGTGTTACGATCGACCGTTACCAAAACTTCTTTGTGTGTCAGCTTCTAAGTGCAGGTGCAGAATACAACAAACAAGCTATTGTTGATGCGTTAGTTGAGTGTTTCCCTGGTTGTAACGTTTACGAGCGTTCTGACGTCGCGGTACGTAAGAAAGAAGGTCTTAAAGAAACAACCGGCGTATTGCACGGTGAAGAGCCACCAAAATCAGTGGTAATTGAAGAAAACGGCGTGAAGATCAGCGTAGATATCGTTGGTGGTCATAAAACTGGTTTCTACTTAGACCAACGTGATAGCCGTCAACAAGCGATGAAGTACGTGAAAGATAAAGAAGTTCTCAACTGTTTCTCGTACACAGGTGGTTTTGGTCTGTACGCGCTAAAAGGTGGCGCGAAACGTGTTATTAACGCAGATGTATCACAACCTGCTCTCGACACAGCAAAATTCAATGCAGAGCTGAATGAGTTTGATATCTCTAAGAAACGTGCTGTATTCCTAAACGCCGATGTGTTCAAACTGCTACGTGAATACCGTGACCAAGGTACGAAGTTCGACGTTGTTATCATGGATCCACCGAAATTTGCTGAAAGCAAAGCACAACTAAATGGCGCGTGTCGTGGCTACAAGGACATCAACATGTTGGCCATGCAAATTCTAAACCCTGGTGGCACGCTACTTACCTATTCTTGCTCTGGTCTGATGGACCAAGTTCTGTTCCAAAAAATTATTGCCGATGCCGCAGTAGATGCAAATCGCCAAGTAAAATTTGTGGAACGTTTCGAACAAGCAGCGGATCACCCTACTGATACCGCTTACCCAGAAGGTTTCTACCTAAAAGGCTTTGCGTGTAAGGTCCTTTAATCGCTGGCTATTTTAGATTCAAAAGAAAACGGAGCTTTCGCTCCGTTTTTTTATTCTCTCAATTGCTCAAGATTAGTAATGATACTGTTGGCAATATCTGCAGCCGATGCGCCATCGAAGTTGATATCTAACTGCTGACCCCCTTTATTAATGGTTAGGGTCGAGTCTCCAGAATCTTCCGTTACAGACAAGGTAATACCATTCACTTGTCCAGAGAAGTCACCAGACTCGAAATCATCAAGCAGCGTCGACATATCGGTACCAGAAACATCATCGAACAAATCTCTAAGTTCGAGTTTGTCGCCTTCCGACGCATCAAAGTCTGTGACTGAATCCACCGCATTATCCATTTGAGTCCAAACAAACACATCACCATCAGCACCACCGGTCAGGATATCATCGTCTAGACCTCCTATGATGATATCTTCCCCCGCATTGCCCGAGATAGTATCTTCTCCTTCCTCTCCAAGTAAGATATCGGCACTAGCTGTACCAACAAGAGTATCATCACTATTACCACCCACTCCTGAAGGCGCGCCTACACTTGCAGTAACAGACACCGTAAGCGCCCCTATATCAAAATCACCGTTTGATGACTCAGTTCGATAAGAAATTCTTGCACTATCTCCATCATCCAAACTATTTGAAGGGATAAATACCAACTGATTATCTACAACGAGTACTTGACCTTTACTTGGATCAACAACTGCGTCAGCCAACGTTAGTGTAGCCGCATTGTCGCTGTTGGTATCGTTTGAAAGTACATCAACCACAATTGGCGTCCCTTCAGGTGTTGATGCTGTGTCATCTACAGCTTCAACAGAGTTTGGCTCCAAATCAAATGAAACGGTTTCTGCTGTAGTATCACCATCGCCGTCAGTCAGTACGTAATCAAAGTCAAACTGAGTAGCAACCGCAATCGATGAAGCAAAGAAGGTGTATTCACCCGTGTTTAAATCAATAACTACAGAGTTTTGACTGTCCACTACAATCGTCACGGTATCTTCAACTGCATCGACAATGGTTGTCGCTCCAGTGTTGTTAGCGTCATCATCCACCGTAATAGTCGTACCATCAAACGTCACCGTAATACCCGTTGCGCCACCATAGTTAAATGACGATACATAGCCGCCATCAGCACCAAAGAACGACGCACTTCCCCCCATAACAGTCGAACCTAAAGCACCAGTTATTGGCGTTACGATCGATTGGATGAGTATCGCTGGAAGGCTATTAATATCCGGAACGATAATTGGGTCGATTTGTTTATCTATTGGATTATTAGCGTCATAAGCAACAGGCTCTAAGAACTGAGTTGCAGCTCCGGTACCAATACCGTAAGCGAGCGCTGTTACATTATATTGCTCTAGCTGCGCTTCCCAATCCGACTGTTCTGTTGCATCAATCTGATTCCCGGTAGAGCTAGGATTACCATCCGATAGGAAGTAGCTAAGGTTGTTTGCATCCGCAAGTAGCTCAGGATTACCCCAAACATCATCTTCGGCAGCAAGTGCAACGGCATCGTCGTAATCCGTACCGCCTCCTGCAGTTAAGCTATTAATCAGTGCGATAGCTTGATCAACATCCATCCAAATTGTTGTTAAATCATTAGGTAAGCTGTTATCTGATGATTCAACACCATCTTCGCCAAGTACATTTGCATTACTACTGAAGGTTGTGATTTGAACTTTAGTATCTCCAAGTAATTGGTATTCTAATAACAAGGCTATCGATGCGCTTTTCAGTACATCAAGACGCGAAGTTACAACATTTGAACTTGAACCAGTAACTGAATCCCACCCCATCGATCCTGATACATCCAGGATCAACTGAACGTTGGAACCTGTTGTTTGCATCGCATTAACGTCTTCAACAACCGTTTCAGCAAATGGAGAGTCATCTTCAATGGCGACCGTAGCAGTTGCAGAGCTAGTAATACCAAGTGCGTTTGACGCAATCACTGGAACTTCTAAATCAATTACGTCTTCGCCACCACTATCCGGATGATCGACTTTTCCTAGTAGCTCTGTCGATAAATTACCAAGATCGTCAACCGACACCTCAATAATTGGCTGACCGCTTGCAGAGCCCGTAAGTGTCTTATCGTTGTTTGAGAGCGTCCAAACTAATGCATCTCCATCACTTGAAATTAGCGTCGTTGGTAAGCCCAATGTGACGGATTCCACAGTTGCTCCCAATGTAAGTGAGCCAGTATCATTCGTGGAATCTGTTGTATCAATAAAACCAGCTAATGCTCCATTGTCGGCATTCGCATCAGGTAAACCTTCTTCAGACACATTAAGTGCTACTGCACCAGAAATGGTTGGTGGGATAGCAGGGTTAACTGCAAATGATCCCGTAACACTGTCTCCATCGGCATCCGTTACTGTGTACTCGAAGTCAATATCACCATCACCAATAGGTTCGCTGAGTGGCTCATATTGGATGAACTCCCACTTGCCTGTGCTCGGTGTAAATTGCACTTCGAACGCAACACCAGTATCTGTTGAACCAACTAAACGATTAGGGTTTTGCGCGTCGATGCTGACTGTAATATCGTCTCCACCTGCCGTCTGTAAACCTGATTCCGCACCCGTTAAAGCTGTTGCGCCCGGACCATCTGCACCGTATGTAGAACTAATTGTTCCCTCTGCGGATGCGATTGGAATACCACCATCAGAACCGATAAAGGTAATGGATTTAACAGTAAAATCACTATTATCTTCAATATTCGGTCCATTACCGTTATCCGTTGCTTCTAGAATGATCTGATCAAAGCCACCTTGCTGAACACTAAAGTTTGCTGCGAAATCACCACTTTGAGCATCAGAAGTAAAGGTTTGTTGAGCAATTAGCACGCCATCTCGATAGAATGATGCGACCCCTTCTTCTAATTCACCTCCAAACATTTTGGCAAACTCAATTTCCGCACCAAACGCAACTTTATCACCCAAGTCTATGATGAGTTTTTCAGATACACCTTGATTGTTAGCAAAACGGTAATCGACCTCATTATCCAATGGGAAGCCGTTGTCACCTGAGCTTTTAACCCCAATACCATCCGAAGACTGATTGACTTGTGCTGCGCCAAGCGTCACCGATTCATCCGAAATAAAACCTTCGGCTGTTACAACAACGTCACCAAAGGTTCTACTGAAAGAATCTGCACCATTACCTGTAAAGCTCACTTGTCCAGTTATAACATCGGGGATATCCAAGTTTGTAACGTCTACTACTGGCACGTTACTTGGTACTGATGGACGGTCATCTTCAACAATAACATTGAGGCTTTCAGACGTTGTGGTTTGACCATCACTGACCGAGATCTGCAAATCAAAGTCAATGATATCCTCAACATCATTCACCGGATGATCGAGTGGTTCAAACAGTGTGATGTTGTAATCCCAAGAACCTTGTCCTGAGACAGCGGGCTCCGTGAGAACAACAGTTGCAACAACAGCTAAACTCGCAGTAGAAGCCGTCAATGTTTGAGTATTGCTGTTCCATGCCCAAGACACAGGCTCTCCACCTGATGTGAGTGTATTTGGACCAGAAAGAACGACTGAAACATTCGCTGTATCCGGGTCTCCAACTGTAAATGACCCTGAGAAGCTGGCTGCATTTGTAGTATCGGTAGGAGAACCCGTGGAATCAGGTATACCATCGGTTAACCCTTCTTCTGAAACAACCGCATCGATAACGTCGGAAATAGCTGGAGGTGCATCATTATCGATAATTGTTGCATTACCGACATCAGAGCCCAATACAGGACCAACGCCTACAACAGAAACACTGAAGTCCTCATCCTGCTCAAACACTGCGTCGTTCAGGGTATCAATTCGAACATCAAATTGAGTCGAGCCTGCTGGTACCGTGACTAAACCATCATTCGGAACTGCAACCCAGCCGGAACCAGTATTATATTCAAGCGTCCCTAGATCACCCACTCCGGTGTCACCAGTGTTAAGAGTAAGCTGAACCTGAACCGCAGCTTCAGACTCGTTAGTGAGCGAGACAACGAAGTTGGCAGTGTCACCTTCGTTAATCGTGCCAGCATCACTAATAGATACCGTTGGACGGTCGTCATCTGGATCTGGGTCAGGGCCAGTACCATCATCGACAAT
>NZ_JAPPTN010000014.1:0-117854 GCF_027587095.1 Vibrio sp. NFR
CAATCGTGTTCCTTCCTAGTTATGATTCGCCGTGATCATTATTGATCTCGACGCGCCAGAAATTGTTATTTTATGCGCCAACGCCTGTTAGCGCAATATTTGGACGCATTGATCTTTAAAAAAAGCTGGACTTTTTTTCAGCTCAAAGCGTTTTAATTAGTAACCACGGTCTGCAATGATTTTATCTGCGAAGTTTTTCGGTACTTCAGCGTACTCGTTAAACTCCATAGAGTAAGACGCACGGCCTTGAGTTGCAGAACGTAGGTCAGTTGCGTAACCAAACATCTCAGATAGTGGAACTTGAGCACGAATGATCTTAAGACCAGCCACACCTTCATCCATACCTTCGATCATACCGCGGCGGCGGTTTAGGTCACCAACAACGTCACCCATCCAATCTTCCGGCGTAGTTACTTCAACATTCATCATTGGTTCTAGAATCACAGGTTGTGCTTCTAGTGCACCTTTCTTGAATGCCATCGAGCCAGCGATCTTGAACGCCATCTCGCTTGAGTCAACATCGTGGTAAGAACCGTCAAATAGTGTTGCTTTAATATCTAGAACAGGGTAACCCGCTAGAACACCACTATTCATTTGTTCTTCGATACCTTTCGATACCGAGCTGATGTATTCCTTAGGAACCACACCACCCACAATCTCGTCTACGAATACGAAACCTTCACCAGGCTCTGAAGGTTCAAGTTTGATCCATACGTGACCGTATTGACCGCGACCGCCAGATTGACGAACGAACTTGCCTTCTACTTCCGCTTTACCACGAATGGTTTCACGGTAAGCAACCTGAGGTTTACCAACGTTACAGTCAACGCTGAATTCACGCTTCATACGGTCAACGATGATATCTAGGTGAAGCTCACCCATACCAGAGATCAGAGTCTGACCTGTTTCGTCATCCGTTTCCACGCGGAATGATGGGTCTTCCGCTGCCAGTTTACCTAGCGCGATACCCATTTTCTCTTGGTCTGCTTTAGAACGAGGTTCTACAGCGATCTGAATTACAGGTTCAGGGAATTCCATGCGTTCTAGAATCACTTTGTGGTTCTGGTCACATAGTGTGTCACCTGTTGTAACGTCTTTCAGACCGATAGCAGCTGCGATATCACCAGCGCGAACTTCTTTTACTTCTTCACGCTTGTTCGCATGCATCTGAACGATACGACCGAAACGCTCTTTCTTGTCTTTTACTGAGTTGTAAACAGCATCACCTGAGTTCACAACACCTGAGTAAACGCGCATGAAAGTTAGCGTGCCCACGAATGGGTCAGTCGCGATCTTGAATGCTAGTGCTGAGAACGGTTCGTTGTCGTCTGCGTGACGCTCAACTTCGTTCTCTCTTTCGTCGATACCTTTAATTGCAGGTACGTCGATTGGCGATGGCAAGAACTCGATCACTGCGTCTAGTACTGCTTGAACACCTTTGTTTTTGAACGCACTACCACAAGTAGCCAGTACGATTTCGTTGTTTAGTGTACGAGTACGTAGAGCTTGTTTGATCTCTGCTTCAGACAGTTCACCTTCTTCAAGGTACTTGTCCATTAGCTCTTCAGTTGCTTCTGCTGCCGCTTCAACTAGGTTGTTGCGCCATTCTTCTGCAAGCTCTTGCATGTCAGCTGGAATTTCGTCGTATGTGAACGACATACCTTGGTCGGCTTCATTCCAGTTGATCATCTTCATCTTGATAAGGTCGATAACACCACGGAAATCATCCTCTGCACCAACGTTTAGTTGGATTGGAACAGGATTCGCACCAAGACGGTTTTTAATTTGGTCCACAACGCGTAGGAAGTCAGCGCCTGCACGGTCCATCTTGTTTACAAATACCATACGTGGAACGTGGTACTTGTCAGCTTGACGCCATACAGTTTCAGACTGAGGTTCAACACCAGATGAACCACAGAACACAACAACTGCACCATCAAGTACGCGTAGAGAACGCTCTACTTCGATAGTAAAGTCAACGTGTCCAGGAGTGTCGATGATGTTAACGCGGTGCTCTTGGAATTGTGCTTCCATACCACGCCAGAAGGTAGTAGTCGCCGCAGACGTGATTGTGATACCACGTTCTTGCTCCTGCTCCATCCAGTCCATGGTTGCTGCGCCATCGTGAACTTCACCGATTTTATGAGACAGACCAGTGTAGAACAGAATACGTTCAGTAGTGGTTGTTTTACCTGCATCTACGTGAGCACAGATACCGATGTTACGGTAGCGCTCAATAGGAGTTTTGCGAGCCACGATTGAATCCTCTTAACTTAGAGATAGGGACTATTGCTATAACTAAAAAATGCTATCCCCTAGATATAGCAATAGTTCCTAGCATAGGCATAGGAACTAAAGAAGTGCTGCAAGGAACCTTGCAGCACTGAAAAGGTATTACCAACGGTAATGAGCGAACGCTTTGTTTGCGTCAGCCATGCGGTGAACGTCTTCACGTTTCTTAACCGCAGTACCTTTGTTCTCAGACGCGTCTAGCATTTCAGCAGCTAGGCGTTGAGCCATAGATTTTTCACCACGCTTACGCGCAGCTTCAACCAACCAACGCATAGCAAGTGCGTTACGGCGAACCGGACGTACTTCTACAGGTACTTGGTAAGTTGAACCACCTACACGGCGAGATTTAACTTCTACCGCTGGGCGAACATTTTCAAGAGCTTCTTCAAAAATAGCTAAGTGGTCTTTACCAGACTTTTCAGCCATAGAATCTAGTGCAGTGTAAACGATTTTTTCTGCAGTAGATTTTTTACCGTCAACCATTAGGATGTTAACGAATTTTGCCAGCAGTTCAGATTTGAACTTTGGATCTGGAAGGATCTTACGCTGACCAATGACGCGACGACGTGGCATGGATTTTCTCCGTTGTCTTCTTCAGGTTTTATCCAAAACTTTTCAGTTTTTTCAAAAAATTAAAAATAATTTAGTGTTTGGCCTTACTTAACGGAATCCATTAAGACTTAGGACGCTTCACACCGTACTTAGAACGACCTTGTTTACGGTCGTTAACGCCAGCACAGTCAAGTGCACCGCGAACAGTGTGGTAACGTACACCCGGAAGGTCTTTTACACGACCGCCACGGATTAGTACAACACTGTGCTCTTGAAGGTTGTGACCTTCACCGCCGATGTACGATGTAACTTCGAAGCCGTTTGTCAGACGTACACGACAAACTTTACGAAGTGCTGAGTTAGGTTTTTTAGGTGTAGTAGTGTAAACACGAGTACATACACCACGTTTTTGTGGGCACGCTTCTAGTGCAGGCACGTTGCTTTTAACAACTTGCTTTGCACGTGGCTTACGTACCAACTGGTTAATAGTTGCCATTAACTAGCTCCTGATTTACTTGAAAGTAAGCTTTGTGAAAAATCTATCCCTAACAGCACTTGGCAGTTAGGGACGCAAAATTCTATGCAGCAGTGAGAGGTGTGTCAAGAAATATACGGATCTTTTTTGTTCAATTAGGGTAATTAGTCCGTAAAGCTCAATCGACAGGAAAGAAGGGTTAATCCCAAGTCAGAGATTTGGCTTGTTTTGCTGTTAGTTCAACAAAGCCAGCATAGCCAATCACCTCAATAGATGGGCTGATACGATTGCTCATACCACGGGCTTCAATATCGCTTTGTAGCGCAAACACTGATGGACCTTTTACCTTGCTGAACGCCTTATGCTGAGGGTTCGCAGCATACACGGCATCTTCAATCAACAAGACATCATCTTGCTCACTGTACAGTGCCATTGCATCGTCTAATGCAGCTACGGATTTGATGATATGTAACATGGCTTCCTCAGAATGACAGCAGTTTGCCCGCTTGTTGTAGTTGAGCTTTTAGTTGCTCTGTATTTAGCGCCTCTGCATTAATGACTAAATCGGCTTGAGCCAAGCCACGCTCGGCAAGCGAATCGGCACAAACAAACACTTGCTCAATGTCGTACAAGTCGAACAACTTCAACATTGGAGCGTAGTCTTTGCTTAAGATGCCTTTAGGCTCTTGTCCAAGCAGTAACTGATACACACCATCCCCAACAAATAGAACGGTGATGTCTTCACAGTACGCAGACGCTGCTAACAGCGCATCCACACCTTCACGCCCTGCATTGTTACCATGAGGCGCGCTACGAAATAGGTAAGTTAACTGACTCAAAACTGAACCACTCTATCTTGCGTTAACATGGCTTCGGCTAAGCTCCCCAAACCGGCTTGCTCGAACCCTGTCGCTAGGTTGTTCTGCTCAAGACCATGTTGATTCGCCTCATCTTCGCTGATGATGCCGCGACGCAAAGCGGCTGCTACGCAGGTTTCCAAACGAACATCGTGTTGCTGTGCGAGTGATTGCCATGCTTTGGTTAGGTCAAACTCGTCGTTGGCAGGCACGCTCAAAGCCGTACCATTGGTGACGCCATCTTGGTAAAAGAACACACTCACCAAAGTATGTCCTTGTTCAATTACTGCTTGTGCGAATTGATATGCGCTGCGCGCCGATTGACTGCCGTAAACCGGGCCGTTCACTACCAGCGTGTAAGTTAATCCACTCACGCTTATTCGTCCTCAGTCTTACGCTGACGAATGTATAGGTAAACGGTGTGTTTAGAGATATTCAGGCGATCTGCGACACGGTTGATAGCGTCTTTGATATCGAAAATACCTTTGTCGTACAGTTCCATCACTATCTGACGGTTTTTGGTGTTGTTCGAGACGGATTTGTCGGCGTTGATCTCTTCAATCGTACGCTCAACCGTTTGGTCTACGAGTTCTTCAACATCACTTGCGAAGTTAACGGATGACGCCGCTTCTTTCGCTTCTTGCGTTGGCATGAAAGATTGCAGCACTTGAGAGAAAGGCGCATCAAGGTTGACGTTGATACAAAGCAAACCAATCACACGGTTTTCGCCGTTACGAATAGCAACGGTGATCGACTTCATTAATACGCCGCCTTTAGCGCGGGTGAAGTACGAACGTGAGAAGTTACGCTCAGAACCTTCGATGTCTTTCAGCATCTTAAGTGCTAAGTCAGTGATAGGAGAACCTACCTGACGACCGGTGTTCTCACCGTTAGCGATTTTGATTGCAGAGGTATTGAGGTCTTCCAGTGAGTGAAGAACGATCTCACAGAACGGACCAATAAGACTGGCAATGCCGTCAACGACCGCTTCGTAAGATCTCAAGATGATTTTATCGTGCTCGGTAAATGGCATCACGTTGACAGATTCCATTTCGAGCAACATTTCCGCATTTATTGTTTCTGTAGTTGTCATAAGCCTTCGAGCGAAAAATCAACAAATTGGTGTAAGTTTATCAGAAAATTTGAAAGGCAACCTAGCAAACTCACCAACTAGTGACCTAGAACAAAAAAGGCCCGTAAAACGGACCTTTTTTCATCGAGTTATCGCTAAGGATAATTATTGAGCAGCGTTGTCGTTCTCAATTTTTAGTAGCTCAACTTCGAATACTAGCGTTGAGTTAGCAGGAATGCTCGGTGTGTCTTGGTCACCGTATGCTAGCTCTGGCGGGATAACGAATTTGAACTTAGAACCTACAGGCATTAGCTGAACACCTTCAGTCCAACCTGGGATTACGCGGTTTAGCGGGAATGTTGCTGGTTCGCCACGATCGTAAGAGCTGTCGAATTGAGTGCCGTCGATCAGAGTACCTTTGTAGTGTACTTGAACTGTGTCGGTGTCTTTTGGCTTCTCGCCTTCAGCCGGTGTTTCAACTTTGTATAGAAGACCAGATTCTGTCTTCACTACGCCTTCTTGCTTCTCGAATTCCGCACGGAAGTCATCACCAGCTTTCTTCGCTTCAGCTGCTTTCTCAGCCGCTTGCTTTTGCATGGTTTCTGCAACACGCTTGTCTAGAGACTCTAGAGCGGCACGAGTTTCTTCTTCGTTTAGCGCTGCTTTATCTTTAAATACGTCTTCGATACCTTTAAGAACTAGGTCTTTGTTTAGGTTGATGCCAATTTCGCTTGGTTTTTCAATGCTAGTGCTTAGGTAGTTAGCAAATGAAACACCGATCGCGTAAGCCGCTTTGTCATCGTCTGTTTTAAAGTGAACTGCTTTACCAGTTTCTGCTTGAACTTGTTCTGCTTGAGGTGCTGCTTCTGGTTTTGTTTCTTCTTTTTGACAACCTACCGCTAGCATTACTGTTGCAGCAAGTAGCGACACTTTTAAAACTGATTTCATTAAATTCTCCCAATAATGGCTTAGCCACTGGTTGTTGTGCACAAATCTTCTATGAGACTAGTGAAGACAATCGTTATACCAATATACTAGCTATATGTCTTAAGACACAAACCGGATTATTAGATGTGATGCAAAGAATTTCTCATTTATTCCTATATTTAATTGTCATCACCACGTTAAATGGATGCTTTTTTACCGATCGTGATGTTCAACGTTGGTCACTCGAACCACAAGGTTCCACCAGCTTTGCGCTCAGCCGAGATGGTCGATTTGCGCTGCTGTACTCCAAAGAGCACCAATTGGTTCTTTGGGATTTGGAGCAAAACAAACAACTCGCAAAGCTGGGTGAACTCGATCAAGCCGCCAACGTGGTCTCCCATATTCGCATTTCAGACAATGGTCGTTATGCAGTCACAGCAAGCCAAATGAACTTCGCTGTGTGGGATCTCGGATGGACTCAAGCTGAAGGGCTGTGGTCTATCGATGACGCACTGATTCGAGACGTTGATATCACCAGTAACGGTGAACAGGTATTACTTGGACTGTCCAACGGTAAAGCGATTTACGTCAACTTAGTCACTGGTCGTCGGCTAGAGTTCCTTGCGCACCAAGAAAAAGTCAATTCTGTCGCTATCTCGCCCAACGGTCGCTTCGCTCTCACAGGTGGCAACGACTACAAAGCGTATCTGTGGGATACCGAAACAGGGCTGGTATTGCGTACCTTTGAGCACGACCAACGTGTAGTCAGAGTCGCTTTACAGAGAGATGGCAAACTGGCCATGACCTCAGACGGTGGCAACCAAGCCATCATCTGGAATTTAGAGACGGGTGAAGAAGTCACGCAACTGAGCAGTTGGTCTCGTCAGTTAATCTTTTCGACGGCGCGCTTCTCCGATGATGGCAGCTTGTTAGTAACTGGCACACCTTCAGGTCGTGTGATGGTGTGGGATACCCAGACCGGCAAACGCGTCGATGGATTTGAAGTTGAGCCGAAAAAAGATACTCGCCCTCCCCGCGCGGTCGTGTATGATGCAGCCTTTGATTCCAAGCAACGTGTAATTACTGCCACTTCTGCGGGCATTGCCCAAGCTTGGCAGCTAGAGAACGGATCATGACAGATAAAATCATTCAGCAATTGGAAGCACGCATCAATGACTTAGAATGTCAGCTTGCGTTCCAAGAACAGACTATTGAAGATCTGAACGGCGCCTTGTCGCAGCAACAACTGCAAATTACCAAGATGCTCGATCAGATGAAATATGTGGTAGGTAAAGTGAAAAATATGGACTCGTCGAATTTAGCCGATCCGTCAGAAGAAACCCCACCACCGCATTATTAAAATGCAGGCTCAAATAGCATAAAGCCCAGAACGTGTTCTGGGCTTTGTTGTATTCGCTACTTAAAAATGTTGCTTAGGAATGAGCGGGACGAAATTATTCGTCTGCGTAGATTTTAACGGTCAGCTCGCCTTGCGTATTGATGCCAGCTCGGTACATGCCAGAACTGTTCATCGCAAAGTGCAGCTCACCTTTAGCATCAATTGCAATCAAACCACCTTCGCCGCCCATTGCTTTTAAATCACCCTGAATAATGTGTTCGCACGCCGTATGAACGTCTTCTTGCAAATAACGCATGCGTGCTGCAACGTCTTCCGCAACACGTTTACGAATAAAGAACTCACCGACCCCCGTAGTGGAAACCGCGACGACACCATTCTCTGCCACCGTACCACAACCAATCAGAGCGGAGTCTCCCACTCGACCGTATTTCTTGTTGGTCACGCCACCAGTACTGGTGGCAGCGGCTAAGTTGCCTTGTTGGTCCAATGCCACTGCACCAACCGTACCGTGCTTACGATCATCTGGGTAACGAGATTCCGACAGAGCAAACAGTCCTTTCTCACGCATAGACAGCAACTGCTCATAGCGGCGATCGGTAAAGAAGTAATCCTGCTCGGTGTACTCATGACCTTGTTCAAAAGCAAACTTCTCTGCGCCCTCGCCCACCAACAATACATGGTTGCTGTTTCGCATCACGTCACGAGCGAGTTCAATGGGGTTTCTGATATGACGCACCCCAGCGACTGCCCCTGCGTCTTGATGTCGACCATCCATCACAGAGGCATCCATTTCGACCATCTCGTTATGGGTCAGTACTGAGCCTTTACCCGCATTAAAATTAGGAGAGTCTTCCAGCACTTTCACTGCCGCCACGACCGCATCTATGGCTTCACCACCTGTTGCTAGGATTTGATGCCCCGCTTTTACCGCAGCTTCTAAATCCGCCAAGATGGATTGTTGCAGTTCGTCACTCATCTGTTCACGCAAGATAGTGCCTGCACCGCCATGAATGGCAATCGAGAAAGGTTTCGTCATCGCTTTGTCCAACTGTTATTCCTTGTATGATTGGCACTACACCCCAGATAAACAAAAAGCGCAAGTTGAAACCTCAACCTGCGCTTTTTAAAGCTTTACTAGATAGCGTTATCTAGTGAAGAGCGTGCGATTAGTGAGAACCGCAACCGCCGCCGCCACAACATTCGTGGTCGTCAGCTTTTTCTTCGCCACCACAGCAGCCGCCTTCGTGATCGTGGTCGTGACCGCCACAGCAGCCGCCACCTTGGTGGATGTGACCGTGTTCGATCTCTTCAGCTGTCGCTTCACGAGTAGCCATAACTTCTACTTCGAAAGTTAGTGTTTGACCAGCTAGCATGTGGTTGCCGTCTACAACAACTTCGTCGCCGTCTACTTCAGTTACTTCTACAGGGATTGGACCTTGGTCAGTATCTGCTAGAAAACGCATGCCAACTTCGATTTGGTCAACGCCTTGGAATACGTCTGCAGGAACACGTTGCACTAGTGCATCGTTGTGGTCGCCGTACGCATCTTCAGGAGCTACTGTTACTGAGAACTTGTCGCCAGCCACTTTACCTTCTAGTTCTTTCTCAAGACCAGTGATTAGGTTGTTGTGACCGTGAAGGTAATCAAGAGGTGCTTCAGAAGTTGATTGATCAACAACAACACCGTCTTCCAACATTACTTTGTATGCAAGGCTTGCAACAACGTTCTTTTCAATTTTCATACTAACTCCAGGGAGATTAATTGACCTAACCAGAATGGGGTTAAGTACCGAGATGATAGTATTATGGGGATCAATTAACGAAGTTCAATTACTCAGGCTTAAAAATCCCGATCATTTCTTGTTCTGAGTGTTTATTTTTTTCTACAGATTGCGGTTTACGCTGCTCGGTATAATCGCAGTCGACACACTCAACCAGCTCAATGTTGTTATCAATCCACCAGCGCAGAGTATCTTGCTGACTGCATTGCGGGCAGCTTGCACCCGCGATAAAACGTTTCTTGGCTTTCACTTTTGTTCCTTTTCCCGCTTGATGCTGCGCGGGTACTACTTCCAATGATTTGGCGACTGTTGGTCGCTTTCCATTTCACGACCGAAGATTTCTTCTAGTTCTTTACGTGCTTCTTTCGAGCGTTGAGCGAGTTCTTTGTCCTCATTGTGCTGAGGCAACAAGTCTTTGAGCATAGCATTATCTAGCTTGCGAAAATGTGCTTCTGCCCGCTTTGCTTGATACGGGTGCATGCCTAATTCTACGAGCGCTTGGCGACCTAGATCTAATGCGCCTAAAAAGGTTTCTCGCGAGTAATTTTGCACGCCATGGTTCATTAACTGGTAGGCTTCTACGCGGCTGCGAGCACGGGCAAGGATCTTCAACTTCGGAAAGTGCGCACGGCAAATGTCGACAATCGCCATCACCTCATCTGGTGAGTCGGTACAGATCACTAAGGCTTCTGCTTTATCCGCTCCCGCGGCGCGTAACAAATCAATCTGAGTCGCATCACCATAAAACACCTTATAACCGTATTTACGCAGCAAGTGGATTTGGCTCGCGTCACTTTCTAGTACTGTTACTTTGATCTTGTTGGCGTACATCAAGCGGCCGACAATCTGACCAAAACGACCAAAGCCCGCGATGATCACACGTGGTCGACGATCCACCACATTGGTCGTGACGCTCTCTTCTTCTTGGTTAAGCGTGTGCGCAAACCATTTTTTCTGTCCCATGAGCAGCAGCGGCGTGGTCACCATCGACAAGCTCACCACCACCAACAAAAAGGCAACTTGCTCCTTGGTTAAGATACCTTCTTGGCTTGCCGCGGTGAAAATCACAAACGCAAACTCACCACCTTGGCTCAAAATCGCTGCCATACGACTGCGCGACTTCGCACGAACTCGAGCAGTGCGAGCCAAAACATACAGAACCAAACCTTTGACCACCACAAGAGCAATCACGGCACCAATAATTGCGAACGGTTGCAAGGCTAATAAACCAAGATTCACTGCCATACCCACAGCAATAAAGAACAAGCCAAGCAGCAGACCTTTAAACGGTTCAATCGCGATTTCTAGTTCATGACGGTATTCACTTTCTGCCAGTAACACACCCGCTAAGAAAGTACCGAGTGCCATCGACAGCCCCAGCTTTTGCATCGCAACAGAAATGCCAAGTACGACTAGGAGGGCGGCAACGGTGAAGAGTTCTCGCACACCACTCATCACCACAAAACGGAACAAAGGACGTAAGAGGAAATGACCGCCAACTAATAACGCAGCCACACTGCCTAATACCCAAATAGCATCTAACCAATCACCACCGCTTTGACCACCGGCGAGTAATGGCAGCATGGCGAGCATCGGGATGACGGCAATATCTTGGAACAGCAACACAGCAAAACCAGATTGTCCGGTTTCCGTGCCGGCTTGCCCCTGTTCTTCGATCACTTTTAGTGCAATCGCGGTGGACGAGAGTGCCAAGCCCATACCGATCACTAAGCTCACTTGCATGCTCAATCCAAACAGGCTGACGATGCTGCCTATCACCGCCGTGGTGACAATAACTTGAGCGCCACCCAGACCGAGGATTGGTCCGCGCATCTGCCATAACTTTTTAGGGTTGAGTTCCAAACCAATTAAGAACAGCAGCAACACCACCCCGAGTTCGGCGAAGTGGAGAATCGCGTCCACATCACTGATTAACCCCAGCCCCCAAGGACCAATTAGAACGCCTGCAATCAGGTAGCCAAGCACAGAGCCCAGACCAAGTCGCTGGGCAATCGGCACTGCAATAACGGCAGCAGAAAGGAATACCACACTACTTTGAAGAAACTCACTGGTTATCGCCATGGTAACCTCCTTGCTCATCCCACTCTCTCAGGGGGTTGTTCAGCCATTGACGATATTGTTCAGCATGCTGATAACGTTCGATGTCCGATACATTGCGCGACCAGTACAGCACTAAAGGCTCAATCCAATGCATCTGACATAAAGCGGCAGTCAGTTCAAACGGTTGTAGAATTTGCTCAAGTGGGTATTTGTTGTAACCCATCGGGCTGAACGCATCCTCTTTACCGCCAGTAGTGATCACACTGCGCCAGTACTTACCCGCTAATGCGCTACCATCACCGAACGCAAAACCTTTGCCCAACACACGATCCATCCATTCTTTCAACAGTGCAGGACAGGAATACATATAGAGAGGATGATGAAAAACGATCACATCATGCGTCATCAGCAGATCGTGTTCGTAGTTCACATCAATAAAGAAATCAGGGTACGCGCCATAAAGATCGTGCACGGTGACATGACCCAGTGATTCGATTTTTTTAATCATCACTTGGTTGGCAATAGAGTTTTGCGGTTCTGGGTGAGCATAAATAACCAGAACCCTCGGAGGAATGGGCGTAGCAACAGCCAAATGGTCGTCCTTGTGTTGATTTCTCAGGGAAAATTATCGTTATCAGTTTGTTATACTTTTTTGTATAGCATAATGCAATTAAAGCGCAGAGATCGACTTTTCCCGCCAATACCCCTACTATTCACCGCGAGATCAACGACCAAGAAACGCGCACTGCGCAAAGTGAATTAAAACTCTATGATTACCTTCTCTGATATTCAGTTACTGCGTGGCGGTAAACCTCTTTTAGACCAAACATCTGCAACCATTCACCCGGGCGACAAAGTGGGTCTGGTTGGTAAAAACGGCTGTGGTAAATCAACTCTGTTTGCCCTACTAAAAGATGAACTGTCGATTGATGCAGGCTCATTTAGCCAACCTCAACATTGGGAATTGGCTTGGGTTGCACAGGAAACGCCTGCACTCGACCGTAGCGCACTGGAATACGTGATTGATGGTGATCGTGAGTTCCGCGATCTTGAAGCTCAACTGGCGATCGCCGAAGAGAAAGACAACGGCACCCTAGTTGCGGAGATCCACGGCAAAATTGAAACCATTGGTGGTTACAGCATTCGCGCACGTGCTGCCGAACTGCTTGATGGTCTGGGCTTTAGCCAAGAGCAAATGAGTTGGAACCTGACTCAGTTCTCGGGTGGTTGGCGTATGCGCCTTAACTTGGCTCAAGCGCTATTGTGTCGTTCTGATCTACTGTTACTCGACGAACCAACCAACCACTTGGATTTGGACGCGGTAATGTGGCTAGAGCGCTGGCTACAAAACTACCCTGGCACACTGATTCTGATCTCGCACGACCGTGACTTCTTGGACCCGATCGTTGGTCACATCATTCACATCGAGAACCAGCAGTTGAACGAATACACGGGTAACTACTCGTCATTCGAAAACCAACGCGCACAAAAGATGGTGTTGCAACAGGCGATGTTCGAGAAGCAACAGAAACAGATGTCGCACATGCAAAGCTACATTGACCGCTTCCGTTACAAAGCATCCAAAGCGCGCCAAGCACAAAGCCGTATTAAAGCGCTGGAGCGTATGGAGAAGGTACTGCCAGCGCAGTTCGATAACCCATTTAGTTTCCAGTTCCGCGATCCTGCAGCCCTACCAAACCCAATCATGATGATGGATGAAGTATCGGCAGGCTACGGTGACAACCTGATCTTAGAGAAGATCCGCCTTAACTTAGTGCCGGGCAGCCGTATTGGTCTACTTGGTCGTAACGGCGCGGGTAAATCAACCTTGATCAAATTGCTGTCTGGTGAGCTCAAAGCGCAAGGCGGCGATCTCACTTATTCACAAGGCGTGAAGATCGGTTACTTCGCTCAGCACCAACTAGAAACACTGCACCCAGAAGAAACACCGCTGCAGCACATGATGCAAATCGCACCAGATCAAACCGAGCAGCAGCTACGTGATTATCTAGGTAGCTTTGGTTTCCAAGGTGATAAAGCGCTTGAGAAAGTCGCACCGTTTTCAGGTGGTGAGAAAGCACGTTTGGTATTGGCATTAATTGTGTGGCAGAAACCGAACCTATTGCTACTCGATGAACCGACCAACCACTTGGACTTGGACATGCGCCAAGCACTGACCATGGCACTGCAAACATTCGAAGGTGCGATGGTGATTGTTTCGCACGATCGCTACCTATTGCGTGCAACCACAGATGATTTGTACCTTGTGCACGATCGCCAAGTCGCACCATTCGACGGTGACTTGAACGATTACTACAAGTGGTTGACCGAGCAACAAAAAGCCGAGCGTAAAGAAGCACAAGCTGCTCAACCAGTTAAAGATAACGCCAACAGTGCAGCGGCGAAAAAAGAGCAAAAGCGACGCGAAGCAGAATTTCGTAAGCAGACCGCACCAATTCGCAAAACGCTGACACAGTTAGAAAACAAAATGGATAAGTTAGGTGAAGCTCTAGCGAAAGCAGAAGAGCAATTAGCGGATAACTCGCTGTATGAAGCCGAAAACAAGGCTAAACTTAACGAAGTGTTGGCGCTTCAAGCTTCTAGCAAAGCAGATCTTGAAGAAGTAGAAATGGAATGGATGTCTGCCCAAGAAACACTCGAGCAGATGGAACTAGAGTTTAATCAATGACAAACGAGCACGCAGAATACACTCTTACCCTAGAACACCTTTGGCAGTTCAGTCTGCAATTTTATGGTGTGCGAGAAGTGAAGGAAGCGTGCTTATCATTGCAAAACAACTACCACGGCAACGTGAACCTATTACTGCTGCTCAGATGGCTCGATGAGCAGCAGGTGATTTTCCAAGAGCAAGACTGGCACATGGTGCAAGGCTGCCTTGGTCGAAGTGAAACCCTGCTCCACTCTTACCGTGAACTTCGTCGCCACCTCAAATCACAAGTTAATGACGCGCTTTATCGCGAAGCATTACAGTTCGAATTGCAGCTCGAAAAACAGCAACAGTCCGACCTCGTCGACTGCGTCAACTCACTCAGATTAGTCAAGAATGATGGCGAACCACTGACGCTGAGATACTGTCGCCAGTTAGGTGGAGAGCATCTGCAACAGGCATTCTCCATTCCAGTTCCAAACATTCAATATCCATAAATCAGTCATAAACCAGTAAAATATCTATACTAAAGCTATAAAGGATTATATTAATAAGTTCTTCAGCGAACATTGAAGGACCATATAAGAGCAGTTAGGTATGACACAATTTTTCGCAGCCGCCGGGATTAAGAACCCGCATCTTCAGACGCTATTGCCACGCTTTATCCGCAAGAAAGCGTTGTTTACGCCTATTTGGCAAACACTCGATACACCGGATGGTGACTTCTTAGATTTGGCGTGGTCACAACAGCCAGATTCTGAAGCCGCTCACAACAAACCAATCTTCGTCCTCTTTCATGGCTTAGAAGGCTGCTTCTATAGTCCGTATGCGAACGGTTTGATGAACGCCTTCTCTAAATCAGGTTGGCTGTCAGTGATGATGCACTTTCGTGGTTGCAGCGGTAAGCCAAACAAGAAAGCCCGCGCCTATCATTCTGGCGAAGTAACGGATGCTCGTTTCTTTCTTGAGCAACTCAATCAGCAATTCCCTAACAACCCTAAAGTTGCGGTCGGCATTTCCCTTGGCGGTAACATGCTGGCGAACTACTTGGCTGAGTATAAAGACGACCCAATATTAAGTGCCGCAACCATTGTCTCTGCACCACTGGACTTAGCAGCATGTGCCAATCGTATTGAACAGGGCTTCTCGAAAGTTTACCGACGTTACTTGCTCTCTTCACTCAAACGCAATGCACTGCAAAAGCACGACTTAATCCAAGGTGAACTCGCCTTGTCGTATAACTCGATCAAACGCGTGACTCGCTTGTATGAATTTGATGACTTGATCACCGCGCCTCTGCATGGTTTTAAAGACGCGCAAGATTATTACGATCAATGTTCAGGCTTAAGCAAGTTGCAACAGATCACCTTGCCAACCTTGATCATCCACGCCAAAGACGATCCGTTTATGACCGAAGAGGTGATCCCAAAATTCGTATTGCCAGACAACATTGATTATCGGCTTTATGAACATGGTGGACACGTTGGCTTCCTGACGGGCACGGCATTAAAACCTAAGTTCTGGTTGGAAGAAGCATTACCGGCTTATTACGAAAGTATCGCTGCTGACTACCTTTCTGCTGTATCCGTACCGCGAACACAGTAAACTACCTAGGCGCGCCAGACACCAACAACCTAAGAGGCGCGCTTAAACATCATAAAAGTTTGAGGTATTTATGATCATTCCATGGCAAGACATTGCGCCAGAAACACTAGAAAACCTGATCCGAGAATTCGTGCTACGTGAAGGCACCGACTACGGCTCAGTCGAAGTTTCACTGCAGAGTAAAATCGATCAGGTCAAATCCCAATTAGAGAAAGGCGAAGCGGTCATCGTATTTTCTGAGCTTCATGAAACGGTTGATATCCAACTAAAAGCAAAGTTTTAGACCCTTCACATTTTACCGTATCCCACTCGATGACAAGGGCTTGTTACGTGCTATAGTGGGTTATCGACCGTGCAGCATACGTGTGCTGCACTTTACAGGTAAGTAATTTTCGACAAGGTTTGTCATGTCAGCGAAACACCCAATCATTGCGGTTACTGGTTCGTCCGGTGCCGGCACAACCACCACTTCTGAAGCCTTCCGTAAGATGTTCAATATGATGAACGTCAAACCAGCGTGGGTTGAAGGTGACAGCTTCCACCGCTTTACACGTCCAGAGATGGATGTCGAAATCCGCAAAGCGCGTGAGCAAGGCAAACACATCAGCTACTTTGGTCCACAAGCCAATGACTTTCCGGGGCTAGAAGAGTTCTTCCGTCAGTTCGGTGAAGATGGCACTGGCAGCGTGCGCCGCTATCTGCACACTTTTGATGAAGCCGTTCCATACAACCAAATGCCGGGCACCTTTACGCCTTGGCAAGATCTGCCAGAAAACAGCGATGTGCTGTTCTACGAAGGTTTACACGGTGGCGTGGTAGATGGTGATGTCAATGTGGCGCGTCACGTCGACTTTCTAATTGGCATGGTGCCGATTGTGAACTTGGAATGGATCCAAAAGTTTGTTCGTGACACGCGCGATCGTGGTCATTCAAGAGAAGCGGTGATGGATTCGATCGTGCGCTCGATGGACGATTACCTGAACTACATTACCCCGCAATTTTCTCGCACACATATCAACTTCCAACGCGTACCAACCGTCGATACTTCTAACCCACTTAACGCTAAAGGCATCCCTAGCTTGGATGAAAGCTTCGTAGTGATCCGCCTGCGCGGTATCAAGAATGTCGACTTCCCGTATTTGTTGGCGATGATTGATGGCTCCTTCATGTCTCGCCATAACACCATTGTGGTTCCTGGCGGTAAGATGAGCTTTGCAATGGAGCTCATAGTGAGACCGATTCTGCAGCAACTCATCGAAACCGGAAAAATTGGCTAAAAACCTCGTTAATTGAGTGTTTACTTTTCATACCGTGATCATGTGCACAGTTTTGCTTACAAAATCTCAATCATGGCACGATTAAAATCAAGAAATCGTTTCCGAAAAAGGATACTATTTCTAACCGAAACACAAGAGAGCTTGCAGCATATAAAAAGTGCTCTTATTCTAGTAAGCCAATTCAGGCTTAGCTAAAATATGGATAGCGCAAGCGTACCCTGCAGAGGAAGTGAGATATTATGGTTCTAGGTAAACCTCAAACCGACCCAACATTAGAGTGGTTTCTTTCACACTGTCATATTCATAAGTACCCATCAAAGAGCACGCTAATTCACGCGGGCGAAAAAGCAGAGACTTTGTACTACATCGTTAAAGGTTCTGTTGCGGTTCTTATCAAAGACGAAGAAGGTAAGGAAATGATCCTTTCTTACCTAAACCAAGGCGACTTCATTGGTGAGCTTGGTCTATTCGAAGAAGACCAAGAGCGTACAGCTTGGGTTCGCGCTAAATCTCCTTGTGAAGTGGCAGAGATTTCTTTCAAGAAATTCCGTCAACTTATCCAAGTTAACCCAGACATCCTAATGCGTCTTTCAGCGCAAATGGCTCGTCGTCTACAAGTTACTAGCCAAAAAGTGGGTGACCTAGCGTTCCTAGACGTAACTGGTCGTATCGCTCAGACTCTTCTGAACCTTGCTAAACAACCAGATGCGATGACGCACCCAGACGGCATGCAAATCAAGATCACTCGTCAAGAAATCGGTCAAATTGTTGGCTGTTCTCGTGAGACAGTAGGTCGTATCTTGAAGATGCTAGAAGAGCAGAACCTAATTTCTGCGCACGGTAAAACTATCGTTGTTTACGGGACTCGTTAATCTCGATTAACGTTTAAAAAATTTAAAAGCCACCAAATGCAAGTTTGGTGGCTTTTTTGTTTTTTGGGAGTTAGACATTGAGAGTCGAGAGCGCTGCGCTTCACAACGGACTTCATCCTTTGAGATGAAGCCTTCTCAGATTCCAAGTAAAAACCCTCTCGAAGCGAAGCGGTGCTCGTCTTGTATCTATTAACCGTTGGTACTCTCGAAGATCTTATCTGCCGATGCAGCTACAAATCCTGGGTACAACTCACCGTTATCCATTGGGTAGCGCTTGGCAAACTCGTAGAAGCCTCCAGGAATCACCTCAACGCCTTCAGTGAAGGTCACTGGCACTTTGTCTGCCATGGTCGATGATTGCTCTAGTAGCACCTCTGGCGTACCTTTTACTTCACCGCCATTCTCGTTGATGATAAAACCTACGGTGCGTAGGTGGTCGTTCACTTGCTTCACTTCTTCATGCTGATTGAGTTGATTCACACTCACCGTGAAGTGGTTCGCTCCGTAACCGTGCGCAGCAAGCCAAGAAGCGTACTCACTCTCTTTCGCTAAGATCTGGAAGTCAGCATAGCTAAGGTCCCACAAACGTCCGCCGTACAAGAAGTCACTGCTGGTCAATTTAGAAGCATCAACCTGCTCCACCAGTTTATGAACGATGGCTTGTAGCTCTGGTGAGCACTCATCCACTTTCAATTCACTGATGAAGACTTTTGGCTGTTTCGGATCTGGGTGCTCAAAATGTTTTGCCACCAGCTTTTTGCTTTCAAATACGTAGTCACCACAGGCTTTGTAACCCACCGCTAGGAATGGCTTCGCTAACGTTTCAATGCCTAGGGGAGCGACATTAAACGTACGTAGCGCAATATGGTCATTAATCAGAGGCTCATCTTCTTGAAGAAGCTGATGAACTTTAGCAGCAGAAGGGCAAAGACGTTGAATGTAGTCTTGCCATAGCGATTCAAATAACACATCGGGCGTCATAACGACTCCTTGTTATGAAATGTAGAGTTAGGGGTAAGAGGAAGTTGACCGCTCGTTCACAGCCCGTGGGCTGTCCAGAATCACGAACGAGCGGTCATCAACCTGTGACGGTATGTGTGGCATAAGTGCCAGTCAGTCAACACGCTCTGGAGAGTCTTAAGCTCGCCTTTGGCGTTTGCCAGCGCGCTTACCAGAATCCTAACTTGGTAAATAGCTCCGGCAGAGAGAAGCGGTGATACTTTGTCACCACTTCGTGTTTCTCTATTACAGGCTTACACCCGGGCTCAATGTGGCAGGTAAGACCGTCTCTTGTCCTTCCATTGATGCCATTGGGTACGCACAGTAGTCTGCTGCGTAGTAAGCACTTGGACGTAGGTTACCTGAGGCACCCGGACCACCAAATGGTGCATCACCACTTGCGCCCGTCAGCTGACGGTTGCGATTCACGATGCCAGCACGAATGTGGTCCACGAAGTATTCCCATTCTTGGTCATCGGTTGAAACCAGACCTGCAGATAGACCAAAGCGCGTATCATTCGCCAGCTCTACTGCTTTCTCTAGCCCTTCGTAGCGCACCACTTGCAGAAGTGGACCGAAGTACTCTTCATCTGGCAACTCAGCAATGTTCGTCACATCGATGATGCCCGGAGAAACAAACGCCGCTTCGCCTGCTTTTGCTTCAATCAAGCTTTCGCCACCCAGTGATTGCAAGTTCGCTTGTGCATCGAGAATGAACTTGGCCGCCGCTACCGAAATTTGCGGTCCCATGAAAGGCGCAGGCTCTGCAAATGGTTGGCCTACACGAATATTGTGTGTCGCTTCCACCAGCTTAGTAATGACTGCATCACCCTTATCGCCAAATGGAATGTATAGTCGACGAGCACAGGTACAGCGTTGCCCTGCACTGATGAAGGCTGATTGGATGATGGTGTAAACCGTTGCGTCTAAGTCACCGTAGTTATCCGAGATAACCATCGGGTTGTTGCCACCCATTTCAAGCGCCAGCATTTTGCCCGGCTGACCAGCAAACTGACGATGGAGAACATGACCTGTGTTTGCACTACCGGTAAACAGCACGCCATCAATGCCTTTCGCATCCGCCAGTGCAATGCCCGTCTCTTTCGCGCCTTGGACTAGGTTAATCACACCTTTTGGTAGACCGACCTCTTCCCACAACTTCATAGCGAGTTCACCCGTCCATGGCGTTTGCTCAGACGGTTTGAAGACGACGGTGTTACCAGCCAATAGTGCTGGCACGATGTGGCCATTTGGCAGGTGACCCGGGAAGTTATAAGGACCGAAGACCGCCATCACACCCAATGGGCGATGACGCAATACAATTTGGTTGCCTGCGGCTTCACGTGTCGCTTCACCCGTACGCTCGTGGTAAGCACGAATAGAAATAGCGATTTTACCCGCCATCGCTGCCGCTTCGGTGCGTGTTTCCCAGATTGGCTTGCCGGTTTCTTTGGCAATCACTTCAGCGATTTTTTCGCTGTTCTCTTTTACTTTCTCAGCAAAAGCCAGCACGATCGCTTCACGCTCTGCAAATGGGCGCTTCTTCCAATCAACAAACGCTTCACGCGCCGCAGATACCGCTTGGTTAACCTGCTCTGCTGTTGCGCCGTTGCCTTGCCAGATCACTTCTTGGTTGTAAGGCGACAGAGACGTAAATGCTTCACCCTGACCTTGTACCCATTCACCTGCAATCCAATGTGTCATTGTTTCTATCCTTAAATTCTGTCGTCAGTTACTGCGGAAGAAGGCGAACAAAATCCCCTTCCTCAACCAAGAGTGCATCCGCCAATTCTGGGGCTAGCACTACGCTTTGCGTTTCTGCGTCATACGCTGCTTTTGCTGCGGCTGCACGAAAGTTCTCGAATGATGAGTTACACATCAAGAAGTCTTGTGTGCTGGTGTGCTCCGAGATTTTGACTTGCGCGCGGAATGAGTGGCGTACCGATTCGATATTACGTAAGTCACACTCCACCGTTGGACCACCATCGAAAATGTCGACGTATCCACGGTTGGTAAAACCTTCACGCTCAAGCAGCTTCAATGCTGGACGTGTGTTGTCGTGCACTTTACCAATCACAGCTTGCGCTTCTGGGCTCAGTAGGTTGATGTAGATTGGCAACTTCGGCATCAAGTCGGCGATAAAGCCTTTCTTGCCGATACCAGTTAGGTAATCCGCAAGCGTAAAATCGATAGAGAAGAAATGCTCTTGAAGCCACTGCCAGAATGGCGAGTTACCGTTCTCGTCTGATACGCCACGCATTTCAGCAAAGATGGTTTCCGAGAAACGTTCTGGGTGCTCTGCCATCATTAAGAAACGGCACTTGGACATCAGACGCCCGTTCAAGCCACCACGGAATTTCTCACGTAAGAACAAGGTACAGATTTCACTGTTACCCGTGTAGTTATTACCAAACGTCAGCAGCTTCACCACGTTGTTTACGCCAAGCTTTGGTGACGAGTGCACCACTTTGCTGATGTGGTAAGAATAAAAAGGCACATCCCAGCCGATCGAAGCTTCAATACCTGTGGTACCTGCCACTTCACCAGTTTCAGATTCAAAACCCACCATTAGGTAGCCTTCATCACCGGCTTCCTTAACGTCAGGTTTGCCAAAACTGTATTCTGAGTGTTTGATTCGATTGGTTAACAGTTCTTCGTTAACCGGTAGAGATGTAAATCCATGACCTGACTCAACCGCACAGGTGTGCAGCGCGTCATAATCCGACATTGCGATAGGGCGAACTACTAGCATCAATACTCCCTCCAGATGCAAGAAGATCCTAACTATATTGTAGGAACAATACCCCCATCAGAGATCCTTGATGGGGGTTTCTAATTTGACGATAAGCGGAGATCGCGCTTAAACCAGCGTTGCGATCGCTTTATCTAGCTTCGCCAAACCTTCTTCGATTTCTTGTTGTGTGATAACGAGTGATGGTGTGAAACGTACGACATTGGCACCCGCAACCAATACCATTAGACCTTGTTTACCTGCAGCAACCAGTACGTCACGCGCACGACCTTGCCACTCTTCATTCAGTGCAGCACCAAGCAGTAGACCTTTACCGCGCACTTCAGAGAAGATGTTGTATTTCGCGTTGATCTTCTCCAGACCTTCACGGAACATCGCTTCACGCTCTAGTACGCCAGCCAGTACTTCTGGTTTTGTCACTTCTTCAACAACTGCTTCTGCAACTGCACACGCTAGTGGGTTACCACCGTAAGTTGAACCGTGCGTGCCCACTTTCATGTGCTCAGCCAATTTTACCGTCGTTAGCATGGCACCGATAGGGAAACCGCCACCCAGTGATTTCGCTGTGCTTAGGATGTCTGGCGTGATGCCTAGACCTTGGTATGCATAGAAGTGACCCGTACGACCGTTACCAGTTTGCACTTCATCGAAGATCAACAGTGCGTTATGCTTGTCACACAGCTCGCGAACCGCTTGAGCGAATTCAGGTGTTGGTGGAATGATGCCACCCTCACCTTGCAGAGGCTCCATCATTACGGCACAAGTGCGATCCGACATGTGTGCTTGAAGTGCTTCGATATCGTTGTAAGGAAGGTGTGTCACATCGCCAGGTTTAGGACCAAAACCGTCTGAGTAAGCCGCTTGACCGCCTACTGTTACCGTGAAGAAAGTACGACCGTGGAAACCTTGTTTGAATGCGATGATTTCAGATTTCTCTGTACCATGAACGTCTGCTGCGTAACGACGTGCTAGCTTTAGTGCCGCTTCGTTTGCTTCTGCGCCAGAGTTAGCGAAGAACACGCGCTCAGCAAAGCTGACTTCTGTTAACTTCTTCGCCAATCGCAGTGCTGGCTCGTTAGTCATAACATTACTTAGGTGCCAAAGCTTGTTACCTTGCTCAGTCAATGCGTTCACCATAACTGGGTGACAATGACCAAGACAGCTCACCGCAATACCACCAGCAAAGTCGATGTATTCATTTCCGTTCTGATCCCAAATGCGTGAACCTTCACCTTTTACAGGGATCATTTCCATCGGGTTATAGCAAGGTACCATTACCTCATCGAATAAACCGCGCTCTACTTTGTTTTCCGTTGTCATTGCACATTCCTTCTTGATACCGCATGCCTAGCAGATAAGCGAATTTAACCGGCACTCTTTGCCAGCAAATAATGTTTTGCATTTAAGCTATTGCGGCATTGTATTTACATTTAATTAACCATTTCAATAGTGATTTATTCTTTTCGCTTCCGAGCGCGACTACCCATACTCACTATCTATGATTATTTATGCACCAAGAAACGCAAATAGAGAAGCGATTTTTTATAAAAGTTATGTATAGCAAGGTTTAGAAAGAAAGGAGAAAAATGAATAGCCGCCACCAAATAGACAGAACGCATAGTTTTGCATTCCCATTCTCAGGCGAAAAACATGAAGAATTTGTTAAGAAAGGTGATCGCGATCAGATCGCTTTGCGCGCAAGAAAGTTCGCAAGCAGTTCGTGACCTTGTTCTGTCTTAATCGACTCAGGATGGAACTGTACCGCGTCAATTGGCAGGGTTTTATGCTGATAACCCATGATTTCGTCCATGGCTCCGTCAGGCAGTTCAGTCCAAGCGGTCAATTCAAACACATCAGGTAATGTGCCGTTTTTCACCACGAGAGAGTGGTAGCGGGTTACCGTAAGTGGGTTATTAAGGTTTTTAAACACACTGCGACCGTTGTGACGAATTGGTGATGTCTTGCCGTGCATCACTTGTCGAGCACGTACCACTTCCCCTCCAAACACCTGCGCAATCGCCTGATGACCAAGGCAAACGCCTAAGATTGGTAACTTACCAGCAAAGCATTCGATAGCTTGTAGAGAGATACCCGCTTCGTTAGGGGTACAGGGACCTGGAGAGATCACCAAATGAGTTGGGTTGAGCGCCTCAATGCCTTGGATGTCGATTTCATCGTTACGCACCACCTTTACGTCTGCACCAAGCTCGCAGAAGTATTGGTAAAGGTTGTAGGTAAAAGAATCGTAGTTATCGATGATCAACAACATAAAAGGTCGGTTGCTCCAATCCGTTTTGGCAATGCTTAAGTGGTGAATCGCCACGTTCGTGACAATCAAGGGCGGTATTTTGCTATACCAAGCAAGAAAGGCAAGTTTTTGCTGAATAAAAAGGCCAGCATAGGCTGGCCTTTGGTCTTTACAGCTATTTAGGAACTGTTTGTCAGGAAATAAATTCGCTTAGCCACGACGGCGTAGGAAGCCTAGACCTAGCATCGCAAGTAGCGCGCCAAAGCCAAATGAACCACCAGAACCATCTTTTTCTGGGTGAACAGGTTTCACATTGCTTGAATCACGTTTAATAAACTCCACATCCGTCACTTTCTGGTTAACAACACCTGAAGTTTCGTTGTTCAGAGTCATCGTCAGCTCATACTTACCAACTGGTAGTTTTGCTGAATCAAACATCACCATTTGCGCACCATCTTTATCCAGTGTCACTTTTGGTAGTGCTGGAGCATCAGCCGGAACAGGAGAAATAGACAAGGTTGCTACATCACCCTTTTGAGCCGTCGCTGGAACTGCGTAACCGATATCTGCGCGACCGCTCTTCGTTGCGATTGTCACAAGTCGCTCACCAGCCTCACCGTACTTGTAGCCTAGTGTAACGAGAGCAGAATCGTGGTCAGACGAACGGTATGGGTCTTGTGAGTAGAATGGGTTTGGTTCATTCGTATCACCGCCCTTGTACTTGCTGTTGTAATCGTACAGTGACGACTCTGGCGCATTGATGTGCCAATCAACAGCATCAATTAAGCGCTTATCTAGTGAACCAGAGATCAATAGGTGATCCAACGAGCCCACTTCATCATTGTATGAGTAACTCCAAGCCGTTTCGCCTGCAGGCATCATTCGATCAACCGCGTTGATGTAGCCGTAAGTCTTAGTAATGACTTTGCCTTCTGGACCAAATTGAGGCAGTTTACCAATGAAGGTGTAACCCGCTGCAGTCAGAGTTTTACCTGTTGGGTTAGACGTTAGAACCAGCATTGGATCTTCGTGTGCGTAAGAGTTCATGTCACCAAGAACTACTTTGTCACCTTCGATCTTCGCCATCTCTTCACCTAGGTGGTAAGCCGCAGCAACACGGAAGTTCTCACAAGAACCCTGGAAGTCATCATCGCTCTTCACATTATCTTTTGAAGGATCGAATTTTTCCCATGTTTCCCAACCTTTCCAATCTTCGTAACAAGTCGAACCTTTAGATTTCAAGTGGTTTACCGAAACCGTTAGACGCTTACCTGTGTTCAAGACTTGGAAAGTAGCCGCTACCGTATTACGTTGGTAGTTATCACCGCTCTCACGGATTTCACCTTTGCTGTCTGTGATTGGAGCACCGTTTTCATCGACGATCATTGGTGCATGTTGACTTGGCATCGGGATAACTTGACCAGAGATCACAGAGACTTTTGATGGGCGGTAAATAATACCTGTAGTAATCGCATCAGAGCCGACCGTATCTTGGTCATCCAGAATGGTGTCGCCGTTTTTATCAAAACCAACGAACACGTAACGGTTGTGGATAGAGTTTGACTTATTACGGTCACCGTAATCTTCATCGTCGTACTTCGCATTGATTGCGGCAAGCAATTCATTGATTGCACCAAAGTCACCGAAACCATTGTTCTCGATTTCCATCAAACCAACGATATCCGCATCTAGACCGTAAATTGCTTCTACAATCTTGGCTTGTTGACGATCAAAGTCCAGCTGTGATTCAGCACCACGGTTGTCACCAAAGCTGTTATCAGAACCGCCATATGGTGAGTTGAAGTAGTTCAGTACGTTTTGTGTTGCGATACGAATGTTGAATGAATCAGCCGCAGAGTACGCATCGTTTGTTTCCTTGATCGAAGGCGCTTTAGTTCGATCGGTATTGTGGATGAACGCTTTGCTATCAACCGTATTCGTTGGGATCAAACGGAACTCGTTGTACGAGTAATGCAGAACACCTTCTAAACCAACGACAGAGTCGTTGATGCGGATGTAGTTTTTCTTTGGATCAGCAAAGAAATCTGGGTAGTAAGGAATTTGACCATTTGGTGCTTTAGCATCGGTATCAACATAAACACGGAAGTCATTGTTTTCTGCTTTTTGTGCCAGAGATTCTGCGCTGCCTGCTACATGATCTTGGTTTGGCTGTGGGTTTGGACGCTTGTATGCCAATACCATGTTGTTACGGAAGCTACCAAAATCAAAGCTGAACGAACGAGAAACACGCATGTTCTGCTCGCCATCTTCAGTTGCATCCATATCTTTCACCAATCGAACAGGCATGCCTTCTAGACGTTCCAGTGTCGAACGGAAGTTTTCATCATCGCTATCGATACGAACCATATCAACTGGCGTTGGTGGTACCTGAGAAGCGTTTTCTACTTCCCAAATGTCATTCGTTGGAATCAGTGTTGTTACACCATAGTTCTCTTTTACTTTGGCACGAACACAGATTTGTTGACCAACCATGTCTTGAGACAGCTCGCCTTTCGTCTGAACGAACACACCGTCTGATGTCTTAACATTACCATCAGCATTATTGTCGTAAAGGAAGAAACCCTTCACTAGATTCGTAGTTACCGCACTCACAACACCTGTCACTAAGTACTCATCTGCCGACTCGTAACCAGACTCAATCAGAGGCGATGAATAACCTTCACCTTGCACTTCACCAATGGTTTTGTAAGAAAGGCTGCCTGCAGCATCAGCACATGGCGTGTTTTCTGGTGGTGTAATTGGATCGTTATTTACTGCAGTAGGATCACCAAGACCACCGAAGTCGTCTTTTGCAAACTTGTCCCACTGAGATTCATCATATGTCGTCGCTTGTGTTGAACCTGCTTTACGGCGCATGGTTCGGTCATCCCAAAGCTTATCGCCCTTGTAACCGTAAGTACCAAAGATATCCTTAATGTCCGCTTCCGCTGAGCTTGTACCCAACCACACTGCGTCATCACCGTTGAAGTTCATTGCTGAGTGTTTTACTTCATCGTAAGTACCAGCAACAACTGTCACGTCCTTACCGCCCAAACGTTCAATGAACGCTCGCATTTCAGCACCCGCGTCACCATTAATAACAACGATGCTCTTACCAGGTTGTAAAGTTCTACCGTCCTTACCTTTCAGTACGTTGTTACCATCTTTATCTTTAATCTGGTTTTTGTAAGACGAGTAGTACAGCGACAGTGTACCGTCAAAGGTATGTGCTGCAGAGCCTATGTTGGTAATTTCGACGGCTTTATTTGATGCCGAGCCTTCAACATACTCAGAAATAATGATGTCGTTAATATCCGCAAATGCTGCGCCACTTAGTACACTACTAATCGCACCCGCGAGTAGGGTCATTTTTTTATTCATGGGAAATCTCTCTATCGTGGGTTAGAAGTAAACGCGCGCATAAGCGTAAGCGTCTTGAGCAGCATCACCAGCGTTCATTTCAAGCGCAATAATGCTTGAGCTGGTTGGTTTGTAGTTCACGCCTAGCGTGCCCCATGTGCGGCTTGTACCCCAGCTGTATCGCTTACCATCCCAAACATCACTGCTTGGATCCCACGCTTCATATTCTTCGTAGTTGTAAGAGCCCACTAGCTCCCACTGCTTGGTGAAAATGTATTTCGCAGAAACCAAAGCACCTTGGTTTTCTTGGGTCTGGTAATCATTGAAGATGCTTTGCTTGTTCTCTTTATCGGTGTTATCGACAACCGTTTCTTTGCGAGCAATATCTTCTTCTTCGTAGAACGCGTTGAAGCCTAAGTGAATGGTGTCGTTAACTGCGTAACGCATACCAAAACCAACCAAACGTTGTTCACCGTACTTCGACTTACCATCAGAACCACCGCGACCTTCTAAACCAACAACAGCTGAGAAGCTATCGCCAAAGTAGCCAATGTAGCCGTTCACAATGTCACCCAGCTCAGAACCAGATGAAGACTTACCACCGTAAGTGTATGAAGCACCGACTTTTACATCATCAAAGTAACGACCTTCGTATTTGATTGTTACGTCTTGGTCACCAGCTTCACCAGTTTCTACAGTTGTATCAAAAGTGAAGTCACCCCACTTATCGTAATCATCAAATGCTGTATCCGTCAGGCCGGCTTCAATGTACTGGTTTTCCCACACATCGTAGCCAACAAATAATTTATCGATGGTTAGAACTAGATCGCCAGAACCGTACTTCCAGTTCTCACGTTCATAATCTAGCTCTAGACGGTAGTGCATTTTGTCTCGCTTACCTTTGACGCCTAACGTAGCGAAAGAGTCATCGATGTAGCTTTTTTCATCAGTGTAAAATTCACCGTATTCGTAGTTTGCGCCAACATGTCCGCCAACACCCACTTCGCCATACAGTTTTAGAAAGTCTCCGTTGTCATCTTCATATATGGTCGCAGCATTGACCGCTGTCGCCATAAATAGCGAAGAGATCGCTATAGCCACTGCATTTCTTTTCAGCATGCCTATTTCCTTGTTGTATTTAATTTCAAATGGAATTTCGTTCTATATGTCAAACTGGGCTCTGGCGTTTATTTAACCAATACTATTGAGTGTTTAATCGGTAAGTTTTGAGCGCGAAAAGTCTCCTGACCTATTCCTTGCGAGGAAGATCACAGTTCAACTTGATTCATTTATTAACTAGATAAATCTCTCTTTTTTATGCAAAAAGAAAAGTAAAAGGCATGCTAATTGAGAAATGTTTCACAAATATTTAGTTATTATTATGAGGTGTTTTATACATTCAACAGATTTTGTTGTTAACAGAATTAACAATAACTTTAAATATGTAAAATTAGATCAATTACCCAGTTTTATATTTCCCATAATGTTAAGCAAAATATTAATAATGGTTTTAACAAGGCTGTTTCGTATATTACTTAGGTCATTTTCCGAGCAAAAAACATCAACACTTGCTAATTTAGCGGTTCATTTTCTTCATTTTATTGCGAATCATTCTCCTTTTAATGGTTGATTTTATAAATTAATCATTATTTTCGACACTAACACCTAGTCAATTTGATAATCAGGGGTTATAACAACGCAGCAGGATATCCATAAAAACTCATATTAAAAACAGGACTGAAAATGAGACGATTTCAACCAGTTGCGCTAACTCTCGCTTGCTCGGTATTTCTTGCTGGATGCCAAGCCATCCCAGACGAACTCAAGACAAGCCAACCATTAAAGCCGAACACAACCCAACACTTAATTGAGAACGCTAAAGCCGAGCTTAACCAGTATGAACACTTTGATGTAAGTGATGAGGGGATGATTACTTTCACCGCTCAGTTGCCGCGATTCTCGCGTTACGCTTGGGATCCAGTTTCGATTACCGAATCAAGCTATCAAATCGCATGCGAGGATCTGCGTTACTTCACGGAACGCGGTTTTGTGATAAAAGCATGGTTTGCAGGACCACGAGGACGTGCCGAGTACTACAATATGGCACGTTGCGAGGAAGAAGCCTCTTCCAGAAAATAAGCATAAAAAAAGCTCCACCAATGGTGGAGCTTTTTTGTATTCGAATTTTACCTATGGGCGAGCGACAAAACCTACAGCTTCGTACGCTTTCTTCAACGTTTCAGCCGCACGTGCCGATGCTTTCTCAGCGCCTTGCTTCATTACTTCGTTCATGTAAGCGCGGTCAGCACGAATGCGGTGATATTCAGCCTGAATTGGCTCAAGCATAGTAACCAGAGCCTCACCAACGTCTTTCTTGAATGGACCGTACATTTCAACACCTTGGTATTTCGCTTCAATCTCTTCAAAGCTCATGCCTGTTGCCGCAGAGTACAGACCCATTAGGTTAGAGATACCTGCCTTGTTGTCCCAGTCGTGAGCGATACGCGGTGGTGTTTCTGTGTCGGTTTGCGCTTTGTTGATCTTCTTAATGATCGACTTTGGCTCTTCCAGTAGCGTGATAACGTTCTTACGGTTGTCATCAGATTTAGACATCTTCTTGGTTGCGTCTTGAAGGCTCATTACACGCGCATTTACCGTCGGAATGTAAGGCTCTGGCACTTGGAAGATTGGCTGCTCTGGTGAGTAGATGTTGTTAAAGCGGTTAGCAATATCACGCGCTAGCTCTAGGTGTTGCTTCTGGTCGCTACCTACAGGCACTTGGTGTGCGCCGTACAGCAGGATGTCTGCCGCCATCAGTACTGGGTAGTCAAACAGACCAACGTTTACATCACCAAACTGGCTTGAGTTGTCGTTTGAGTAACGTGCAGATTTGTCTTTAAACTGCGTCATACGACCCAGTTCACCCATTTGGGTGTAACAGTTAAGAAGCCAACCAAGTTGAGCATGCTCTGGTACGTGTGACTGAACAAATAGCGTGCTCTTCTTCGGGTCAACACCAACTGCCAGACAGATCGCCAGTGCGTCTAGAGTCGCTTCATGCAGCGCTTTAGGGTCCTGACGAACCGTAATCGCGTGAAGGTCTACCACACAGTATTGGCAATCATAATCGTCTTGCATCTGCTGCCATTGACGTAGAGCACCCAAGTAGTTACCGATACTTAGTTCACCTGAAGGTTGAACACCACTCAATACAATGGGTTTGCTCATTAGAATGATTCCTTTGACTTCTTAATCTAATTAAATGAAAAAAACCGTGCAGTAATAGGTGCACGGTTTACTCAGTGTACTCATTAACGAGTATTTTGGAAGCTCTTTTGTAGCCGTTATGCAGAAACCGCTACAACGTCCAATAATTCTGCCAAACTGTCAGCGACAAAATCTGGATTTGATGCAGAGATAGACTCACCGTGGTTGTAACCATAAGTCAGACCAAATGAGGCACAGCCTGCATTCTTTGCCGCGAGAATGTCGTTCTTCGAGTCACCGACCATCAACATTTCACTTGGTTGGATTTGGTGTTTTTCCATCAGCCAGTTCAGTGCTACTGGGTTTGGTTTTTTCTCTGGAAATGCATCACCGCCAAGAACATCAACAAAGTATTTTGCGATGTCGTGCTTTTCTAAAACATCAGGCACAAACTTCGAAGGCTTGTTGGTTACCAATGCCATAACAAAGCCGGCTTTGTGTAACTCTTCCAGTGTCTCTTTTACCGTCGGGTAAAGGTGGCTTAATTTGTGACCGCTTTGATCATAGTAGTCATCAAACAGTACACGCGCTTTTGCACGAAGCTCTTCACTCAACTCTGGGTTGATGGTCAGGCTTTGGCTTAGTGAGCGTCCAATCAGCACGTCTGCGCCGTTACCAACATAGTCACGAACCTGCTCTTCTGAAACAGAAGGAAAACCAAGAGCTTGAACGGCTTGGTCTGCCGCAACCGCTAGATCCGGCACGCTATCAAGCAAAGTACCGTCTAGGTCAAAGGCAATGAATTTAATGTCTTGTTGAGTCATAACTTCCCTGAAGATTTTTATTTATAAATCGGTGAAAACGACAAAGGATGGCACCCCATCCTTTGTTTTTATCATTGTGTCTGACTTTGTAGTAACTATTTGTTTATTAGAAATTTATTTAGCAATTACTTTGCAGCAATACGCTGACGAACCGCTTCAAACAAACAAATGCCAGATGCCACAGATACGTTCAAGCTTGAAACGCTACCTGCCATTGGGATCTTAATCAAATCATCACAGGTTTCGCGAGTCAGACGACGCATGCCGTCACCTTCTGCACCCATTACGATAGCAAGAGGACCCGTTAGTTTTGCTTGGTAAATATCGTGCGTCGCTTCGCCCGCCGTACCAACAAACCAGATGCCTTGCTCTTGCAGTGTACGCATAGTACGAGCCAAGTTGGTCACTCGGATCAATGGCACGACTTCTGCTGCACCACAAGCTACTTTGCTTACAGTTGCGTTCATCGGTGCAGAGCGATCTTTCGGTACGATGATCGCTGCTACGCCAGCTGCGTCGGCATTACGTAGACAAGCACCTAGGTTATGCGGATCCGTCACGCCATCCAACACCAATAGTAGCGGTGACTCATGCTGCGCGAGGATGCCATCGATGTCGTTTTCGTTCAGCTGTTTCGCTGGCTTCACGCGAGCGATGATGCCTTGGTGGTTTGCGCCACGCGCTTTGTCATCCAAGGTTTTACGCGTCATTTGCTGAATCGAAACACCACATACCTGAAGGTCATTTAAAATTGGCATTAGGCGATCGTCTTGACGACCTTTTAGTACAAATGCTTCGATAAAACGCTCTGGTTCGCGCTCCAATACCGCCTTCACTGCGTGAATGCCGTAGATAAATTCGTTACTCATTGTTTAACCTGTTGTTCTGGTCGTATTGCCTGCGCCAATCTACCCCTTTAAATCCAGACTAGATTGGCGATTCAGCCTACTCAGCGTCGCTCTTAGTACGCTTAGTCTTTCTCGGCTTACTGTGTGGCTTTTTCTTGCGTGCTTTCTTCGGCTTTTTAGCACCTTCAGTGTCACTGCGTTTTGCTCCATTTTTGCGAGGTTTTTCTGCTTCAGCAGATTCTGGTCGCTTGGTTGGTTCAATCGCAGGTATTGCACGAGTGCCGCCTTTCGTTGCCGCACGTTTTTTCTCTTTCGCTTTGCGTTTGGCATCCGCTGCGCGTTTCTTCGCAGTCTTACCTTTGCCGCGTAGCTTACGGCTTGTTTCGATTAATTCAAAGTCAATTTGCTTGTCATTTAAGTTAACCGCAAGCACTTTCACTTTTACCGCATCGCCTAGGCGATAGATGTTACCGAAGCTTTCGCCGATAAGTCTTTGACCAATAGGATCAAATTGGTAGTAGTCGTTCGCTAGCGTTGAAATATGCACCAAACCATCGATATGCAGTTCCGTCAGACGAACAAAGAAACCAAAGCTGGTTACATTGGCAATAACACCATCCAGCTCGTCGCCAACATGGTCTTGCATGTATTCACACTTCAACCAATCTGCCACTTCACGAGTTGCGTCGTCTGCACGGCGCTCTGTCATCGAACATTGCTCACCGTAGAAGTCCATGTCGTCAAACGAGTAATGGTAACCGCCAGTTGGTGTCCAACGATCTTGGTTGCGACCTTCTTCTTTAGCAATCAGGTACTTGATTGCGCGGTGCAGCAACAGGTCAGGGTAACGACGAATTGGCGACGTGAAGTGCGCGTAACGTTTCAGCGCTAGACCAAAGTGACCGGCATTGTCTGCGTTGTATACCGCTTGCTTCATTGAGCGCAGTAACATGGTTTGAATCAGTTCTTTGTCCTGACGTTCTGCAATTTGTTTTACCAAATCTGCATAATCGGTTGGTGATGGCTCTAAACCACCTTTCAGATCCAGACCTAGCTCACTGAGGAAATCACGGAACCCCTGCAGGCGCAGTTCACCCGGAGATTCGTGAACACGGTATAACGCTGGCTCTTTTGCTTTCTCAACGTAAGACGCTGAAGCGATGTTCGCTAGGATCATACATTCTTCGATGATCTTATGTGCGTCGTTACGAATTACCGGCTCGATGCTTTCAATCTTACGATCCGCATTGAAGATAAATTTAGCTTCAACGGTTTCGAATTCAATCGCACCACGGTTATCACGCGCTTCTTTAAGTACTTTGTACATCGCGTGCAGCTCTTCAAGGTGAGGAACGACAGCGTGATAACGCATGCGCAGCTCTTCATCCCCTTCTAGAATCGCACCCACTTTGTTGTAAGTCAGACGCGCATGCGAGTTCATCACAGCTTCGTAGTGTTTATAGCCTGATAGCTTACCGGTGTCAGAGATGGTCATCTCACATACCATACACAAGCGATCAACCTGAGGGTTAAGTGAACACAAACCGTTTGATAGCACTTCAGGTAGCATTGGCACAACTTGCGATGGGAAGTATACCGAGTTACCACGGTTGATGGCTTCTTTGTCCAGCGCAGAGTCTGTACGCACGTAGTAACTTACGTCAGCAATTGCGACCCATAGGCGCCAACCGCCACTCTTTTTCTTCTCACAGTAAACCGCATCATCAAAGTCACGAGCGTCTTCGCCATCAATGGTTACTAGCGGCAAGTCACGTAGATCGACACGACCTTCTTTTGCTTCTTCTGGAACTTCTTCGCCCAGATTTTCGATCTGTTTATCGACGGCTGCTGGCCAATCGTGTGGAATTTGGTGGGTACGGATTGCTATTTGCGTTTCCATGCCCGGCGCCATGTTCTCACCAAGAACTTCAACCACTTTACCCATCATGCCACGTGAGCGAGAGCCGCGATCAGTAATCTCAATAACGACCACGTTACCCATACGAGCACCTGCTTTGTGCTCATTTGGGATCAGAATATCTTGGCTGATGCGAGAGTCATCTGGCACAACGTATGAGTAGCCGTATTCAAGGAAGAAACGCCCCACGATCTGCGTGTTACGCTCTTCTAAAACACGAACAAGACGACCTTCACGACGACCACGCTTGCTATTGTCAGTTGGTTGCACCAACACGTAGTCACCGTGGATGATGTGCTTCATCTGGTGATGCGGCAGTACAATATCATTATCCTTGCCGACACTGCCTTCTGGACGAACCCAACCATGACCATCTTTGTGACCAATTACGTAACCTTTCACCATCTCAAGTTTTTCTGGCAACGCGTAACACTGACGGCGCGTAAATACGAGCTGACCATCACGCTCCATTGCGCGCAGTCGACGGCGTAAACCTTCGTAATGCTCTTCACCTTCAAGTTTTAGCGCTTCAAACAAATCATTGCGATTCATCGGTACGCCCGCTTCTTCTAGAAACTCAAGAATGAACTCTCGGCTTGGGATTGGATTTTCGTAATTTTTGGATTCACGATCTGCGAAAGGATCGTTTGGAATATTGTCTGACATAGGCACGCCTATCTAGCAAGGAAGGTATAGAGCTAGTATATCCGAGTCTCTCGATAAGCTACAGAAATTGCTTTAAAAAAGAGTGTCAGTGAGAAGATTTATAGAACGTTAAGAAGGCTAAGGACGGGTAAGTAAGATCAGCAGTTCAGAATTATCACTTAATAGCTCTTCAATCGTGCAGCCATCTAATTCAGCCAAAAACGCCATTTTCGCTTTCGCTAGCTTTTCTTTTAGACGACATGCCGGCGTGATATGGCAAAATTCCACAGAACAATTCACCAAATCTAATGGTTCTAAATCACGCACCACACCACCGACAGTGATTTCTTGCGGCGCTTTCATCAAACGAATACCACCATTTTTACCGCGCACCGTATGCACATAACCAAGCTGACCAAGACGGTTAATCACTTTCACCATATGGTTACGTGATACACCAAATAAATCAGTCACTTCGGTAATATTTGTCAGCTCATCTTTTGGCAATGAAGCCAAGTAAATCAAGGTTCTGAGCGCATAATCGGTAAAGCTAGTTAACTGCATGTTGCTATCCTCTTTAGTAGCAAAATTGTAATTCTTTTCTTGATCGAAAGATACATTTGAGATACAACTTTAAACATGCATTACAAATACAACTTTAAATAGGAAGCCATTATGCTCAGCAACCAAACCATTGATATCGTGAAAGCAACCGCACCACTTCTTGCTGAAACCGGTCCGAAGTTAACGGCACACTTTTACGATCGTATGTTCACCCATAACCCTGAGTTGAAAGACATTTTCAACATGAGTAATCAGCGTAATGGTGACCAACGTGAAGCTCTATTTAATGCAATCTGCGCTTACGCAACCAACATCGATAACCTACCAGCACTGCTTGGTGCAGTAGAAAAAATCGCCCATAAACACACCAGTTTTATGATCACCAAAGATCAGTACCAAATCGTTGGTACACATCTACTTGCGACGATCGACGAGTTGTTCTCTCCGGGTCAGGAAGTGATTGATGCATGGGCAGAAGCTTATGGCGTGCTGGCCAATGTATTTATTCAGCGTGAAGAGCAAATCTACCAAGAGAATGCAGCACTGCAAGGTGGCTGGCGTGGCCTGCGTGAATTTGAGTTGGTGGGCAAGCAGCTTGAGAGCGAAAACATCTGTAGCTTTGTTTTCAAACCAACCGATGGTGAAGTGGTTTCTGAGTACAAACCTGGTCAATACCTAGGTATCTACATCAACAGTGATAAGTTCGAAAACCAAGAGATTCGCCAATACAGCCTATCCTCTGCGGTTCAAGAGAACACTTACCGTATCTCGGTAAAACGTGAAGAAGGCGGTAAAGTATCGAACTTCCTTCACGATGAGTTGAGCATCGGCGATAAGGTGCAACTTGCGGCACCTGCGGGTGATTTCTTTATGGATGTGGACGCGGCTACACCGGTTGTTTTGGTATCAGCGGGCGTTGGTCTAACTCCGACTCTATCAATGCTTGAGAGCCTTTCTGAGCACCAAGCACCAGTCACATGGGTACATGCTACAGAAAACGGTCAACAACACGCATTCAAACAGCACGTAAACCAGCTCGTAAATGCTAAAGAGAACATGAACTCGTTGGTTTGGTACAACCAACCAACAGCAGAAGACAAGATTGGTGAAGACTTCCACTTCACCGGTTTCGTCAACTTAACTGAAATTGAAGCAGCCCTTAAGCAAGACAACGTACAAGTCTACTTCTGTGGTCCTGTTGGCTTTATGCAGCACGTCGCGAAACAATTACTTGAGCTTGGCGTAGCGCAAGAGCAGTTCCATTACGAGTGCTTTGGTCCACACAAAGTCGTTTAATCGCCTGCAATTACGCTTCGGGAAAAACAACAAAGCCCACATGATGTGGGCTTTGTTGTATGTATTGGCAGAGCTTTATGAAGTTACTGGTGTTTTAAAAGTACACCTACCAGAAGGTGTCGCGGCGCTTAGCGCGCGCAATAATGTTTTGTGGCATGCGTTGCTCAAGACCGTTTCTCAGCATCGCAATACGTTTGTGCTTTCTTTGATCGGCAGTCACCGAATTATAAAGCCAACGGTAGGCATCTTCGTAATCCAAAGGGCTACCGTAATCACGCAGCAATAGCTCAGCAAGATGAATACGCGCATTTAAGTTGCCCATTGCCGCCGCTTCTCGCAGGTATGGGATTGCACGTTCTTTATCTTGTTGGACTAAAGTACCGCGAGAGTAATAGCGACCTAGCTGCTCTAGTGCAGCTGGCAAGCCTTGGTGGGCTGCGTTTTCCATGTAGTACAGACCGAGCTCTACGTCTTGCTCTACACATACGCCCCACGCCAACATATCGCCATAAAGGAATTCATAAGACGGCAAGTTAATGCGCGTCGCACGTGCCACGATATCTTCCACTAGCTGGCAGTTATCAGCGCGCACGCGTTCTAAGTGCTTATTCTGCTCAATAAGCTTAATAAGCTCTGCTTCGGTGTAGATGGGGACAGGCGCCCCTACATCGGCAACATCTGCCCAAGCCGATGTCGCACTCAGCATCAATAACAGTGAAGCAGCCACTGTTCGTAACTTCATAAATGTACTCTTTAAGGTATCTAAGAAACCAAAGATCAGCCAAGGATCTCCTCTGCTTGATAACCTTATCGGCAAAGGTCAGTTAAGCTTTAGGCAATTTTTGCCTCCTACTTAAGCTTAACGGCAAATATTTGCCACGGCGAGTCGCATTTTTCGGCAGTGAACCCAACTCACAGATACAAAAAAACCGGCTATAAAAGCCGGTTTTTATAATCTCTAACGAGTATCGATTAAGCTTCGAATGGGTGAACCTTAATGATAGTTTCGTTACGGTCAGGACCTGTAGAGATGATGTCTACTGGCACGCCAGTTAGCTCTTCGATACGCTTGATGTAATCTAGAGCAGCTTGTGGTAGCTCTTCGATTGATTTCGCACCGAATGTGTTCTCAGACCAACCTGGCATTGTTTCGTAGATAGGCGTTGCTTTTTCGAATGCTTCAGCAGCCATCGGAGAAACTTCTAGCGTAGAGCCATCTTCCATCTTGTAACCAGTACAGATTTTTAGCTCTTCTAGACCATCTAGTACGTCTAGTTTAGTTAGACAGAAACCAGATACAGAGTTGATTTGGATTGCACGACGCATAGCAACAGCATCGAACCAACCAGTACGGCGTAAACGACCTGTTGTCGCACCGAACTCGTGACCAACTTCACCTAGGTGTTTACCTACTGGATCTTGCTTGTCTAGACCGTCGTATAGCTCAGTCGGGAATGGACCTGCACCAACGCGAGTACAGTAAGCTTTCGCGATACCAAGGATGTAACCGATGTGACGAGGACCGAAACCAGAACCTGCAGCAACACCACCAGCAGTCGTGTTAGAAGAAGTTACGTACGGGTAAGTACCGTGGTCGATATCAAGTAGAGTACCTTGTGCACCTTCGAACATGATCTTGTCGCCGCGCTTACGTGCTGCGTCTAGTTCGTCAGTTACGTCGATAACCATTGAAGTTAGTAGTTCAGCGTAGCCTTTCGCTTGCTCAAGTACTTCTTCGTAGCTTACTGGCTCAGCTTTATAGAAGTTAACTAGTTGGAAGTTATGGAATTCCATTACTTCTTTTAGTTTCTCTGCAAAAGTAGCCATATCGAATAGGTCGCCAACGCGTAGACCGCGACGAGCAACTTTATCTTCGTATGCTGGACCGATACCACGACCCGTTGTACCGATAGCTTTTTTACCGCGAGCGATTTCGCGAGCTTGGTCCATTGCAACGTGGTAAGGAAGAATTAGAGGACATGCTTCAGAAATGAAAAGACGTTCGCGTACTGGAATGCCGCGCTCTTCAAGAGGTTTCATTTCTTTAATTAGAGCTTCAGGCGATAGTACAACACCGTTACCGATAACGCATTTTACGTTATCGCGAAGGATACCTGATGGAATTAAGTGAAGAACGGTTTTTTCACCGTCAATTACAAGTGTGTGACCTGCGTTGTGACCGCCTTGGTAGCGTACCACGTATTTTGCATCTTCAGTTAAAAGGTCTACGATTTTACCTTTACCTTCGTCACCCCATTGGGTGCCTAGAACGACTACGTTATTTCCCATCTTTCCAAGTCTGATTGCTAGTTAAAAATGGATTCTAGCACCGAATCACTCTTCTTGCAGTCATTTTTTGTTCACAGAGTTGATACTAGAATGCAAACTCGCCACCCCTGCTCATTTCGAAATCACTACATCGCTGATAATATTTACTTTTCAGAATTCAACTAGGAATCATGATGTCTGAGTCTATTTGGCTAGCGATAGGGCTAGTATTGATTGTTGAAGGTATTGGACCATTGGTCGCCCCAAATGGCTGGCGCAACATGGTGGCTCAGTTGAGTGAGCAGCCAGATAACCAATTACGCCGCATTGGTGGTTGCTTAGTGGTAGCAGGGGCTGTCATCGCTATCATGATGAGTTAATCACGCTTCTGACTCTATCTTGAATTTGTCTAGCAGATACCGTTAGAAACAAAAGATACAAAAAAGGCTCCATAACGGAGCCTTTTCAATTTGCGGTAACGCTTAGGTTATTTCGCTTCTGCGCCTTTCGCGTTGTTCATGTATTGGAAGAATTCACTCTTCGGATCCAGAACAAGGATGTCACTCTTAGAGCTGAACGATTTCTCGTAAGCCTTTAGAGAACGTAGGAAGCTGAAGAACTCAGGATCTTTGTTGTACGCATCTGCGTAGATCTTCGCTGCTTCTGCATCCGCTTCACCTCGTGTTACACGAGCTGTTTTGTCTGCTTCAGCAAGAATCGTCGCTACTTCAAGCTCAGCTTGTGCGCGGATTACTTCTGCTTTCTCACGACCTTGAGAACGGTGTTTACGAGCTACCGACTCACGCTCTGCGCGCATACGACGGTAGATAGATTCACTGATCTCATCTGGTAGGTTGATCTTCTTCATACGGAAGTCGACGATACGAACACCCAAGTCTTTCATTGCGCTGTCACGCGTGTCTTTCAACACTTCAGACATGATTAGGTCACGTTCGCCATCGATTTCTAATGCTTCACGAGCCGCCTCAGTGCTCACTTCATCACTGCTTGCGTCTTCTGGAAGTACGTCGTTATTACGTGGACCAGATACGATTTGCTTGATTTCACGAGAACCGATTTCTGCACGTAGAACGTCTGTTACTTTACGCTCAAGAAGCGCTTCAGCAGTCAGCGTGTTACCACCGCCAGTTGCTAGGTAGTAACGACCGAAATCCTCAATACGCCACTTCACGTAGGTATCGATGATTACGTCTTTTTTCTCAGACGTTACAAAACGGTCAGCACGACCATCCATTGTTTGGATACGCGCATCTAGTGTTTTCACGCGGTCAAACAAAGGCATTTTGAAATGCAGACCCGGCTCGTAAATACGAGTAATGTCGTTATTGTCTTTCAAGACACGACCAAATCGAACCACAATACCGCGGTCGCCTTCAGGAATCACAAACAGTGACATCAGCATCAATGCCAGTGCGATGACCAGTACAGGGATCATTAACTTACGCATTCTTAGTATCTCCCTTGACGTGTACCAGTTGAACGAGACTGCGTGTTCGAAGTGTCTTCTTGCGAACGCTCAGATTCCAATTGGATGTGATCGTACGTTGAAGTCGATTTCGATTTACGTTTAGTGTCTGTTTGACCATCTTGACCAGCCAGTTTATCGATTGGAAGGTAAAGAAGGTTGCCGCTAGATTCAGAGTCAATCAACACTTTCGATGTGCTTGAGTAAACCTCTTCCATCGCGTCTAGGTACAGACGGTCACGAGTTACACCAGGTGCCGCTTGGTATTCAGGCAGTAGTTTTTCAAACTGAGCTACTTGACCAAGAGCTTCGTTGGTTACACGCTCGTTGTAACCTTGCGCTTCTTTCTTCAAACGCTCTGCACGACCTGTTGCTTTCGGCAAGATTTCGTTCTTGTAAGCTTCTGCTTCACGGATGAAACGCTCTTCATCCTCACGCGCTGCGATTGCATCATCAAACGCATCTTTAACTTGCTCTGGCGGACGCGCAGACTGGAAGTTCACATCAACAATCACGATACCCATATCGTAGCTATCGATGATTTGATTTAGCGTTTCTTGTGTCGTTTGACGGATTTGCTGACGACCACTTGTTAGGATGCTATCCATCAGTGAGTCACCAATTACCGCACGTAGCGCCGAATCTGTTGCTTGACGCAAGCTGTCGTCTGCATTGGTTACGCGGTATAGATATTTGTATGGGTCAGCAACACGGTATTGAACGTCCATTGCTACTGTTACTACGTTTTCATCTTTTGTCAGCATTAAACCAGATGCACGTAGCGAACGAATCGCTTGCACGTTAACCGCTTCGTATTCGTCGATAAAACGAGGACGCCAGTTCAGTCCTGGGTCTACGATACGGTCGTATTTACCTAAACGCAGCACAACACCACGTTCTGCTTCACCGATGGTGTAAAAACCAGCGAAGAACCACACCGCAATCGCAATAACCGCAATTACGCCGAAGCCAATTGCGCCACCGCCACCGCCGATAGAAGAACCACCGCCGCCTTTTTTACCAAACTTGCCACCCAGCTTTTGACTCAGTTTGCTGAACACTTCATCTAAATCTGGCGGACCTTGATCTCGGCCACCAGGACGCTGGCCACCACGATTATTATTACCCCAAGGGTCATTATCGCGGCCATTGTTGCCGTTGTTATTTCCAGGCTCATTCCACGCCATTAGAAAGCTCCATCATTTGATATGACGTTATACTGTAGCAGTCCTTTAAGTGACTATAAAGTCGACTAAAACTGCCCCTTCTCTTTTTTCAAGTCTAGACCAATCTACCTGTTGCATTCGAATATCGATCAACAAGTTACCTTCCTGGTCATATTCCTCACGTTGAATACACTTCATTTGGAAGAATGTACTACGGAATCGTCCTTGATACTGTGGAGGAATTCGCAACTGATGCTCAACCATTTGCGACGCTAAACGCTCGGTCAGCGCGTCAAACAGAAGATCAATGCCTAATCCATCCATTGCAGAAACCCAGACCGCGCGAGGCACGCCTTCCTCATCTCGTTCTATACGTGGTTTCTGCTCTTCTAGATTGTCAATCTTGTTCATTACTACGAGCGTCGGCACTTCATGTGCATCGATCTCTTCTAAGACTTCATGAACAGCTTGAATATTCTCACGAAAACGCTCGTCACTGGCATCAACAACATGTAACAAAATGTCAGCTTCTTGCGTTTCCTGCAAGGTTGCTTTGAAGGCAGCAACCAAATCGTGAGGCAGGTGTCGGATAAAACCAACAGTATCTGCAAGTATTGCAGGTCCTACATCTGCTAACTCTATCTTACGTAAAGTTGGGTCAAGAGTAGCAAACAGTTGATCTGCCGCGTAAACGCCAGCTTCTGTAATACGGTTGAAGAGTGTCGACTTACCCGCGTTGGTGTAGCCCACGAGAGAAATGGTTGGTATTTCAGCTCGGTTTCGGGCACGGCGTCCTTGTTCACGCTGCTTGGCCACTTTTTCAAGTCGACGCAAGATAGCTTTGATTCTGTCACGCAATAAACGACGGTCGGTTTCTAACTGGGTTTCACCTGGACCACGTAGACCGATACCGCCTTTCTGCCTTTCAAGGTGCGTCCAACCGCGAATCAAACGAGTAGAAATATGGCGAAGTTGGGCTAGCTCAACTTGTAGCTTACCTTCGTGTGTTCGTGCTCGTTGAGCAAAGATATCGAGGATGAGACCGGTGCGGTCGAGAACTCGACATTTGCACAGTGCTTCGAGGTTACGTTCTTGGGCAGGAGAGAGGGAGTGATTAAAAATCACAATTTCAGCACCAGTTAATTGCACCGCAGTAGCAATTTCTTGTGCCTTACCCTCTCCGACATAGTATTTCGGGTGTGGGGATTGACGACTACCAGTCACAACTTGTAGCGTCTCTACCCCAGCGGAAGAAACCAGCATTTCGAATTCAGCTAGATCTTCCCATTCACCTTCTTGCGTGAAGTTGATATGAACAAGTACGGCTCGCTCACCGGATTCATAACGGTCAAACAAGCAATCAACTCCTTATTGTAAAAATACTAAATGAAGAATTAATCTTCAGATTTCTCTTGTGGACGATCACCTTGAGCACGATCACCGCTGTGGTGGCTAACTGGACGAGCCGGCACAACTGTAGAGATTGCGTGCTTGTACACCATTTGGTTAACAGTGTTCTTCAATAGGATCACGAATTGATCGAAAGATTCGATCTGACCTTGCAGTTTGATACCGTTCACAAGGTAGATAGATACCGGGATACGCTCACGACGTAGCGCATTTAGGAATGGGTCTTGTAGAGATTGCCCCTTAGCCATTTTATTTTCCTTATTTAATTTGTAGTTGTAATTATTTAGCTAGTGGTGCAATGCAAAAGGTACTGCTTTTTGCATCTGAGCTAAACGAATCAAAAATGCACCCTAAGTAATTAGCAGCATAGTATAAAAACCGCCAATAACAGATCCTTTGAGAGTGCGTTCACGCAAAAACGATCACATTATACACAGCTATCTCAATCAGATGCTATTGCTTCTGACATGGTTTCAAGTGCCTGTTCAATGTTATCGCTATCCAACCAAGTTAAATCATTCCAGCTGCGTAACCAGGTGATTTGACGCTTGGCCAATTGACGAGTTGCACAAATGCCACGAAAAACGGCTTCGTCGCGTGTGCAGTCCCCATCTAAGTACTCCCACATCTGTCTGTAGCCAACGCAACGGATAGAAGGAAGATCAGGGTGAAGATCCTTGCGCGCATACAACGCTTTCATTTCCTCTTCAAAACCCGCTTCCATCATCTTATCGAAACGCAGTTCAATTCGACGGTGAAGTTCTGCCCTGTCCTTGGGAGCTATTGCAAACTGTTTGACTCGGTAAGGCAAGCTGTCGCCTTTAGTTTGAGTCAACTCAGTAAGAGTTTTACCTGAAATACGGAAGACTTCCAACGCTCTCGATAAACGTTGAGGATCGTTTGGATGAATTCTCGCAGCTGATACAGGATCAATCTCTTTCAGCTCATCGTGCAACACCGACCAACCTTTAGTCAATGCCTCTTGCTCAATTTGCTGACGAATTTCAGGATTTGCAGCAGGAAGAGGTGATAAGCCTTCAAGTAACGCTTTGTAATACAGCATTGTACCGCCAACTAAGAGCGGAATTTTTCCTTCTGCAACAATGTCATCCATTGCTTGTAGTGCATCACGACGGAAGTCCGCCGCAGAGTACGATTCGCTCGGGTCAAGAATATCGATGAGACGATGCGGCGCTAGACTCAGCTCGCGCTCATCAGGTTTCGCCGTACCAATGTTCATGTCTTTGTAGATCAACGCCGAATCCACGCTGATGATCTCAACCGGATATTTCTGGCGAAGACGAATCGCTAACTCTGTTTTACCTGATGCAGTTGGCCCCATTAAAAATAGCGCCAAAGGTAGTTTGTCTGTCATGGTCTTAATTTGGCAATCGTGGCAGAGAAATCAACAGCAGACACAAATTTCGTGTCTTCTAATGGCAATTGACCATGTCTTAGCTGTTCAAGTTCCGCAATAATTTGGATGGCTTCGGAAAGAGTATAGTGGCTCTTAACTGTGGTGACCTGCAAAGCAAGCCAATCTATCAGCTCAGATAATAACTGAGCCGTTGCCACTTCCCTCGTCACGCGAGTTTGCGCGTAAGATAACAGATCTGGTATCAAATTTTGTAAGTTTTGTTGACGCAATGGTGAAGGTACGCCCATGACCATCAAGGCTTTATCATTTCGAGCTTTTAGCTGAATGCCTAACTGAGCAAAATCTTGTTGGTAATCCTGCGCAAGTTGAACCAACTCCGGTTCCAATTTCACCGATAATGGTACCAGTAGTGGTTGCGCTTTTAATGCACCATCACTTGGTGTGAGTTGCCCCTTGGTTCGATAGAACTCAGCTCTTGGTAGTGCAACCAAAGCCACACCACTGTCGCTGCTCATTAATACGTACTGCTCATCGACCACAGCTAAAGCTTTGCTCAGCGCCATCACTGGGGTTAAAGCTGTCTCTGCTTGATTAGTGATCGCAGCCGCACTGGTTTCGCTTCGAGGTTCAAAATCAGGTGTCTGTAGCAATTCATGATACGCACGCACCTCTTGTTTGCTTGGTGCTGGCTCAGCATGACGCTGTTCTTTGTGTGCACTCGGTTTAGGCGCAGGTTTTGATTCAATCCAATCTGTTCTCTTGAACGAGTCCGCTACGCGCGCTTCCCGCACAGAGGAATCGCTTGGCATACGATCGCGAGGTTTCGTTTCGTAGTCTGAGCGCCCCGGATAGGCTGGGGTATTATCAATCGCTTGATACACGCGTTCTGGCACTGGGGAAGCGATATGTTCTGGAGCACCAGTTAGTTCTGGAGTGCTAGTTGCCTCTGGCGAACTTTCTGGTTCAGGGAGAGACGTCATTGCCTCAAGTGACTCTGCTGCCTCAATAGGATCTGCGTGGTGGAATGCAGATTCATTCACATGTGGCTTATCAATCACTGAACTTTGCGCAAGGGCATCTGCCAACGCTTGATAGATGAAATCATGCACCAGACGTGCTTGATGGAAACGCACTTCATGCTTTGCAGGGTGCACGTTAACATCCACTTGGTGCGGATCGAGCTCAATAAACAATACATACGCCGCGAATTGATCAGGTTTGAGGCTGGTTTCGTAACTTTGACGAATCGCGTGATTGATCAATTTGTCTCGCATCATGCGGCCATTCACGTAGCAATATTGTAGATCACTTTGCTGCCTAGCCCCTTCTGGCGTTGTAATCCAACCATGAAGCTTGAGCCCTTGATGTTCCAGTTCGATGCGCAGCATATTACGCACAAAAGCATTACCACATACCGCAGCAATGCGTTTTTCTGTTTGAAGCTGATTTTTTGCCGCGCGGTATTGGCGAATCATTTTACCGTTGTGGCGAACATTGATAGTGACATCAAAGCGACTTAACGCAATACGCTTTAGCAGCTCGTCGATGTGAGCAAATTCGGTTTTTTCCGTGCGGAGGAATTTACGGCGCGCAGGCGTATTAAAGAACAGGTCTAAGACTTCAACTGAGGTACCAATTGGATGCGCCGTCGGTTGGAGTTTGACCTTCATGTCACGCCCTTCAGAATAGGCACTCCACGCTTGTTCCTGTGCGGCTGGACGAGAAGTCATGGTCAAGCGCGACACCGAGCTAATACTCGCTAACGCCTCACCGCGGAACCCCAAACTCATGATGGCTTCGAGATCGTCCAATGTATGGATCTTAGACGTAGCATGGCGACTTAGCGCCAAACCTAACTCATCTTTCACAATCCCTTTGCCGTTATCGCGCACACGAATTAGCTTAGCGCCACCTTTCTCGATATCAATATCGATACGGGTTGCACCAGAGTCGAGACTGTTTTCTACCAGTTCTTTCACGACAGAGGCAGGTCTTTCAACTACCTCCCCTGCTGCGATTTGGTTTGCCAATCGTGCTGGCAAAATCTTAATGGTCATGATGAGTTATCAGTTCACTTACTTGTTTGGAATAATCAGTACCTGCCCGACGGCAAGCTCATCAGAGCGCAAGTTGTTCGCTTTGCGAATGCTAGAGACACTGACACCATATTTCGACGCAATCTTGCCTAGGTATTCTCCACGAGCAACCTTGTGTTTGCGAATTGGTTTGTCTTTCACCGCAACGGTGATCTTCAACTTCTGACCGACCCAAAGCGTATCTGATTTCAAATTATTTTCACGGCGGATATCAGCAATCCTCACTTTGTAGTGACTTGCGATCTTACCGAGGAACTCGCCAGATTTAACAGTGTGCGTAATTGTCTCAGTTTCTACCGTGTTAGGTTTATTCGGGATGGATACTGAAACGGCACCTGTACCCGGGATTTTCAGCTTCTGACCGACTGCTAAACCGCTTGATTTGAGTTTGTTCGCACTCATGATCGCTTTGGTCGACGAGCCATATTTCTGTGCAATCACAGAAAGCGATTCACCACGCTTCACGGTATGCACAACAGGTTTCGCAGAAGACGAGAACACCGTGCCTTCTGGTGGATTATCTTTCAAGTACTGTACGACAGCTTTAGTAATCGCACGCGCTAGCTTATCTTGGTGAGAGCGTTGGAATAGTAACTTCTCTTCCGTTGGGTTCGAGATAAAGCCCGTTTCAACCAAAACAGAAGGAATCTGCGGAGAACGCAAAACTGCCAAGCTGGTATTGATTGGTTTCGAGTTATGCAGGCGAGCAACTTTGCCCATCTCACCTAAAATGTTTGTCGCTAACTTATAACCTTCTTTTTGCGAATGGCTGAACTGAAGATCTAACAAAGTTTGGTTGACGTTACGGTCATTTGAATTGCTCACAAATGCCGTTCCAGAGCCACCAAGTAGCTCAGATTGTTTCTCGTGATTCTCTACCCAACGTGCAATTTCGGTATTGGCACGACGAGTATTTAACACGAACACCGAACCACCACGAGGTTTAGGAGAGGTAAACGCATCGGCGTGAATCGAAATTAATAAGTGTGCGTCATGTTCACGAGCAATCGCAACACGGCGATTCAAGTTGACGAAGTAGTCACCAGTGCGAGTCATGCGAGTTTTGATGCCAGGTACTGCATTTAGCTGGGCTGAAAGCTTACGAGAGATGCTCAATACCGCGTCTTTTTCATACTTTCGACGTGATGGACCAATTGAACCAGGATCTTCACCACCGTGACCTGGGTCGATCACGATCAGAATCTCTTGTGCACGTTGGACCGTACTCATGTCTTTGCTTGGTTTTGCCGGTTTGCTCGGCTTAGAAGTATTACTCGCCGCCGCTGATGTTTTCGCCCCATGTGGCAAATCAATCACCAAACGATGACCATACTGACCACCTGGCGTTGGTTTTAGCGTAAACAGTTCAGCTTTGACGCTCTTCTTCAACTCAAAAACCAAACGGTATGTGCTTTTGTTTGGCGGAGAGCTTTTACGAACACGCTTCAACACAGGACTGTCCGTTACCGTAACAGGCAACTTAGCTTGCATAGACGTGTTTTTAATATCCACGACCAAGCGATCCGGTCCAGTTAAAGAGAAATAGGAATAGTCAGCTTCCGCGCTTAAGTCGATGACAACACGAGTCTCATCTGGTGAAGGCCAAACTCGGAAACTTTTAACGACGTTAGCAAATGCTAAATTGGGGATGATAAGGAGAAAAGTGGCGACAAATGCCGCCACTACTCTAAATTTTGAAAGACTCAACATAGCTCCAATCGACTGAGTAACTGCACACCATATTCATTATTTGCCGTAAGTTCGGCTACGCGCTGCTCGCCTTGGTAGCGAATATCCACATCAAGATCCGGTTGTGGCAGCATTCCTTGCCCTTTTTCTGGCCATTCAACCAAACAAATCGCATCATCCGTGAAGTAATCGCGAATCCCCATGAATTCTAACTCTTCAGGATCTGCCAGTCGGTATAGATCAAAGTGGTAAACTTGCCACTTATCCAGCTGATAAGGTTCAACCAAAGTATAGGTCGGGCTTTTTACGTTTCCTTGATGGCCAAGAGCACGGACAAAACCACGACTAAAGGTTGTTTTACCCGCACCCAGATCGCCATGCAGATAAATAGTGGTTTGTTGGGAACAAAGTTGAGCCAACGCGGTACCTAGTGCTACCGTTTCATGCTCATCTTTCAGGTTAAATTGTTTCGTGCTCATTGATGTTTCTCTAACTAATGATCGTTGACTATATAAAAATCAAAAGAACAGGAATAGTAAACTGTGTTGGTTTTGAGAGACAAGCTTTCAAATGTCATATGTGCGAAAAAAGTAGCCAATAAGGCAAAACCTAATTACCTGATTCTATTGAATGCATAAACAAAATTGCTCATGCCTGCGTCAACTTTTGATGACTTTGTTTCAAAATCTATTTCCCGGCTTTATGTCTAGACTTTCTGGTAGCACCAATTCATAAGATCCGGTAAGATCCGCCCCCCTTTATCTCGGTGATAAAACATGAACTTCGAACAACTCGCTCAACAAATCAAAATTTGGGGTAAAGAGCTCGGCTTTCAGAAAGTCGGTATCTGCGATGTTGATCTTAGTGAACATGAAGCGGCTCTGCAAAAATGGCTTGATCAAGGCTACCACGGTTCAATGGACTGGATGGCTCGTCACGGCATGATGCGCGCCAGACCAAATGAACTTTTGCCGGGAACCGTGCGAGTGATTAGCGTACGTATGGATTACTTGCCACCAGAAGCAAAGTTTGCTTCCAATCTGGCAAACAAAAACCACGCTTATATCAGCCGTTACGCGCTCGGGCGTGACTATCACAAATTGGTGAGAAAACAGCTTAATAAACTTGGCAAACTTATTGAGCAAGAAGTAGGACAATTTGGCTATCGCCCTTTTGTCGACTCAGCCCCGATCCTTGAACGTCCATTGGCGCAAAAAGCCGGATTAGGCTGGACTGGCAAACACTCTCTGATTTTGGATAAAGATTGCGGCTCTTGGTTTTTCCTTGGTGAGCTGCTTATCGACTTACCTTTGCCTGTTGATGAACCAAGCGTTGATCAATGTGACAAATGTAAAGCTTGCATCACATCTTGTCCGACACAAGCGATTGTCGATGAAAAAGTCGTGGATGCGAGACGCTGTATCTCATATCTCACGATTGAGTTTGATGGTGTGATCCCAGAAGAGTTCCGCAAACCGATGGGAAACCGTATCTATGGATGCGACGATTGCCAATTAGTTTGCCCTTGGAACCGATATGCAGAAATCACTGAGCAAGAGGATTTTCATCGCCGCGAGAGTTTTGAAGACCCAGATCTCGTTACCATGTTCAATTGGGATGAGGCAACCTTCCTAAAACAAATGGAAGGGTCAGCAATTCGTAGAATTGGACACCTGCAATGGCTACGTAATATTTCTGTCGCACTTGGCAATGCAGAATACAGCCAGAGAACAATTGATGCCCTAGAAGCAAGACGCGGTGAAAGTGAACTGCTCGATGAACACATTGAATGGGCTCTTGCACAACAATTCAACCAACTTCCAGCAAATGAATCGGATTCTATTGAGACCAAGAAAAAGCGTTTAATCAGAATCGTAGAAAAAGGACTTCCAAGAGACGCATAATGCGTAGCTCATATGCAAGAGATTGAAAACTCTTTTTGCACGATCAATTCATGACCTTGTTCTCAATTCTGTAATGTGGAAAAAAATTATAGAGTCGAAGGAATTCGGGGAAGATAAAAAAGTTAAACACAACCTGAAGAAATGACTAGGATCAAAAAAACACAAATTAATGATCCTAATTTAACGCATCCGATCCGCAATAAAAGCAAGTTTTACTATATAAAACAAGCAGTTATGCAGTTACAGAAAACTTTTATTGTCCCCTCACAAAGAAAAGATCTTTCTTTATAGTCCTTCAAATTGAAGCTGAGAACACTTTATCAACCAACTTATCCACAGAATGACATATGTGGATAACTCTGTTAATTAAAGAACAGAAAGGGACCCGAACACCAGATTATTCGCTGTTCAGACAAGTCGTCTCATGTTTAAAACACAAACGAAATCGTCCGACATCAACTGATGCGGATTAAATATTGTTTTTCAGGGGTTCATGCTTCGCAGCATTATGAAAAGAGCGATGTGAATTGGTTGCGGGAGCCGGATTTGAACCGACGACCTTCGGGTTATGAGCCCGACGAGCTACCAAGCTGCTCCATCCCGCGTCCGTGTATCACTGCTTTTGCAGTAATAAGAATTGGAGCGACACACGAGGTTGCCCTATCTATAACAGAAAGGCGTGACCTCAACCTTGACAAGTTTTTGCTCTATAAACGAGCGAGTGTCGCAATTCATTGTTAAGCACAATGAAAGCTATAAAGCTGGAGCGACACACGAGGTTCCCTATTCATAATAGAAAGGCGTGACCTCAACCTTGGCAAGTTTTTGCTCTATAAACGAGCGAGTGTCGCAATTCACTGTTAAGCACAATGAAAGCTATAAAGCTGGAGCGACACACGAGGTTCGAACTCGTGACCTCAACCTTGGCAAGGTTGCGCTCTACCAACTGAGCTAGTGTCGCAATGTCACTGTTAAGCACAATGAGGGCTATCAAATTGGAGCGACACACGAGGTTCGAACTCGTGACCTCAACCTTGGCAAGGTTGCGCTCTACCAACTGAGCTAGTGTCGCAATGTCATTGTTAAGCACAATGAAGGCTATCAAATTGGAGCGACACACGAGGTTCGAACTCGTGACCTCAACCTTGGCAAGGTTGCGCTCTACCAACTGAGCTAGTGTCGCATATTCTCAGAAGAGAATTGGTTGCGGGGGCCGGATTTGAACCGACGACCTTCGGGTTATGAGCCCGACGAGCTACCAAGCTGCTCCACCCCGCGTCCGTATTTCATTGTTAAGCACAATGAGAGCTATAAAATTGGAGCGACACACGAGGTTCGAACTCGTGACCTCAACCTTGGCAAGGTTGCGCTCTACCAACTGAGCTAGTGTCGCATATTCTCAAAAGAGAATTGGTTGCGGGAGCCGGATTTGAACCGACGACCTTCGGGTTATGAGCCCGACGAGCTACCAAGCTGCTCCATCCCGCGTCCATAGTTCACCATTTAAGGCATGATGAAAGCCTTTCTTTCCACTTAAGAAAAGTGGAGCGACACACGAGGTTCGAACTCGTGACCTCAACCTTGGCAAGGTTGCGCTCTACCAACTGAGCTAGTGTCGCATCAACAACGTTTCCGCTGTTTAGGGCTGCGAATTATAAGAGCATTTTTTTGTGATGCAAGTCCTTCGTTCAAAAAAACTTTATTTTTTTACTGACAGATGAAAAAGCAAGCAAAACGCTCATTAATTACAACAATTTGGATCGCAGCCTTAACAGTTAGATCTTAAAGATCGTTTCGCGGTAGTACTTTAGCTCAGCAATCGACTCACGGATATCATCCAATGCCAGATGCGTGCCCTGCTTCGAAAAACCGTCTAACACTTCTGGTTTCCAACGGCGAGTCAGTTCTTTTAACGTACTCACGTCCAAATAACGGTAGTGGAAGTATTCTTCCAACTCAGGCATATGCTTGTACAAGAATCGACGGTCCTGACCAATACTGTTACCACAAATTGGAGAAACGCCTTTTGGTACCCATTTCTCAAGGAACTCGATGGTCTGCGCAACGGCATCTTGTTCAGAGACGTCACTGTTGCGAACGCGATCAACCAAACCACTTGCAGTGTGCGTATTGGTACACCAGTCATCCATCTTCGCCAGCTCTTCTTCTGGCTGATGAACGGCTAAAACTGGACCTTCAGCTAAAATATTTAACTCACTATCCGTGACGATAGAAGCAATTTCGATGATTTTGTGCGTTTCAGGATCGAGACCTGTCATCTCTAAATCCACCCAAATCAGGTTTTGATCGCTAAAGGACATGGTTACGCCGCCTATTTGTTTATCGATAAAAGAGGTACTATACCTGAAAATACTTGAAACACGATACTCACGAGTTTGAGCCGAAAGCGTGCTCAATCAGTTGAGTTAACTCACATTAAGTACAAGATTGTGGCAAAAAAGAAAAAGTTAACCAAAGGTCAGGTGCGCCGCGTACGCAGCAACCAACAAAAACGCCTAAAGAAGCAAGAAGAGTCTATCCAGTGGGATGAGAACATGCTGGGCGCAAGTAAACAGGGTCTCGTTATCACTCGTTTCGGTCAGCACGCTGACATCGAAGATCTAGAAACCGGTGAGGTGCAGCGCTGTAACCTTCGTCGTGGTATCGAATCACTGGTGTCTGGTGATCGCGTGCTTTGGCGTGAAGGGCTTGAGTCAATGGCAGGTATCTCTGGCGTGGTTGAAGCCGTAGAACCTCGCACATCAATGCTAACTCGCCCTGACTACTACGATGGCTTGAAACCTGTCGCCGCTAACATCGACCAAATGGTGATCGTGTCTTCGGTTTTGCCTGAGCTTTCGCTCAATATCATTGACCGCTACTTGGTGGCGTCAGAAACCCTGAACATCGCACCGCTACTAGTACTCAACAAAATAGACCTACTTGCTGATGAAGATCGAGCGATGTACGAAGAGTGGCTAGAAGAATACAAACGCATTGGCTACAAAGTACTGTTTGTGAGCAAGCAATCAGGTGAAGGCATTGCCGAACTTGAAGAGCAATTGCGTGATCGTATCAATATCTTCGTTGGTCAATCTGGCGTGGGTAAATCGAGCCTAGTAAACGCACTGATGCCTGAACTTGAGCAGGAAGTGGAAGAAGGCGAGATCTCAGAGAACTCAGGTTTGGGTCAGCATACAACCACAGCAGCTCGCTTGTATCACATCCCTACTGGTGGCGATTTGATTGACTCTCCAGGAGTACGCGAGTTCGGTCTGTGGCACTTAGAAGCAGAGGAAGTGACCAAAGCATTTGTTGAATTCCGTCCTTATCTTGGCGGTTGTAAGTTCCGCGACTGTAAGCACAATGACGATCCTGGCTGTATCTTGCGAGAGGCCGTGGAAAAAGGCGAAGTGAGTGAAGTCCGTTTTGAGAACTACCATCGCATCCTAGAAAGCATGGTGGAAAACAAAGCCAACCGTCAGTATTCACGCAGCAAGAAAGCTGATCTGTAGCCGAGATAACGCTGCAACTGTGTAAGAAATCATCACCTAATACTGACAAGCAGATGAAATTTCAGTAACATCACGCGCCCTAAAGCGAGAATCTAACAGAAGTATCGGAATTAAAGATGGACAAGATTAAAGTTGGACTGCAGTACTGGATCCCACAACACGGACTAACGCGCCTAGTGGGTAAACTGGCTTCAGCTGAGGCTGGCGGTCTAACAACAGCAATCATTCGCTGGTTTATCAAACAATACAATGTGAACATGGATGAGGCGAAGCACTCCGATCCTAAGCACTTCAAAACCTTCAATGAATTCTTTGTACGTGAGCTAAAAGAAGGCGCTCGTCCAATTACGGAAGGTGAAAAGGTGATCACTCACCCTGCGGACGCGTGCGTAAGCCAATTTGGTCCGATTGAAGATGGTCAGCTTATCCAAGCTAAAGGCCATAACTTCTCAGCACAAGAGCTACTAGGTGGTGACGCAAAACTGGCTGAAGAGTTCCAAGACGGCTCTTTTGCTACTTTGTACCTATCGCCTCGTGACTACCACCGCGTACACATGCCATGTGACGGTACGCTACGTCAGATGATTTACGTACCTGGTGACCTATTTTCAGTTAACCCACTAACCGCAGAGAACGTGCCAAACCTATTTGCACGTAACGAGCGTGTAGTGTGTATCTTCGATACTGAGTTTGGTCCAATGGCACAAGTACTGGTTGGTGCAACTATCGTAGGTAGCATCGAGCAAGTATGGGCAGGCACTATCACGCCGCCACGCGGTAACTCGGTTTACAAATGGGACTACCCTGCAGAAGGCGATAAAGCAGTTATCTTGAAGAAAGGCGAAGAAATGGGGCGCTTCAAGCTTGGCTCAACCGTTATCAACCTTTTCGCAAAAGATGCTATCGCATTCGATGAAAGCATGGAAAATGGTAAGGCAACCGTAATGGGTACACCTTACGCTCATCAGCAGTAAGACTCCTACTCAAACTGACTTTGAAGCCTCCGTTTACGGGGGCTTTTTTATTGACGAAAAGCAAAACTCTGTTCGAAATTTCGCCTCTCTTTTTCAAACTCGTACTTGCCTCTAAGTACCTAAAAGCGCAATCAATTACTCTGCGTTGAGGGATGATGATAAAAGGGGCTGCCAATGCCAAAGATGAGTGCGGACACACTGGTCAAATTACTGGTGTGTTTTTTGATTCCACTCGGTGTCTTAATGATGCCGATCGATGCCATTCCAATTGACGATCTCACTTTAATTCAACATCGTCTATTGGCTATTTTCCTTCTTGCTGCACTACTTTGGGTTTTAGAACCCGTCCCCGTATTTGCTACGTCCATTCTTATCATTGCTCTTGAATTGATTATGATATCGGACAAAGGCTTACATCTCTTTCGTACCCCTCCTCCGGGGCATGATTTGGGAGATTTGATTGCTTATACGGATATATTTTCTGCGTTCTCTTCTCCTATTATCATCCTTTTCATGGGTGGCTTTGCGCTCGCTATTGCCGCTTCTAAATACGAACTTGATAACAACCTCGCCCGTGTTCTTCTTAAACCGTTTGGCACTCAACCTAAGTTCATTATGTTGGGTTTAATGCTGATCACTGCCGTGTTCTCGATGTTTATGTCAAACACTGCGACTACCGTTATGATGCTTGCGCTATTGGGTCCTATCGTGGCATCTGCACCAAAAGGCGATTTGGGGATAAAAGCGCTAGTTCTCTGTATTCCAATTGCGGCTAATACAGGTGGTATCGCGACACCAATCGGTACCCCGCCTAACGCGATTGCCTTGCAATATTTAACCGGAGAAAACAGCATCGATTTCCTATCTTGGATGATGATGGGCTTGCCTTTTGTCTTAGTGCAACTAACGCTAGCTTGGTTCTTATTGCAAAAGCTCTTCCCTTCTAGTGAACCGGAAATGAAACTGCGCTTGGATGGTAAATTTAAGAAAAGCTGGCGTGCCATAGTGGTCTACGTGACCTTCGCTATGACCATCCTGCTATGGATGACAACTAAAGTGCATGGCATGAATACCTATGTAGTCGCTATCATTCCACTCGCGGTGTTTACCTTAACGGGCATCATGGGCAAAGAAGAGCTCAAGCTTATCAACTGGGATGTGCTATGGCTGGTAGCCGGTGGTATCGCTATTGGTATTGCGTTAGATAAAACTGGCTTGGCTGAAGCACTCGCACACGCAATTGATTATGAGTCCCTATCACCATTCGCTGTCGTTGTTGCCCTATCGATCGTGTGCTGGCTAATGGCAAACTTTATGTCGAATACCGCCACAGCGAACTTGTTGATGCCGATTGCAGCGGCGATTGGTGCTTCTATGCCAAGTCTGGTTGCTATCGGTGGCTTACAAGGATTGCTGGTTGTCGTCGCTTTCTCGGCTTCACTAGGTATGATCTTACCAGTATCAACACCACCAAACTCCCTTGCGTACTCAACGGGATTAATTGAAAGTAAAGACATGGCGAAGGTCGGTTTGATTATCGGCTTGGTCGGTCTGTTCATTGTCTATGGTGCGGTAATTATTCTGTTTTAGTCCATCGCTCTGCGGTAACAAAAGGTTGCCGCAGAGCTTTATCACCCATATACCTATCTAGTTTTGCATCACTCCCTCTGTTTTTATCTCAAATTTGATTCACTTAGCTAATCAATAAGTTGAATAAAAATCACACTATTCGACTCAAGTTTATCGAATATAGGTCGATAAATTTTGTACAGCCTTTCATGTAACTTTCAGTGCTTGAATCGTCTCATACCCTTTGGAGTCACAACTCGTGACGTTGATCTTTTTGTCTGTTTTATGAAGGTAAGACAATGAGAAATACCATCAAATTAAAAATACAGATTGCGATTGCAGTCATTATCGCCATTGTTAGTGGCGTTCAGGCTTGGGTTTCCGTCAATCAACTACGCGAAGAAACCACTTCTACCCTTAATCGAGAAATTCAAAACATCTCTCAATCGACCAACCGCTACATCAGTGACTGGCTTGCGATTCGTAGCGATATGATGCTCGCGAATGAAAACATCATCGCTGGCAGTGACGATGCCGATCGCGAGATGCTACTGACAAAGCGAGCCGGTAAGTTTCTATCGGTTTATGCTGGCTTCTCTGATGGCTCAATTGCCTACGGTGATAAATCTGAATCTTGGCCTTCTGACTACGATCCTCGCACTCGCCCTTGGTACCAAGATGCGATGGCGAAATCTGGTTTGATCATCACAGAGCCATACCAAGATTTCGATGGCAGCATTGTGGTTAGCTTTGCTAAGGCATTCAATCAAGGTAAGAAAGGTGTGCTTGCCGCTGACTTAGCGGTAACTGACATCATCAAAGAAGTCCTTAATATTCAGCTTGATAATGACGGTTTCGCATTCCTAGTTGATGGCAACAATAACTTGGTAGCTTACAAAGATGAAAAGCTTAGCCAAAAACCGCTGACAGAACTCAATCCAGCCTTAACTCATAGTACGATGATGACACTTGCTGGCGAAGCAAGGCTAGACACGATTCAATGGCCCAGCCAAGGCGATAAGCTGATTTACGTAGCTAAAGTGCCGAACACCGATTGGTCTTTAGGTATTGTGCAAGACAAACAAATGGCATTTGCGTCTGTCTCTGAACAAGTGACATTTACGGCTATTGCTTCTATCGTGCTGTACCTGATTATTGCGGCAATCAGTACTTACATCATCACTCGCTTGCTACAACCTCTCCAAACGCTGTCTGATGCGCTTTCAGAGCTATCACAGGGCGAAGGCGATCTTACGCAACGCATCAAGATCGAGCGCATGGATGAAATTGGCGAACTCGCAACCCACGTGAACCAGTTCCTTGCGCAAATGCAAACCATGTTAAAAAGCATTGTCGAGAACAGTGAACAGCTTTCAGAACAAGCGAATCAAGCAAATGAGCTATCTGCGATGGCTGCGGGTCGCGTTGAGCATCAACAAAACGACGTTAACCAAATTGCAACCGCCATTCATGAAATGTCAGCAACCGCTGCTGAGGTAGCAAGTCATGCAGAGCTGACAGCAAGCGCTTCACAAAACTCAGCGTCTGCTTGTATGGAAGGACAAAACGTCATCCAGAAGAATCGTGAAGCGATCGTAGAGCTCGCAGAGCAAGTTAGCGATGCAGCCAGCGTAATTTCGGAGCTAGAAGCAAACACGCAAAGCATCAACCAAATCCTATCGACGATCCAAGGTATTGCCGAACAAACTAACTTGTTGGCACTTAATGCTGCCATTGAAGCGGCTCGTGCTGGTGAGCAAGGTCGCGGCTTTGCCGTGGTTGCCGATGAAGTACGCGTACTTAGCCAACGCACCCATGGTTCGACGGAAGAAATCCGCACCATGATCGAAACGTTGCAAAACAACACCAAACTGGCAGTAAATAGCATGCAAACCAGTACCAGTTTGGCAGATACTAGCGTGGATTATGCTCAGCAAGCACACGACAGCTTAACCAGCATTACTAACTCGATCACTGAGATCAACGACATGGCAATGCAAATCGCAAGCGCAGCAGAAGAGCAACGCGCGGTAAGCGAAGACATCAGCCGTAACACGCAAGGCATTAAAGACGATGCCGATATGATTGCCGAGCAATCACTTAAGAGCAGTGAAGGTTCACGTCAGATGTACGATACCGCCAATACGATGCGTGAAAACATCAGTCGCTTTAAAGTGTAATCCTCCCCATCAAAAGCAGCTCAACGAGCTGCTTTTTTATTGGCATAAATATGCGCTTTTAGATCTTTATAAATTCATGCATATTAAAGCCTCTCCCCTGCTCTACAAGGATGTCTCGCAATCATGGGTTATGAATGGCTGGCGCTGTGCGCTGCTTTCTTATGGGCTGTTTCTAGCTTAATTTCTGTTGTTCCCGCTCAACATCTCGGGGCGTTTGCTTATAGTCGATGGCGTATGGGCTGTACCGCAGTCATCCTCTCCACGATGGCGTGGTTCACGGGGGGCTGGCTAAGTGTCTCCACCGAACATATTACGCCAATGATGGCGTCCGGTTTAATTGGCATCTTTATTGGCGATACCGCGTTGTTCGCCTGTTTGAATCGCATGGGACCACGCCAAGCAGGCTTGTTGTTTTCTTGCCATGCGGTGTTCTCTGCCATCTTGGGTTACTTCCTATTTAGCGAAAGCATGACTGGCACGGAGTTGATTGGTGCAACCTTAGTCTTCAGCGGTGTCGTAATGGCGATTTTCTATGGTCGACGCGGGCAAGCTAGCAACGCGCTAGAAGAGATCAAAGGCAACGTTTGGATTGGTATCGGGCTCGGTTTAACCGCCGCTATGTGTCAGGCTCTGGGTGGCATCATCGCTAAACCTGTCATGCAAACCACTGTTGACCCTGTCGCCGCCTCTGCCATTCGTATGATCAGTGCTTTCGTCGCACATTGTGCACTTTGGTTAATTGGCGCCAAAGTCGCTCGCGCGACTCAAACCATCACATGGAAAGTCTTTGGCATTACAGCATTAAATGGCTTTTTGGCTATGGCGATTGGTATGACATTGATTCTTTACGCCCTGCGTGAGGGTAACGTGGGAATGGTAGCGCTGCTTTCTTCAACAACACCTATCATGTTGTTGCCACTACTGTGGATTTATACCAAGAAACGCCCAAATCGATTTGCTTGGTTAGGCGCTGCACTAGCGGTTATTGGTACGGGCATCCTAGTGCAATAGTTCAGGTTCAATTAGGGTCTATTGACCTTAATAACTCTTCGCCTTACTCAACACAGGATCGCAGACACAAAAAAGCCCGAGTCGAACTCGGGCTTTTATCATTCTGAATCGTCAGTTAATTACTTAACTAGCACTTCACCAGACATTTCTGCAGGGATTTCTAGACCTGCTAGAGAAAGCATTGTTGGCGCAAGGTCAGACAGTTTACCGCCTTCTTTGAACTCAACCGCTTTGTCACCTACGTAGATTAGAGGTACTGGTAGGTTAGTGTGAGCAGTGTGGATGCCGCCAGTTTCAGGGTCGATCATCATTTCTGCGTTACCGTGGTCTGCCGTGATCAACAGTTGACCGCCAACTTCTTTGATCGCTTCAACCACTTTACCAACGCTTTCGTCTAGAGCTTCGATTGCTTTCTCTGCAGCTTCGTAAACGCCAGTGTGGCCAACCATATCTGCGTTCGGGTAGTTACAGATGATAGTATCGAACTTACCAGACTTGATAGCAGCAACCATCTTCTCTGTTAGCTCTGGAGAGCTCATTTCTGGCTGCATGTCGTAAGTTGCTACTTTTGGAGAAGCAACAAGTTGACGCTCTTCACCTTCAAATTCGTTCTCAACACCGCCGTTGAAGAAGAAAGTCACGTGTGCGTATTTCTCTGTTTCAGAGATACGTAGCTGAGTTTGACCTTGCTTAGATAGCCACTCACCGTAAGTGTTTTCTAGAGACGCAGGTGGGAATGCGATAGCTAGAGGGATATCAGCCGCGTATTGAGTCAGCATTACAAAGTTGATTGCTGGGAATGCAGCACGCTCGAAGCCGTCAAATGCAGGAACGAATGCACGCGTGATTTGACGCGCACGGTCAGCACGGTAGTTCATGAAGATAACTGCATCGCCATCTTGCATGATTGCGTCTTCTTGACCTTCCGCTTTAATAGCTGTTGCTTTAACGAACTCATCGTTTTCGTCACGAGCGTAAGCCGCTTCTAGACCAGCAACCGCTGTTTCTGCAGTGAACTCAGCTTTCGCTTGAGTTAGAAGATCGTAAGCAACTTGAACACGATCCCAGTTGTTGTCACGGTCCATTGCATAGTAACGACCAACTAGAGAAGCAACACGACCTTTACCTAGTTTCGCAAATAGATCTTGGAAACGTTGTAGTGAGTTTTCGGCACTACGTGGTGGCGTATCACGACCGTCTAGGAAGCAGTGTAGGTAGATCTTTTCAGCGCCACGAGCTGCTGCCATTTCAACGGCTGCATAGATGTGGTCTTCGTGAGAGTGAACACCACCTGGAGACATAAGACCCATGATGTGTACTGCTTTTTCAGCTTTTACTGCAGAATCGATAGCTTCTACTAGTGCCGCTGTCTCAGCAAATTCACCATCAGCGATAGACTTAGTGATGCGAGTTAGATCTTGGTATACAACGCGACCTGCACCGATGTTGGTGTGACCAACTTCTGAGTTACCCATTTGACCATCAGGTAGACCAACGTCCATGCCTGAAGCAGAGATAAGAGTGTGTGGGTTATTCGCAATCAGTGCATCCATTACTGGTGTTTTAGCATTTGCAATTGCGTTACTTGCTGTGTCTTCACGGTAACCGTAACCGTCAAGGATAACTAGAGCCAATGGCTTCTTAGCAGACATAGTGATGACCTCATCAAATTTAAGTAACTTTCGGTGTAGAGCTTCGCTGCTCCATCTAACCTTGAAACAAAACTAGCGTAATTTTACTACACTTTTTAACCAAAACTGTAGGTTAAGATCAAATAATGTTTGCGATTTATTGTTGCTATCTTACAAGTTAGCAAGCAATCCGACCTAGTCAGCAAACGTGTTCCACAAGCATAGTCACTTTCAAGATGCTTTGTACGACCACCGAAATACTTTGTTGAAAAACTTTTTGTTGTAACCCATTGTGCGCTTTTTCGACCAGAAGTGAAGTCAATTACGCCGATTGAATTGATAGGAGGAAGTGATAATAAGATTGCATGAATGACTAGCTTCAACCAGTTTGCTGGGAGCGCTTAGATCTCAATTATTCGTTAGAAAATTTTAACCCTCTCGCCTAAGGCGGCTATCCCCGCTATACTCCTGCTTTATTTTTCCGCCAACAGTGTAAGAGCTCAGGACATGCAAGAGTACATTGATTTTTTCCAACAGAACATGATTCTATCTTTGGTTTGGGTAGGTCTTCTTGTCGCATTCATCATGAACATCGTGAAATCTGCGACGGCAGCATACAAAGAGATTAACGTGAACCAATTGACTCACCTTATGAACCGTGAAAACGGCGTTGTGGTGGATATCCGCTCTAAAGATGAGTTCAAACAAGGTCACATCACCGACGCACTTCACATTTTGCCGTCTGATATCAAAGCAGGTAACTTTGGTAGCCTTGAAAACCGTAAATCAGACCCAATCATTGTGGTATGCAAAACGGGTCAAACCGCTCAAGAAAGTGCAAACCTACTAGCGAAAGCAGGCTTCGAAAACGTAAGCCTACTGAAGAACGGTTTGATTGCATGGAACGAAGCGAACCTTCCACTAGTACGTGGTAAGAAATAAGGTCGCGGTAAAACAATTTTGCCAGCCTCGTTTATATAAACTGAGCAAATAGAAAGCAGTTGAAGCACTAAGTTGTGATGCTTTGCACGTAATACGCGCTTCATCTAGTCAAGGTAGATTTGCTCAGTTAGTCTCAGGACAAACCATATTTCTGGGTTTAGAAAATCCTAGACCCAACAAATGTTTATTAAGGATTTAAAAATGGCTGAAGCAGCACCACAAGACGCACAACAAAACTTTGCAATTCAACGCATCTTCCTAAAAGACGTTTCTTTCGAAGCGCCTAACTCTCCAGTAATCTTCCAAAAAGAGTGGAACCCAGACGTTAAACTAGACCTAGACACTCAAAGCCGTGAGCTTGGTGAAGGTGTTTACGAAGTTGTTCTACGTCTAACAGTTACTGTTAAGAACGAAGAAGAAACAGCGTTCCTATGTGAAGTTCAACAAGGTGGTATCTTCACAGCTGAGCAAATGGAAGCAGGTCAACTTGCACATTGCCTAGGCGCATTCTGCCCGAACATCCTATTCCCATACGCTCGTGAAACTATCTCTAGCCTAGTAGTTAAAGGTACGTTCCCTCAACTGAACCTAGCACCAGTTAACTTCGACGCGCTATTCATGAACTACCTACAACAGCAAGCTCAACAAGGCGAAGCTGAAGCGTAATTCACGTTTTGTAAGTGACGTGTTGCCCTTCCTAAGAACGAGCTCACGTCATATACCTGAAGAAAATGCACAAAGCGTCCTCTCTGCGATGCAATGTGCATTTTTTATTTCTGATAAAAGTTCCTAGTTCCTAACCCCTAGAGAGCGTAAACTCTGGCGATTATGAACTAGATTCTACTAGTAGAAAGGCAATTAGGCGGTAGCATGACACAAGCAAATACAAACAATGCTTACGGTAAAGACATCGCAATGACTGTGATTGGTGCAGGCTCATACGGCACTTCTTTGGCAATCTCCCTTGCTCGTAACGGCGCAAACGTCATCCTATGGGGTCACGAGCCAGAGCATATGGCACGCCTTGAAGCAGACCGTGCCAACCACGAATTCCTACCTGGTATTGATTTCCCAGAGAGCTTGATTATTGAATCGGATTTAAAAAAAGCCGTTCAAGCAAGCCGTGACTTGTTAGTTGTGGTTCCTAGCCACGTTTTTGGCATCGTACTGAACAGCTGTAAGCCTTTCTTACGTGAAGATTCTCGTATTTGTTGGGCAACCAAAGGTCTTGAGCCAGAAACGGGTCGTCTACTAAAAGAAGTAGCATTCGATATCATCGGTGACAGCTACTCGTTGGCAGTTTTATCCGGTCCTACATTTGCTAAAGAGCTTGCGATGGGAATGCCAACAGCAATTTCTGTAGCTTCTCCAGACGCGAACTTTGTTGCTGATCTGCAAGAGAAAATCCACTGCAGCAAAACCTTCCGTGTCTACGCAAACAACGACTTTATCGGCATGCAATTGGGCGGTGCGGTGAAAAACGTTATTGCCATTGGTGCAGGTATGTCTGATGGTATCGGTTTTGGTGCCAATGCCCGTACAGCACTGATTACACGTGGTTTGGCAGAAATGAGCCGTCTCGGTGCCGCACTAGGCGCACAACCAGAAACCTTTATGGGTATGGCTGGCTTGGGCGACCTCGTCTTAACTTGTACCGATAACCAATCACGTAACCGCCGTTTTGGTTTGGCACTAGGTCAAGGTAAAGACGTCGACACTGCGCAAGAAGAAATCGGTCAAGTCGTTGAAGGCTACCGCAACACCAAAGAAGTTTGGATGCTCTCTCAGCGCATGGGCGTAGAGATGCCAATTGTTGACCAAATTTATCAAGTATTGTATCAAGGAAAGGATGCACGCCTGGCAGCGCAAGATTTACTTGCTCGTGACAAAAAAGCCGAAGGAAAGTAGCAATCTACCGCCTTTTGCACCTCATCTGAGAAGAATAGAAGTTGTCGGGTCACGGAAGAACCACTCAGGATATTGAGAATGAAACACTGCGAAAAACAAAAAGTCTGGAACAAAATTGTTTCAGAAGCCCGTGAGATGTCAGAGCAAGAGCCTATGCTGGCGAGCTTTTATCATGCGACCATCATCAAGCATGAAAGTCTATGTGCCGCATTGAGCTACATTCTGGCCAACAAATTGAACACCGCTTCCATGCCAGCAATGGCAGTGCGTGAAGTGGTTGAAGAAGCCTTTGCCGCCGATCCAACCATCACCGACGGCGCGGCTTGTGACATTTGTGCCACGGTTAATCGCGACCCTGCTGTTTCAATGTACTCAATGCCATTGTTGTACCTGAAAGGCTACCATGCTCTGCAAGGGTACCGAGTGGCAAACTGGTTATGGAAGCAAGGTCGTCACGCTCTTGCGACTTACCTGCAAAATCAGATTTCTGTAGCATGTCAGGTCGATATTCACCCTGCAGCGCGTATTGGTAGTGGTATCATGCTAGACCATGCAACTGGCATCGTGATTGGTGAAACCGCCGTTGTCGAAAACGACGTATCTATTCTGCAAGATGTCACTCTAGGTGGTACCGGTAAAGAATGCGGTGACCGTCACCCGAAAATTCGCGAAGGTGTAATGATCGGAGCTGGTGCTAAAATTCTTGGCAATATCGAAGTGGGCGAAGGCGCAAAAATTGGCTCTTGCTCTGTGGTATTGCAAGCAGTGCCGCCACACACAACCGTGGCTGGTGTGCCTGCAAAAATTGTTGGTCGTCCGAAAACGGACAAACCTTCTCTCGATATGGATCAAGGCTTTAACGGTAAATCGCAAAGCTTTATCCATGGGGATGGTATTTAATCGTCATCTGATCCTTTGACAATAATGTGGTAGGTAACTCTCAAGTGCGAAAACAAAATCACCCAGTGCTACGCTCGGCTATTTTATTAACTTGTGCTTTATCTGCCACATATCCCCTCACCTCTTTCGCCGCAAGCCAACAAGAGCTCAAAGGCGTATCTAGCGAAATCAATCGCCAGAAAAAATCGCTAACTTCTCAAGAAAAACAGCTCAACGATCTACAAAAATCGCTGAAAAGCCAAGAACTCGGTATCTCCAAGTTAGAACGCGAGATCAAACAAACCAAAGCAGACTTGGCACAAGCGGATCAAAACATCAGTAAATTGGAAGAGAAGATTACGCTGCAAGAAGCTCAACGTCAGGCACAAGAAGAAGAGCTCAAACAACTGATTCAAACCTACTACGTCACGGAGCGTGCGAAAGCCAATGGGCATCTCCTTAACGAAGGCGTAGAAGAAGATCGCATCAGCCAATACTTTCAACATCTTGCCAAAGCTCGCGCAGAAGTCATTGATGCGATCACCAAAACCACCCAAGAGTTGGCGCACAACAAAAACCAACTCGAACTGGAAAAAGACCAAATTGAAACCTTGCTCAAACAGCAATCAGAAAAACGTTCGTCTTTAGCAAGCACGCAGTCGAAACGTAAAGGTACGCTGAGCAAGATTCAAAAGAGCATCAAAGATGACAAACGTTACTTAGCAGAACTGCAACGTAACGAAACCCGTCTAAAGGCCGAGATAGCGAAAGCAGCAAAACGTAATGCAGTACCGATGGACGGTATTGCAAAACAACGTGGAAAACTACCGTGGCCGTTGAAAGGTCGCGTACTGCACAGCTTCGGTACCAAACAAACAGGACAGGTAAACTGGAAAGGCATGGTGTTGTCTGCCAGATACGGTCAGCAAGTCAAAGCCGTTTACCCAGGCACCGTGGTATTTGCTGAATACCTGCGAGGCTACGGCTTAGTCGTGCTGCTTGATCACGGGAAAGGCGACATGACGCTTTACGGTTACAACCAAGCTTTGACCAAGAAAGAAGGTGATAAGGTGACCGCAGGTGAAGTGATTGCACTTGCAGGTGATACTGGTGGTCAAGACAGACCTTCACTGTACTTCGAAATTCGCCGTAACAGTGAAGCGCAAAACCCGAAATCTTGGTTAAAGCGTTTATAACTGCCGTTTATCATCGCAGTTCTAAACTGCACTATCGCGACACAAAAACAAAGGAGCCACTCGGCTCCTTTGTCGTATTCGCATTCAGAAAAATGCTAGGCGTAGTAAGTCTCTACTGCGTCGATGAAAGCACTGACATCGTCTTTGCTTAATGCATTAATGCCTGCTGCGGCTTCTCGCCCCCCACCTGTTGGGAACTGCCCACACACTGCCACCGCACCTTGCTTGTTATTCAGTGGCGCACGAAGAGAAACAGTGTAAGTGCCGTCAGCGTTTTCCGTTAACACCGCATGCGCAGAGTCTGGAGTTTGGTTTGCAAGCCAGTTGCCATAAACACCACTGATTCGGCGTGATGCCGCATTGTCTGGCAATTCAAACAGCTTGAACTTAGTGCTTTCGTGAGTCGCAGGGACGGCGAGTGCTGCGTCCATATCTTGCTGATAAGCCGATTGTAATTGATAGTAAGGTGACGCTTTATCTGCTATCGCATCGAATGGTGAAGCGTATTGCTTTAATGCTTGATACAAGTCCGCAGGATGGAAATGAAGGTCGTCGACTTTCGAGCCATAACCGTTGTAATTAATCAACGTCCCGAGCTCTTTTAACTGCGCTTTTTGCGCTTCATTGAGTCCGGCTTTATCCGCCAACACATCCGCCTTAGCAATCAAGTTATCGCCATAAGCAGCAGTGATTGCCCAAGTATGGAAACGTCCTTCCAACAACTGATCGACAATCAAAGCAGTACACATATTAGCATCGAGGTCGATGTGCGCGTCCAAATTACCATGCTGAGGGATCTCACCCGCTTTGTGGTGATCGGCGTAGAAAACATGCGCGCCTTGAGCTAAAGCTTGCTCTAAACCTACCATGTTCTTTTCCATTGAAATGTCCAACACCGTCAGTTCATCACCCGCTTGCACATCCACTTTCTCCACCAGCTTGATGTCGCGCTTTACGCCCGTCACCAACTCAGCGTTGATAGGATCCGCTAAACGCAATTGCAGCAATGCGATGATGCCGTCGGCATCGCCATTAAAAATGTCGTAATTCATTGAACGATAGTTCCTTTATCGAGAGTCATACCCCAACGGATGCTTTTAGGGTGCATGAATCCTATTGTGCGAAATGAGCACAGCAAGTCAACTCAAGGAGGGAGTTGAAAATGAGAGCTGCGCTCTAAACTTTAAGCGTAGAACCATACTCTCATTTTCTAGATTTAATAAGGAGGGAAAATAGTATTAACTGTGCAGTCGGCTCACCGCTTCTTCAAGCAGTAGCAATTGCTCCATACCTTGCTCGGTTGCCACTGGTTTAACGACATTGAGCATTTGCAGCATACCTTGTTTTACCATTTGCTCGGTAATTTCGGTCTTTGGTGACATCGCTGACTGGTAAGCTAACCAACTACACGCAATAAGGTGCAGTGTACAAACCAGTGATTTCAACTGCTCTTTATCAACATTCAATAATTTCAAAGACACAAACTCTTGCATGATCGCAATCAGGTTGGCTTGTAGCTTCTCTTGAACATCAATGTATTCATCATGAAGTTGTTCGTCTCGAGAAAGGATTTCGGGAAGATTCGCGTAGAAAAAACGGTACTTCCACATCAAAGTGAAGATCGAGTCGAGGTAGCTTTTCAGCATGGTCAGGCTCTCTTGAGAACCTTGAATAGGGGTAAAGCGTTCTAGCAGTTCCGCAGAGTATAGCGCGAAGATCTCACGCACAATTTCCTGCTTATTACGGAAGTGGTAGTAAAGGTTGCCTGGGCTAATTTCAATATGGTCAGCAATGTGATTGGTTGTGATATTGCGCTCACCATGTTGGTTGAACAACTCCAGTGCGGCATAGACGATTTTGTCGCGCGTTTTCATGGTTATCGTATTCCCTCTTCATTAACGAATCGAGTATAGCGACTTCACCAACCTAGGTCGATAGAGGCTCCAAATACGGTAACATAGCAGACCAGTTAGAATACCAATCGAGTTCGCAATCAAGTCGAGCCAAGAGGTTTGGCGTCCCACATAACCTTGTAAAACTTCAATCACAGCGCTGAATAAAAGAATACTCAGTGCCACAATCCAACTCTGACGCCAACTTGCTACACAGAAGCAGCCCAAAAAGCCAAAACCACTGTACGCCATCGCATGCTGCATCTTATCCAAATATGCAATGTTGCCCCAATCTTGCAACTCTCCCGAGCTCAGAGACAAGTACGCAATCAAAGTCGCATAACTAAGCAGCACCAAACGTCCAGCAGTCAGGTTCATTATTTATCCTTAAGCAATAGGGAATGGAAAAGCGGTCACTTGGTCGATATGGTCACAACCCAGCGCCAACATGATCAGGCGATCAACGCCTAACGCCACACCTGCGCAATCCGGCAAACCTGCTTCTAATGCGCCAATCAAATGGTAATCAATCGGCTGTGGTTTCAAACCCATTTCCAGACGCTTAGCATTATCTTGTTCAAAACGCGCCAATTGCTCTTTCGGGTTATCCAGCTCGTGGAAACCGTTCGCCAGCTCAATGCCTTTGAAGTACACCTCGAAACGATCCGCCACTCGGTTGTCTTGCGGATTGATCTTTGCCAGCGCCGCTTGCGATGCAGGGAAGTCATACACAAATGCAGGCGCTTGTTGACCAATCTTAGCTTCGACACCAATACTGAAAAGTAGTTGCAGCAAGGTATCGCGATCCTCCTCTGGCTCAGCAATATCACTTAGCCCTAGCTTAGCCGCGACCACTTTTAGCTCTTGCATCGAGCCTTCTAAAGGGCACACGCCTAGCACATCAATAAAAGCTTGCTGGTAAGTCATACGTTCTGCCGCACCACACTTCAGCACCAGTTGAAGTAGGTCATCCATCTCATCCATCAACTTATGGTGATCAAAACCAATCCGGTACCACTCCAGCATGGTGAACTCGGGGTTGTGATGACGACCATTCTCTTCGTTACGAAACGCTTTGTTAATTTGGTAGATACAGCCGCTGCCCGCCGCCAACAAGCGCTTCATATGGAATTCAGGGCTGGTCATAAAGAACAGTTTGCTACCGTCGGCATAACCCGGTCCAACAAACTCTGTTTGGAAGGTATGCAAATGAATGTCCGTCACCGTGGCGTGACTCATGGCTGGCGTGTCAACTTCCATCACCTGTCGCTCGGCAAAGAATTGACGAATAGCGGTGATCAACGCAGCACGTTGACGAAGTTGTTCCATAGAAGCGGTAGGTTGCCAGGTCGTTTGCATAACAAGAGTCTCAATACATTGGTGAGCGAGGAAAATAGCAATTTTGGCACGCTTTGCCTAGTTCATCGATAGGGGATTCCTCTTAATTTCATCCGTCTAAATACGAATAAAACTCGATTAAAACTGAAGCAAGCATTTCACGTTCCACAGTACAAAAAACACTCACAATTAATCCTATTATCAATGAGGGTAATGTCGTGCAACACCTATGTAACATTGAGCGAGTTTACGTTTATCCCTCAACCGTTTCGTGCCGTGATAGCAGTCACATAACCTAGAATTTCTATGCTCTTGTGTGCATTACCGGAGAAAAAACCCAAATACATCAATTTTTCTGCCATAAGGCTCCCCTACACTAACCCTACTACTTTTGAGGGATTGCCTTAAAACCCTTCCCTCACACTCACAATAACAAGCGGATTTCCGCAATCACACACTGGAGGATAACTGTGCAAATTATCACCACAGATATCGCAGTCATCGGCGCAGGCGGCGCTGGTCTTCGTACTGCTATTGCAGCGGCTGAAGCAAACCCGGACTTAGAAGTAGCACTTATTTCTAAAGTTTACCCAATGCGCTCCCACACGGTTGCTGCAGAAGGTGGCTCAGCAGCAGTTATCAAGGATGAAGATAGCTTAGACAACCACTTCAACGACACTGTTGGCGGTGGTGACTGGCTATGTGAACAGGACGTTGTTGAATACTTTGTAGAGAACGCGACTCGCGAAATGATCCAAATGGAGCAATGGGGTTGCCCATGGAGTCGTAAAGAGAACGGTGAAGTCAACGTACGCCGCTTTGGTGGTATGAAGGTTGAACGTACTTGGTTCGCTGCAGATAAAACTGGCTTCCACATGCTTCACACGCTATTCCAGACGTCGATGAAGTACGACAACATCAAGCGCTTTGATGAGTACTTTGTTGTCGACTTGCTTGTTGATGAAGGTGAAGTACAAGGTCTGATTGCAATCCACATGTCTGAAGGTGAACTGGTTACGATTAAGGCGAAGTCTGTCGTACTAGCAACGGGTGGCGCAGGTCGCGTTTACCACTGTAACACCAACGGCGGTATCGTAACGGGCGATGGCATGGCGATGGCTTACCGTCACGGCGTTCCTCTACGTGATATGGAATTCGTTCAGTACCACCCAACAGGTCTTCCTGGCACTGGTATCCTAATGACTGAAGGTTGTCGTGGTGAAGGCGGTATCATCGTCAACAAAGACGGCTACCGTTACCTACAAGACTACGGTATGGGTCCTGAGACTCCAGTGGGTCAACCTAAGAACAAATACATGGAACTGGGTCCTCGTGACAAAGTTTCTCAAGCTTTCTGGCACGAACAACAGAAAGGCAACACCATCAAACACCCTCTTGGTGATGTGGTGCATCTAGACCTTCGCCACCTAGGTGAAGAGTATCTACAAGAGCGTCTACCGTTCATTTGTGAGCTAGCGAAAGCTTACGTGAACGTTGACCCAGCAAAAGAGCCAATTCCAATTCGTCCAACGGTTCACTACACCATGGGTGGTATTGAGACTAACGGCGAATGTGAAACTCGCATTAAAGGTCTATTCGCGGTTGGCGAATGTGCGTCTGTTGGTCTTCACGGTGCAAACCGTCTAGGTTCTAACTCGCTGGCTGAGTTCGTGGTATTTGGTCGCGTTGCGGGTGAACAAGCGGTGAAACGTGCTGCAGAATTCAAAGGCTGGAACGAAGAGTCTATCGCGACTCAGGTGAAAGCAGTTGAAGACCGTATTGCCGCTCTTATGAACCAAGAAGGTGATGAAAACTGGGCAGATATCCGTACTGAAATGGGTCACACCATGGAAGCAGGTTGTGGTATCTACCGCCAAGAAGACTTGATGCAAGCAACCATCGAGAAAATCACTGAGCTGAAAGAGCGTTACAAGAAAATCAGCATCAAAGACAAAGGCAAAGTGTTCAACACTGACCTTCTTTACGCTATTGAAGTGGGCTACGGTCTAGAAGTCGCAGAAGCGATGGTTCACTCTGCAATCCTGCGTAAAGAATCTCGTGGTGCCCACCAACGTCTAGACGATGGTTGTACAGAGCGTGATGACGTGAACTTCCTGAAACACTCGCTTGCTTTCTTCAAAGAAGATGCAGCACCAAGTATCGACTACAGCAACGTGACGATTACTAAGTCACAGCCTAAAGCGCGTCTATACGGTGAAGCAGCAGAGAAAGCAGCAGCAGCTGAAAAAGCCGCTGAAGCAGAAGCGAAGAAGGCAGAGGAGCAAGCATAATGTCATCAAACCGCATTCAAAAAGTCGACATTCTGCGTTACGACCCAGAGAAGGACGCAGAACCATATACTCAAACGTTCGAAGTACCTTTTGATGAAACCATGTCTGTGCTTGATGCGCTTGGTTACATCAAAGATCACCTAGACAAAGATCTGTCTTACCGCTGGTCTTGTCGAATGGCGATCTGTGGTTCTTGCGGCATCATGGTAAACAACGTGCCTAAGCTAGCTTGTAAGAGCTTCCTACGTGATTACCCGAATGGCGTGACTATCGAGCCACTAGCAAACTTCCCAATCGAGAAAGACTTGATCGTGGACATGACGCCGTTCATCGAGCGCTTAGAAGCTATCAAACCTTACATCATTGGTAACGACCGCAAACCAGAAGACGGCACAAACCTGCAAACGCCTGAGCAAATGGCGAAATACAAGCAGTTTGCTGGCTGTATCAACTGTGGTCTGTGCTACGCAGCATGTCCTCAGTTTGGTTTGAACCCTGAGTTCATCGGTCCTGCTGCTCTAACTCTGGCACACCGTTACAACCTAGACAGCCGTGACAACGGTAAAGATGAGCGCATGAAGCTGATCAACGGTGAAAACGGCGCTTGGGGTTGTACGTTCGTAGGTTACTGTTCTGAAGTTTGTCCGAAGAGCGTAGATCCTGCTGCGGCAGTAAACCAAGGCAAAGTAGAGTCTTCTATGGACTTCGTAATTGCTATGTTGAAACCTGATGGTTCACCGAAAAAAGTGGAGGCATAAGGATGAGCAACCGTAAACCTTACGTTCGTGAAGTAAAACGCACTTGGTGGAAGAACCATCCTTTCTACCGCTTCTACATGCTACGTGAAGCAACTGTGCTTCCTCTAATCCTGTTCACTATCTTCCTGACTTTCGGTCTAGGTTCTCTAGTGAAAGGTCCTGAAGCTTGGCAAGGTTGGTTGGAGTTCATGGCAAACCCTATCGTGGTAGCGATCAACATCGTTGCACTACTAGGTAGCCTGTTCCACGCACAAACTTTCTTCAGCATGATGCCACAGGTTATGCCAATTCGTCTGAAAGGCAAACCAGTGGATAAGAAAATCATCGTTCTGACTCAGTGGGCAGCAGTTGCGTTCATCTCACTGATCGTTCTCATCGTGATGTAAGGAGCTTGAGTAATGAAACCAAATTATAGTGTTAATACAGCACCGAAACGTTCTGATGAGCCAATCTGGTGGGGTCTATTTGGTGCCGGTGGTACTTGGTTCGCAATGATCACGCCAATCACGGTACTCGTACTCGGCATCCTAGTTCCACTAGGTGTAATTGATGCAGAAGCAATGAGCTACGAGCGCGTATCTGAATTCGCAACCAGCATCATTGGTGCACTGTTCATCATCGGTACGCTAGCACTGCCAATGTGGCATGCAATGCACCGTGTACACCACGGCATGCACGACCTTAAATTCCACACAGGGGTGGTAGGTAAGATCGCATGTTACGCATTTGCAGGTCTTATCTCTGCACTGGCTGTTGTCTTTATCTTCATGATTTAAGACGCTGACGGAAAATGAAAAAAGCTGGCACCTCGCCAGCTTTTTTATTGCCTGTTATTTGGTTTATCGTCAGCGCTATTCGTTTCAGACACTATTCAATAAAGGTCGCGATTTCATCCAGTGACTTTTTGTGCATTGCATGCTCCGGAATAGTCGCATCTTCTTCCGGATAACCGGTCACAATTAACATATACGGACGGTCAACATCGTTGTCTCGCCCACAAATCTTACTCAAGAAACTCATCGGCTTTGGCGTGTGAGTCAACGTACCCAAACCGGCGTTATGCAATGCTTGAAGCAAAAAGCCTGTGGCAATCCCTACTGACTCGTGTACGTAATAATTGGTTTGTTCCCCATCATTGCTCATGCCACCTTTCTTTTGCGAAAACACAGCGATCAGCCACGGCGCTTTTTCCAAATACGGCTTACTGGCATTCGTGCCGAGTGGTTTCAGTGCATCTAACCATTCTTGCCCAGCTCGACCTTCATAGAAAGAACGTTCTAATTCTTCAGCGGCTTGGCGGATCTGCCCTTTCACTTCCGCACTGTTAATCGCAACGAAATGCCAAGGTTGATGGTTTGCCCCACTAGGTGCCGTACCTGCCGCTCGAATACAGTGCTCAATCACTTCTTTCGCAACTGGGCGATCAGAGAAACTTCGAATGGAATGACGGCGCTGGAGTTGCTCAAGATTATGTACAGCTCTTGCTGCCATTTCTTGCGGAGGGTATTCCACAAAATCATTGAGTGGATGGGTTGCTCTTGGTTCGACATAGTGCTTCCTTGCGCTTGTTGGGTGTTGATTCACTATAGCCACAAATTTCACCCTCGCCTTTTTATCTTCATAAAATCAATGTGATATTGAGATAAAGTGCAAATATTCAGCACTATTTTGCCAACAAAAAAGAGAGGCTGATAACTCGTATCAGCCTCTGCGTTACTCTGATTTGTACAGTTATCAGAGCTTTTAGTCACCTATGATCTTTTTGCTTTTTGAGCTTTTGACCACCAATGATCTTATTGCTGTGTGACCTTCTTAGTTTGGTCCATTAAGCCCAACGCGCCAAAGCCAGTAATCACATCAAGGTTGGTTTTAAGACCTGTTTCTTCACCACCACCAATGTAGTTTTGTGGCATCTGCACTTGGAAGTTTTGTAGGTTGTTGTACAGCGAGTTCGCCACGTCTCGATTCAACTCGGCCAAGTACACTTCTCGGTTTGCACCCAGTGCCGCATACTTCGCTTTCAAGACTTCCGCTTCTGCACGACCTTTTTCAAGAATCGCTTTTGCTTCAAATTCCGCAGACAAAGCATTGGCTTTTTGAATCGCTAGGTTAGCTTCCGCTACTGCTAGCTCTTTCTCTTTTTCCACCTCAGCCAGTCGCTTAGTTTTCTCTACTTCAACAATTTCACGCTCCGCAATTTGACGCGCAACTTCGACTTCTTTTTGCTGTGCGATGATCGCGAGCTCTTTGCTACGCTGAGCATCTTGTACTTCACGAGTACGTTGAATCTCTTTACGTAACTGCTCAGTCTCTGCCTGTGCTTTGGAGGTCTCTTGCTCCTGAATCGCACGAATACGGTCGGCAACTAGACGCTTCTTATCTGCCAACAACTGATCAAGCTGTTTCTCTGGCTGCGGGTCACCGATGGTCACCTGCGTCACTTGAATACCGTATTGCTGTAGCGGGTTATCCTGTCGGATTGGTTGCCCAGTTCCATCCACAACCGGAACCGTCTTCCACACCAATTGGTTAGTGCGTTGCAGTTGGTTCGCATTCGATTGGTTAGCACCTACTGGAGCAAGGTCTAGCTCTTCCACTTCTACCTGACGACGCTCAGTCAGATAAATGCCTTCACGCAGTTGATCACCCAGTTTGGATTTGAACTGGTTCAAACCACCTTGGAAGAACTCTTCCCCCGTGTACTGGGTCGCGGTAATCACTGTCACGTTACGTGCGTTCTTCACCAACAGGGCATCGATAAGGTTGCTGTTGTTGCGGAACTCTTTGTGCATCTTCTTAACCGCTTCAGGATCATTGCTGAGCTTAAAGCGGAATGTCACCGGAATTTGACCAATGTAGGTATCGGCAAAGCGAACCTGCACCGCATCAAGGCGTTGATAAAAATCCTCGCCCTTGCTGTTACCAAATGACACGGTGATCACTTGGTCATACTTGGTGATCTTAGACAGGAACGGCATACGAAAATGAATGCCCGGCTCCGTGAATACATCCAATTCACCGGTGATGTTGTTCTGATGCACATAGCTGTAACCCGCATCGGTCATTAGCACTGAGCTGTTAATTGTTAAGCCTATGGCCAGCAGCGGGATACCAAATACGGCTGCTTTCAATCCTTTATGTAGTAACTGACGTCTCTCTTCCACTTTTAAACCTCTTCCTAAGCCTCTGCTTTCCATTTTGTTCTCCTTTTTAGGTTGTCATTGAGTTAAATCGATAAAAATCAAATTGCTATACAACTCGCTGACAACGAGGACTAATGTATCAAATTGTGACATTAAGAAATAATCGAAAGATTCATGAAATAAATAAGATTTTTACGAATAATACAAAATCATTTAAAATTTGCGGAGGATATCGATGTTTTGCACAGAAGCATTAAAAGGAGGGGAATTGCAGACAATAAAAAAGGCCGCCGAAGCGACCTTTTTCATCAAATACGTTTGAGTGAATTACTTCACACGACCTACGTATTCAGCAGTACGAGTGTCAACTTTGATCACTTCACCGATTGCGATGAATAGTGGAACACGTACAACAGCGCCAGTTGATAGCGTAGCTGGTTTACCACCTGTGCCTTGAGTATCACCTTTCAGACCTGGATCTGTATCTGTAACTTCTAGCTCAACGAAGTTTGGTGGAGTAACAGTAATTGGGTTACCGTTCCAAAGCGTGATCATACAAGTGTTGTTTTCTACCAACCACTTAGCGTTGTCGCCAACTGCTTTCGCGTCTGCAGCGATCTGCTCGAAAGTTTCGTTGTTCATAAAGTGGTAGAATTCGCCGTCTGAATATAGATAATCTAGGTCGATATCCATTACGTCTGCCACTTCACAAGTGTCACCAGACTTGAATGTTTTCTCTAGCACTTTACCAGAAAGAAGTTTACGAATTTTAACGCGGTTGAACGCTTGGCCTTTACCTGGTTTAACGTATTCGTTTTCCAGAATTACACAAGGCTCGTTATCAAGCATTAACTTAAGGCCGCCTTTAAATTCATTGGTGCTAACTGTAGCCATTTTTTCCTCTTACATTCTTAGAGCTAAATTCAATGCCGCACATAATAACCCGAAAAGTCGAATCTGTTGAGCAAAACTGGCTCAAACAGTTAGCGAATGGGATCTCTGATCCTGCAAAATTGCTGGAAATGTTGGAAATTGATCCATCGCCATGGCTGGACGGGTTTGCTGCGCGCAAGCTGTTTGCACAGCGTGTACCGCAAAGTTTTGTCGATAGGATGGAAAAAGGCAATCCTTACGATCCACTTTTACGCCAAGTATTACCTTTGAGCGAAGAATTTGAGGTCCATGAAGGCTATTCCAATGATCCGCTAGAAGAGCAAGACAATGACATTCCGGGATTGCTGCACAAGTATCGCAACCGCGCCTTGATGATTGTGAAAGGCGGCTGTGCGGTAAATTGCCGTTACTGCTTCCGCCGCCACTTCCCTTATCAAGAAAACAAAAGCGGCAAGCAAGCATGGACTAAGTGCCTTGAGTACATGGCACAACAACCTGAGCTAAACGAAGTGATCTTCTCTGGTGGCGATCCTTTGATGGCAAAAGACGATGAGATCCACTGGCTATTGGAGCACATCGCACAAATTCCACATATCAAACGCCTGCGTATTCACAGCCGTTTGCCTGTCGTGATTCCTGCTCGTATTACTGATGAGCTATGTCACCTACTTCGCGCTTCTCGTCTGCAAATCATCTTGGTGACTCATATCAACCACGCCAACGAAATCAACGCTGAGTTTGCCGCTCAAATGGCGAAGTTGAAGCAGGCTGGCGTTACCTTGCTAAACCAGGGGGTACTGCTGAAAGACGTTAACAACAGCGTTGAAGCACAAGTTGCACTGAACGAAGCGTTATTTGATGCTGGCATTTTGCCTTACTACTTGCACGTTTTAGATAAAGTCCAAGGCGCGGCACACTACTTTGTTTCCGATGAAGAAGCGAAAGAGCTCATGCGTGGCGTAATCACGCGAGTGTCTGGATATTTAGTGCCTAAATTGACCCGTGAAATTGGTGGTCGACCAAGTAAAACACCACTGGATCTGCATCTAGAGTAAGTTGCTTGCCGTATAAAGATTGTCGTTACGAGTAAAAGCTTTTGTTCGCTCAGGCGGTCTTATCTATGCATACTCCGCAAATTTGGAGGTTAAGATGCAAGCAACTTTTGAACACTATTTCGATCTTGGCCCATTCAGTTGGGCGGCATTACTTTGCTGCGCAATCAATGGTTTGATGATTGGCATTGAGCGTCAAACTCGAGGTAAACCCGTTGGTATTCGTACTGCAATTCTCGTCATATCAGGTACTTACCTATTTATGTCAATGGCGGTTTCACTTTCACCAAACACGTTAGACCAAGCTCGTGTTCTTGGGCAGATCATTACTGGTGTTGGCTTTTTAGGTGCAGGTGTGATGATGACTCAAGACGGCAAAATCCACGGTGTGACTTCAGCAGCAGTAATTTGGGTATTGGCAGGCTTGGGCTTGATGATTGGCTTAGGTTACTTATCGCAGTCGATCATTATTACCGTGTTGGCATTGACCGTTTTGCTCGGTGTAGACCGGGCAGAAAACCGCGTTAAAGCTTTGCGCCGCGGTGTGCACCAGAAAATGCAGCAGCGAAAAACATCCACACGTTTGATCAAATAATCCATTCAATAAAAAGACCCTGACGTCTCGCCGGGGTCTTTTTGTATCTGGCATTTATCGTGGAAGGTCGCGGAACTTATTTCGCAAAGTTCACGATAGGGAAACACTTGAAGAAACCGTTGTCCGCACAGTTTAGAAGACCAATTTGAACACCATCGATTTGGTCAGTCATGTTGAAGACACCAAGCTGGAAGTTAGATTTTTTAGAGATACTTGCCAGACCAATGTCTGCCATTGTGTAACCTTCAGAGTAGTTCACCGCACTCCAGTTCAAACCTTTCACATTGTTTGTTACGTTCACTGCACCCAAGTTAACACCGTTCGTCTGACCTTGGTTCCAGTTAAATAGACCCAGAGAAGCACCTGTCATTTCTTGATTTACTTTTGATGCACCAAAGAAAAGACCGAAGTTCACACCGGTTGTACGATCTGTTTCAGACATACCAAGTAGAGAGAAATCGACACCTTTCACTTCGTTCACCTGACCGTGAAGAACAGCAAGACGCACACCACCAACTGAAGAGTTAGAAGGCGCGTTCGTGTTGTCGATTGTAGAGAACATAACTGGTGAGCTGTCAGCAAGAGCAACAGGTGAAGCGATAACGGCTGCAACAGCCAGTGACGTCATTAGCTTTTTCATTTTCATCTCCATGGGGATTTGTCTTTTACAACATAGTGTAGTGTTCAGAGTTTGCGCTATTTTTAGTTGATGAATGTTAGCGCTAAGTCATATTTAACTGAGTGAATATTTAACCCAATAATTCACACGCATTATTTATCCGCTTTTTTCCTAAACTCTGATGATTAGTAACCACTCAATTTCGAGTGTTTCCGTCAATGTTCTCAGCACTCAGCTCAATCCAATAACACCTTGCTCTGCTATGTCTAACGAAGAAGAATCAGAATTTCCCTACAACTCAATCTCACCCACAAACAGCCTCAATTCACAAACATAAAAAAGCCGAGGCATTCACCTCGGCTTCCTAGTTTGGTTTGGTCGGTTGTCTTTAAGCTATAACGTCTTAGAGCAAAGAGAAAGCGCGGAGTTTACGCACGTAAATGGGCACTTTCGATGCAGCTATAAGGCGTTAGAGCGACAAGACAAGCAGCAAATTACATCATGCCGCCCATACCACCCATACCGCCCATACCACCCATGTCAGGCATACCTGCGCCTTCTTTTTGTGGTAGGTCAGTAACCATCGCTTCAGTTGTGATCATTAGACCTGCAACTGATGCTGCAAATTGTAGAGCAGAACGCGTTACTTTAGTTGGGTCTAGGATACCCATCTCTAGCATGTCGCCGTACTCGCCTGTTGCTGCGTTGTAGCCGTAAGAACCTTCACCTGCTTTCACGTTGTTCGCTACTACTGACTCTTCATCACCCGCGTTCTTCGTGATTTGACGGATTGGCGCTTCCATTGCACGTAGTGCAACGCGGATACCAACGTTTTGCTCTTCGTTGTCGCCTTCTAGGTCAACAATCTTAGATGCTGCACGGATTAGTGCTACACCACCACCAGCAACAACGCCTTCTTCAACCGCTGCGCGAGTTGCATGCAGTGCATCTTCTACGCGGTCTTTCTTCTCTTTCATCTCAACTTCAGTTGCTGCACCAACTTTGATTACTGCAACACCGCCTGCTAGCTTAGCAACGCGCTCTTGTAGTTTCTCTTTGTCGTAGTCTGAAGTTGCATCTTCGATTTGCTGACGGATTTGAGCAACACGACCTTGGATCATTGCTTCTTCACCCACGCCATCGATGATGGTTGTGTTTTCTTTTGTGATTGCAACGCGCTTCGCCTGACCTAGGTCTTCTAGTGCTACTTTTTCTAGCTCTAGACCAACTTCTTCAGAAATCACGATACCGCCAGTTAGGATAGCGATGTCTTGTAGCATTGCTTTACGACGGTCACCGAAACCAGGCGCTTTCACAGCTGCAACTTTCACGATGCCGCGCATGTTGTTCACAACAAGTGTTGCTAGTGCTTCACCTTCTACGTCTTCAGCGATGATAAGTAGTGGGCGAGATGCTTTTGCTACTGCCTCTAGTGCTGGAAGAAGTTCACGGATGTTCGATACTTTCTTATCGATCAGAAGGATGAATGGGTTTTCTAGATCAACAGAACCTGCTTCTTGGTTGTTGATGAAGTAAGGAGATAGGTAACCGCGGTCGAACTGCATACCTTCAACTACATCTAGCTCATCTTGTAGTGCTTGACCTTCTTCAACAGTGATAACACCGTCGCGACCAACTTTTTCCATTGCTTCAGCAATGATGTTACCTACGCTTGAGTCAGAGTTCGCAGAGATAGTACCAACCTGTGCGATTGCTTTGGTGTCGTTACACTCAACAGATAGCTCTTTTAGTTGCTCAACTGCTGCGATAACTGCTTTGTCGATACCGCGCTTAAGGTCCATTGGGTTCATACCCGCTGCTACTGCTTTTAGACCTTCATTTACGATTGCTTGCGCTAGTACGGTTGCTGTTGTTGTACCGTCACCCGCTGCGTCGTTTGCTTTAGACGCAACTTCTTTAACCATTTGTGCGCCCATGTTCTGGAATTTATCTTCCAGTTCAATTTCACGCGCTACTGATACACCATCTTTAGTGATAGTTGGTGCACCAAAAGATTTGTCTAGAACTACGTTACGACCTTTAGGACCCAGTGTTACTTTTACTGCGTCAGCTAGAACGTTTACGCCTTCTAGCATTTTAACTCGTGCGTCATTACCAAATTTAACGTCTTTAGCAGCCATCTTTGATTTCCTTTCTAAATTCTGTTTTCGATTTCGTTTTTGAATCAGAGCAAAAAATTACTCAACGATTGCTATTAGTCGACAATAGCCATGATGTCGTTTTCAGACATTACTAGCACTTCTTTACCGTCGATTTTTTCAGTTTTAGTACCGTAACCTTCAGCGAAGATAACAGTATCACCAACTTTAACGTCCAGCGGTAGCACTGTGCCGTTCTCTAGGATGCGGCCTTTACCCACAGCTAGAACAACACCGCGAGTCGATTTTTCCGCAGCAGAACCAGTTAAAACGATGCCACCAGCTGACTTTGATTCAACTTCTTTACGTTCAACGATAACTCGGTCATGTAATGGACGAATGTTCATCGGTCGTCTCTCCTGAAAATTTCCATGTTTATTTGATAATTGCCCGCGCAGGGGCACGTGATCACTATATAAGGGGCAAAGCTAAGGATCCCAAGGGGTAGACGTGAATTTTTTGTGACTTAGTTAAAATAACCGGCAGCTAAGCAACGGTTTGCGCGCGAAATGCTCACTCGCCGAGGCAACGGCTTTCTTGTATCCTTGCCCTTCCCTCACCAGATAGATGTCAAAAATGCTGGAAAAGAATAAGCCGGACAATCAGACTCAAGACAAGCATGGTTTGTTGACCGCGCCCATTCCTGACACCTTACGCAAAATGACCGTCCCCATGACCATGGGCATGATCGCGATTTTGATGTTTAACTTGGTCGATACCTTTTTCATCTCGCTATTGGGTACCGAAGCGCTCGCGGCAATCAGTTATACCTTCCCAGTAACCTTTGCTGTGAACTGCATCACTATGGGCATTGGTATGGGTCTGTCGACCAATATCGGTCGCCTGTTGGGTCAAGGAGAGTCTTCTCAAGCAGCACGTTTTACTAGCCATGGTTTATTACTGGCAGTTGCTCTAGTTACGATTGCTTCAACGCTAGGTTTGTTTACCATCGAGCCATTATTCAGCTTCCTTGGCGCAAAAGAAGATTCCATTCCACTGATCAAGCAGTACATGCAAGTCTGGTATCTGACAATTCCCCTGCTGGTGATCCCAATGGCAGGCAATAGCGCTATTCGGGCGACTGGTGATACCAAGACTCCGGCGAAGATAATGATGCTCGCTGGATTGATTAACGGCATACTCGATCCATTACTCATCTTTGGCTACGGTCCTTTTCCTGAGCTCGGCATTCAAGGCGCTGCGATTGCTAGTGCATTCAGTTGGTTTGGTGCTTTGTGCGGTTCTTTCTATGTATTGATCAAACGCGAAAAGCTGCTTGCGGCCCCACAATGGCAGTGCATCAAACAAGATTGGCAACAAACGCTCAAGATCGGTACGCCCGCTGCTCTCTCGAATGCGATGACGCCGCTATCTGGTGCGATTCTGATGATGATTTTGTCTCACCATGGCACCGCAGCGGTTGCCGCTTATGGCGCTGCGCAGCGAATTGAGTCGATCTTGATTTTGGTGTTGATGTCACTGACTTCTGCACTCACCCCGTTTATGGCGCAAAACTTTGGGGCTAATAACCCTGCTCGTGCATTCGCTGGCTGGTTCCTGAGCATGCGCTTTGCGGTGGTGTTCCAAGGCTTTATCTTTTTGATGATGGTGCCCCTTAGCATTCCTCTCGCAGCACTCTTCTCCCAAGAAGCGGCAGTAAAAGACTTGCTGTGGCATTACCTCTTAGTCGTGCCGTTTAGCTATGGTTTCCAAGGTATTGTGATGATGCTGGTGAGTGGCTATAACGCGATGCACAAACCGCTGCGCGCCTTTCAATGGAGCTTTATGCGCTTGTTCGTCTTTACGCTGCCAGCGGCATGGATTGGCAGTCAGCTTTATAGCATCGAAGGTTTGTTCATTGGTATTGCTCTGGGTAACACACTAGGTGGTTTGCTAGGGTATCTCTTTGCCCTGCGCGAGCGTCGTATCACATTAGCAGAGCACGCGAGCTCTTAGTTCCGCATAAAGCCAGTTTCAATCTCAGACGGACTTCAGCTTAGACAAGTTTCGGATAATAAAAAACCGCGGATAACCGCGGTTTTTTAGGTTTTGACTTTATCAAGCAGGCTTAGAATAGCTCTTCAGCAACTTGGTATAGGTCGTTGCGTACAGGACGCTTCATGTTCTCGATAGCATCGATGATGTCGTGGTGAACCAGTTGCTCTTTCACGATACCAACACAACGACCGCCGTGGCCTTCCATTAGTAGGTGAACAGCATAGTTACCCATGCGAGACGCTAGAACGCGGTCAAATGCAGTTGGACGACCACCACGTTGGATGTGACCAAGAACCGTTGCACGAGTCTCACGACCTGTTGCCGCTTCGATCTCTTTCGCTAGTTCGTTTGCATCCATCATCAGCTCAGTTAGCGCGATGATTGCGTGCTTCTTACCTTTAGAGATACCGTCTTGGATGTTACCAATCAGCTTCTCTTTATCTAGACCAGTTTCTGGAGTAATGATGTACTCACAGCCACCTGCGATTGCAGACATCAGAGTTAGGTCACCACAGTGACGACCCATGATTTCTACGATAGAAATACGCTGGTGAGAAGAAGACGTGTCGCGTAGACGGTCGATTGCGTCGATAACTGTGTTTAGCGCTGTTAGGTAACCGATTGTGTAATCTGTACCTGCGATATCGTTATCGATTGTGCCTGGTAGACCGATACATGGGTAACCCATCTCAGTCAGTTTCTTAGCACCCATGTAAGAACCGTCACCACCGATAACAACTAGTGCATCGATACCGTGCTTTTTAAGGTTCTCAATCGCTTGTTCGCGTACTGCCACTTCCTTGAATTCAGGGAAACGTGCAGAACCTAGGAATGTACCACCCTTGTTGATCACATCAGAAACGCTAGAACGATCTAACCTTTCGATGCGGTCTTCGTAAAGACCTAGGTAGCCATCGTAAACACCGTAAACTTCCAATCCCTCAGATAGTGCTGTACGAACTACGCCGCGTACTGCAGCGTTCATACCAGGTGCGTCACCGCCACTTGTTAAAACACCGATCTTCTTAATCATGCTCACCCTCGATCTTTGGCAATCAATTATTTAATTTTCTTTTAGGCCCCTTGTTACCAAGCAACCTGCATAATCCAGAACTGTGCGTTATGTTACATTTCCTCTACAGGAATACCAATGAAAACACACTTTTTTATGTAACTTTTCTACTTATGTAAGAGTATTACAGTTTCTCTTTGCAACTTCGTTGATTCACATCAGGATCACGATTCTTAATAAGTAGTGATGGAAAGATAGTCAATAAGCGCCTATTTGTCGTCAGGCACAGCCTGATTTTTCGACCGTTACCAATCTTGCGCCTTCTGGTCTCTTTCTGGACCAAACACCACTGACAATGGATCTTGATGGATCAGCACATCCGCTTCCGGGAACAGCTCAAGTAGATTATCTTCTACTTTATCGGCAATGTGATGGGCCTCGATCAAACGTAAGTTATCATCCAATTCTAAGTGCAGTTGGATAAAGCGCGTTGGACCAGACATCCGTGTACGTAACTGATGCACACCCAATACCCCTTCCACTTTTAAGCACTCTTGACGAATCTGTTCCAACTCTTCATCTGGCAGCTTTCTATCCAACAAGGTCTGAATCGCTTCGCTGACCATCTTGAATGCGCTGTATAAAATAAAGATACCAATACCCACCGCAAACACTGCATCGGCTTGCGTGACACCAAAGTAACTCAAACCTAATGCCACCATAATGGCACCATTCATATACAGGTCTGTTTGGTAATGCAGTGAGTCGGCGGCGATCGCCTGACTGCCCGTCACACGCACGACATGCTTTTGGAACATCACAAGTCCAAAAGTGACCACCATAGCAAATAGAGAAACGTAAACACCGAGCTCTGGAGCGTTTAATTCATGTGGGCGGAAGAAGCGCTCGACACCGTTCAGGATCAAGAACACCGCTGAACCAGAAATAAACATCGCTTGTGCCAGCGCCGCCAACGACTCGGCTTTACCGTGACCAAAAGTATGTTCTCTGTCGGCAGGTTGTAGGGAATAGCGCACCACAATGAGGTTCACCACCGAAGCGGCGATATCCAGCATGGAGTCAATTAAAGAGGCAAGTAAGCTGACTGACCCCGTCACCCACCAAGTGATGACTTTGACAATCAAAAGAAGCGTCGCAACGATGGTTGCCGTCCAAGCTGCCATCGTCACTAAACGTGCGTATTGCTGTTTCATAATCAAATAGTTAACTCAAACCGTGCTTTGAGTATACCTTGAGAATGACTTAATGAGTATGAAATCGCCAAGATCAAAAAGAGGCAGCACTCTGGCTACCTCTCTTACATTATCTTTCAGCGATTAGCTGTTGTGGTGCTTTTCCATGCGTTTTTGCATTTTTTCGCCACACTTTTGTTGACGCTCTTTTTGTAGCTCAACAAATTTTGTTTTTTGCTCAGGAGTCAGAACACTCAGCATTTGGTGCTTTTTCTCCATCATCTTAACGCGACGCTCAGTTTGCTTCTCAACCATCTCTTTTGCTAGGTCGTTTGCCGCTGCTGCATCGAAGTTATCAGCCAATAGCAGTGCTTGAACCTTTTCGTGGTGCGCTTGACGCTCAGCCATACGTGCTTCTTTACCATCCGCGAATTTTGCTTTCATTTCCGCTTTGTTCGCTTCACGCATTTCTTTTAGTTGGTCTTTTTGTGCATCAGTTAGGTCTAGTTGACGCATGATACCGCGGTCCATACCCATACCACACTCACCGCGATGACCTTTGTGGTCTTTACCGCCAAATGCGAATGCACTCGCTGTACCTAGAGTTAGAGGTAGAACAACAGCCGCTAGTACCAGTTTCTTTGCAGTTTTCATAATACGATTCCTTACACAGGTTAGTGATTCTTCTGAGCTGTTCTCACAGCGCTTGAGTGTAGAATACGACCTACTAGGTAAAGCGACGTATAGAGACCGTAAAGAATCGTAAAGAGTGATTTTTACACTCATTCTTCACCGTCATTACCATGTAATATTAAAACAACTACGAATGATAAATAGGTACTCATATGGCGAACATTCTTTTGATTGATGACGATACCGAGCTAACCAGCCTACTTAAGGAAGTGCTGAGCTTCGAAGGTTTTAACGTCAACGAAGCCAACGATGGAGAAGCTGGTCTCGCGGCAGTCACTGACGAAATCGACCTTATTCTGCTCGATGTCATGATGCCAAAACTCAATGGAATGGAAACCTTAAAGCGCCTGCGTGAAAACTGGGAAACGCCTGTTCTAATGCTGACAGCTAAAGGCGAAGAAATCGATCGCGTGATCGGTCTTGAACTGGGTGCGGATGATTACCTGCCAAAACCATTCAGCGACCGCGAACTACTGGCACGTATCCGAGCAATTTTACGCCGCACAAGCAGCACTCAAAAGAGCACTAAAAACGGCGACTGCATTGAGTATCAAGAAATCAAACTCTATCCAGGCAAACAGGAAGCCTATTGTGAAGAGGTTCTGCTGGATTTAACGACCACAGAGTTCGCCTTGTTGACTCACTTTGTACAAAATCCGGGGCAAGTCCTCACTAAAGAAACCCTGAGTCTTGACGTGCTTGGTAAGCGCCTTGCAGCCTTTGACCGCGCGATCGATATGCACGTGTCCAACCTACGGAAGAAACTGCCAGATCAGAGTAACGGTAAGCCACGCATTAAAACCCTACGAGGGCGCGGCTACATGTTGATTGAGGAGGATTAATGCGAGCACCACGCTTCAAACTACCGAAGATAAACAGCTTGTATGGACGCATCTTTGCCATCTTCTGGTTCACCATGTTTTTGGTTCTGATGGCTGTGCTGTCACTACCTCATCTTGATCCACGGAAAGCGCGCGACATTCCAAAAGAGCATTATCAACGTATGCTTGAAATACGTGACGGTATTGAGAAGAAGTATCGCAACCAAGATAACCTCGGCAAAATCTTATTTAGCCTTGAAGGACAACGACGCAGCAAGCATGACCCACGTCCAAGGATCTTCTTTTCCGATCACGAAGGGAATGTCTTAAGCACCTCGAGCCACAAAGACTTTAAGCTGCGTGCACTGCAAAATTTTGTCACCAGTATTGAAGATCAGTCACAGCCGAAACAAAAACTCTACGGTCGTTACATGATTGCAGGTCCAGTGCCAATCAATGTCGCTAATTCAGAGCTACTGATGTACGTCGGCTTTAAGTGGAACGAGCCGCCACCAATCATGTTACGCCTGTTTGACCACCCATTGCAGTTGCTGCTCGCCGTTATGTTGGTGAGTACACCGCTATTATTATGGTTAGCATGGGCATTGAGCCAACCAGCTCGACGATTGGAAACCGCAGCACAACGCGTTGCTAAAGGTGAGTTTGTCATCGATCCGAATCTAGAGAAAGGCACCACCGAGTTTCGCCAAGCAGGTACGAGCTTCAACCAAATGGTCGAGGCTGTGAATCAAATGATTTCTGGTCAGCAGCGTTTACTCTCAGACATCTCACACGAGCTGCGTTCCCCACTCACTCGCCTGCGTATGGCAAGTGCGTTGGCGACTCGTAAACAAGGTGAAAGCCCAGAGCTAACTCGTATTGATACCGAAGCGCAGCGCTTAGAGCAGATGATTGCCGAGCTGCTTGAACTGTCGCGCATGCAGGTAAACAGTCACATGACGCGCGAGACTCAGCCAATTGTCAGCTTATGGGAAGAGATCATCAAAGACGCGCAGTTTGAAGCCGAGCAAATGGGTAAAACCCTTAGCTATTCAACCTTACCGGATCGCAGTATCTCTGGTAATCCTAAATTGTTGATGAGCGCGGTAGAAAATATCATCCGCAACGCGATTTACTACGGCAAAGATGAAGTAAGAATCGACATTCAGGATTCATTCGATACCCTCAGCATCGTGGTTGACGACAATGGGGAAGGCGTACCTGACGAAGAATTGGAAGCAATTTTCCGCCCGTTTTACCGTGTATCTACAGCACGAGATCGCCATTCAGGTGGTACTGGCTTAGGATTAACCATCACCGACAGTGCGATTCGTCAGCACAGCGGTTCGATTGTTGCTAGCCGTAGCCCACTCGGCGGTTTACGTGTCACCATCACCCTACCATTGATCAGCGCAGGCAAATAACCTTACAAAGATCAAAGTTGATAATGATTTTCATTAACATTAAAGTAAATCCTCCATAAAGGAGGATTTACAATGTCGCACATTTTCCCAGAGCTTCCATACGAATACGATGCGTTAGAGCCGTACATCGATGCGAAAACAATGGAAGTTCACTACAGCAAACACCATAAAACTTATTACGACAAATTCATGGCTGCCGCAAAAGGCAGCGCTCTCGAGACCCAAAGCCTCGATGACATCTTCGCTTGCATTTCTCAACACAGTCCAGCTATCCGCAACAACGGTGGCGGCTATTACAATCACATCATTTACTGGAACTGCATGTCACCAAACGGTGGCGGTGAACCTCAAGGTGCTCTAGCGCAAGCCATCAACGACAAATATGGCGATTTCGAAAAGTTTAAAGATGAGTTCGCACAAGCTGCTATCAATACTTTCGGCTCTGGCTTTGCTTGGCTGGTCGTAAAAGATGGCGATATTCACATTACGTCAACGAGTAACCAAGACAACCCTCTAATGGACGTTGCCGCGGTACAAGGTGAACCAGTCCTAGCATTGGATGTGTGGGAACACGCATACTACATCAGCTACCAAAACCGTCGTCCTGAATACATCGACGCATGGTGGAATGTGGTCAACTGGCGCGCAGTGGAAGAGAACTACGCTCGCGCTCTGAGTTAATCTATCTAAATGAGGGCAACACACTGAAGTGGTTGCCCTCTTCTATTACCCGTCATTGTGTTGAATCTCGCTTCTCATGGTGACTTGGGTATATACTGCTCGCCTGTTTTGACCAATCTAATTCAATACCATGTTTGATATCGCTCTATACGAACCAGAAATCGCGCCGAACACCGGCAACATCATTCGCCTGTGTGCTAACTGTGGTGCGAATCTCCACCTGATTGAGCCGCTGGGTTTCGATCTAGAAGAGAAGAAAGTCCGCCGCGCAGGTTTGGATTACCACGATTTGGCTCGCGTGACGCGTCATAAAGATTATCAAGCATTCTTGGAATACTTAGAGAAAGAGAAACAAGGCAACTACCGTCTGTTTGCATGCACGACCAAAACCACAGGTCATCACGTCGATGCAAAATACCAAGAAGGCGATGTTTTGATGTTTGGTCCGGAAACGCGTGGTCTGCCAGCAGACGTGATCGATAGCCTGCCAATGGAGCAACGTATCCGCATTCCAATGATGCCGGACGCACGCAGCCTAAACCTATCTAATGCCGTAGCTATCATTGCGTTTGAAGCGTGGCGCCAGATGGGCTTTGAAGGCGCGTTGTAAGCACAGCAAATGACAGATACTAAAAAGGGCGCTGAATGCGCCCTTTTGCTTTTTTTACTTACCGATTGAATCAGTTGAGCTTGTTACGATCATTGTCGTCTTTACGCTCGTATTCACCTTCGAAGGTGTTGCCGTTATCCGATTGAGAATCAAATGGGTCACGACGGAACGGGTCTTGCTCAAATGGACCTTGATTTGAGAAGCCACCTTGGAAGCCGCCACCGTTCATGGTCTTCACCACCATCTTACTCATTAGGTATTTGGCAATTGCCGCTCGCGGTGCTGGCAATAATACCAACATACCCAATGCATCGGTCATGAAACCTGGGGTTAACAACAGCACACCGGCAACCGCCAGCATCACACCTTCAAAAATCTGTTGCGCTGGAAGCTCACCTTGCTCTAAGCGCCCTTGCACCGACATTAGCGTCTGGATGCCTTGGCTACGTACCAAAGACGCACCAACAAATGCAGTAATCAACACCAAAGCAATCGTAGGCCAGAGACCTAAGAAGCCTCCCACCTGAATAAATAGGCCGATTTCGATGATCGGGACGAAAATAAACGCCAATAATAAGATAGGAAACACATGCCCTCCTTTGTTGGATTCAGTGTAATGGCAAAAGCCTACTAAGCTCAAACGAATCGTTGTAAAAAAGCGTGTTCACCCTAGGGAGAATGCATTGTGCAAAAAGCGCTCTTTGAACAAAGGTGCATATACAAAAATTGATCGTTGAAAAGTGCTATTTTCGGACTCTTAAAATCCATGTTTGTCGAGGAAAAACATCTACCCATAAAGGGTTATTAATATCCCGTTCATACTTTGCAAATTATTGACGCATTAAAAGCGAAAAAGGTGATCCACTTACTATTTTTATGCGCTAGGTGCAGTATGATGTGCCACATAAGTCAGGACGGTTTTTCCAGCCAAAAACTCTGATGAATGGATTCTTGATTGCAGAAATGGCTAATAAATAACTTAAATATCAGAATTATTATCTAAGGATCCTGTTATGGCTACACTATCTGATGCTCCAAAGACAGCAAACCAAGCCACTCGTATTGAAGAAGATCTATTAGGCCAACGTCATGTCCCTGCCGATGCTTACTACGGCATCCACACACTTCGCGCTATCGAAAACTTCAACATTTCAAGCACTACCATCTCTGACGTACCTGAATTTGTGCGTGGCATGGTAATGACTAAGAAAGCCGCTGCACTAGCAAACAAAGAGCTAGGTGCGATTCCAAAAGACGTTGCTAACTACATTCTAGAAGCGTGTGATTTGATCCTTGAAACAGGTAAGTGCATGGATCAGTTCCCTTCAGACGTATTCCAAGGTGGCGCAGGCACGTCAGTTAACATGAACACAAACGAAGTTATCGCGAACGTTGCACTTGAACTGATGGGCAAGGAAAAAGGCCAATATGAGTTCATCAACCCGAACGATCACGTTAACAAGAGCCAATCAACAAACTGTGCGTACCCAACGGGCTTCCGTATCGCGGTTTACAACAGTGTTCATCAGTTGATGGAAGCGATCGAATACCTAAAAGGCGCATTCGAGCTTAAAGCACAAGAATTCAAAGATGTGTTGAAGATGGGTCGTACTCAGCTTCAAGACGCGGTTCCTATGACTGTAGGTCAAGAGTTCCACGCATGGGCAGTAACACTAAACGAAGAAATTCGTGCCCTAGATTACACATCTAAACTACTACTAGAAATCAACCTAGGGGCAACGGCAATCGGTACTGGTCTAAACGCACCAACTGGTTACCAAGCACTAGCAGTGAAACACCTAGCGGAAGTCACTGGCGTTGAAGTGGTTGCAGCAGAAGACCTAATCGAAGCAACCTCTGACTGTGGTGCCTACGTGATGACGCACGGTGCGCTGAAACGTCTAGCAGTGAAACTATCGAAGATCTGTAACGACCTTCGTCTACTTTCTTCTGGTCCACGTGCAGGTCTGAACGAACTGAACCTACCAGAAATGCAAGCAGGCTCTTCAATCATGCCAGCTAAAGTAAACCCAGTTATCCCTGAAGTAGTAAACCAAGTTTGCTTCAAAGTTCTAGGTAACGACAACACGGTTTCTTTCGCAGCAGAAGGCGGTCAGCTACAGCTTAACGTAATGGAACCAGTTATCGCACAAAGCGTGTTCGAGTCTATCTCTCTACTACACAACGCGTGTGTGAACCTACGTGACAAATGTATCGATGGCATCACTGTGAACAAAGAAGTTTGTGAGAACTACGTTTACAACTCTATCGGTATCGTAACTTACCTAAACCCATACATCGGTCACCACGAGGGCGATATTGTGGGTAAGATCTGTGCTGAAACAGGTAAGAGCGTACGTGATGTGGTTCTAGAACGCGGTTTATTAACTGCAGAAGAGCTAGATGACATCTTATCGGTTGAAAACTTCATGCATCCGACTTATAAGGCGAAACGCTACGAGTAATCGTATATGTAAAGGGGTCCCTAACGGGGCCCTTTTTTAGGCTCTGATACGGTTAACCACATTTTTTATGCGCTTTTTATTGCCGTAAGCCGATCAGGTTCTGATTTTCTGAACACTTACTCCTGTTCCTGAGTGCTCAAAAAATCAGAATCATTAAAAAACTAAAAGAGGTATCAATATGGTAATGGTCGAACTCTTCGTGGTTCTGCTCTTCATCTATTTGGGGGCAAGAATCGGTGGTATCGGCATTGGTTTTGCCGGTGGTGCTGGGGTAATTGCATTGTCTTTAATCCTAGGCGTACCGACAAGCCAAGCTTACATCCCTGTCGACGTAATCCTGATCATCATGTCTGTAATTACCGCTATCGCAGCAATGCAAGTGGCGGGTGGTTTGGACTGGATGGTTCAAGTTGCAGAAGACTTTTTGCGTAAACATCCCGAACGCATCACTTTTTACGCGCCTATCGTGACATTCCTAATGACACTGATGGCGGGTACAGGTCATACCGCTTTCTCTACTCTACCTGTAATTGCAGAAGTAGCAAAAGGTCAAGGCGTTCGCCCTTCTCGTCCACTGTCTATCGCGGTAGTTGCATCGCAAATCGCTATCACTGCATCGCCAATCTCAGCGGCAGTTGTAGCGTTCGCAGCAATGCTTCACCCATTCGGCGTTGACTACTTGACGCTACTAGCGATCTGTATCCCAACAACGTTCATCGCTTGTATGATCGGTGCATTCGTTGCGAACTTCATGGGTAGCGAACTTAAAGACGATCCTGAATACCAAGATCGTCTAGAGAAAGGTCTGATTAAGCTAAACACTGAATCTAAGCGCGAAATCCTGCCAACAGCGAAGAAAGCGACATTTATCTTCCTAGGTGCGATCGCATTCGTAGTGTGTTACGCAGCAGCAATCTCTGGCTCTGTTGGCCTTATCGAGAACCCTGCTCTAGGTCGTAACGAAGCAATCATGACAGTAATGCTCGCAGCTGCGGCAGCTATCGTAATGAGCTGCAAAATCGATGCTGGCAAAATCCCAGCAGCAGCGACATTCCGCTCTGGTATGACAGCGTGTGTGTGTGTTCTTGGTGTAGCATGGCTAGGTTCTACGTTCGTTAACGCGCACGTTGACGGCATCAAAGAAGTGGCTGGTGCGCTACTAGCAGACTACCCATGGATGCTAGCACTTGTTCTATTCTTTGCTTCAATGCTGCTTTACTCGCAAGGTGCAACTACCGTTGCGCTTATGCCAGCAGCACTAGCAATCGGTGTGGCGCCACTTACCGCAGTTGCGTCTTTCGCAGCAGTAAGTGCATTATTCGTACTACCTACCTATCCAACGCTGCTTGCGGCAGTTGAGATGGACGACACGGGTTCAACTCGTATCGGTAAATACGTATTCAACCACCCATTCTTTGTACCTGGTGTGGTAACCATCGCTTCTGCGGTAGCACTTGGCTTCGCATTCGGTGGTCTGCTGATCTAGTAGAAACAGAGTCTTACTCGGGGAGCTTCGGCTCCCTTTTTTATTGCCTGTCGCATTGGAGAGCGCTTAACAAATCTTCACTTCCATGAAACTTATTGGCTAGTCAGCAGGTCTGATTGAGTTACACTAACGGCAATTATCTAAGATGAATTGAACCTTTTATGCGTGCATTACTCTCCGTCTTACTCTTAGGGCTTATTACCTTCTCTGCGCCTTCTTTTGCTTTGTTTGGCAATGATCAGTTAAACAACAGTCAAAGCAACGCTTTTGGCAGCAGCAACGATACCTTTGTACCTGTCGATCAGGCTTTCCCATTCAACTACTACCAGCAAGACGGCAAATTAATGTTGGATTGGCAGGTACGTGATGGTTACTACCTGTATCAAGAACGCCTATCGGTAGCGGGTGAGAAAGTATCGCTAGGCGAACTGCAAATGGAAGATGGAACGCCGCATAAAGATGAATTCTTTGGTGACGTACATATCTACGCTCAGCCTCTGTTCGTTAACGTCCCAATGCACGACTGGCAAGACGGAGCACGCGTGGTAGTACAATACCAAGGTTGTGCGAAAGCAGGCTTCTGTTACCCACCAGAAACTCGCGTGATTCCTATCAGCGCGTTTACTTCGTCGAGCTCAGATTCAACAGCGGCGACGACAACACCAAAAGCAGAGCAAGCACCAACAGCAACGCCACCAGCGGCGCAATCATCTAGTTCTAGCGACACACCATCGACGCCAGTAACACAGCAAGATAGCCTTGCCGCAAACCTAGCTGATAACTGGTGGACGCCACTTCTGTTTTTGGCGCTTGGCGTAGGTTTGGCATTTACACCATGTGTACTGCCGATGTACCCAATTCTGACCAGCATCGTGCTTGGCAGTGGCAAACTAAGCCAAAGTCGCGCGCTAGGTTTGTCGTTTGTCTACGTGCAAGGCATGGCGCTGACTTATACCCTACTGGGCCTTGTGGTGGCGTCTGCGGGCATGCAATTCCAAGCAGCGATGCAACACCCTTATGTGTTGATTGGTTTGAGTGTGCTGTTCGTGACGCTCGCCCTGTCTATGTTTGGCGTTTATAACCTGCAACTGCCAAGTGGGGTACAAACTTGGTTAAACAACCTCAGCAACAAACAACAAGGTGGTAGCAGCGCAGGTGTATTCGCCATGGGTGCGATTTCTGGTCTGGTGTGCTCCCCATGCACCACGGCTCCTCTGTCTGGTGCGCTACTTTACGTTGCACAAAGTGGTGACTTACTGACAGGTGGTATCGCGCTCTATGCACTAGCAATGGGTATGGGTATTCCACTCATTCTTGTTGCAGTATTCGGCAACAAACTTCTGCCAAAAGCAGGAGGTTGGATGGATCGCGTTAAGACTCTGTTCGGCTTCATTCTACTGGCTGCTCCTATCTTCCTACTTGAGCGCATCTTGCCAGAAATGTGGGCTACGGCATTGTGGTCAGCACTGGGTATCGCGGCTTTTGGTTGGCTATACCACATCAAAAACAGCCTAGAATTTGGCGGTTGGAAGCAAAGCGCAGTAGGCATCATTGCTGTGCTTGGTTTGTTTGCTTCTGCTCAACCAGCATTGAACTATTGGTTTGGCGGCAACACCACTACACAAACTCAGCAAGCAACAGTGAGTTTTACTCGTATTGCTAACGTGGCTGAGCTTGAGGCTGCACTTGCTCAGGCGAAACAAGTAGGTAAACCAGTGATGCTGGATTTCTACGCCGACTGGTGCGTAGCATGTAAAGAGTTCGAGAAGTACACCTTCCATGACCCAAGCGTCGAAGCCAAACTACAAGACTTCGTTCTTCTGCAGGCGGACGTGACCAAGAACCAAATTCAGGACATCGAGCTGCTTAAACATATGAATGTACTGGGTTTACCAACGATTGAGTTCTGGGATGCCAATGGCGAACATGTTTCAAACGCTCGTTTGACGGGCTTTATGCAAGCCGAGCCTTTCTTAGAGCACATCAACCGATTCTGATGATGAATCATTCAAACGCCAGTGATTATTCACTGGCGTTTTTTGTTGTCTCAATAAAACTGAGAAAGTTGCGTTTATATGCAATTTTTCTAATAAAAGTCGATTTAGTTCAGACTTTTAGCGGATAAATATTGTCCACATTCTTAAAGGTGGACAATAATTCCATTAACGAAATAGTCAAAAGTGTTTAACGTCATGGATTCGACCTACACCATTATCATCGCTGATGATCACCCGCTGTTCCGCAATGCCTTGTTCCAATCGGTACACATGGCTGTGAGTGGTGCTAACCTTCTCGAAGCGGATACGCTGGATGCTCTACTCGCGTTGCTGGAAAAAGAAGAAGAGCCAGATTTGGTGTTGTTAGATCTCAAGATGCCAGGCGCAAATGGCATGTCGGGGTTGATTCACCTTCGTGCTGAATACCCAGATATCCCAGTGGTGGTGGTATCTGCCAGCGAAGAAGCAAGCGTGGTCACTCAAGTGAAAAGCCACGGTGCGTTCGGCTTTATTCCAAAATCGAGCGACATGCGTGAGCTAGTCAATGCCCTTAACCAAGTCCTTAATGGCGACCCATACTTCCCAGAAGGCTTGATCACCAATAACGCAGCTTGTAATGACTTGGCAGAAAAAATTGCCGCACTTACCCCCCAGCAATACAAAGTGTTGGGCATGCTTTCCGATGGCTTACTCAACAAACAAATCGCTTACGAGCTCAATGTCTCCGAGGCCACCATCAAAGCCCACATGACCGCAATTTTCCGCAAACTAGGCGTGAAGAACCGAACTCAAGCCGTCATCCTACTGCAGCAAATGGAACCCGAGCAGTAATGTGTTAGTAAATATATCTAATTCACATTTATATGACGCAAAAAGAACAACAGACGTTAAAATGATAATGCCAATCACAGTGAGTCAGAGCTTATAAATAGCGTAGGAAAAAGGCTTCAGAACAAGGCGAAAATTTTCGATAAGTAGTTCTCCTACAATCGAAATTTTTAACGCCGTTATCGAGCGTTTTCACAAGCTAGAATAAGCGATTACTAGCTACGATTGGCATAGATTGCACCACGCAGCCTTTTTCATCCCTCTGTTAAACCGCTAACTCTGGGAGGTCATACTTTGCTAAGTATTCTCGTCACTCAATTCGTCGTACTCTGGGCCGTCATTGACCCGATTGGTTCAGTACCCGTTTATCTATCACAAACTCAGCACCTTACGGCAAAACAGCGTCGTCTCGTCGCGTTGAAAGCCATTGCTATTTCGATGGGTGTGTTGCTGTTCTTTCTTATTGCCGGTCAGTTGTTGCTGGAAGCAATGCAAATCCCATTGCCCGCGTTCCAAGCCGCTGGTGGCTTAGTGTTATTGCTGTTTGCATTGTCGATGATTTTTGGTGAGAGCAAGCCAGAACAAGAACAAAAACTGGGCGAAGAAGTCAGCCACTCCGATCTCGCTGACTTAGCCGTTTACCCTCTTGCGATCCCTTCGATTGCATCGCCGGGTGCAATGATGGCTATCGTGATGCTCACCGATAACAACCGCTACTCTTTCGTCGACCAAGCAATGACCGCAGGCGTCATGATTGCGGTACTTCTGGTTACCCTATTCTTGTTACTGGGTGCAAACACGATTCAAAAAGTGATTGGTAACGTAGGCGCAGCCATCATCAGCCGCGTAATGGGGCTTATCCTTGCTGCTGTTGCACTGAATAATTTGCTGCTTGGTATAAAAGATTTCTATGTTAATTGATAAAACTCTTAGACCTTTGGCTAATTTAACATCAAATTAACATCACACTTTTATTCCCACTTCTTCTCAAACGCCCTAAAAATGGGCGTTTTTGCTTTTTAGCATCCCGACTAAAGTTGAAAAGAGTTCTTGCCAGTGCCTTGCTAATGTACATGTTGAAACATTTTTTTAACAACAATACCAATCGTAAGGAGACGGCAATGGCATTTGAAAGCGAAGAAAGAGCCAAAGCCTACTGGGACAAGAACGTGAAGCTCATGATTACCCTGATGGTCATCTGGTTCGTAGTGTCTTTCGGCTGCGGCATTTTATTTGTCGACGTACTTAATCAATTTCAATTAGGTGGATACAAACTCGGGTTCTGGTTTGCTCAACAAGGTTCCATCTATGCCTTCCTAGGTATTATTTTCTACTACGCGTGGAAAATGCGCCAAATCGACCGTGAATTCGGCGTAGATGAGTAAGGAGTAACTCAGATGGATTTGAAAACTATTACCTATCTGGTGGTTGGCGCGACGTTCGTCCTCTACATTGGTATTGCGATTTGGGCTCGTGCGGGCTCAACCAAAGAATTCTATGTAGCAGGCGGCGGTGTAAACCCTATCGCTAACGGCATGGCAACCGCAGCAGACTGGATGTCAGCAGCATCGTTCATCTCAATGGCAGGCTTAATTGCCTTCATGGGGTACGGAGGTTCGGTATTCCTGATGGGCTGGACAGGCGGTTACGTACTACTGGCACTTCTGCTTGCACCATACCTACGTAAATTCGGTAAGTTTACTGTGCCAGAATTCGTAGGTGAGCGTTTCTACTCTAACGCAGCGCGTATCGTAGCAGTTGTGTGTCTTATCATCGCATCAGTGACTTACGTTATCGGTCAGATGAAAGGCGTGGGCGTGGCGTTCGGTCGTTTCCTAGAAGTGGATTACTCAACAGGTCTACTGATCGGTATGTGTATCGTATTCATGTACGCCGTTATGGGTGGCATGAAAGGCATTACCTACACGCAGATTGCTCAATATTGCGTACTCATTCTTGCTTACACTATTCCTGCAATCTTTATCTCTCTGCAACTAACAGGTAACCCACTACCACAGATCGGCTTAGGTAGCACCATCCAAGGCACCGATGTCTATCTACTCGATAGGCTCGACCAAGTAGTCACCGAGCTCGGCTTCAGTGAATACACCACCCAAGTTCGTGGCGACACGCTAAACATGTTCGTGTACACCATGTCATTGATGATCGGTACTGCGGGTCTGCCACACGTAATCATCCGTTTCTTTACCGTTCCTAAGGTTCGTGATGCACGTACATCAGCAGGTTGGGCGCTAGTTTTCATCGCTATCCTTTACACAACAGCACCTGCAGTATCTGCTATGGCGCGTCTAAACCTAATGGATACCGTTAACCCAGCTCCGGGTCAGCACCTTGCTTATGATGAGCGTCCTGACTGGTTCAAGAACTGGGAGAAAACAGGTCTACTAGGCTTTGATGATAAGAACGGCGACGGTCTGATCGAGTACACATCAAACCCAGCAACCAATGAGCTGAAAGTTGACCGTGACATCATGGTACTAGCAAACCCAGAGATTGCTAAGCTACCTAACTGGGTTATCGCACTTGTCGCAGCAGGTGGTCTGGCGGCAGCACTATCGACGGCTGCAGGTCTACTACTGGCGATTTCGTCCGCGATATCCCATGACTTAATCAAAGGTGTGATAAATCCGAACATATCCGAGAAGAAAGAGCTGCTCGCGAGTCGAATCTCCATGGCAGTTGCCATCGCGGTCGCCGGTTACTTAGGCTTGAATCCGCCTGGGTTTGCAGCCGGTACGGTAGCGCTCGCCTTCGGTCTGGCGGCATCCTCCATCTTCCCAGCGTTGATGATGGGTATCTTCAGTAAGAGCATCAACAAAGAAGGCGCAATCGCGGGTATGATTGCGGGTATCAGTATCACGCTATTCTACGTATTCCAGCACAAAGGCATCCTATTTGTTGCTGACTGGACTTACCTACAAAGCTGGGGGCAGAACTGGTTCCTAGGCATCGAACCAAACGCATTTGGTGCAATTGGTGCTGTGTTCAACTTCATCGTGGCATTCGCTGTATCGAAAGTAACGGCAGAAACACCACAAGAAGTAAAAGACCTAGTCGAGCACGTACGTGTACCAGCAGGCGCTGGCGGTGCGGTAGACCACTAAAATATAACGCAAACCACAAAAGCCCCGCTTGGGGCTTTTTTATTCACTTAACTTATTCTAATAATTAGAGATTCCCTGAACCGTAGCAAGGAAGCATACCAATGCCATTGATTATATGTTCAGGGGTTACGCGGAAAAAATCGCTTAGAACAAGGCAAAGATTGCTGCAAGCTAGTTGCTCTAACTTCAAAATCTTTAACGAAGTTATTAGCGATTTTAGCCAGTAAAAATGAACAGATAATTGATGGGATTAGTATTTTATGTTCAAAAACAAGCACTTTATTATCGCTCTGTTGATCGCCCCAATTCTGTCTTTGATCGCTTATTTCGGTACAGACATGGCTCTGAGTGAAAAGCCTCATGCCGCTAAAGAAGGGGAAAGCTACAAACTCGCCAGCAAGTCGAATTGCCGTTATACCAGTGGCTTGTGTGATATGGAGAATGGTGACTTTAAAGTGAAGTTTCGCTCAGAAAAGCTGACTCAAGATAGCCTAGAGTTGTCTTTACATGCGGCTTATCCACTGGAAGGAGTGAAGCTTTCAGTCGTGGATAGCCAAGAGCAAAACGCACAACCAATTGACATGAAGCCAGCGGATCAAGCCGGACAAAGCTGGACCATCACTTTGCCTAAGCCTGCATCAGCCGAGAGTTGGCTACGTGTTGCGATTCAATCTGAAGGCACGCTCTACTACGGTGAAACGCAAACAGCGTTTGTGAAATACGAAACCCTGTTTACGGACAAATAACTTACTTGCTTCATAAGGCTTGAAGACGCATTTGAGCCAACCTTATCTCGCGAAAGAATACCGAGCTTAATTGTAGGGATTGAGCTCTCCCACTTCAGCCGATACTGAGTCCGAGTATCGGCTTTTTTTGTTGTGTTATTTCCTCAAAAAAGCTGTGGTTGCTAATCGACAATTAATTGATAATAATTATCATTATCTTAAGTATCGAGGTAACTATGGACAGCAGCCAAGCCATCTACAACGCCTTTTTTAAAGCGCAAGACCGATTCCTTCATGTGTATGCGCCAAGCGGCTTCGAACCCGATGTGATCCATGATTACATCCATTGGGGTATGGTGCTGTCGTCCATCTACGATCACGATGCAGAGCACGAAAACCTGTTGCTGTGCGAGCTGTATTTGCGCCAAGTCTACTTCCATCTACTTGATGCCATTCAGGACCCTGCGCGCAGCCGCATCTTCTGCCGAGTCTGCCTCGATTCTATTCACACTCCGCTACTTTGTCTCAAACGTTACTACTACCAATTTGAGGATGGCGATGTGAAATTTCTCTCATTACAACAACAATTACGTCTGATACAGACGCCACTCGATTAAACAAAAGGAACCTACCATGACCACGGAATTCCGTATCGAAGCGGACAGCATGGGCGAAGTCAAAGTCCCAGCCAACGCTTTGTATCAAGCCCAAACTCAACGCGCTGTCGATAACTTTGCTTTCAGCAAACACACCATGCCGACAGGGTTTATTCAAGCACTCGCTCACATCAAACAAACCGCAGCGCTTACCAATGCTCAACTTGGCTTGCTAGAAGGTGATATTGCCAATGCCATCGCTGATGCCGCGCAAGCCATCATTGATGGTAAACACATCGATCAATTCCCTATCGATGTATTCCAAACTGGCTCGGGCACGAGCTCAAACATGAATGCCAACGAAGTGATTGCAACATTGGCATCTGAGCATCTAGGCGGAACAGTCAATCCAAACGATCACGTCAATATGGGTCAAAGCAGTAACGACGTAGTGCCTACTGCGATTCAAGTTAGCTCTGCAATTGCGATTGAAAAACAGCTACTGCCTGCACTGTCCCACCTAAGTGAAACACTAGAGACTAAGCAGCAAGCTCTGAAAGATGTAGTGAAAACAGGTCGCACGCACCTCATGGATGCGATGCCAATTACCTTCGCCCAAGAGCTTGGTGGCTGGCAGTTCCAAATCGAGCACGCCAAACAAGCCATCGAACAAACACTGCCAGCTGTGAAAGCGTTAGCCCAAGGCGGAACAGCGGTAGGCACAGGGATCAATGCCGATCCACGCTTCGCCGATCTTTTTGCTGATAACCTAACGCAATCAACGCGCATAGAGTTTGCTTCAAGCAAAAACTTCTTCTTCAACCTCAGCAGTCAGGATGCGATCGTCGCCCTATCGGGACAGCTCAAAACAGCAGCAGTTGCGATCATGAAGATCGCAAACGATCTTCGCTGGATGAACTCAGGTCCACTAGCCGGCTTAGGTGAAATCGAACTGCAAGGCTTACAACCGGGCTCTTCTATCATGCCGGGCAAAGTGAACCCTGTGATACCAGAAGCAGCAGCCATGGCGTCGGCACAAGTGATTGGTAACGACGCAACCATTACCGTTGCCGGTCAATCGGGTAACTTCCAACTTAACGTGATGCTGCCAGTGATTGCTCATAATGTACTAGAAAGCACTGAACTGCTGTCGAACAGCGCCGTTGCTTTGGCAGACAAAGCCATCGCGACGTTTGAAGTGCGCCAAGACAACCTTGATGTTGCACTGGCGAAGAACCCGATTCTGGTCACCGCACTTAACCCTGTGATTGGCTACCTAAAAGCAGCGGAAGTGGCGAAGAAAGCCTACAAACAAGGTCGCGCTATCATTGATGTCGCGGAAGAAGAAACGGACTTAGATCGTGCCACATTAGAAAGATTGCTCGATCCAGCCAAACTGACTCAAGGCGGCGTTGCAGAATAAGCCACCGACCGATCACCCCCTTAAAGCAAAAGACCTCCAATCGGAGGTCTTTTTTTTCTAGGCGACTCGATTGAGTACCGAACGTAATTTCAAAGGTTTCACCGGTTTGGCGATAAAACTGAACCCATTGGCTTTAATGCCTTCCATCATGTCATCGGTTCGATCGGCACTGATGATCACCCCTTCAAAGCGATTACCCAGACGCAAGCGGCATTGCTGCAACACTTCTAATCCTGTTCGACCATTGTCTAAACGATAATCGGAGAAAATCACATCCGGCAGCCAATCGTCTTCGATCGCTTTCAGACTCTCAACGATGTCGGTCGCAATGCGAATATCACAGCCCCAGCGTGAGAGTAGATTTTCCATTCCAACCAGAATGTCTGGCTCATTATCGACACACAGTACACGAATATGACTTAAATCGGATTGTGCACTCTTCACAGCTTTGACTGCCGGAATGTGCACCTTCTCTGCCTTATCTAAGGTAATCGAGAACACGCTGCCTTGACCAAACCAAGAACGCATCGAGATTTCATGCCCTAGTACTTGAGCAATACCTTTCGAAATAGCCAAGCCTAACCCTAAACCTTGGTCAGAACGAACTTGAGTACCGCGATTAAACTCTTCGAAGATCTCTTGTTGCTTCTCTTCTTCGATGCCCATGCCGTTGTCCCATACATCAATACGCACTCGCCCTTGTACGCGACGCACACCGAGCGCCACTTTGCCATTCGGGCTATATCGGAACGCATTGGTAAGGAAGTTCTGTACCACGCGGCGTAGCAATTTCGGATCAGATTTCACCATCAAAGACGATGGGATCATGGTGAACTCAATGCCTTGTTGTTTCGCCAATGCGCTGAATTCCGCATTCAAGTTTGCCAACACATCATTGACCGCAAAACCATGCACATTAACGTCCAACTTGCCTGACTCCAAACGCGAAATATCCAGCAAATCACCAATCAAATCTTCTGCTGCGCCTAATGCACTCTCAATGTGGGTCGACAGCTTTTGGGTTTCACTGTCTTTGGCGACTTCCGACAAGGAAGAAGCAAACAGCCGCGCAGCATTCAACGGCTGCATCAAGTCATGGCTTACCGCAGCTAAGAAACGCGACTTGGACTGCGACTCATGCTCAGAGCGTTGGGTTGCTGCTACCAGTTGTTTGTTCAGTTGTTCCAACTCACGAGTACGGGCACGAACGCGTTCTTCTAGTGTCTCATTAGCGTCTTTCAGAGCTTGCTCTGCATCGCGGAACACGGTGATATCGGTAAAGCTCATCACGAAGCCGCCACCTGGCATCGGGTTACCTTGCACTTCAATTACGCGACCATCTGGACGCACACGGGAAGAGGTATGTCGTGTCCCTTGCTCAAGGTGATAAACACGGCGACGAACGTGGTCTTCAGGGTCACCCGGACCACATAAACCTTGCTCAGCATTATGACGAATCACATCCGCAATCGGACGCCCGACCTGAATCAAACCCGGCGGGAAAACAAATAACTCCAGATAACGTTGGTTCCACGCCACCAGCCTTAGTTGCTTGTCGACCACTGCGATGCCTTGCCCAATGTGTTCAATCGCACCTTGCAATAAGCCACGACTGAAATCGTACAGCTCTGAGGCTTCATCAACGATGGTCGCCACTTCCTCAAGCTGCATATTTCTGCCTTGCAAAGCGGAAGTAAGTACTAACTTAGCTGAAGAGGCACCAAACACACCGGCAAGTACACGTTCGGTGTGTCGAATCAAGGTAGAAGGAGCTTGTTGGTTGGGAAGTAGCTCTTCGCGTTGCTGACTCCAATAGGTTTGGAAGGCGGATTTCACTCGCGTTCGTCCCACAAATCGTGACGCTAACATCTCCAGTTCACTGACCGTCACACGGCTCTGATACAAGCTGATGTTTTCACTTTCAGGCAACGGCGTACCAACGAATGACGCCGATTGTAAGCGTTCACTTATGCTTGGGCGCGTAGCTAGTGATACCGCAACAAAACACGCGGTATTCGCCACCACACTGAGGATCATGCCCCAGTCGGAAACAGCAATACCAAAGCCTGCCAATAAATCAGGCGGAGTGATCAACCAAATCAGCAAGTTGTTGCTTGCGTCACCCGCTAGCATGTCGGTTTGGCTCATCAAAGTAATCAACCAAATGGTGAAACCCACCAGCAGACCGACATACACGCCTTTCTTGTTGCCCTGACGCCAATACATACCGCCAAGCAGAGAGGGAGCGAACTGGGTAATCGCTGCAAACGAGAGAAAACCTATCGCAGAGAGTGAGTGGATACTATCTAAAGCCTGATAAAAGCCCCATGCACCAATCAAAAGAAGCAGAATAAGCCCGCGACGTATACGTAATAACAGCGTAGAGAAATGGTGATGATTACGTTTTGATAACTTCATCCGGCGCAAAATCAGCGGCATCACCAAATCGTTAGATACCATGATCGCTAAGGCAATGGTCGAGACGATGACCATGCCGCTTGCCGCAGAGGTACCACCTAAAAATGCCAGCAAGGCGATGTCATTCGCGCCCACCGCCATCGGCACACTGATCACGTACGTATCGGCAGGGCTGCCACTCAACAGGCTTTGCCCTACCCATGCGATTGGCAGAACGAAAATGCCCATCAGAATCAGATACAGCGGGAACAACCAACGCGCGACGTGTAAGTCTTGCGCGCGTTCATTCTCGACTACCATGGTGTGGAACTGACGTGGCAAACAGACAATCGCCAGCATCGTCAGAATGGTATGAATCAGCAAGGTCGGAATGTTAGGTGACTCATAGGTTTCAGCAGCGATATCAGCGAGGTGGAAGCTCTCGGTATCCATCGCGAGCCAAACAATAAACACGCCCACCACTAAAAACGCCACCAGCTTGAGCACTGATTCAAACGCAATCGCCATCATCATGCCGCGGTGATGTTCGGTGTTATCGATATGACGCGTACCAAACAGCATGGTGAAGATCGCCATCGCCCCGACCACAAACCAAGACACGCTGTAGTTTTGATAACTGAGATCAGATGCTAAATCTGGTGCGATGATCTCCAACCCCATGGTGATGCCGCGCAATTGCAAAGCGATATACGGAAGAATGCCTGCCACCGCGATTAAGGTTACAACCACCGCCAAGCCTTGCGATTTGCCATAGCGGGCGGCAATAAAATCGGCAATGGAGGTGATGTGCTCGCGCTTGGCAATCAAGATAAGCCGAGCGAGGACGCGCCAGCCGATGGTAAACACGATGATCGGCGCGATATAGATGGGTAGGAAGGACCAAGGATTGTTGCTCGCCTGTCCGACCGTGCCGTAGAAGGTCCACGACGTACAGTACACCGCAATCGACAAACTGTAGATCCATGGTCGCCAACGCGCTAACCATCTCTTTTGTTTGTCACCGTACCAAGCGATTAAAAACAGGATTCCCAAATACGCCAAAGAAACGGGAATCACTAGCCATCCTTGCATCCGATATCCTTTCTTACTTTTCTTGCCTTTCTTGCTGTTATTAAAGCAAGGAATAAAAAAAACTCTCCATAAGGGAGAGGTTTCATTTAACACTGCTTTCACAACAGAGACAAAGGTTAGTTTTTAATCTCTGTCACAGAAGCTTAATTCTGTACTTCGGGCGCATTGGCTGAGAGGTCAACCACATTACTTTCATCATTTTGAGGCTCAACTTTGATAAACAGTGCAATAAAGCCCATCGCCGCCATCAACCAGAAGATATTCGCACCCCAGTGCTCGTAGCCCCAACCACTGATCACCGTCATCAACGCGATAAACGCACCCAGTGGAATTGCGTTATATAGTGCCTGCAATGCCACCATCTTGTTCTCTGCTGAGTTCTGGATGTATTGAATGGCAGCAATGTGCGCCATTGCAAACGTCACGCCGTGAAGCATTTGCACTACCACCAACGCCAAAATAGAGGTCGTAGACGCAGTCATTCCCCAACGTAGCATCACACCACCAGCCGCAACCACAAACAGAGTGCGCAAAGACCAGCCAGCGAATAGACGCTTACTCAGAGCAAACACAGCAACTTCAGCTGCCACGCCCAAGCTCCATAAGTAGCCAATCACATCTTCTGAGTGACCAGCCGCTTTCCAGTGAATCGCGCTAAAACCGTAGTACGCCGCATGGCTGCCTTGGATTAACGCCATTAATACAAGGAACTTCACGACCGGTTTATCCGTCAGTAACGCTGAGAGTTTTGGGCGCTCAGAATGTTGACCTTCGCGTGTTACTGGCATTGGGTTGATGTTACGCATTGCAAATAAGAGCGAGATAAACACACCGACCATCGCCGTGTACAAAATCATGTCAGAGCCAAACTCTGCCACCAAGTAACCCACCACAGTCGAGCCTGCAATAAAGGCAACCGAGCCCCACAAACGGGTACGACCGTAATCGAGCATTTTCAAACGCGCGTAGTAGTTCGCCATCGCATCAGACAGAGGCACTACAGGACCACAACACAAGTTAAACAAGACGGTGGCAAGCGCCATTAACCAGAAGTTGCCGCCAGTGAAAAAGTGGAAACCAACAAATATAAGGGCAGCAAAACTCAACCAGCGCAATGCAGGCATTAGGTGTTCGACTTTATGCAAACGTGGGGTAAGTACCATGTTCGCCACACAACGCGTCGCTAAACCTAGCCCCACTAACAGACCAATATCTGTTGGAGAAACGCCCTGCTCTTTAAACCACAACGACCAAAATGGCAGATACACGCCATACGCAAAAAAGAATCCGAGAAAGTACTGGGAAATCCAGCCATACGGAGAGGGTTTCAACATCACTGACATCCTAAAAAACGACAAAAACTAACGACTTCCGCCACGTAAACGTTTGGGACGCGGAATTATGGATCGCAATGCGTAATAGAAAAAGGGAAGAATCGGCAACTTACCGTTTCCTCAATGGCACAGGGTCTCGAAATGCAAAATTAGATTGTGACGATTTAGACCAAAGTCGTCTGGCTTCGGCAGGGAAATTTGTCAGACTTAGAATGTGTTCCCACCAAATTTAGGTGCTCTCATGCCTGACAAATTTAATATGCAATCTCCACCGTTCGACCGCCTGACTGACGCACAGCAAAATCGACTGCGCTCGTCTCTTGATGTGGCGTACTACCGAACGCGAGATGTCATTTTAGCTTGTGGGCAAGACAACCCTCACCTGCACGTGCTGATTAAAGGTGCCGTAGAAGAGCGCTCAAAAGATCAAGACGAAGTGTTTGCTCACTACGCCAACGACGACATGTTTGATGTGCGGTCTTTGTTTGAAGAAAGCGTGCGCCATCAATATGTGGCACTGGAAGATACCCTCTCGTATTTGCTGCCCAAAGAAGTGTTTCTTGAGCTGTACAACGAGAACGGACAGTTCGCTGCCTACTTCGATAACAACTTATCGAAACGCCAAGCCCTCATTGAAGCGGCTCAACAGCAACAAAACCTCGCGGAATTCATTCTGACTAAAGTCGATAGCAGTATCTATCATCCACCAATGCTATTGGCGCCCGATATGCCAATTAATCAGGTCACCAAAACACTTAAAGACAATGGCATTGATGCCGCTTTGGTTCAGCTTAACCAAGATGACCCACGCCTAGAGCAATATCCATCGGCACATCCCTACGCGATAGTTACACGAACCAATATGCTCCATGCCGTGATGCTTGACGACCACCCACTCGATACGCCAGTGAGTGAGATTGCGACCTTCCCTGTTTATCACGTCGATGATGGCGACTTCTTGTTTAACGCCATGATCACCATGACGCGTAATCGCATGAAGCGTCTAATGGTGTGCGAAGGCAATCAAGCGGTCGGTATGTTGGACATGACGCAAATCCTCAGTGCGTTTTCCACTCACTCACACGTACTAACACTCAGCATTGCGCGAGCAACCAGCGTGGAAGAGTTAGCCCTTGCTTCCAATCGACAGCGTCAGTTGGTAGACAGCTTGCTAACCAATGGCATCCGTACTCGCTTCATCATGGAGCTGATATCTGCTGTAAATGAACAAATCATCGAAAAAGCGTTTGAGCTTGTGGTGCCACCAGCACTGCACGATCACTGTTGTCTGATTGTGCTTGGCTCGGAAGGTCGTGGAGAGCAAATCCTCAAAACCGATCAAGATAACGCACTGATCATCCAAGATGGGCTGGAATGGGAACATTGCTCCGAAGTCATGCAAACCCTCACCCACACCTTACAGCAACTGGGCTATCCACTCTGCCCAGGCAAAGTCATGGTTAACAATCCTAAGTGGGTTCGAACGCAGCAAGACTGGATAAAAACGCTCGATGGTTGGATTGCCAAAGCACAGCCAGAACAAATCATGGATTTAGCCATCTTCAGTGACGCTCATGCGGTCGCAGGCAATCGAGAGTTGCTCACGCCTATCGCCGAGCACCTTAGAGACAGCATGAAAGATCGTATGTTGATTCTGTCCGATTTCACTCGCCCTGCTCTGCAGTTTTCCGTGCCTCTTACTCTGTTTGGTAACGTAAAAAGTGCTAAAGATGGGCTGGATATAAAGCGCGGCGGCATCTTCCCTATCGTACATGGCATTCGCACCTTGGCATTGGAATACGCGATTGAAGAGAAGAACACTTTCGAACGTATCGAAGCACTGAGAAACAAACGCATCTTAGAACCAGAAACCGCCGATAACCTCAATGAGGCACTGAAGCTGTTCTTCAAGATCCGTTTGAACCAGCAATTAAGTAGGCAGGAAGCACTGAACAACATCGACATTAAACAGTTAGACAGGACAGAACGAGATCTACTGCGCCACAGCTTACACGTGGTGAAGAAGTTTAAGCAGTTCTTAGGCTTCCATTATCAAATCCGTGATTAGAGTCTTTTAGGCAAATAAGACGAGAGGTAACAGGGATGAATTGGCTACAAAGGAAATACTGGCATTACAAGCTGAAAGGCTCACCTTATCAGCCACTGTTTGGTTCGCCACAAAAAGGCGAGTTTGTCTCTCTCGATTGCGAAACCACCAGCTTGGACCCAAATAGAGCCGAGCTGGTCACCATCGCTGCGACCAAAATCATCGATAATCGCATCATCACCAGTAAACCGTTCGAAGTTCGACTGCGCGCCCCGCAATCACTCGATTCAGGTTCAGTAAAAATTCACCATATCCGCCACCAAGATTTGGTGGATGGCATCAGTGAAAAAGAAGCGCTCATCAAGCTACTCGACTTTATCGGCAATCGTCCTTTGGTTGGCTACCACATTCGCTACGACAAAAAGATCCTCGACCTCGCTTGTCTGAGGCATTTAGGCTTTCCACTACCGAACCCGCTCATCGAAGTGAGCCAGGTTTATCACGATAAGCTCGAACGTCATTTGCCTAACGCCTACTTCGACTTAAGTCTTGATGCGATTTGTAAGCACCTTGAACTGCCGATTCAAGACAAACACGATGCCCTGCAGGACGCAAAATCCGCCGCTTTAGTGTATGTGCGCCTAACTAAAGGCGATTTACCAAACCTGAGCGTGCCTTATACCCAATAGGTTCAATACTCAGCTTTCGATCCACGTCCCACATTCGCTTTAAATTCAGCAATATCGCGGCGCATTCCTCACTCTCATCCTAAAGTCTAATTGTGGAAATACGCGCTGTGACTGACAGTTATATGCACAGCAACGTTCTTGATGAATCACAGACTAAAGAACGGAAACCGCCCTACAAAAGACGAAGGTCGAGAATTAAAGGCACAAGGAGAGAAGCCATGAGCGAAGCCCACGTTTATCCGGTAAAAGAAAATATTAAAAACCATACGCATGCGGATAATGACACTTACCTAGCCATGTATCAGCAGTCGGTAAGCGACCCTGAAGGCTTCTGGAGCGAACACGGTAAAGTTGTCGATTGGATTAAGCCATTCACTCAAGTTAAAAACACCTCTTTCGATACTGGTCACGTCGACATTCGTTGGTTCGAAGACGGCACGCTGAACGTATCTGCAAACTGTATTGACCGCCACCTTGCCGAGCGTGGCGATGAAGTCGCGATCATCTGGGAAGGCGATGATCCTGCCGACGACAAAACCCTTACATTCAAAGAACTACACAAAGAAGTGTGTAAGTTCTCTAACGCACTAAAAGAGCAAGGCGTGCACAAAGGCGACGTGGTTTGTCTTTACATGCCAATGGTGCCAGAAGCGGCTATCGCAATGCTGGCATGTACGCGTATTGGTGCGGTTCATACCGTGGTATTTGGTGGTTTCTCGCCAGAAGCACTGTCCGGTCGTATCATCGACTCAGACGCGAAAATCGTTATCACCGCTGACGAAGGCGTTCGTGGTGGTCGCGCAGTACCACTGAAGAAAAACGTTGATGAAGCACTGACAAACCCAGAAGTAAAAACCATCGACAAAGTTGTCGTTCTAAAACGCACGGGTGGCAACATTGATTGGCACGAGCACCGTGACGTTTGGTGGCACGAAGCAACGGCTGTCGTTTCTGACGTATGTCCACCTGAGGAGATGAAAGCGGAAGACCCTCTATTCATTCTTTACACTTCAGGCTCAACAGGTAAGCCAAAAGGCGTGCTGCACACTACAGGTGGTTACCTAGTGTACGCAACCATGACCTTCAAATACGTGTTCGATTACCAAGAAGGTGAAACGTTCTGGTGTACTGCGGATGTGGGTTGGATTACAGGTCACACTTACTTAATTTACGGTCCACTGGCGAACGGTGCGAAGACCATTCTTTTCGAAGGTGTACCAAACTACCCAAGCACGGCTCGCATGAGTGAAGTGGTTGATAAGCATCAAGTAAACATTCTCTACACTGCACCAACAGCGATTCGCGCCCTAATGGCGAAAGGTAACGAAGCGGTAGCCGGAACATCTCGTTCAAGCTTGCGTGTAATGGGCTCAGTAGGTGAACCTATCAACCCAGAAGCATGGGAGTGGTACTACAAGACCATTGGTAATGAAAACTCACCTATCGTTGATACTTGGTGGCAAACAGAAACAGGCGGCATCTTGATTGCGCCACTACCAGGTGCAACCGATCTTAAACCAGGTTCTGCAACTCGCCCATTCTTCGGCGTACAACCAGCGCTAGTGGACAACATGGGTAACATCATTGAAGAGACCGCAGCAGAAGGTAACTTAGTGATCCTTGATTCATGGCCTGGTCAGATGCGTACTGTTTACGGCGACCATGAGCGCTTTGAGCAAACCTACTTCTCTACCTTCAAAGGCATGTACTTCACCAGTGATGGCGCACGTCGTGACGAAGACGGCTATTACTGGATCACAGGTCGTGTAGATGACGTACTGAACGTTTCAGGTCACCGTATGGGTACCGCAGAGATTGAGTCAGCACTGGTTGCACACGATAAAATTGCGGAAGCAGCGATTGTCGGTATCCCTCATGACATCAAAGGTCAGGCAATTTACGCATACGTCACGCTTAATGATGGTGAGTTCCCATCAGCTGAGCTGCACAAAGAGGTGAAAGACTGGGTACGTAAAGAGATAGGTCCAATCGCGACACCAGACGTGCTGCACTGGACAGACTCTCTACCAAAAACTCGCTCCGGTAAAATCATGCGCCGCATCCTACGTAAGATTGCAACGGGTGATACCAGCAACCTAGGTGATACTTCGACACTGGCAGATCCAAGTGTTGTAGACAAGCTAATTGCAGAGAAAGCAGAACTGGCATAACACCCAGCCCCTGTTTTAAACGCTAGCCCTAAAAGCCACCATTGCATATGGTGGCTTTTTTGTGCGTGGACGCAAAATAAACCACAGAAAGCACATGGCAATTATGTTGTTTTTGTTAACTTGGTTACAGAAACGGCGGGGGTTATTGGGAGATTAGACCAGTAAATTGCTGCTAATTGCTGTGAATTAGCTATAATCTTGGTCGATTTTTTAAAATTTGCTCGGTTTTAACAAAAAAATCGTGCTGAATTATCGTATATTTGGGAATATAAACGTTCCACTCACGATAAAGGAAGATAGCAACATAATGTCTGCAAAGTCACGGATTCTAGTTCTAAACGGACCAAATCTTAATCTATTAGGTCTGCGTGAACCGACACATTACGGTAACAACACCCTAGCACAGATTGTTGACGCTTTGACTGAACAAGCTCACAACTCTGGGGTGGAACTTGAACACCTGCAATCGAATCGTGAGTACGAACTGATTGAAGCTATCCACGCTGCATATGACAAAGTGGACTTCATTATCATCAACCCAGCGGCTTTCACTCATACCAGTGTCGCGCTGCGTGATGCATTACTTGGCGTAGCCATCCCATTTATCGAAGTGCACCTATCGAACGTTCACGCTCGTGAGCCGTTCCGTCATCACTCTTATCTGTCTGATAAAGCAGAAGGAGTGATTTGTGGCTTAGGTGCACAAGGTTATGAATTCGCTCTGTCTGCAGCAATCGCGAAATTGCAGGCAAAGTAAACCAAACACTCTGCAGCCCTTTGGGGTTGTCTTAATCACAAGATAAAAGAGAAAGAAAAGATGGATATTCGTAAAATCAAGAAGCTAATCGAGTTAGTTGAAGAATCTGGCATTGCTGAGCTAGAAATCTCTGAAGGTGAAGAGTCAGTACGCATCAGTCGTAGTGGCCCTGCAGCGGCTCCAGCACCAGTTCATTACGCAGCAGCTCCAGTAGCAGCACCTGCACCAGTGGCAGCAGCTCCAGTAGCAGACGCACCAGCAATGGCAGCAGAAGCGCCAGCAGCAGTTCCTGCAGGTCACCAAGTTCTTTCTCCAATGGTTGGTACTTTCTACCGCTCACCAAGTCCAGACGCGAAATCATTCGTTGAAGTTGGTCAGAGCGTAAATGCTGGCGACACACTATGTATCGTTGAAGCAATGAAAATGATGAACCAAATCGAAGCGGACAAATCAGGTGTTGTAACTGCAATCCTAGTTGAAGACGGCCAACCAGTTGAATTCGACCAACCACTAGTTGTAATCGAATAAGCGGGGCTTGCCTTATGCTAGATAAAGTAGTCATCGCGAACCGAGGTGAAATTGCACTTCGTATCCTTCGCGCTTGTAAAGAATTAGGCATTAAGACTGTGGCAGTTCACTCAACAGCTGACCGCGATCTTAAGCACGTACTACTCGCAGACGAAACAGTATGTATCGGTCCTGCTCGTGGTATCGACAGCTACCTAAACATCCCTCGTATCATTTCTGCAGCAGAAGTTACGGGTGCAATTGCGATTCACCCGGGTTACGGCTTCCTATCTGAGAACGCAGACTTTGCTGAACAAGTAGAGCGTAGCGGTTTCATCTTCGTTGGTCCTAAAGCAGACACCATCCGTATGATGGGTGACAAAGTGTCCGCAATCAACGCAATGAAAAAAGCAGGCGTTCCTTGTGTACCAGGCTCTGACGGTCCACTAGATAACGACGAAGACAAAAACAAAGCTCACGCTAAGCGTATCGGCTACCCAGTAATCATCAAAGCCTCTGGTGGCGGCGGTGGTCGTGGTATGCGTGTTGTACGTTCTGAAGCGGAACTTGTTCAAGCTATCGCTATGACGCGTGCAGAAGCAAAAGCGGCGTTCAACAACGACATGGTTTACATGGAGAAATTCCTAGAAAACCCTCGTCACGTTGAAGTACAAGTGATTGCTGATGGTCAAGGCGGTGCTATCCACCTAGGTGAACGTGACTGTTCTATGCAGCGTCGTCACCAGAAGGTTGTTGAAGAAGCTCCAGCACCAGGTATCACTGAAGAGATGCGTAAATACATCGGTGAACGTTGTACACGTGCATGTCTAGAAATCGGTTACCGCGGCGCAGGTACGTTCGAATTCCTATACGAGAACGGTGAGTTCTACTTCATCGAAATGAACACTCGTATTCAGGTTGAGCACCCAGTAACAGAAATGGTTACCGGTGTTGACCTAATTAAAGAACAGCTACGCGTAGCAGCAGGTCAACCACTGTCATTCACTCAGGATGACATCAAGATCCGCGGCCATGCGATTGAGTGTCGTATCAACGCAGAAGACCCTGAGCGCTTCCTACCTTCACCAGGTAAGATTGAACGCTTCCACGCACCAGGCGGTATGGGTGTTCGTTGGGAATCTCACATTTACACAGGCTACACAGTACCACCTCATTACGATTCAATGATTGGTAAACTGATCACTTACGGTGAGAACCGTGATGTAGCGATTGCACGTATGAAGAACGCACTAGGCGAGATGATCATTGAAGGCATCAAGACTAACGTTACTCTACAAGAATCAATCATGAATGATGAGAACTTCCAGCACGGTGGTGCAAACATTCACTACCTAGAGAAGAAGCTAGGCCTACAATAAGCCTTCGCTAACCTCATGATAAATGCCCACATCTGTGGGCATTTTTGTTTTGTATAAAGTCTATACTCAAACAAATCGTAGAGTTCTGGTAAACTCTGCGCCACTTCATTCACTTTAAGAGCAAAAACAAATGCCTTGGATTCAAATCAAACTCAACGCGACCAATGAAAACGCTGAGCAAATCGGCGACATGCTAATGGAAGAGACTGGTGCGCTGTCTGTAACATTCCTAGACGCGCAGGATACGCCTGTATTCGAACCTCTACCTGGCGAAACTCGCTTATGGGGCGATACTGACATTCTGGCACTGTACGATGCAGAAGCTGATACAAACTTCATCATCACTCAAATCAAAGCAAGCGGCATGCTTACTGACGATTTTGCTTACAAAGTAGAACAGCTAGAAGACAAAGACTGGGAACGCGAGTGGATGGAAAACTTCCACCCAATGAAGTTCGGCGAACGCCTATGGATTTGCCCAAGCTGGCGTGAAATTCCAGAGCCAGACGCAGTAAACGTAATGCTAGATCCGGGTCTTGCATTCGGTACAGGAACTCACCCAACTACGGCATTGTGTCTTGAGTGGCTAGAAGGTCTCGATCTATCAGGTAAGACGGTTATCGACTTCGGGTGTGGCTCAGGCATCCTAGCGATCGCAGCGATCAAACTAGGTGCAGAAAAAGTTATCGGGATCGACATTGATCCTCAAGCACTACAAGCATCTCGCGACAACGCTGAACGTAATGGCGTTGCCGATCAACTTGAAGTGTTCCTACCTCAAAACCAACCTGAAGGTCTAATTGCAGACGTTGTGGTTGCGAACATTCTTGCTGGTCCTCTACGTGAACTAGCACCAATAATTAAAGGTTTGGTGAAACCAAATGGTGACCTTGCGATGTCGGGTGTTTTAGACACTCAAGCAGAGGATGTAGCAAACCATTACCGTGACGAGCTTCACATTGACCCAATTGTAGAGCAAAGTGAATGGTGTCGTATCTCTGGTCGTAAGCAAGGCTAGACAAGGTTTTCAGGGCTAATTGTTTGAATTTCATACAAATTACAAAAACAATTTGTAAATGCTCAAATATTAGTCTTTTCACGCAGTAAAAAAATGCGTAAAATGCGCGCCCTTGCTGGTACAGAACTGTGATGACGTTTTGAAAATCGGAAACTATCAACTTAAGAACAATCTAATCGTAGCCCCTATGGCTGGTGTAACGGATAGACCGTTTCGCGAGTTGTGTCTTCGCTATGGTGCGGGAATGGCCGTCAGTGAAATGATGTCTGCTAACCCGAAACTATGGGGAACGTCAAAGTCGAAACAGCGCATGGTACATGAAGGCGAATCGGGCATTCGCTCTGTACAGATTGCCGGTTCCGATCCACAGCTTATGGCCGATGCGGCTCAATTCAGTGTTGAAAACGGTGCGCAAATCATCGACATCAACATGGGCTGCCCAGCAAAGAAAGTGAATAAGAAGCTGGCGGGTTCTGCACTGCTTCAATACCCAGACATCATCAAAGAGATTTTGACTGCGGTAGTGGACGCGGTAGACGTTCCTGTAACGTTAAAGACCCGTACTGGCTGGAACACAGAAAATAAAAACTGTGTTCACATCGCTAAATTAGCCGAAGACTGCGGCATACAGGCTCTTGCACTGCATGGCAGAACAAAAGCGTGTATGTACAAAGGTGAGGCCGAATATGACAGCATTAAAGCGGTTAAACACGCTATATCCATTCCGGTTATCGCAAACGGTGATATCGATAGCCCGGAGAAAGCGAAGTTTGTACTGGAGTACACCGGTGCAGACGCTTTAATGATTGGACGCCCTGCCCAAGGTCGTCCTTGGATTTTCCAGGAAATCCATCACTATTTGGAAAACGGCACCACAATGGATGAGCTTCCAAGTGAGGAAGTGAAAGCCATTATGCTTGGTCATGTTAACGCTCTGCATGATTTCTATGGAGAGTTTTTAGGTCCACGTATCGCGCGCAAGCACGTTGGGTGGTATCTAAAGGAACATGAACAAGCAAGTGAGTTTCGCCGTACCTTCAACGCTATCGACGCAGCTGAGCTGCAACTTGAGGCGTTAGAAGGTTATTTTGATAACGTTGCATCATAATTAAGAGAAGAGCTAGACCGAATATGTTCGAACAAAATCTGACTTCAGAAGCATTAACAGTAACTACAGTAACGTCACAAGACCAGATTACTCAAAAGCCTTTACGTGACTCTGTTAAAGCGTCTCTTAAAAACTACCTAGCTCAACTAAACGGCCAGGAAGTAACAGAACTATACGAATTAGTTCTAGCTGAAGTTGAACAGCCACTATTAGATACCATCATGCAGTACACTCGCGGTAACCAAACTCGCGCAGCAACTATGATGGGTATCAACCGCGGTACTCTTCGCAAAAAACTTAAAAAGTACGGCATGAACTAATAGGTTCATACAGTATTTTTGTAAAAAAGGCTTGGTCAGCAATGATTAAGCCTTTTTTATTTTTTGTTCCTCGCTATCCTGTATTTCATCCTCCCTTACCTTCTCTTACCAATCCTTTGTACAAACATTAGTCAAGCCTGATACATTGAACTGTGATCAGTATTGATTGTGAACTCAATATAAACAGATATAATCAAAGACTTACATTGGATAAAGGAACTAACCTCATGATTTACAAAGAAAGGGAAGATTGGCTTCACGCCATTCTGAATACTCTCCCTGATCATGTCTTTATCCTCAATGAAAACGGTCGCTATATTGAAAGCTTTGGTGGCACTTACCACTCAAAGAAATTCAATGCCGAAAGTTACACTAACCTCTCGTTAAACGATGTTTTGTCATCAAGTAAAGCTTCTGAATTAATAAGTTATATTGATGATGTAATTCGCTCTAATGAGCCAAAAGTCGTCAAATACAGCATCGCACTACAAGACCACCTACTAATGCCAATAGAAGAGCTAGAAGCGTTAGACAACCCAGAGGAAACCTGGTTTGAAGCGATCATCAAACCTGTTGAAAGCTTACAAGGCGACGAAAGTTGGGTAATTTGGTCTGTTCGTGACGTAACGAAAACACACCTACTTGAAAAGCGCTTGAAAGAGCTCTCAGAGACTGATGAGCTAACTGGTGTAATGAATCGACGAGCATTCTTAACCAGCCTAGATAAAGCTCTGAACTCGCATTCTCGCCTATCTCAAACACTCTCCTGCGTCATGATCGATATTGACCACTTTAAAGAGATAAATGACCAAGTCGGTCACTTCTCCGGAGATCAGGTGATCAACCATGTAGCAAAGATATGCCAACGAGCAATCCGTGGCACTGACTTTATTGGTCGCTTAGGAGGAGAAGAGTTTGCAGTGATTTTAGTCAACACCAGCGCGATTCAAGCCTATGATGTAGCAGAAAGGATCAGAGGTGCGATTCAAAACGCCCCATGCCAAGTTGATGGTATCGAAATCAGCACAACCGTAAGTATTGGTGTCGCAGAATATGACGGACAAGTATCTAATGCTAAAGAGCTCATGATTAACGCTGATAAAGCCATGTATTACTCAAAGCACTCTGGACGCAACCAAGTAACACTTCATCACGACTGTATTCCTGATGTCAAAATACAGCACTCCTTAAACCTAAATATCCAAAAGGTTTCTTAGCCCTTCGCTCTTCATCCCCCTTACTTTACATCAACTTATCCACGCACTCTCCAAAACACTCACACGCAGTTCTTTTGCCTAATCGAGTCATAGGACTAAACACAAGCTCGATGTGTTTTAATAGCGAGTTTGAGGCTGTTCTAAAGACAATGGGAAGTAGTGGCATTGTGAGAGGTTAGGTAATGCGTTAGCACTATCTCATGATCAAGTTAGTCACAGGAAAGATATACAGGGATTGGAAAGTGGTGCGACTTTATAAGAAGGGCTCTGGTGATCAGATTTACTTTGCTCCAAATGTAAAAAAAGCCCACTCTCTCGAGTGGGCTTCTTCAAATTTA
>NZ_JAPPTN010000015.1:0-108001 GCF_027587095.1 Vibrio sp. NFR
CGTTGCAGCGCTATCTAATTGATAACTTACTACTCGGTCAGAACCTTGTGTCGTCGTGAAATTGCCATCAATGGAAATTGGATTGCTTTGGTCTGAGCCGATACTCGCTAGGTCATCTTCATCGACAGAAAGCGCAACGACGTCGGCAATGGTCGGCTGATCATCTACGATGGTAACCGGAATTGTTGCTGTAGAGGCATCGCCATCGAAGTCTGTCGCAATGATTGGGAAATTGAGGATCAGCTCATCACTGCTCGAAGCATGGTCGATTGGACCTTGCAGCGTGAAGTTGTAGCTACCATCGGTGTTTACCGTCAGCGTAAAGACCGCATTTGCACCCGCTGTCGCTTCATAAGTGAAACTACCATCTGAGTTCGCTGTTTCCGCTAACGTCACATCAACGCCTTGTGATTTCAAACCATCGACTGGCGTTGCAGAATTATCGAGCTGGTAACTCACCACTCGATCAGAACCTTGTGTTGTAGTGAAGTTGCCATCGATAGAAACCGGATTACTTTGGTCTGAGCCAATACTTGCTAAATCATCTTCATCGACAGAGACGGCATCGACATCAGTAATCGTTGGCTTGTCGTCTACAATCGTGACAGGAATCGTTGCCGTCGAGGTATCGCCATCAAAATCTGTCGCTATAACTGGGAAACTGAGGAGCAATTCATCACTGTTTGGCGCGTGGTCAATTGGACCTTGTAGCGTGAAGTTATAACTGCCATCGGTGTTGACCGTTAACGTAAAGACCGCATTGGTCCCAGCGGTCGCTTCATACGTGAAGCTGCCATCAGGGTTGGCAGTCTCGTTCAGAACGACGTCGACACCTTGTGATTTCAAACCATCAACTGGCGTCGCAAATCCATCAAGCTGGTAGCTCACCACTCGGTCGGAGCCTTGTGTCGTCGTGAAGTTACCACCAACTGAAATTGGTTCGGAGCCATCTGAACCAATTGACGCTAAATCATCTTCATCAACTGACAAGGCAACTACATCATCAATCGTAGGTGTGTCATCTTGGACTTGAATGACAATCTGAGCAGCTTCAGGTGTATTCGAGCCAGCGGTAATAGATGAGCGGTCTCCGTCGGCGTCCACTGCATAGACTGGCAAAGAAAACGTTAGAGAATCATTATTACTGCCAGTGTGATCCAACTGCTCATATAGATTAAACTGGTATTCACCAAGATTCGGAGAGTCAACCGTCACATCAAAGACCGTGATGCGATTACCACCCAGTTCGATATACCCTTCATAAGTACGAACGCCATTGCTCTCGGAGGTTTGTTCCAGTTGAACAACTTGCCCTTGAGATTGCAGCTCTCCAGAGTTATTAAATTCGCTCGGTTCTAATTCATAATGGTCGACAATGTCACTGCCAACAGAAGTCGTAATAGATCCAGCACCACTGGTAATCACAGCCCCTTCTTGAGAGCCTTGATCTACGCCCGCTTCGTCTAAAGATAGCCCTGTCACGTTTTCGATAACTGGATTGTTGCCATCAGAAATGGTCAGGCTGAACGTATTAGCAGTGATGTCCTGGTCAAAATCAACAATAGTGGTAGGCAGGGAAAGCACAATGGTATCGTCGGCATTACTCTGCTCTAGCGGTTTGAACTGCTCGAATTGATACGTACCATCTGTGTTGAGGCTTATCGATAAAACCGTTTCGTTAGAACCGGCGATAGATAAAATAATGGTGCTGCCGTCATCGGATAGTGTTGCTTCTGTTGCTTGGTTGTCACTAAGCAAACCATTAAACTGGCTCAAGCCTTCTTGGTTAAAAGAGACAGAAGATAGTTGATCACTGCCAATATCGACAAAGCTCCCTGTAATAAGTGTTGAAGAAGACTCAACATTTTCAAACGCGATGTCTTGCGAACTTGGGTTATCACCATCAATCACAGTGGTTGTAAAATCCACTGGAGCTAGAATACTGTTACCACCTACATCTGCACCCGTAATATCAAATGCAATGCTAATTTGGTCGCCAGCGATGGAGACTTGTCCATCCGCTATCGAAGGTAAATGATCAATACCTTGGCTAATTGTCGTGGTGACTTCAAGTTCTGCATCTAAACCTAACGACGTTGCATCAATTTCAATACGAAGAACTTCGTTACTACCTTGAGTACCGATGATCGCATTTTGGTTTTCATCATAGACAAATGAAACAGCAACACCACCGGAGGTGATATCCGCGTTTAACTCTGCCAGTAAAGATGCAAGAGATGCGGCTTCAGGTACAAAGGAGTCTGTATCAAGTGCGAGATCAGCGGCGCCAACCACCACAGTTGAAGAAATAGTTTGAGGGTAAGTAGAGAGAGAAATAGAGCCTTCTGTTACTTGAGAAGACAGCGTTTGACCGCCATCAGCAAAGATGGTGACATTAATGCCATCCAAATCTTCATCAGTTTCAGTGTCGGTTGTTGGAGCGGAGGTTTCAAAAAAGGTCGAAGCAAGAATTTCAGGGTTATTGTATTCAATGGTGACAAAACCCGCATTTGCCGATCCCGCACCGCCACCACCAGGACCAGCAGCAGTAGCTTCAAGAATAGCCGTTGGGTCGGCGCCTTCTAAAATAGCTTGTTGAATCGCAGCGACATCTTCTTCACCGAATTCAGCATCACCAGTTGCGGTTGGGTCAACGTTAACCTTGCCATCAACAGGCGCTACGACAAGCGCATCACTAGAGTCTTGTTCAGGACTTGAGGTTGGTATGCAAGCAACACAATTCTCATCAACGAGATAAAGTGCCCCCTCAGCAATAACCTCCAGAGCAGCACCATTTTCCGTGATGACCACCTCATCAGGAAATAAAATATCCCCAACTTTTACTTCTCTAACATTCCCTTCTGGGGTTAAAGCGTAAACACTACCTTTGACAGCATCAACAACTACTTCCTGCGGCACAGTTTGTGTACTCATCTGACCCCCGCTCATTGTCTAACGTCTTTACGAAAGACCTTTATAAATTATTTTAGTTTATCGAAATGTGATGCGCATTAGCTCACAATGCTGATTTAACTAACAATCAACTCAATAAACAATCAAATTTTGAACATTCAATACGCTTTAGACATGTTATCTGTGTTTCATCACAACAATGGCATTTGTCACCATGGCAATACATTACATAACCATATGAAAACATAAGCCTATTAATTAAAGCTTAGACCTTAATTGTAAAAAGTAGAAACCAGTAGATTTTAAGCGGTAAACATCATCCCACCAGTACCGATAAGAAGCGGTAAAAAGGCAAATAAGATGTCATAAGAAGAGGAGCGTTTTGCAAGTCGAATAAGGAATGGAGAAGAGAAAAACATCACCATAAGGTATTGGACAACATAGTCAGAAGGGATAAGAAGTAGCATCAACACATGTGTTAAAACGTGAAGAATCACGCCCCATGTATGAGGTTTAGTACGCATCATTAGAGCAAACGAAAACAAGAAACTGATGGCTACTGGCATAATATCGACTTAGTTGTAAATAATTCTCATTTGCAATAGTATGCGATAATTCTTATTTCTTCAACTTTGTTTTATCTATTGGTGACATCGTTATTATCAATCAACATAATAAGTAAAATTATCAATGATTTTTTTCCTAAACGTTTGCGTAATCGCTAACCTTCTCTTAACCTTGATTTGAGGCTTTCATCACGGTTTTTCCATTGCTATAGTTCACCCATCAAAACGAACAAGACCATTCGAGGCATGGAGCTTCCTCGTTAATCTCAAGATGAGAAGAAGTGGTACCGACAGAATTCGGCAGATTTAAGAGGGTCAAATAATGGAAATGAATATGGTTGAGATTCTAGGCTACGCGGCTTCAATCATGGTTGCAATCTCACTAACTATGAAAGATATCGTTAAGCTTCGTATCCTTAACTTTATCGGTTGTGCGCTTTTCACAGCTTACGGTTTGATGATTGATTCATGGCCAGTAGTACTAACAAACGGCTTTATTGCATGTGTTAACGTGTACTTCCTTGCGAAAATGCAACAGGAAAAAAAAAGCCTAGCGCCTGAAAAAGCCTAGTTAAAACGAATTAAGAAAGCCCGTAAGCGTGATGCTACGGGCTTTTTTGTGCGTTCTAGATCGCGAAAAAGTATCAAAACCACTAAGCCATTAAGCCAGACATAAAAAGCCCTGCTCCATTCGCTTATTACTTGGACTGGAGCCCCGTCTTCTGCGCAAACTCTTGCATTGCCTCAGCAAACGTTGTGGTTCCGCCTTTAGCTTGGACCTGAATCACCTTATACCCCATCTTTTCCAACGCTTGGCGTTCTGCCAAAACCGCTTTGTCATCTTGCTGACTGCCCTTTGCAGGTTGATGAAGGTAGCACCCTTCTAGTTGACCATCTTCGACCAGTTGGTGGTGTTTTAGTGCATTAATATCAAAATTCATGGTAATTCTTTAAATCAAAAATAGGGAGTTTCTCTGGCAGGCTACATGCGCTTTAAAGGCTTAACAACACTGTCCAAGCCTTCAATTTTAAGTGCGAGGCAGAGCTTTAGCAGTTCGCCTAACTCCCCTTCCGGAAAACCTTTTTTATCAAACCAGAGTAGGTATTCTTCTGGAAGATCAATAAGAACACGCCCAGCGTATTTGCCAAACGGCATTTGCATTCGAGCGAGTTTAATAAGGTTTTCTTTTTCTAACATATACTACGGAGTCTGTTGGGATAAATCTTGGCTAAGAGTAACACCCAAGCGATCGACCCACCAGTTAATTGCGTCTTTAGCATCGTCTAAAGAGTCAATCATGGTTGAGAAGTCTTTGTTTCCTGCTTGACGATCAATCGCCGCGAACAAAGGCGCATCACTCTCAGAATCGCTCACCAGTAACTCCACCGTCGCTGAGCCTACATTGGTGTGCTCACCTGTCGTTATTTTTGAGATGGTAGAAATCCCCAAGCCAACCGGCAGAATGCTTGAGGTGACAGCAAGAACGGGATTCGGCGTTTCCACATTACTTACCGCAATGCTCAAGCGAAGTGTTGTTTCACCGGGTTGGTCGACAATCTTTTTGACGGGTGAGATGCGCGCTTTTAGCTGATCGACCATGTATGTCGTCAATTCATTGATTTCTTCATCATCGAGCTCAGATTCTTGAACCACAACCATCACTCGATCAATTACCACGCTGTCGTATTCGTCCACTTTCTGTTTCAAACGAGCAGCATCGCGCAAGCCTGCTCTCGCCCAAACGAGATCGACCCCACCCTCTGGACCAGGACGAAAATCTTTATAACTGGTGAATTTCGTCGCACTGACGACGGGGCCACCAGCACATCCACTCAAGATGAAACCCAGAGATACAACTACCGTCGCCTTAAACAAGCGCTCAACCAATGACTTAAACATACCAACTCCTCAAACTTTGAATATACAGTTTATCATTCCATATAAATTTGACCAGTATTTATTCACTCAATAGCTATTTTGTTGAATCAAGTATTGAGCTTCCCGCTGCACAATTTCATGTTAAAGTACGCCGCTTACTGGAAAGCATAACGAGAAAAATAATGAAGTCACCTTGCCGCGCAGCCTGTAAAAATAACGGCGGAATCTGTTCTGGCTGCCACCGAACCATAGAAGAAATCGTGCAGTGGAAAGATAAGTCTGATGCTCAACGAGACGCGATCATCGAGCAATTGGTTGGAAATGATTCAACCCACTCTTGTCCTGAGTGTGGCACGAACGCGCACTGCGATATTGCTGCGGGGAAAGAGACGTGTTGGTGCTTTGATATTGAGACCAGAGATTTACCAAAGCCAGAAGCGGGACAGCTTTGTTTGTGTCGTAAGTGTTTAGAGAAAAAGCCAGTCGCCTAGTTAGTCGTCCTTTGCTGACTGGCTTGTCATTGAAATCGAGACTTTTAGCGCGCTATTTCTGCGCTAACGCTTGGGATTCGAACTTCACGCCATCCCAGCCTGTCACCATAAAGTTACGAATGTTTTGATGGTCGTTGTTCTCTGGATGTGCCAATACGTCTTCTCGGTAGAAGCGACCAAAACACGCCAACGTTGCTTCTTTGCTTAGGTTATTCAATTGACCAAACGCGAAGATCTTGCACGAGCCGTTATTCTCACCTGCATTATTCTGCGTTTCACCATTCACAAAAGCCGCTGGCGTAAACGCGTAGTTTGCCTCAATGGCTGCCATTGTCGTTTCAAATTCTACTGTCTCAGGTGATGCCGCTAGCGCATCCAAAAATTCTTTAAGTTCCATTATTTCTAGTTCCTAGTGTCTTTTCATCTTAAGTGTTCGACATACGTTCAGATTAAAACTGACACATTTGTTTCATCAAAAGCCAATATAAGAGTCATAAATCATAAATATATTCAGAGCCTTATTTAGGGGCTGTTGACCTTTCGAGCTGATTTTTGCAGCGAATTGTTGGACATTTATACAAGGCAGAGACTTTGCTATGTAGCTAGCCTACATGAGAAGTCGATAACGCGGTAGAAATGACCAACAAACGCTGCCCGGAGGGTTCGGCTAAAATCGTTTCATGCTTTGTTAAGGAGTATTTGCTTAGAACGACTAGGCGACACACTCCTTGCCTCGCCTAAAACGATTTTATCTCGAACAAAATTTAACCGCGAAAGATCAACAGCCCCTCATAACACTTCAATCAATGCGCTATTCCCCACTGTTGTAGTGAATGAATAGATATCTAACTTAGGTGCATTGAGCAACATTGTATCTGCTTAATAAGGAAATATCATGACCACCCCATTTAAGGCAATAGGCGTATTGGCATTATCTTCACTTGCCATCGCATGTTCATCTCAACCTGACGATTCTCTCTCTTCGTTTGCGGCCCAATGTAAAGCACCAGTAGCACCTGTTGCTGGAGAGACATCCATCCAAGGTTTGACCTTTATGGGAACGTCTATCGCTGACGCACCATTCGATACATCGGCAGCAGAAATCGTTCAATATGATGCGTGTACTGACAAGCTTTACGTGGTCAACGCTCAAGCAAAGCGTGTCGATGTACTTTCTATGGATGACAACGGCGCACCAACGCAAACCGCATTCATCGACCTCAACAGCGCGGGCGAAGCGACAGGCGTTGAAATTGGTGCGGCAAACAGCGTTGCTGTCTTTAATGGTTTAGTCGCTGTAGCGATTGAAAACAGCAATAAGCAGGCGAATGGCATTGTTGGCTTGTACCGCTCGGATGATTTGTCGCTGATCACCACCTTCCCTACTGGCGCACTGCCAGACATGGTCGGCTTCTCAAAAGACGGCAGATACATTGCGACAGCAAACGAAGGTGAGCCAAATGGTGACTACAGTGTCGATCCAGAAGGCAGCATCACATTAATCAACTTGAGCCAAGGCGTAAAACAAGCAGAAGTCACGCAGATTGGTTTCAATGAGTTTGATGGTGCACGTAAGTCTGAGTTACCTGCTGATGTTCGAATCTCAGGTCCAAATGCAACGGTGGCGCAAGATCTAGAACCGGAATACCTCACCTTTGCTGACAATGGAAAAATCTACGTTGCACTGCAAGAAAACAACGCGATGGCAATCGTAAACCCAGAAAACAAATCGGTAGAGAAGATTGTGGGTCTGGGCGAGAAATCTTGGTCTGATTCAAAACTGGATGCTTCGAACAAAGACAAAATCATTGGCAACTTTAAGAGCTACCCTCAACTGGTTGGTCTGTACATGCCAGATACCCTCGACAGCTACTCGGTAGATGGCAAAACTTACATCCTCTCTGCAAACGAAGGTGACGGTCGTGAGTATGGCTTCAAAACAACACAAGCTCTATGTGACCAAGCCGGCTTCAAGTGGGATGAAGACGATTACCTCGGTACAGATGAATATACTTCTGAGCAAGGCACCTGTTTAAGCCATGTTGATGAGGTGCGCGGTAAGAAGCTGAAAGTCGCAGCAGATCACCCGCTGGCAGAGGCGCTAAAAGATAACAAGCAACTCGCGCGTCTAAAAGTGATTAAGCCTGAACAAACGCTTTCTGCGCAAGACAATGTACAAGCCTTTGGCGCACGTTCGTTCTCTATTTGGGATGAAAACGGTGAGTTGGTTTTCGATAGTGGTGACGATTTCGCAACCATCGCATTAATGAATGAAGGTAAGAACTTCAACAGCACCAACGATAGCAATGACAGTGGCGATGACCGCAGTGACGACAAAGGCATTGAGCCAGAGGCAATTGAAGTAGCACAAATCAATGGTCGTCATTACGCGTTCATCGGCTTGGAGCGTCAAGGCGGCATCATGATTTATGACATCACAGACCCGAAACAAGCGCAGTTCCTACATTACGTAAACCGTCGTGATTACAGCCAACCAGTTTGTACAGAAGTGGAAGATGGCGAATGCGCGAACGACACTTACAATCCAAAAGCAGGTGATTTGGCGCCAGAGTCAATCAATTACTTTGCTCGTAACGGACAACACTTTATCGCGGTTGGTAATGAAATTTCAGGCACGACGTCTGTGTTTCGAATTGAGCTTTAATTCTCGCACTTAAAGACGACAAAATTAAAAGCAAAGCGCCCGAACTTAAGTCCGGGCGCTTTGTTTATAATCAGTGAGCATTGTTTGAGAGTGAGATTCCCGACTTGCTCCTTCGTCGCTCTCGAGAATGACGGAATCTAACCTAGAATGCGTCATTTTGCAGTTCTGAGTAACCCCCATCACCAACGTCATTCCGGAATCGAGGAACGAGATGTCCGGAATCTCTCTTTAATCACTCGGCTTTACTCTTCAATAGCCAATGCGTCGCACTTCGAAGCACAGATAAAGTCGTTCTTATGCAGACCTTTAATAGAGTGGCTCCACCACGTGATGGTCACTTTGCCCCACTCCAGCAAGATAGATGGGTGGTGGAATTCATCTTCTGCAAGCTCGGCAATCTTGTTGCTAAACGCCCACGCTTGTTTGAAGTTCTTAAACTTGTAGACCTTCTCAAGTTGAGGAATCTCATCTCTCTCAATGATCTGCCAATCAGATAATTGCAGCAGCAAAGACTGTTGTTCCTCTTTACTAAGTGCAATGGCATCGATACTACAAGCTTCGCATTTTTGTTCATTCAACATGAGCAGGTTCCTTTGGTTCGAAAAGTGGTGGAAGCAATCCGGCTTCAATCGCTAGATCGGCTTGTTTCAATAAATTCAGTTGGCTAATTTGGAAAAGCTGGGACAAATCTTCAATCACGTAGTATTTCGGCTGCATGATATCGATGCGATAAGGGGTTCTTAACACAGTTTGCAGGTCAAACTCGTCTCTAATCGCGATGTCGCTTTCCAATGAATAGATGGTTTCTCCCGGAGATGAAAGGATGCCGCCACCGTAGATCTTGGTTTTGTTACCCTCTTGAACCAAGCCGAACTCGACTGTAAACCAATATAGACGCGCAAGGTACCCTCGCTGCTTTGGTGTCGCTGCTTGTCCAAGCTGTCCGTAATGCTCAGTAAAGGCGGCAAAATCCGGGTTGGTGAGCATGGCGCAATGACCAAAAATCTCATGGAAGAAATCTGGCTCTTGTAAGTAATCAAACTCTTCTCGCGTTCTCAAAAACGTAGCGACTGGGAAGCGTTTATTGCCAAGCAAGTTGAAGAAACGATCAAAGTCGATCAACGTAGGTACTGGCTCCACTTGCCAGCCCGTTGTTTCCATCAAAACACGATTGATTTCGGGCAGTTGTGGCACGCGGTCATGAGGCAAATCGAGTAGCTTGAGTCCATGCAGATAAGCGCTACATGCACGGTCTTGAATCACGCTCATTTGTCTTGTGACCAAGTCGCGCCAAATGGCATCCTCTTCATGGCTCCATTCTACCCTTCCATCCTGATCGACGGGTTTTGAATGATACTGAGTCATTGCACATCTCCGTTAACAAATCATTTACATTAAGCCTATCTACACTCTTTTGTCCTTCCAATCCCCTGACCATTTTCCACTCAAAATTCGGGTGTAACATTTTCTTTACATTAACACCTAACACATTGATATACATAAGGAGCTAGTTTCTCCAACGAGTTTGACTTTATTTCTGGTTCACCTCACACTGAAAACGTTAAAACTTTGTTATAGAGGGAGCTATGCGCGAGAGCAACAAAGTCTGGCAGCCGACGGAAGATCGAATCGAGCAAGCCAATATCACGCAGTTTATCGAGCACATTAATCGGCAGGGTTTCGAGCTCAAAAACTACTCTGATTTGCACCAATGGTCTTTGGAGCATAATGAGCATTTCTGGAAAGAGGTTTGGCAATTTTGCGACCTAATTGGCACGCAAGGCGATACCGTTAAAGCACAAGGTGAAAGCCGTTGGCAATCACCAATGCAAAATCGAGATGCCGTGTGGTTCCCTCAAGCTCAAGTTAACTACACAGAGAACCTGCTCAGTTTGGCAGAGCAACAAGCGGATGAGCTGGCAATTTGGTTTGAAAACGAGCGCGGTGACAAACAGATTTACACATGGAAACAGCTTTGTGATGAGGTCTCGAGCGTTCAGCAATGGTTAGTCGAATGTGGCATCAAGCAAGGTGATGTGGTTGCAGGCTATTTACCACATATGCCACAAACCGTTATTGCAATGCTAGCCACCACCAGCTTAGGCGCGACTTGGACGTCCACCTCCCCTGATTTTGGCGTAGAAAGCGTTATTGAGCGCTTCGGGCAAGTGAAGCCAAAGGTTCTCTTCACCTGCGATGGTTATACCTTCAACGGCAAAACTTTCGATATGTTGGAGAAGAACCATCACATCGCGGATCTTCTTGATGGACTGAAACAAATATGTCAGATCGGTTACCTCAAACCACATGTGTTCGAATGCGATGTTTGTACTCACGATTGGCAAAACATCATTAATCAGTATTCCCCAGCTCCGTTGCATTACACTCGCGTGGAATTCAATAGCCCGCTGTTTGTGCTTTATTCCTCCGGCACAACTGGCAAGCCTAAGTGTATCGTGCATTCTGTTGGCGGTACGATTCTTAATCATCTTAAAGAGCATCAACTTCATTCAGATATTCAGCCTCAAGATCGCGTCTTTTATTACACAACTTGTGGTTGGATGATGTGGAACTGGCACGTATCTGCTCTAGCAAGTGGCGCGTGCTTGGTGATTTTCGATGGTAGCCCGGTTTACCCAGCACCTCACGTATTATGGGATTTAGCCCAGCGAGCAGAAGTAAGTCTCTTTGGTACTGCCGCCAAGTATCTAGAAGCGATAGAAAAAGCCGGATTGTCACCTATCAAAGATTACTCACTCCCAGCTTTGAGAACCTTGTGCTCTACGGGCTCAGTGCTTTATCCAGAGCAGTTTGATTACGTTTATCAACACGTCAAGCAAGATTTGCACTTGGCTTCTATTTCAGGCGGAACAGACATCTGTGGCTGCTTTGTATTAGGCAACCCTATCTCGCCTGTTTATCGTGGTGAATGCCAGTACGCTGGCTTGGGTATTGATGTTCAAGTGTTCGACTCGCAAGGTCAAAGCGTGAATGGACAGCGCGGTGAGCTCGTCTGCACCAACTCTATGCCTAACTTCCCTGTCGGCTTTTGGAACGATACCGGGGAACGCTACCACAACGCTTACTGGGACAAGTTCGATGATATCTGGCATCACGGTGATGATGTCGAACGCAGCGCCAAAGGTGGATTTGTTTTCTACGGTCGTAGCGATGCATTGTTGAATCCTGGCGGTGTGCGCATCGGCACAGCGGAGATTTATCAGCAGGTAAACGCCATAGAAGGTATCGTCGATTCCATTGCCGTTGGTAAAGAGATCGAGCGAAACGAACAAATTTGGCTGTTTGTGCAGACCGCTTCTGGTGTCACTTTAGATGAAAGGTTAATAGCAGAGATTAAGTTGCGCCTCAAGACGTCCTGCTCGCCAAGGCACGTTCCAAGCCAAATTTTCGCCATCAGCGACATTCCTAAAACACGCTCAGGAAAGTTGGTAGAACTTGCAGTCAAACAAGTCATAAATGGTAAGGAAGTTGAGAACTTAGGTGCGATTGCGAATCCAGACGTTTTAGAAGAAATTCGACAACTCACCTTTGTCTAGTGAATCGAAGGAAACAAAAAAGCGAGCTAAATAGCTCGCTTTTCTTATGTTCTTTGTCGGGGATTAACGGCGACCTACACCCATTAATACTGACATTGTGTGACCGTCTGATGTGATTTCGAAGACCTTCTTCGTTTCTACCTCAGTAAAGCCTGCTTTGATAAGTGCGTTTTCTGATTTCGCTAGCGTGAAGCCTTCTTTTGCTGAATCTGCGATCCAATCAAAATGAACGAAGTGGCCGCCAGCGTTGAGTAACGAGTGAGCAATCTCTAGAGACGTTTCGTAGTCTTCGATGAACGCCAACACTGAAGAAGCAACGACAAGGTCAAACTGACCACGGAATGCTGGGTGCTGAGCGACTAGACCACGCGTCAATGCGTCAACAACTGGTTCTACATTCTCTAACTCTTTCTTATCAAGCTCTTCAATCATGGCTTCAGATGCATCCAGCGCCACAATCTCTTTTGCGGATGGCGACAATAGTTGGCTTAACTGCCCTGTCCCACATCCAAAATCCAATACTTTAATGCCATCAAGCTGAGTAAGCTGTTGTAACTGTGCAAACACCGACTGAGCAAATTGATCTGTTGCTGGGTTAGATTCCCAATTCTTTGCTAAGCCGTCCCAATCTTGTGCCATCGTGGCCTCCATGTTCACTTCTTGTAACCCCCATAGATTACCGCAAAAACGCCAAAACACCATAGACTTATCTGGCGAATCCGTGTTTTTTTCGATAATCTTTCTAAGCGTCAGTACGCTCATTCATCTACGTTATCGATTCTCATCTTTTTAGTTTAGGTCTTTTTTAATCATGAACTTAACTCAAGTCGAAGCTTTTTGTACCATCGCCGAATATGGCTCCGTATCGGAGGCTGCGCGTCAACTCGATTGCAATCGTACTAAGCTGAGTATGGCAATTAAAGCGCTTGAGAAAGACTTAGACGTCGAGCTATTCACTCGCACAGGCAATCAACTAACGCTCTCGGAAGCGGGGAAAGCCATCTTCAAAGACTGCGAAAACCTGCTCGTAACCGCACAACGAATCAAAAAGACCTGCGCTCAAGTTTCTGACGGCTTCAACGCTGAGGTCTGGGTGGCACGTGACGACTCGCTGCCAGACGAACTGTGGCAAGAGCTATCTCATACTCTAAACAATCGCTTCCCATCCACCACATTCAACCTGATTCTCGCTTCCAGTGGTGACTTAGCTAATTTGGTCAGTACTCAACAGGTCGATTTTGCATTTGGTGTTGATTACGAGCGCGTGGATGACCCACACATCGTTTACAATCCACTTGGTAAAATTCGTATGATGTCGGTCTGTAGCTTCGATCACCAACTCAGCAAAATGCGTCGCGTCACCGATGAAGATTTGCGTAACCAGATGCAAGCTTTGATGGTGTATTTGAATGAGAAAGACAACCCCGAGCTACAACCCTTTTCTACTCGATACATTGGCTTCTCCAGTTTTGACTACATGCTGAACACTATTTTAGAAGAAGATGCATGGGGCGTATTACCAGAGCCATTGATCCGACATTACTTGAGACATCAGAAACTTGCGGTGATCAAACACACCTATGGTTTGACGCAAGAAGACTACTGTATGTTCGTACCAAATGGACAAACAGAACACCCTGCAATGAGTTGGTTGGCCGATAAGTTAAGCGAGTATTTATTCGACTTCTAAACATATTGCAGTGAGCGTCAATTATATTGACAGCAGAATTTAATGCTAAGTCATTGAAAAATAAAAGCATAATTCAAAACCAACATTTTATCGTTTAAATGTCACACAGTTTTCATTTGCTTAAATTTGCCCTAAGGAGAAGAATGTAAGGGTGTAATAATTTAAGGCATCTTTTATGTGTGACAGGACAAGCAAAAACGAAAACCGTATCCTAACCTTCTCAGCCCTTTTAGCATCTGGGTTTGCAATTGGAGGGATGGTACTTGGCTTGCTTGTTGGGTCGATCGTCATCGTTTTTGACGGTGTTTATTCTCTAGTCAGTCTGCTGTTAACTTTATTGTCACTGGCAGCTTCTTACTACATCAGCAAGCCATCAAAATCTATTTTTCCTTTCGGCAAAGCTGTACTTGAACCTATCGTTATCGCTATTAAAGCCGCTGTTATTTTAGTGGTGGTTTCTTTCTCATTATTTTCAGCGGTAACCGCGTTGATGACAGGCGGTCGTGAGGTAGACGCTTCCATCGCAACCATCTTCGGTGTCGTTAACGTGATTGGTTGTGGTTACGCTTGGTGGTTTATGGCGAAGAAAAGTCGTCGTTTCTCATCAGGTTTGATCGAAGCCGAGAAAAAACAATGGCAAATGGATACGTTGTTAAGCGTGGCAGTAACGGTTGGTTTTATCGCTGCATGGTTGGTATCGCTAACACCATACGCACACTATGCGGTCTATGCAGACCCTATGATGATGGTCTTGATGGGCTTCTACTTCCTTAAAGTACCATTTGATATGCTAGTTGGTGCCCTACGCGAACTGTTAATGATGACACCAAGCAAAGAGTTGTGTCAGAGCGTTGGTAAAGACGTTCTTGAGATTGAAAAAGTGACTGAACACCAATTGAAACTGGCTGGCGTAACTAAAGTTGGTCAAGAACTGCGAGTAAATGTGGACGTGCATGTGGATGACGACACGCTAGAGCTTGATACGCTAGAACACACTCGTAAGCAGCTTACTAAGCGACTATCGAAGCACAGATTCAAGCTTCAATTACAATTGAACGTCGCATATTAGAGCGCCACCAAGAATCATTAGAACTCAAAAGAAAAGCTCCCAATCTCGGGAGCTTTTTTCTTGCTTTGATTTGAACCTGAAAGACACTCAAGCGTGCTCTACATATTTCTATACCAGCGTTCATCCCGCCGCTTCGCGCTTCTCTTTGGTGACCAGCCAACACATCAGCGAACCAACCGTTACCATTACGACTCCTTGCCAGAAGCTGTGGCTTAGAGTGACGCCTAGAATAAGAGAGGAAAACAGAGCAGAAAAAATCGGCGTAAAGTAAGACAAGGTTGCGAGAAACACCATATTGCCGCCCACAATCGCGATGTTCCACAATCCGTAGCCACCCGCCATTAAAGCCGCAGACGCCACTAAATACCCCATCGCTTCCCAACTGAATGCCATTGGCGGCTCATCAGTAAAGGCGTATTTGATCCACAAAGAGATGGCTGTCGCGATAAAAAACAAAGTAATCGCGTTGTGCTTCGATTGTTGTCTTTGAGTCAGATTGCAATACACAGCCCAGATGACTGCGCCTGCAAATGCCATGAAGTAAACAATCGGATTGCTACTGATGTTCGCCACTAACTGCGTCGGTGATAAACCGCTATCACCACTGACCGTCCACGCGACACCAATGAATGCCAACATAACTGCCGGGTACAGTAACCAGTTCGGCTTTTTGTTACTGCCCAATACCGCAAACAAAACGGTTAGTGCCGGCCATAGATAATTGACGATCGAGACTTCAATCGCCTGAGAACGAGAATTGGAGTAGCCCAATGCCAGCGCAAGGAAGATCTCGTAGCAAACAAACATCGCTCCACCCAGAACTAAATACTTGGGTGAGAAATACGACAGTTTTGGAATGCCAACCACAATCAACAGAAAAATGGAGCTTAGAGAATACAGCATGGCTGATCCGCCCACGGGCCCTAAACTTTCTGTCACCAATCTAGCGATGCCTAGCAAACAGCTCCAAGAGAGAATGGCGATACAACCATAAAGGGTGAAACGAAACTGATAGGATTGCATGTTATCTATGTGACCTACTGCTCATGAATGCCAAAGGAAACTGCAGCTTAACTCAAAAATGATCCGCTTCAACGTACTCTTTTTCCAAAATCGGTATAAAAACCACTCTATTAAGCGGTTGGAGTCGATATGAAACATTTTCTGCCTTCGAGTGTCATGCTGACACCGTTTGTTGTGCGCTACTATGAGGAAGAGGACGAAAGTGAAAACGTTGAAACACATTCGGAAACGCATGGTCTAGATAGTGAAGAACAATCTAAGGAACGTTCAGAGTAAAGGAATCCAATCATGAAAAAAGTCGCAGTCATTTTAAGTGGTTCAGGCGTTTACGACGGCTCTGAGATCCACGAAGCCGTATTGGCGCTCTACGCCATCGAGAAAGCAGGTGCAACTTGGCACTGCTTTGCACCTAACATTGACCAACTCCACGTCATCAATCACCTAACTGGTGACGAAATGGATGAAACACGCAACGTATTGATCGAATCAGCTCGTATCGCTCGCGGTAACATTGACGATGTCGCCAAACTTAACGTTGATGAATACGATGCCCTACTGCTTCCTGGTGGATTTGGTGCTGCGAAAAACTTAACCGACTTCGCCGTTTCAGGCGCAGAGTGTTCGATTAATACTCACGTTGCCCAAGCGTGTCGTGCATTCGCTCAAGCGGGCAAACCTGCAGGGTATTTATGCATCGCACCAACTATTATCCCGATGATTTACGATCAAGGTGTAAAAGGCACCATTGGTAACGATGAAGCCACTGCTGCAGCATTCGGTCATATGGGGGGCGAGCATGTCAATTGTCAGGTGGATGAAATCCATTTCGATGAAAAACACAACGTGCTTTCAACACCAGCTTATATGTTAGCGGAGAATATCTCACAAGCCGCATCAGGCATTGAAAAACTAGTAGATAAGTTAGTTAAAATCGCCTAAATCGAAAACGTTTGCTTAAAACACACCATACGAATCCCCATTGATAGACTACATATTAATGGGGATTTTTTATACTTTAGTCGAATTGAGAGATAAACCGTACGAATCTTGTTATTTTTGCCAATCGTTTGCGTGATAAATGAGATATTTCAGCTACGTTAAGTAGGTGTTGCACCATCTCACTGTGCAACAAGACTGTCATCACACTTTCAGCCCTCAAGATACCCCTAAGGGGTTAAACTTGTCCTAGATCAATCTAAATCAAGAACGGGGTATGCAAGAGTAAATGACAGATTAAGAAAGATTATTAAAAATAACGACGGAGCAATGTTATATGACAAGTGCATTTTTTATCCCTACTGTAAACCTAATGGGCGCTGGTTGTCTGAAAGACGCAGCAGACAGCATCCAATCTCAAGGCTTTAAAAAAGGTTTGATTGTTACGGATAAGATTCTTAACCAAATCGGTGTAGTAAAGCAGGTTCAAGATCTACTAACAGAACGCGACGTAGCAACTGTTGTGTTCGATGGCACTCAACCAAACCCTACTATCAGCAACGTTAACGACGGCTTGGCACTTCTTACAGATAACGAATGTGACTTCGTTATCTCTCTAGGTGGCGGTTCACCACACGACTGTGCGAAAGGTATCGCGCTTGTTGCTTCTAACGGCGGCAAAATCGCAGATTACGAAGGCGTAGACCAATCTGCAAAACCAATGATGCCACTTATCGCAATCAACACGACTGCGGGTACTGCATCTGAAATGACGCGTTTCTGCATCATCACTGACGAAGAGCGTCACATCAAGATGGCTATCGTTGATAAGCACACAACACCGCTTATCTCTGTAAACGATCCAGAGCTAATGCTAGCTAAACCTGCTTCGCTAACTGCAGCAACAGGTATGGATGCGCTAACTCACGCGATTGAAGCTTACGTATCTATCGCTGCAACACCAATCACTGATGCGGTAGCAATCAAAGCGATTGAACTTATCCAAGCGTACCTACGCACAGCAGTGAAAAATGGTGAAGATCTAGAAGCTCGTGAACAAATGGCATATGCACAGTTCATGGCGGGTATGGCGTTCAACAACGCTTCTCTAGGTTACGTACACGCAATGGCACACCAACTTGGTGGTTTCTACGACCTTCCACACGGTGTTTGTAACGCGATTCTTCTACCTCACGTACAGCGCTACAACGCGCAAGTATGTCCTGAGCGTCTACGTGATGTAGCGAAAGCAATGGGCGTAAACGTAGAAGGCATGTCTGCTGAAGCAGGTGCAGCGGCAGCAATCGACGCTATCGTTACTCTAGCGAAAGATGTGGGTATCCCAGCAGGTATTAAAGAGCTTGGTGCGAAACTAGAAGACATCCCAACACTAGCAGACAACGCACTGAAAGACGCTTGTGGTTTCACTAACCCTAAACAAGCAACTCACGAAGAAATCTCTAAGATCTTCGAAGAAGCGATGTAATCTCGCTACATAAACAATTCTCTAGCCTTAATTCAATCCCCGATCTCGTATCGGGGATTTTTTACATTCTTATACAATCCATGCTCTGCAAAACGTTCTCTTTTAGTGTTAGCTTTTAAGCATTAATACGATTCATATTGGAAGGAACCATGAGAACGATTGCTGCTGCCCTACTCGCTTGTTTATCCTTTTCTGCCAACGCTGCCGAATACCGCGCTAACGAAGTGGCGAATGGATTTCAGATCCCTTGGGGGATCGAGTTCTTAGATAGCCAACGCGTAATCGTCAATGAAAAGAACGGTACGGTTTCGTTGCTGGATATCACCACAGGCAAACCTCAAAAGCTGTTTAACGTTCCCGATGTGAATACCAGTGGGCAAGCTGGCTTATTGGATGTCGCGCTCGCACCGAATGCCGATACGCAAAATCCGCAACTCTTCTTTACCTACAGCAAGCGCACGAGCAAAGGCAATACGGTGGCGTTAGCGACGGCGCAATTGCAAAACAATCAGCTTGTGGGCTGGAAAGATCTCTTTGTTGCTGATGCCATCACTGACACAGGGCGTCACTACGGCAGTCGAATTTCATTTATTGACGACAAAGTTTACTTCTCAATCGGTGACCGTGGCGAACGTGATAATGGGCAAGACACTCAAACCCATGCTGGCAGTATTCTGCGCCTTAACCTTGATGGTTCGGTTCCACAAGACAACCCATTCAAATCTTCCGAAGCTCGTCCTGAGATATGGAGTTACGGGCACCGCAACCCACAAGGTATGTTTTACGACGAAGCAACAAAACAGCTGTGGTCGATTGAACATGGACCACGCGGCGGCGATGAAATTAACCTAATCAAGAAAGGCGCGAACTACGGCTGGGCTAAAGTCTCTCATGGTAAAGAATATTGGGGACCGTTGGACGTCGGGGAAGCTAAGTCGTTACCGGGAATGGAAGATCCAAAGTTGGTATACATCCCTTCTATCGCACCTAGCAATATGATTTTGTACCGTGGCGATAAATACCCAGAGTTGGACGGAAAAATCCTCGCCGGTGCATTGAAACTGGCGCACATCAACGTGGTTTCTATTGAGAATGGCAAGCTTACCGAATCAAAAAGATTGATGGAGAATCTTGGTGAGCGAGTAAGAGATATAACCATCAGCCCCGATGGCTATATCTATTTTTCTACCGACAGCGGCAAAATCTTTCGTCTTGAGGAGAAATAGTTTTCTCTAACGAACTATTCAAAAAGCTAGCTCTTTAAACTCACTGCTACCGTTTCATTGTCAAAATCGAGCGTCATGGTCGAGCCCAATGGAACGGTGAGCATTGGGTGGGTATGACAGCTATCAAAGTCATACAAAATTGGCAGTGGTTGACCGTTAAGCACTTCTAGTAACACGTCTATAGGTGCTCGTCCTGTGCCTTTATCGTTGAACTTTTCGTGCTTGCCGAGCACAACCGCACCAACTTTATCAAACACGCCAGAAAGCTTGAGCAGCGCAAAAGAGCGTTCGACCGTTTCAATGCCCTGCAAACAATCTTCCACTAGCAAAATATCGCCTTGTTCGATACTCGGCATAAACTCACTTGCCCAGATGCCCGTCATGGTATTGAGGTTGCCGCCAATCAAACGTCCGGTAATTTTGCCTTCGCCTTTAAAGTGCCACTGGTTTTGCAAGGTCTGTTTTGCGCGGTCTTGTTCGCCCCACTCTATCCATTCATCTGTCCACCCTTGAGGTATTGTGTATTGATGCTCCAAGCCGACTAATGTATTCACTATCGATTCAAACGAAGCGAAGGTCTCGTCCACCAATGGCGGGAATTCACCCAGTGACGCCACCAAAGCAGGACCATAGAAAGTGACGATGCCGGTTTGTGCGTAAATGCCCATGAGTAAAGCTGTCACATCCGAATAGCCAACAATGATCTTGGGATCTTTCTTCAGCGCTTCGTAGTCGATGTAAGGCAGCAATGAGTTACTGTTGTAACCGCCAATGGTCGACATAATACAGCGCACTTCAGGATCGCGAATCAGCGCATTCAATTCTTCTACTCGCTCTTGAATCGAACCCGAGCGATATTGGTCAGTTTTGCCCGTTAAGCTACCTGCTTTTAGCTGGTAACCATGAGATTCCACGTACGCTTTGGCACGCTCAAAACGCGTTGGTGCAAATACCGTGGCTGGGGAGGATGGCGAGAAAAAGCCGATGGTGTCGCCTTTTTGTAATGGTTTAGGAATGATCATGCGCGTCCTTGTTTTGTGATACATGGTTGAATTATTTTCGTACAATCTAAGCAGAAGAATCTAAACTTAACAATAACCTTTTGTTTTTTAAAACGATAGTTCGGTTAAGTTGTACGAGGTCATTATGATTCCATTCCCTTTACAGCTCGATAAAATTAAAGCCGTGGTGTTTGATTTAGACAACACCTTGGTGAGTTCTGATATGAACTTCGGCGAATTGCGACAACAGCTAGGTTGTCCGCAGAGTGAAGATCTATTGGATTTTGTCGACGCACTTGAGCATCCTCATCATCGAGAGCACGCTCACAACGTGATATTTGATTACGAGATTTCTGATGCTGAGCAGTCTGCTCCAATGATTGGCTGCCATGAATTGCTCGCCCACTTGCATCAAAATGAAATCAAAACCGCTATCGTGACGCGCAACTGCCAAATCGCCACGCAGCGCAAACTAGAACACAACCAAATCTCAGTGGAACGAGTCATCACTCGTGAATGTTTCCCGCCCAAGCCAGACCCTGTGTCTCTGCAGGTATTGGCGAAAGAGTGGCGTTTGATGCCTGATGAAGTGCTTTATGTCGGCGATTACCTTTACGACTTGCAGGCAGCGTATAACGCGCAGATGCCCTCTTGCCTTGTTCATCACGGCAATCAAGAAACCTTCAATGGTTCAGCCTCGTTGGCGCTTAATGAACTCAGTGATTTATTGAGCCGTTTCGAATCCTTACCACGCAAATAAAGCACACATATAAAATACGCAAACAAAAAAAGGGGCACCAACGTGCCCCTTATGACTTATTCCCGATTGTTTCATGCGTTCCCAAGGATTGCTTGAGTGATGCGCTGCTTAGCCTTGTAGGTAAGCGTTAAGCATCCACATTAATTTTTCTTGCTCACGGATGTAGTCACCCATCAATGCCGCTGTACCTTCGTCATCTGCTTCACCCGCGTTTTGTAGAATCTCACGCTGTTTTAGAAGTAGAACGCTAAAGCCTTGGACCAGACCTTGTACACACTCCTCACCAGAAGTCGCGTTTTGATGTTCTTTAATTTCACTGGCTTCCAAGTAGTTGCTGAATGCGTGCGCTGGCGTATGACCCAAAGTTAGAATACGCTCTGCAAGCTCATCGATTTTTGTTTGTAGATCAGTGTAGATCTCTTCAAATTTTACGTGCAGTTCGAAGAATTGCGCACCTTTAATGTTCCAGTGGTAACCGCGAGAGTTCATGTACAACACTTGGTAATGCGCTAGCAGTTGATTTAGTTGTTGAGCTAGTTGTGCTGATTGTTCGCTGTCTAGACCAATTAGGCTTACTTGTTTGTTCATAATCTTGCTCCTAGAAGGATGATACCAATCGTAGTAACGAACGATTCTCTTACCGGGATTGGTATAAAGTTTAAAAATTCTTTTGCAGTATTTGCTGCCGATGGAGTCATATTACGACTCAGGCTCGGCGAAGAAAATTTGGTTTTAGCTATGATTTAAATAGCCAAATCCAATGAGCAAGCAGACGAATATCGGCGTATCATCCAACAAAAAGCCCCAACCCTTTTTGTGTAAAAAGGATTGGGGCTTTTTTACTACTTGGTTAACGAGCAAAAGTAGATGAACAGACCTAAACCTTATCTACGCCGTTTTGAAAGTTGCCATCTGTTGATTCAGCTCGGTAACTTGCTCTTTTACTTGCAATGATGTCTCTGATGCCCGTTGGCTGTTATTCGAAACCTCATCCACTGATTGAGTAATACCGGACATCAATCCAGTGATCGAGTTGGTCGCATGCGATTGCTGCTCTGCCGCTGCCGCAAGTTCTGCCATTTGTTCATTCAAAGAACCAATTTTTTCAGTAGTGACGAGCAAACGAGTTACCGCTTTTTCAATGTGCTCAGCGCCCTGCTCCGCCAGTGATTGACTGTGTTCAATCTCCTCAACCACCGAATTGGTCGAGCGTTGAATCGCATTAATGATGCCGTTGATTTCTGTCGTCGATTGAGTAGTGCGCGTCGCTAACATGCGTACTTCGTCCGCCACGACTGCAAAGCCTCGTCCTTGATCACCTGCACGTGCTGCTTCTATCGCAGCATTCAATGCCAGTAAGTTGGTTTGCTCTGCCAAGCCTTCAATCACTTCAGTAACCCGACCAATAGCTTCGCTCTCTTTGCTTAACTGCGTCACTTGCGTACTCGCGGTTTCAATGCTGCCATGCAAGCTTTCCATGGTGACTTTGTTTTGCTCTAAAGCATCGCGACCTTGTTCAATCTCGCCTTTTGAATCAGAAAGCTTCTGCACCGATTGATTGGCTTGATCTAGAGTGTTACGCGCGGCTAAAGCGATTTCATCCAATTGGCTTCCCATTTCAACAATGCTGGTTTGTTGCTGTTCTACATTCGATGAGGTAACTTGCGCCGATTCCAACAAAGCCCCCATGCTGGTATCCACCTGGTGCGCTTTTTCACTCACCCCTGCCACGATGCTCGCTAACGATTGGTTCATGCGGTTAATCGAATCGGTAAGGTCTGCCAATTCATCTTTCCCAACAACGGTGAGCGGAGGCTGAGAAACGTCCCCTGAAGCGGTCGTCTTTGCTCGCTCCGATAAGTTTTTCACTCGGCGACCAATGGTATTGCCCATGTATTTTGAAATCGCTACTGCGGCAAACAAAACCAATGCCGCTGCAATCAGCATGGTGGTGAGTACGTTCTTGATCGACTGATTGATACCCTGTCCGCTTTGATCAGCACGACTTTGCTGAGCCAATACGATCGTTTCTAAACTTTGGTCTAGTGCATCCGCTGCTGGCAACAGTTCGTTCGCCATTAACAAGTTTGATTCGTTCCATTCTGGTGACTGACGTAATGCAATCACCTGCTCTGCTAAAGGAAAGTACAGTTGCTGCATTTCTTTAAACAGTGACCACAATGATTGGTCGTTATCAGTAAGCCTGTCGAGTTTGCTATCGATTTCCGCCACAGACTGATTGTGGTACTTAATCAAGTCGTGGTATTTGTCCAGATGATCTTGCTGCCCGTACAACAGGAAATCTCGCAAGGCGGACAGAGCATTAGCGAGCGAGGTATAGCTGTCGGCGTAGACTTTAAACAGACGTTTTCTGTCTCCACCAAATGGGTTTCCTGACTCTTCATTGATTAAGCTTTGAAGCTGATCAAGTGCCACTTCTGCAATGGGTGCCGCTTCGTTAATAAAGAGGTTGTGCGCGGGTAAGTTCTCATCACTGTGGCTAAGTTCAATCAGCTTGTTCAAAGAGACTTTGACTGCATCCCACTGACTTTGAATCGCTTGAAAATCCTGTTCAGAAATCAAAGCCTGCAACGTTGGAAGCGACTCGTCTGTAGATGCCATGATATTGCGTACGTCCTCACTCAGACGTGCGCTCGCCTCTTCATCGCCACCTAGCAACATGTAGGCTCGAATAGAAGACAGCGACGCTTGAACGGACTGTTGGATACCGCGACTGGTGTCGACGGTCGGCAGATCAGATTTAAGTAACGAAGAGGCGTATTGCTCTACGGTGGTGACGTTGCGATACGTGAATACCGCTGATGCCATAAAAAGTACGGCTAGCAGCACAAAACTGAGCTGCAACTTCCCTGATATCGTAAGGTTCATCCATAAACTCCTGACAACGATGAGCCTTAAATATAACGATGTTTACAAAAATGTTAAATACAGGTATCAAAAGTTACTAAGAAAACCATGTAAACCACTATTTCAAGCCAAGAAATGGGACTTATTCGAAGTATGGTATGCGCTCACTACGTAAAATCAGATAATTAACGTAAGTGGTTTCTAAGCAGTCTTGCTCCCACAACGAGAGAATCCGCTTGGTGGCAAAGTAGTAATCTTTATTACGCAGTAGCACGCCCACCGTACGGCTGAGCTGCTCAAAGCGCTGTTGCTCATTAGCAGAGATGTAATTGTCTTCATTCTGAATGATGGGCGCCAATCCATCGGCAAACCAATTGTTCAGAATTTCACGCATCTCTAGTTCCGACTCCGGCACATCGATACTCGACAACTCACGATGCTGTGGTGGTGGCACTATGTACTTCGATGCTTTTGGCGAACTGACATAACGGTACATGTCGCTCCTCCTTGTAAATGACTCTTATACCCAAGTGACTTCAAGATGCAGGATTCAGAGCGTTGTCATTGATTCGGGGTCAAGGAAAACAACGCAGCGTAATAGTCAGCTCTTTCCAAGTTGTTTGACACAGAAACCGAGTCAATGACACGCTCCCGAAGGGCGAGCTGTCTTGGTTTGTATACTTTGTTGTCGATTCTTGATTTAGACCCACTAGACCTTTAAATCGCCGCCGCGTCTACAAACCAAGCCATTCTCGCTGAACCTAACATCTCGAGGTTACTTGGGTATAAACTAACTAAGAATACTTTTTTCAATTTCCAAGTTTTTTTCTACAGCTCATAGAAAGAAGCCCAACAAAAAAGCCATGCAAAGTAGGCTCTGCATGGCTTTGGTTTGGGCAGCAATGACACTGCCCTCGTCTATGACTAGTTACATTGAGCTTTGATCGAAATCGTTGCCTTGGTCAGTACCCGTTTGAGTATCCGAGTCGAAGCTGCCAGAGTCATCCGTGAAGTCAACACCTTGATCTTGACCTCCCGCACTTGTCCAGTCGCTGCCGCCAGATTCCATACCCGCCATGTCTGGTTGCTGATCTTGAGCAGAACCTTGCATGGTGTATTGATCATCGACTTCAACTTCAACTGTGCCACTCGCACCTTCTACCGCGCTGCCCAATTCGTCGTAACCTTGGAATTGGATTTCGCTCGTACCTTCGTAACCTTCTGGTAGGTCAACCGATACTGGTTGGTTCAGGTTGCCACTTAATGTGAAGCTACCATCGCCATTATCCAGCGCGTTGCTTACCGATGCGCCATCAGGTAGACCGGACATTTCTGCATAATCCACCGATTCGTTACCACTGACCTCATCTGGAACCGAGATAGAAATGGTATCGCCTGGTGCTGCAGTCACATCAGCTGTGCTCTCCTCTTCACTGTCTGCACCGTTTGCTGCTTGCTCTTCAGGCTGTTGCGCTTCGCCGACTTGCTGCTCTGATGATGCTTGAGCAGTTTGGATTTGTGGCTCGTCGCTTTGCGCTGAATCGTCCGCAACTTGGATGCTCAGATTCTGAGTCGATACTTCACCGTTGTCGTTGACCTGAACATCCATAGCCAAATTGCCATCGAAGTCATCGTTCGGCCAGTACGTCCACTCTTCATCACCTGATTTCGCGAAGAAACCAGCATCGTTTGCATCGGCGACATCCAACACTTCTGCAGAAGGGCTAATGCCAAGCTCATCAATCAACTGTGCTTCCGTTAGTGTTAGTGAACCATCATCAGCCAGTGCATAGCCTTCGCTGGTTGTGGTTTCACCTTCGCCTTGGATGTCGACATTAAAGAAGCTCTCAATGCGGTTTTCACCGTCAGTTGCAATAAAGCCAACTTGAACATCTCCGGTGTAGCCTTCTGCTGGTGTGAATTGGTAGTTACCTTGGTTATCGGTCTCTATCACACCTTGACCTTCCATTAGGCTCACTGACTCAATGCTCAAGCTGTCGCCTTCTGCATCGCTCAAGGTCGATAGCATGTCATCATTGGTGAACGACAAAGTGCCATCCGCTGCCATTTCTGTGGTAGAAATGCTGTCGATTTCTGGAGAAGCATTCTCTTGTGGCGCATCTTCTTTCACGACCACACCCGTTTGCTCATCATGAAGCACACCGTCTTTATCAATCACGTATGCGATATCCGCTTCACCAGTAAAGCCTGGTGCTGGATTGAATGTCCATGTGCCATCACCGTTATCGACAATCTCACCTTGGCTGCGATCAGCTAGGTGAACGAATTTCACTTCATCACCCGCGTCAGCGTCCACATTCTCTGCCAATCCGATTAGGTCATCTGCGGTTAGGATAACTGGCTCACCCGCTAGGGTTTCGAAGTCACCTGAATCGATGCCATCTTCAAACTCTTCTGGCTCGTCACCGTAATCCACCGTTGTTGCGGTCACGGTTACGAAGAACTCGCCATTAAAGTCAGCCGGAGGCGTCATTTGCAGGTCTGAGATATCCCACTCGTTCAAGTCGATGTATTGACCCGGTTCCGTAATGGTAATGGTGTTCACACCATCCGTAACTTCGAAGCCAACAGGGAAACCAGTCATTACTAGGTTACTTAGCGTTTCTGAATCGTCGATTAGACCGACATTCAAGCCTAGGTGACCCGTTTCGTCCTCACCGAAGACTAACGGACCATCATGGTCGGTTGTGATGACCGCGCCATCCGCAACAGGGCGAACAAACACTGGTACATCAAGTACTGTTTCAAACTCACCGTCACTTACCACAACTTGCAAGTCAGAAACCCCTGCAAAATCGCCAGTCGGTGTGAACGTCCAAGTACCGTCACCGTTGTCTGTTACCTCACCACCATCTTCACCTTCTGCGGTGATAATGCGTGATACGACTAGGTTTTCAGTGTCAATGTCGCCGAACAAGTTCATCAGGTCGCCAGCGTCGAAGGTGAATGCGCCATCCTCGTCGGTTGCCATAAAGGCATTACCCACATTGAATGGAGCATCGTTGACTGGAATGACATCCACATTCAACGAGCCTTCAACCACTTCTTCACCATCCGTCGCGGTGTAGCCCAGTTCCACCAAACCATTGAAGTCTTGAGTGGTTACCAAGTGGTACATACCATCTGGTTGCTGGGTTAATGTCGCGTTTGCAGGCGCACGAACCGTGATGCTTTCTACGCTGATTTCGTCACCATCAAGATCCGTAACTTGATCAGCGATGTAAGCAGGGTCAATCACCATGACCACATCTTCTTCGCCTTGCATCTGGATGGTTGGCGCTTCCGGTGCATCGTTAACCGCTTCGATGTTTAGATTGCCTTCAACCGGCGTAACTAAATCACCATCGCTGACGCCGAACGACATTGGCACATCGCCGTTAAAGTTCTCAGCTGGAGTGAATGACCAAGTGCCATCACCGTTGTCTAGCAAGTCACCGTATTGCTCATCAATCACTAGGTCGACAGCAGACAGTTCGTCGTAGGTGTTGTCGATGTCTGTCGCGTTAGCAAGCAACATGTCCTGCGTAATAAGAATGGTGGTATCTTCGGTGCCAGCTAAGTTCACTGGCGTTGATTGCGACGCATCGTTAATTGGGTTCACCGTTAGGTCAACGCCCACTTCCACGCTCGCACCATCGTTATCAATCAAGTCGAAGCTTAGGTCGATATCGCCATTGAAGTTCGCATCAGGCGTAATCGTAAAGCTACCATCTTGGTTCTCAACAACGGTTGCATTGGCTACCGCGGTTAAGTTCACTGCTTCTAGATTATCGCTGTCGACGTCACCCGCTTGAGCCAGTAACTGCTCTTGACTCAATGTGATTGAACCGTCTTCATCGACGCTGTAAGCCAAGTCGCCAGATACAGGAGCATCGTTGACTGGCAATACATCAATGTTCGCGTTGGTTGTCGCAGTTGCACCGTCTTCATCAGCCACTACTACGTCTAGACTTACGCCACCGTTGAAGTTTTCATTTGGCGCGAAGCTATAAGTACCATCGTCATTCGCCGTCAGAATGCCGTCGCTACCACTGTAAGAGACGCTTTCTAGGCTCACGTCGCCTTCCACGTCACTTGATTGCGCTAGCAGTTGCTCTTCCGTGAATATAATGACTTCGTCTTCATTGACAGAGTAACTTGTCGCACCTGCGATTGGTGGATCGTTCACCTCAAGAACGGTAATACCCGCAGTGGTTGAGTCTGTCGCACCCTCTTCATCGACAACTACAACGTCTAGGCTGACCTCGCCATTGAAGTTCTCGTTTGGAGAGAAGGTGTACGTACCATCGCCATTGTCTTGGAAGACGCCATCGTTGCCACTGTAAGTCACACTACTGATGTCTACGTCGCCTTCAATATCCGACGAATTAGCCAGTAGTTGCTCGTCACTGATGGTGATCGAGTTGTCTTCATGTACTGTGTAAGACGTGCTGCCTGCCACCGGTGGATCGTTCTCTGGCGTCACACTCACATCAATGTTGGCAGAGGTCGTATCCGTACCGTCTGACACATCGAAAGTGAAGTTCACATCACCATTGAAGTTCTCATTCGGTGCGAAGCTGTATGAGCCATCACCATTGTCGGTTAGGACACCGTCTGCACCTGTGTAAGTCACGCCTTCAACTGTTAGGTTGTCACCTTCTACATCCGTCGCGCCTGTTAACAAGTCCGCATCAGTGAAGGTAAGAATACCGTCCTCACCCACGGTGAACGCTTGATCTTGTGGCTCTGGAGCGTCATTGACTGGTGTAACGGTTAGGTCAAGACCAGCCGCAACCACCTCTTCGCCATCCGTGACATCGTAACTAAACTCAATGTCACCATAGAAGTTCTCGCTCGGAGTAATGGTGAAGCTGCCATCCTCGTTCATTTCAACCGTTGCATTTTCATCATTAGTGCTCAGGTTGATTGCGCTTAGGTCGTCACCATCAATATCAACGGCATGCTCAAGTAACTGCTCTTGAGTTAGCGTAATGCTGTTGTCTTCGGCAATGACTGCGCTGATATCACCCGTCACTTCTGGTGCATCATTGGTTGGCGAGATATGAATCGTCACATCTTGCGTCGCGGTCGCCGTTGTACCTGTATCCACATCCGTAGAGGTTGCATTCACGGTTAGCGTCACATCGCCATTGAAGTCTGCAGAAGGAATAAACTCTAGCCCTTCTAGCTCGCCTGGTTGTAGTGACCAAGTGCCGTCCCCGTTATCAACACCTGCTGATAGCGAGCTGCCTTCTGGCACATCTTCAATCAAGATAGAGAGGTTTTCTGAACCATCGGTATCGGTTAACGCTGCATCGATATCAAGTGGTACTGGTGTATCTTCGGTACCAATGATTTGGTAATCCGCGTCCGCTACCGTGATTTCGATGTTGTCGATGCCGAATGACTCGTCAGGAATACTTTGGTTTAGCGTAGAACCAAAGCCTAACTGAAGCTGACCGTCTTCCACCGGAACGGTTAAGTTCACTTGGTGTGCTTGGTCGTTCCAACCACTGAAGCCTTCACGTTGAGAGGCTCCATGAATCACTTCACCCACTTCATTACCATCTGAGTCGTAAAGCGTTGTCGTACCATCTTGAGTACGGAACGCTGAGTTCTCTAACGTCGTTAGCTGTTCGCCGCCGACAAAGATTTGGAACGACTCGCCATCCCAAGAATCGATTTCGTAGAAGCTAAACGAGATATTCACTTCATTGACATCGCTTGGGATATCGTAAGTTTTGCTGACCGCTTCATCACCGCCAGTGCCACCAATACGACCCAGCATGTCGCCTGTTTCGAAACCTTGTGAACTTTCAGTATTCGCGTTCCAACCGTTCGAGCCAGACTCGAAGTTATCAGAGGCAATTACCAAGTCCGAAGCAATCGACAACTCTGGCATATCAACCACAGATTGAACATCAATGTTCGCTTCTGCTGGAACCGTTGCGGTGCCATCGTTGACATCAAACGTCACGTTGACGTTGCCATCGAAGTTTTCGTTTGGTGCGAAGGTGTACGTGCCGTCACCGTTATCGACTAACGTACCACTGTCAGAAGCAACGTTTTCAACCGTTAGATTATCACCATCGATATCACCTGCATTTTGCAGCAGTTGCTCTTCGGTAAAGGTGAAGCTGGTGTCTTCTTGCGTGACGAACTGTGGCTGACCAACCGTTGGTAGGTCGTTTACTGGATTCACAGTCAGATCGGCAGTCGCTTGAATGGTTGCATCACCGTCCGTAATGTCGAAGCTCAGATCAATGTCGCCATTGAAGTCCGCATCCGGTGTGATAGTGAAGCTGCCGTCATCGTTCGCAACAACGGTCGCATTACCGTCAACAGTCAGGTTGGATGCGGTTAGGTCATCACCATCCACGTCGCCAGCTTGAGCAAGAAGCTGCTCTTGGCTGAGGGTGATAGAGCCGTCTTCATCCACGCTGTAAGCTAAATCACCTGATACCGGAGCATCATTGATTGGCAATACATCGATGCTTGCATTGGTTGTCGCAGTTGCACCGTCTTCATCAACAACCACAACATCTAGGCTAACATCACCGTTGAAGTTTTCGTTTGGTGCGAAGCTGAATGTACCGTCGCCGTTGTCAGTAAAGATACCGTCGGAGCCGCTGTAGCTGACGCTATCAATCGCGACGTCTCCTTCAACATCAGAAGCGTTCGCCAATAGCTGCTCAGAGCTGATGGTGATGACTTCGTCTTCGTTGACTGAGTAGCTAGTTGCACCGGCAATTGGTGGATCGTTTACCTCAAGTACTGTAATACCTGCGGTGGTTGAATCCGTAGCACCGTCTTCGTCTACCACAACAACATCTAGGCTCACTTCGCCATTGAAGTTCTCGTTTGGCGAGAAGGTGTAAGTACCATCACCATTGTCTTGGAACACGCCATCTGCGCCGCTGTAGCTCACGCTGTCGATTGCTACTTCGCCTTCTACGTCAGATGAGTTAGCCAATAGTTGTTCGTTACTGATGGTGATCGAATTATCTTCATGCACCGTGTAAGACGTGCTGCCTGCCACTGGTGGATCGTTCTCTGGCGTCACGCTTACGTCGATATTTGCGGTCACGGTATCCGTACCATCAGAAACATCGAAGGTAAAGTTCACGTCGCCATTGAAGTTTTCGTTTGGCGCGAAGCTGTAAGTGCCATCACCATTGTCAGCTAGGACACCGTCAGCACCTGTGTAAGACACGCCTTCAACCGATAGGTCATCGCCATCGATATCCGTTGCGCCATCAAGTAGGTCCTCATCAGTGAAGAGCAAGACGCCATCTTCACCAATGGTGAACGCTTGATCTTCTGGTTGTGGTAGGTCGTTAACTGGATTAACCGTTAGGTCAGCCGTTGCAACAATAGTGTCGGTGCCGTCGTTGATGTCGAACGTGATATCAATGTCACCATTGAAGTTCGCATCAGGCGTAATGGTGAAGCTGCCATCATCGTTTGCCGTGACAGTTGCATCACCGTCAACCACTAGGTTAGTCGCGGTTAGCGCGTCGCCTTCTACATCCGATGCTTGAGCAAGAAGCTGCTCTTGGCTAAGTGTAATTGAATTGTCTTCATCGACACTGTAAGCCAAGCTGCCCGATACTGGCGCATCGTTGATTGGCAATACATCGATGTTTGCGTTAGTTGCCGCAGTTGCACCGTCTTCATCAACAACCACAACATCTAGGCTAACATCGCCATCAAAGTTTTCGTTTGGTGCGAAGCTGAATGTACCGTCGCCGTTGTCAGTAAAGATACCATCGGAGCCGCTGTAGCTTACGCTATCAATCTCGACGTCACCTTCAACATCAGAAGCATTCGCCAATAACTGCTCAGAGCTAATGGTGATGACTTCGTCTTCGTTGACTGAGTAACTAGTTGCGCCGGCAATTGGTGGATCGTTCACCTCAAGTACCGTAATACCTGCGGTGGTTGAATCCGTCGCACCGTCTTCATCGACCACGACAACATCTAGGCTCACTTCACCATTGAAGTTCTCGTTTGGCGAGAAGGTGTAAGTGCCGTCACCATTGTCTTGGAACACGCCATCTGCGCCGCTGTAGCTGACACTATCAATCGCGACTTCGCCTTCGACGTCAGATGAGTTAGCCAATAACTGCTCGTTACTGATGGTGATCGAATTGTCTTCATGCACCGTGTAAGACGTGCTGCCTGCTATCGGTGGATCGTTCTCTGGCATCACGCTTACATCGATATTCGCGGTCACGGTATCCGTGCCATCAGAAACATCGAAGGTAAAGTTCACGTCGCCATTGAAGTTTTCGTTTGGAGCGAAGCTGTAAGTGCCATCACCATTGTCAGTTAGGACACCATCTGCGCCAGTGTAGCTCACACCTTCTACCGATAGGTCATCACCATCGATGTCCGTTGCACCATCAAGCAGATCTTGGTCAGTGAAAGTCAACACGCCATCTTCACCAATGGTGAACGCTTGATCTTCCGGCTGCGGCAAGTCATTAACTGGGTTAACCGTTAGGTCCGCCGTTGCAACAATAGTGTCGCTGCCGTCGTTGATATCGAACGTGATATCAATGTCGCCATTAAAGTTCGCATCTGGCGTGATAGTGAAGCTACCATCGTCGTTTGCCGTAACTGTTGCATCACCGTCGACCACTAGGTTAGACGCACTCAGCGCATCACCTTCTACATCCGATGCTTGAGCAAGAAGCTGCTCTTGGCTTAGCGTGATTGAGTTGTCTTCGTCGACGCTGTACGCCAAATTACCCGAAACTGGTGCATCATTGATTGGTAAGACATCGACTGTGATGTAAGTATCGACCTCTGCGCCGTCTTCATCGCGAATGGTTACATCCAACTGCACTTGACCGTTGAAGTTTTCATTCGGTGCAAAGCTACAAGTACCATCACCGTTTACTGAGAATATACCATCTGGACCGTCGTAGCTGATGCCTACTAGCTCAACATCCCCTTCAACATCCGAAGCATTCAGTAGCACTTGCGATTCACTAAACGTTAGAACTTGGTCTTCATCGATAGTGTATGCGGTAGGACCTGCGATTGGTGGGTCATTTACCTCAATCACAGTAATGCCAGCAGTGGTAGAGTCCGTTGCACCTTCTTCATCGACAACGACAACATCTAGGCTCACCTCGCCACTGAAGTTCTCGTTTGGTGAGAAGGTATAAGTACCATCACCGTTGATTTCTAACACACCATCGTTACCGCTGTAGCTCACGCTATCAATCAACACATCGCCTTCAATATCCGATGAATTTGCTAATAGCTGTTCGTCACTGATGGTAATCGAATTGTCTTCATGAACGGTGTAAGCCGTGCTGCCTGCAACCGGTGGATCGTTCTCTGGCGTCACTGTTACATCGATATTTGCCGTCACGGTATCCGTGCCATCGGAAACATCGAAAGTGAAGTTCACGTCGCCATTGAAGTTCTCGTTTGGTGCGAAGCTGTAGGTGCCATCACCATTGTCAGTAAGAACACCGTCCGCGCCTGTGTAAGTGACGCCCTCAACAGATAGGTCATCCCCTTCAATGTCGGTAGCGCCTGTTAGCAGATCCGCATCAGTAAAGGTCAGCACACCATCTTCACCAACGGTGAACGCTTGATCTTGTGGTTCTGGTGCGTCATTGACTGGTGATACCAATAACTCAAGGTTGGTCGAGACAACATCATCGCCGTCCGACACATCGAACGTAAAGGTGATATCCCCATTAAAGTCCGCATCTGGCGTTAAGGTGTAAGTACCGTCGCCATTGTCTGTGATAGTGATGTTTTCATCATCAGTTGCCAGATTCAGTGCTGTCAGTTGGTCTCCATCTAAGTCACTCGCATTCGCTAATAAGTCGTCTTGAGTGATCAGAATAGAACCATCTTCTTCGACCTGAGCAGATACCGGCAGCGCTTCTGGAGCATGCTCAATCGTTGCCCCAGTTGCGTTAATGTAGATGGTTTGGGACACGGTTTCAGAATCGTCATTCGATAATTCTGTTGCGGTCGCTGTCACGTGAATCTCAAGCTGTTCTGAGAAGTCTTCAGGCAGTTGAATTTCAATTTCTTTATCAATCGCCGTGGTTGGTATTGCAACTGAACCATCAGGACCAACGGTCACTTCACCACTGTAGATTTGACTGTTTACTTCACCGACATCAATAGTGAAGTTAAAGTCGGTGTAATCGGCATCGCCGCCACCGTAGAGATCTTCAAAGCCGTAAACCAGTTCACCGTCTTCGTTCACGGTAGTTCGGGTATGTTCAATACCATCTTGGTTGAGCTCTGAGCTTGAACCACCATGGAAGACTGCATCACCGAATTGGCTTTGAATCACGGTTTCAGAACCATCAGCGCCAACAAACACGAGTTGTGGGTCAACGGTATCCATGTTCGCGGGAGAGCCATCTGCTGCACGGAACTCGTACTGACCATCTTGCATAGATGCAAAGTCATTGAAGTTGTGACCGTTAGGAATCAAGAATAGGTTGAAACTTTCCCCTTCCGAGATTTGGAAGCTGAACTGATCTTGTCCCGGAATGAGATCACCGCCTCCGCCAACTTGAGAGGCATTTTCGTACACCACTTCAACGCCCGTGATGTTGCCATCTTCATCGACTTTGTAGTAACCCGCTGTGTTTTGGTAACCCGCGGTTTCACCTTCAAACGTGACCGTGATTTCAGTATCGCTGTAACTGGTGATACCGTTATCTTGGTCGTTCAGTACACCTTCGTTGTCGTAAGTAACAACGGATCCTTCTGGAACACCATCAACGGTCACGGTCAGCGTTTCTGACAAGTCTTGGTCAACCAAGGCGGCAGCAATATTCAACTCGACAACACCACCCGGATCAACGATGATCGCTTCGTCATCCACGATGGCACCATCACCATCTCGAATGACCAAATCAGGCGCATCTGCAACGGCTTCAATGTGAACATTAATGTCTTGCTCGACTTCATCAGTACCGTCAGAAACCGTAAAGCTGAACTGCAAGTCACCACTGAAGTGCTCTTCTGGTACGAAGCTAAACGTACCGTCACCGTTGTCTGTTACAGTACCTTCATCACCCGAGTAGTTGATGCTAGTAACAGATAAGTCATCGCCTTCAACATCAACTGCGCCACTCAGTAAGTCCGCCTCTGTAAACAAGATACTGCCATCTTCTTCGATGCTATACATGGCTGGTGCGACAATTGGGATATCGTTGACGGGATTAACCGTCAGTGTCATATCAGTTGAAGTGCTTAGTTCGCCGTCGTTCACTTCATAGGTAAACGCAATTTCACCATTAAAGTTCTCAGATGGCGTCACGGTGTAGGTACCGTCACCGTTGTCTACAATCGTTGCGTTAGGATCATTGGTTTCTAGTGCCGTTGCGTATAGGTCATCACCATCTTGATCGCTGGCATTTTCAAGCAGCATTTCTTGTGTCACGAGAATAGAACCATCCTCGTCCACGTCTGCCACGATTGGCGCTGCTTCTGGTGCATCGTTGACGAACTCAACTTTCAAGTCGATATTTGCCGCCACCACATCGGTACCATCGCTCACATCAAACGTGAGGTCAACATTACCAAAGAAGCCCTGCTCTGGCGTTAACGTGTAAGTGCCATCGCCATTGTCTGTTACTTGGACCGTGTCGCTTAAACTCGTTACGTTCACGACAGATAAGTCATCGCCTTCGATGTCCGTCGCTTGAGCCAGCAGCTCTGCTTCAGTAATCGTAATAGCTTCGCCATCTTCTGTGGTGAAGGACAAATCAGGCACATCTGGCAGGTCGTTCACTGGGTTAACGGTGAGGTTCAGATCCGCAGCAACAGTTTCAATCGCGTCAGTTACGTCATAAGTAAATTCGATTTCACCAAAGAAGTTTTCGCTCGGTGTAATCGTGAAGCTACCATCAGCGTTCTCAACGATGGTTGCATTAGGATCGTTGGTCGACAGGTTCACCGCTTCAAGGTTGTCACCATCCACGTCCGTCGCGTTCGCCAACAAGTCTTCTTGAGTGATGGTAATTGAGCCATCTTCATCAACGACCGCATCAACCGGACCGCTGACCTCTGGACCTTCGTTGACGATCTCAACATCGATCTTCGCAGTGCTTGGTGCGCTTGCTTGACCATCGCTGATGTCGAAGGTCAGGTTCACTTCACCGTAGAAGTTCGAAGTTGGCTCGAAGGTAAAGGTGTTGTCGCCGTTGTCTGTCAACGTACCTTGTGACTGGTCAACAAGCAGCAGGTTCTCGATATGCAGAATGTCGCCATCCACATCGGTCGCACCTGATAACAGGTCTTTTGCTTCGATGATGATGGTGCCGTTTTCTAGCATTTGAGTATGCAGCGGTGCACCAGGAACTGGCACATCGTTGACCGGAATAACGGTCAGATCTAGATGGGTATCGACTTCATCGGTGCCATCGAAGACTTTGTAATCGATGTCGACTTCACCATTGAAGTTTTCATTCGGCATAAAGGTGTAAGTGCCGTCGCCATTGTCGACAAGCTCACCATTATCACCGCTGTAAGAGATATCAGAGATAGACAGCGCATCGCCTTCCACGTCACTTGCATTGGCAAGCAGATCGTCCGCGCTAAACGTAATGCCCACATCCTCATCAGTCGACAACACAATCGGACCAGAAACAATTGGCGCATCGTTTACTGCTTCGAAGTTGATGTTGATGATGTTGTCGTCAGTGAGTTCACCATCTGTAACTTGGTAACCAAGCTCAATCTCACCGTAGAAGTTCTCATCTGGTGTGACTGTCCATGTACCATCGCCGTTGTCGGTTAACGTAGCGTGCTCCGCGTTATCCCCCACCAGCTCAAGGTTTTGAATATCAAGAACGTCACTATCGATATCACTCGCTTGTGCTAAAAGCTGTTCTTCTGTGATAACCACAGAGGCAAACTGCGTAGAACCTTCGGTATCAATGGTCACATTTGGCAGATCAGCAGTCAGTTCGATTTCACTATCACCTTCACGGATATTCAGTTCTACCGTTTCCGTGATTTCCGTGCCGTCCACGCCAATAGATGTGAACACCGCTTCATCATGACAAGTTTGGGAAACCGTCATGTTTTGAACCACGTAAGTACCGTTACCTTGAATCGTACCTAGCTCAAAGTAAGATACTGGCTCGTTCACCGTTAGGGTGTAATCCGTCTCATAGCTACCACGATCTTCTTTGTGGTAAGTCATCGAGTCGATCAAGTCACCATCAGAGTTAAACGCGCGAATTTCGACTTCGGTAAAGTGGCGAGACTCTTCCATAAACCAGCCGCCTAGACCATCTAGGTGGAAGCTGATTTCGTTGATGTCTTGACCTTCAACAGTCACAGTCAGTTTTTCATCACCGCTCAAGCCTTGGCGGTCAGTATCGCCAATACCGTGACCGATGTGTGTTTTACCATTCCACGCACCGAGTGGGTCATCATTACTTTGAACGGTAACTTTCAAATCACCATCAACAAACTCACGTGTGTAAGGGTCAACAGCAGTACCCCAATCATCAAGGCTGGCGTTGTCGTCAAAGGTACCAATTTGACTTGTATGCGTACCGTTTGCCAATGCATCATCATTTGGAATGAAGCGCACTTCCGTGTCTGCAGGAACCTCCTGCCCGACTTCTAGCTGTACCCATTCGTCATTTAGATTTGCTTCAATGATGCCGTTTTCAGGGGCTTGGTCGAGACGTAACGCAGGCTCTTCACGCAGAGAAACACCCACTGTTTGGTCTTCTTCTGCTTGAATAAAGATCTCGTCACCCGCTTCTGGCGCATCGTTGACAGGATTAACGGTCAGATCCAACGTGGTCAGAACATCATTTTCGCCATCGCTGATGTTGTAAGTGAAGTCCAACTCACCGTTAAAGTTTTCCGTATGCGTAATCGTGAATGAACCATCGTCATTGGCTACGATCGTCGCATCTGGGTCATTGGTTTGTAGATTGCTGGCAACAAGGTCATCACCTTCAATGTCTGTCGCATTCGCAAGCAACTGTTCTTGCGTGATGGTAATGGCGTTATCTTCATCCACCTCAGCTTGAATGCCTGACGTTTCTGGTGCGTCGTTTACCGCGATAACATCAATGCCTGCGGTTGTCGTATCCGTTGCACCATCTTGGTCAATAACCGTAACGTCGAGAGAAATGTTACCGTCAAAGTTCTCATTTGGCGTGAAGGTATATGTGCCGTCGCCATTATCCACGAAGCTACCGTCGTTACCGGAGTAGCTAACATTCGCCAAGGCTACATCGCCTTCCACATCAGAAGAGTTGGCTAACAACTGCTCGTCACTAATGGTGATTTGACCGTCTTCTTGAACCGTGTAGGACGTAGAACCTGCAACCGGTGGATCGTTCACTGGTGTCACGCTGACATCAATGAATGCTGGTGTTGAACCTGTGCCGTCAGACACATCGAATGTGAACTGAACATCACCGTTGAAGTTTTCATTCGGCGCGAAGCTGTAAGTGCCATCGCCATTGTCGGTAAGCACACCATCCGCACCTGTGTAGAGTACGTTTTCGATAGACAGATCATCGCCATCAATATCCGATGCGCCTTCCAATAGGTCTGCATCCGTGAACAGCAAGGTGCCATCTTCTTCTACCGTGAACTGTTGATCTTGCGCTTGTGGCAAGTCATTCACAGGATTAACCGTAATATCCAGACCAACTTGTACCGAGCCACCATCGTTATCAATGATATCGAAGGTCAGATCTAGGTCGCCGTTGTAGTTTTCATCCGGTGTGATGGTGTAACTGCCATCATCGTTGTATTGAATTGTCGCGTTGTCATCTGTCGATAGATTGATGGCTTCAAGGTTCTCGCTATCAATATCGCCCGCTTTGGCAAGCAACTGCTCTTGGCTTAGCGTGATTGAGCTGTCTTCGTTGATGGTGTAAGCCAAATCGCCCGATACTGGTGGATCGTTGATTGGCAATACGTCGACATTGATGTGCGTATCAACGGTTGCTCCATTCTCATCTTGAATGGTCACATCCAACTGAACTTGACCATTGAAGTTCTCGTTTGGTGCAAAGCTGCAAGTACCATCGCCATTGACGGTAAAGATACCATCCGAGCCTTCATAACTGATGCCAACAAGCTCTACATCACCCTCGATATCAGATGCGTTGGCAAGAATTTGTGACTCACTGAATGTCAGTACTGAATCTTCATCAACCGTGTAAGACGTTGGACCGGCAACTGGAGGGTCATTCACTTCAATGACCGTAATGCCTGCGGTCGTTTCGTCAATCGCACCTTGCTCATCCGCCACAATCACATCAAGGCTGATATCACCGCTGAAGTTCTCATTCGGCATGAAGGTATAAGTGCCGTCACCGTTGTCTTGGAATACGCCATCAGTGCCTGAATAGGTCACGCTATCGATGGACACTGCGCCTTCCACATCCGAAGAGTTAGCCAGAAGCTGCTCGTCGGAAATGGTAATCGCGTTGTCTTCATCAACCGTGTAAGACGTTGAACCCGCAACCGGAGGATCGTTCACTGGAGTGACGCTCACATCCACATTGGCAGGTACGGTCTCAGTGCCGTCAGAAACACCAAAGCTAAAGCTGACATCACCGTTGAAGTTTTCGTTTGGTGCAAAGGTGTAAGTACCATCACCGTGGTCAGTCAGCACACCATCGCTGCCTGTGTAGCTAATGCCATCAACCGTTAAGTTATCGCCATCGATATCGGTCGCGCCAGCAAGCAAGTCTGCGTCAGTAAACTGAAGCGTGCCATCTTCTTCAACACTAAACTGCTGGTCTTGAGGAATAGGAAGATCATTAACCGGATTAACCGTTAGATCCGCCGTTGCTTGGATAGTGTCTGTGCCATCTGTAATGTTGAATTGGATATCAATGTCACCATTAAAGTCCGCATCTGGCGTAATCGTGAAGCTGCCATCATCGTTCGCTGTGACGGTTGCGTTTCCATCCACCGTCAAATCGCTAGCAGTCAGGTCATCGCCCTCAATATCAGACGCTTGAGAAAGAAGCTGCTCTTGGCTGAGTGTAATCGCACCGTCTTCATCAACGCTATAAGCCAAATCACCCGATACTGGCGCATCATTGATTGGCAATACATTCACATTGATGACGGTATCAACTTCTGCTCCATCTTCATCTCGAATGGTCACATCAAGTTGAACTTGTCCGTTAAAGTTCTCGTTTGGCGCGAAGCTGCACGTGCCATCATCGTTAACGGTGAAAATGCCATCCGGACCATCGTAGCTAATGCCAACAAGCTCTACGTCGCCTTCCACATCAGAGGCATTCAACAGCACTTGCGACTCACTAAACGTCAGAACTGAATCTTCATCAATGGTGTAAGAAGTTGGTCCAGCGACTGGTGGATCGTTCACTTCCAGTACTGTAATGCCAGCAGTGGTGACATCCGTTGCGCCTTCTTCATCAGCGACGACGACATCAAGCGTAACTTCACCATTAAAGTTTTCATTTGGAGAGAAGGTGTACGTACCGTCTCCATTGATTTGCAACACACCATCGCTGCCAGAGTAGCTCACGCTATCTATCGAGACATCCCCTTCTAAATCCGAAGAGTTTGCCAACAGTTGCGCGTCAGAAATGGTAATAGAGTTGTCTTCGTGAACCGTGTAAGACGTTGAACCAGCCACCGGAGGATCATTCACCGGCGTAACGCTCACATCCACATTCGCTGAAACTGTATCTGTGCCATCAGATACGTCGAAGCTGAAGTTTACATCACCGTTGAAGTTCTCATTTGGCGCAAAGCTATACGTGCCATCGCCATTGTCAGTTAGAACGCCGTCGGTGCCTTCATAGCTGATTCCCGTTACAGAAAGGTCATCGCCTTCAATGTCGGTAGCACCTGCAAGCAGATCCGCATCGGTAAATTGCAGTGTGCCGTCCTCTTCCACACCGAATTGTTGGTCTTGAGGAACAGGCAGATCGTTGATTGGATTAACCGTTAGGTCAGCGGTTGCTTGAACGGTATTCGTGCCATCTGAGATATCGAAGCTGATGTCGATATCACCATTGAAATCTGCGTCCGGCGTGATAGTGAAGCTACCATCGTCATTTTGAGTCACCGTCGCATTGCCATCTACCGAAAGATTAGATGCCGTCAGTGCATCGCCTTCCACATCAGAAGCTTGCGACAGCAACTGCTCTTGGCTCAAACGAATCGAGCCATCTTCGTCCACCGAGTAAGCAAGATTGCCTGATACTGGCGCATCATCGACTGGTGTGACGCTTACATCAATGTTGGCAGAAACCGTATCTGTGCCATCGGACACATCAAAGCTGAAGTTTACATCACCATTGAAGTTTTCATTTGGCGCAAAAGTGTAAGTCCCATTACCGTTGTCGGTCAGGATGCCATCGCCACCGTCGTAGCTCACACCTTCAACGGTGAGGTTATCGCCTTCAATATCCGTTGCGCCAGTAAGCAGGTCTGCATCGGTGAAGATCAGAGTTCCGTCCTCTTCCACCTCAAAAGTTTTATCTTCAGGCACTGGTGCGTCATTGATTGGACGAACGGTTAAATCGATAGAACTTGAAACGGTTTCTTGACCATCACTGATATCAAACGTTAAGTCGAGTTCACCATTGAAATCAGCGTCCGGAACCACGGTGAACGTACCGTCACCATTGTCTTGAACCGATGCATTCGCACCTACTTGGACGTTAGACGCAACAAGGTCGTCGCCATCAACATCACTTGCGTATTCGAGTAATTGTTCTTGAGTGAAGGTAATGGTGCCGTCTTCATCCATGATGTAAGCCAGATCTTGTTCTACCTCTGGCGCATCGTTTTCACCTTCGACTTTAATTTGGAACGTTTCGCTCGTGGTTTCAGAGTCGAAATCATCTTCTACTTGCGTCGTGGTCTCTTCACTGGTGTCTTGAACGTCCACCGCAAAAGTTTCTTCTGTGGTTTCTGAATCTAGGTTATCACCACCTTGTGAACCTTCAGAATCGGATGAAGAAGCACTTGGCGCAGCCGAAGTTTGTACAGCTTGTCCTTGTGCTTCATTGCCTTCTGCGTCCGTACCACCTTCAGAGCCAGAGGCATCGCCGCCACCAACAGCTTGTGCACCCGCACCTGAAGCCGCACCGCCGCTGCCAGCCGCTTCTTCACCAGACCCACCGTCTGATGCCACGCTGTCTACCACGTTCGATTGAGCGGCATCCGAACCACCACTACTCTCTGGCGTGTCTTCTTGTACCGCACCACCGGACGCCGAGGCTTCTTCCTCAGTACCGGCACCACTTGGGTTGTCTTCCATCGCCTGATTGGCTTCGTCTGCTGCATCGGTATTTTCAGCACCCGTCGCTACGGTCGAAGCAATCGTATTCTGTTGATTTTGCTGATTCTGCTGCTGGGAGGGCGTACCCGCGTCATTGGTTTCCGTTTGTTCTACCGCGTCATTTAGGTCTTTGTTTTGGTTATTTTGGTTGTTGTCACCTGCCATTACAGCCTCCGTTGCCATTAGCTAACTGATCGTGTTTAGAGGCAGTAAAGGACACCATTCTGGAAAACCAACTTTTTTATCCAACTTTTTTCATACTCATGCTGTTTAACCAGAAAGAGGTAAAAAAAATTTGAAAACGCAATTTAAAGATCCTTAGTTATTGTCATTAAAGCAATTAGGGCGGTGGAACAATGATAAACATGACGAATCTGTTGCGCTCAGTCGACAACAGCCACAAAGGGCTGCAATTGCTATTGGGAGATTTTTATAAGGATTTCAGCAGCGCGGCGATCAACATCGAAATGCTGCATAAACAAAACCGTTTTGAAGAGCTGAGCGGCTACTCAAAAAAGCTGAAAACCATTCTGGTCCTGCTTTGTGATGATGATTTACCACCCAAGATGGCAAAGCTAGAACATTTAAGTAAGCACCACTTTCCCGCACCTAATGAATTGATTGAGGACATCAAAACTGAGCTCAACAACGTGAACAAACAAATAAGCCAGCTGTTAGATATCGAGAACTCTATCGATGACAGCGCAGATGATGAATAACCGGGGTGGATCATGAGTAACAAGCAGATCGAGCACCACCTCAGAAAAGCACTCGTTTCCAATAACGAGTCTTCGAAGGTGACCGCAGACGATACGATCGTGCTAGCCAGTGCGATGACCAGCGTACACAAAACATTGCTGGTTATCTTTTTGCTTTCAATGGTGGCGATCGCCGTGGCGTCTCAAGCTCGTATCGACATTGTGGTGTCGGTGCGCGGTGAGCTATTGCTGGAATCTGACGTAGAAAAAGTGCAACACCTTGAAGGCGGTATTCTCGAAGAAATGTTAGTGCGCAAAGGCGAAGTGGTTTACGAAGGTCAACCTATTGCGCGCATTCGCTCTTTGGATAGAAACACTCAACTCGATACGGTGAACACAGAAATCATTCAGCTCGAGTTAGATAAACTCCGTTATGAAAGCCTGCGCGATATGGTAGAGCCCGATTTCTCTGCCTACATCGAAAAATATCCAGAACTGGTTCAGGTAAATATGAATACCTGGCAGCAAGAGTTTTCCAAAAACCGATCTAATGAAGAGTTGATCACTCACGACATCAACCACAAGAACTCGTTGATTGATTCTATGCTTAAGCGCCGCAAAAGCTCCGAGAGCCAGCTTTCTTTGATTCGCAAGCAGCTCAATATCAAGAACACCTTGTACAAAGAAGAAATGGCATCTTATGTCGATGTTCTGAATATGCAGGTTCAAGAGTCAAACATGGTGCGTGAGATTGAAAACCTCGATGAGTCGGTCATGAATGAACGTTTCCAACTCGACAAACTAGAGAAGCAATACCGAGACTTGGTGGAAAACCGCAACTCCGAATACCAAGCACAAATCATTCAAGCGAAGAAAGATCTTAAGCTGAAACGCATTCTTCGTCCTCAGCACTCAGACAAAGTGGATCGCCTCGTTGTCTACGCACCTATTGATGGCGTGGTGGATAAAGTGCACTTCAACTTTCGCTCTGCGGTGATACCACCGGGTGAAAGTATCGCGGACATTGCGCCGATCAATAACTCCCTTCATGGTGAAGCGAAGATTCCACGTAAAGACATGGGCTTTGTTGAAATCGGACAGGCAGTCAAAGTGAAGATGGACACCTACAACTTTGCCAAGTACGGATTTTTGGAAGGTCGAATCGCGTCGATCAGCCGTTCGTCCTATGAAGAAGAGGACGCTGAATTCTACCTCGCTGAAATACAGATCAGCCAAAACTATCTAGAGCGCGGAGGCACACAATTCAAGCTGTCCCCTTACATGGAATTCACCGCCGATGTGAAAACAGGGTCACGTCGGGTTATCGAATACGCAGCGAAGCCAGTTATGTCGGCTATCGAAGACGCGTTCGATGAGAGGTAATGGATGAGTAACAAGCCTTCCTACAATATTTCCGTTCCTGTTATGCGCCTAAGCATTGCTTTCAGCTTGGTGCTGGCTGCCCTCGCCTTCTATTTGTATTTGTCTTGGGAAAAAGTGGATTCAGTGGAGCAAGTGCAAAACGCGCCTCTATTGGTTCAAGCTCAACAACTCAACCAAACCATCGAACTGGATATCCAAACGCTTCAACGCTGTTTAGCCGCACGTTATTGCAGTACAACAGAGCTTGATTTTAAGGTTCTGAAAAATGAAATTGATCAGTTTAAGTCTCTCGCATCACTCAACAAAACCGAGTTTAGCTTGGTGGGCGCGACCGAATATACGCAGCTTGAACTGGCGATTAATCGCTTCTCGGACAGCTCAAAAACACGTGACGATGTGTTGGCACTGTATCTCTCGCTCACCAACAACTACCTACAAATGGACGACAACTATCGCACCATGTTTAACAACCATGCGAGCGACCTAATGATAGAGAAAAACGAGTTCTTCATTTGGTTGTTTATGGTCGTTGTCGTGCTGGTTGGTATCGCCGTCCTGTCAAACTTGGTGGCAATCCTTAAACTGAAAAAATCCAATTCGAATGAGCGCGACATTGACCAAGAATTCGATGGGCTTTATCAAGAGCTCAAACAACTGGATTTACAAAGGTTGGAAGAGTTGCTGAATGAAGTGAGCATCAATCCGAAGCAGCGTCAGATCTACTCTCACTTAAAACTGATTTTCAGCAAACTCGAAGAGCAAAAACGCAATAACGATCTCTACAAACAGCTCTATGCTCTGATTGGTTACGAGATTCGTGGCATCACCAACACCATTAACGGCGGCGTGCAATATCTCGTGCAAGAGACCGATGAGAGCGGCGTTTTGATGGCGCAAGATATAACTTCGGCTGCCAATACCCTGTCTGAATTGGCAGAGAACTACAACCGACTCATTTCACAAGGGACCGAGAGCAAATCGAAAGAGTTTTCACTGCTGAATGTGCTGTCTGAATTGATGATTCACATCAGCTCCAAAGTGCAGCGAAATGAAGGTGAGCTAGACTGCTTTATCTCGGATAACTTACCAAACCGTGTTGAAGGACAGTCCACCAGCTTATTCTGGGTGTTGTTCCTTCAGCTATCGAATGCCATCCAACTCAAAGCCGATAAGAAACTGTTTGTCACTATTGAATCGGGCGCGGCGTCAGACATTGAAAACACTCGCCTGACCATCAATCTAAACTTCTTAACCACACTGGATGTGCCGTTTGCCAAGCTCAATACCCTACACTGGAGCGACCATAAACAGCACACTGCAACCAAAGACGATTTGGCGAAAAGCGTACTGAAAGATTATGGTTATTACGAGAGCCATTGGTATCAATCGGGCAATCAGGAACGTTTTCAAATTCAGCTCGATTTGAAAGCCAAAAGCTTCCACACCGAAAAAACTCGCTTCGACAATAAACGTTTGTTGCTGTGTGCCAACTCTCAGTTGCGTATTGATGTGATGAACAAAATGTTGGTCAACTTAGGATTAGAGATCACACCAATTCGAACCCCGAACGAGCTCTTCTCTGCTGCAAAAACCTTTGGCGAATACGATGCCATCATGCTGACCGACACGTTCGAGCCAAACAAACTGCCCTCACTGAGCAAAACGGTGAAATCGCAACTGCGCAATCACCCGAACACCAAGTTGCTGCTTTCGGTCACTAGCACTCAGCAAGCGCAAGAGAGCCATACCTTTGTCGACAAGATTCTGAACTCTCCTGCGATTCCGTATGAGTTTATCCCCAATCTTTTAGCAATCATGGAAGCGGAAGCCTCAGAAGATCAGATGGAGAACAGCTCATTCCTGATTGTTGAGGATGACCGTGTTCAACAGATTCTACTCAAACGTATTTTGAGCAAGCAAGAATACGAAGCCGACACCGTTGGCGATGGCGCAGACGCTGTTCAGCACTTCATGAATCAGCGCTCGGACATCATTTTTATGGACTGCATCATGCCTGGTATGGGCGGTATTGAAGCAACCAAACGCATTCGACAATACGAACAAGAGAGCGGACAAAACCCTTGCACCATCATAGGCGCGACAGCATTGACCAGCAGTAATGAACACCAAGCTTGTATCGAAGCTGGAATGGATTACGTGATCAGCAAACCTTATAAAAACGACGAAATCATCAAGGTGATCAACAAGTATGTGGCGGTACAGAAACTTAACTAGCTGCGTATTGGCAGCGCTTACATTGAGCAATGCTCCTTCGGCAATGGCGACCACCTTGCTTGAGGCGGTCAAACTCGGCTTGGAAAACAATTTATCTCTGCGCGCTAGTGACAAAGGCGTGGAAGAAAACGAATACAACATCGACATTAGCCGTTCTAAGTTCCTGCCTTCTTTAAACGGTGCCGCTGATACTACATGGAATGAAAACGAGACCATATTAACGGGAACACCAGATACGCGCTCTAGCTACAACTCAAACAGCTACAGCGTGTCTTTATCCCAATCGGTGTTTAACCTTGGCGACATCTTCAAATACGGCACCGCGAAGCTGGATTTCAACATTGAAGAAATCAAGCACGAGAACAAAATCCAGAGCACCATTTCTGAAATCGCGACGCAATATTTCGAGTACCTGAAAAACAACGCGCAAATCAAAGCCACCAAAGTAGAGCTTAAATCGTCTGAAACACGTGAGCGCCAAATGCGTCGTAACGTGGAACTTGGCAACACTGCGGCGAGCGAGTTATATGAAGTGATTGCTCAGAAAGAAGGCATTGCCAATCGCTTGAGAACCTTAGAGAAAGATCGACGTGTGATTTTGAACGGTTTAGAGATTCAAGTTCAATACCCAGTCACCCCATCGCAGGACATCTACGAAAGCGTGCCCTTGGCGGAAATCAGCGAATCCGAGCAACGCGCAATTCTTGAACAAGCTTTGAAGCTCAATAACGACTTACTGGTTGCGAAGAAAACCGTAGAACGCAGCCGAAGAGGCTTGAAAGAAAGCGGTTCAAACTTTGTGCCGACCGTGTCGCTCTCTGCCAGTTACCGTTATGACGATGCGAACAACTATGACCGAACCGACCCCACCGCAACAGGGGACAGTAACTCCACCAGCGTCGGTTTGAACTTGAATGTGCCGATTTTCTCCGGCGGTTCAGATTACTACGGTTATCAAAAATCGTCGACTGCCATCGAGCGAACCGAGCTACTGTACCAAGATTCTTTGTTCACGACGCGCAATAGCGTTAACACCTCGGTACTCAACATCAATGACTTCTCCCGTGCCATCAGCAGTTACGAGAACATCATCCGAGCCAACTACGCTTCCTACAAAGGCATTCAGCGCGCTTACCAGCTTGGTACGCGAACCATTACCGACTTACTGGCAGCGGAAAGTAAACTGTTTAGCGCACTACGTGATTACGAGAGCGCGCGTTATGACTACATCATTGAATCGATCAATCTTGAGCAAATCAAAGGCATGCTGTCGGTGCAATCCATCGAAAGCATCATGCAGTTGATGAGCGATATCGAAGGCAGAAGCAATCAAGACTTAGTTCCAAAACACCTTCTCTCCAAACCATCGATTAAGAAAGGAGGTCGCAATGCAAACTGAGCATTTTTCCCAGAAGATTAACTTTGCTGACAAGTGTTATCTGACTTTCTCAACGGTCATCTCAACACTGTTTGGTTTAGTGTTGCCCTTTTCGATACTGATTATTTTTGACCGTGTTTTACCTAACCAAGCCAAAGACACGCTGTTTCTTCTGTTTGCCATTATCTTGATCACCATCTTCCTCGACTATCACCTAAAGAATCAGGAAGAGAAGATTTCGTCGGTGATCATGAAGCAGTTTGAAACCAACTTAACTAACAAAGTGTTTCAATCCATCTGTTTGGCTGAGATATCAAAGTTTCGTCGCCTAGAACCCGGTGAATACCTAGAGCGTATTGCCACCATTCCAGAGATTAAATCCTTCTTTGGCGGAGAATCTGTACGGGCATTGATCAACCTTGCAGTCAGCATACTGACCATTCTGATTATCGGTCTGATCAACATCTGGGCTGGGGTGACCATCTTACTTGCCTCCATCGTTTTGGCGGTGTTCGCGCTGAGCCTGTCTAAGCAAAAAATCAACAGCCTAGAAAACAAATCCGACATCGAAGGCTTAACCACGTCGAAAATCATCGAGATCATCTCTAGCCCCCTTGATATCAAAGCGCGCAATATGGAATATCGCGTTGAGAGCTTGATGACACAAATGGTGGAAGAGCGTGAAGTCGAGAACATCAAATACGAGCAGATCGAATCGAACTTCAGCCTTATCTTGTCGCTCATACAACAGCTCTCCATTGCTTGTGTGGTGGTAGTTTTAGCAACGGCAGTTATCAACATGCAATCTAGCCAAGGCATCATGGCAGCTATCATCATGCTTACCAACCGCTACTTCGCCCCATACCAACAAGTGATGCGCACGGTGAGCCGCTGGGAGTTGAACAAGCTTCATATTCAACGTATCGCCGAACTGCTTGAACTTGCTGCATCTGTAGAACAACAAAATGACACGACAGAAGTCGAGCGTATATCGGTGAAGTATTCGGAAAAGCAACGCATCGAGTTTGAACGCGGTCAGGCTTACTTGCTGACGGGGAAAAGCGGCGCAGGCAAAACCCACCTCGCCAATTGCATTACGCGGCAAAACACCGACAGCAAGCTCGATATCCAAATCAACGAGACACCGCTTGATGACGTCAATTACAACGTCTGGCGCAATAGCGTGCTCATGGTCGACAAAACCAGTTCGTTCGTTGAAGGCACCATCATCGACAACTTGACTTGTTTCCGCCCGAGCTTAAACAACACCGCATTTGCGCTTTGCGAGACTATGAACATCAAAGCACAAATCGATGCCCTTCCCGCTGGTTTTTATACCGAGCTTAAAGGACATTTACGCAACCCATTCTCGCGCCAAGTTGCTTATGCCTTGTTGTTAGTGCGTGCCTTGCTTGCAAACAAACGAGTGTTGATCTTCGACGACATCGACTGTGTTTATGACGACGACTTTGCTCGATTGGTTTTGACCAGTACTGCGTATCGCGCCAACGACAAAATCCTCATCATCGTCAGCAACAAGATGGACAAACTCAATCATCGCCTCAAACGCGTCAAACTTACCGGAGGTGACCAATGAGTATTTTGGTTGATTTTAATAATGTCCCTCAGCGCTTGTTGGACTTTGAGGCTCGCAGTTATGACGAGCGATACAATCAGTCACCTTTGATTCGTGGTTTGGCTTACACCCTCATAGCGCTTGAATGGGAAGGCACACCTTCTATCCTCAGCGACGCTTTTATCCCTAAACCAAAAGACAGCGACAGTTTTATCGCCACCATTGAACGCCTTGGTTACCGTTGTGACGTCACCAAATTAAAAACGTTGGAGCACATCGAGGGGCACCCTCATCCTTGTTTTATCGAGATAGAAAACCTCACTGCGATTTTCTTGGGTACCAAAGACGGCAAACTGATCCTGTTTGATTACACCAATAACAACACCATTGAATACCCGCTCTGCAAAAAGCCATGTTTGTTGGTCTCGATCAGCGAATACTCGCGCTTGTTCCGAGAGCCGCCACCAGAATCTCAAGACCGCAGTAACTGGATTAAATACGCGTTTTATCGCTACAACAATGAACTCAAAAGCTTGATTATCCTCAGCTTCGTGATCAGTATCTTGGGCGCACTCCAACCCTTCTTTATCATGAGTGTGTACAACTTCGCATTGACGTCTAGCTCGCAAGCCACGCTCTATTGGCTCACCTTGTTTGCGGTGATTGTTGGGTTCTCGGAATACTTTTTCAAGAAGATGCGGGTCAACATCATTGCCACGTCAGGTAAGGATTTGGCGGTACACATTTCTCAAGCGGTTATATCCAAGCTGCTATGGCTCCCGTATGCGATGACATCCACCGCCGGCGTGTCTTCTCAGTTGGCACGTTTAAAAGACATCGACACATTCCGCCGATTAGTAACGGCAGAATCAACCTTGAGCTACTTCGACATGCCGTTTGTTATCGTGTTCATTGTCGCGATTGCCATCATGTCAGGAACCGCTGCATTGGTCGTCATGGCGGGTTTGATTCTGATGTTGGTGTTCTGTGTTTATTCTCGTTACATCTACTCACAAGCCACGTCGAAGAGCTCTCGCGCCAACGCCATGGTTTCTTACCAATGGAATGAGATTCTTCGCGGCATCAAAACCATCCAAGGCTTGCCTTTGCTACGCGTTATTCAATCTCGCTTCAGCGCTTCACACATGCAAAGCACCAACGATGCAGAAAACGTTTCGGTGACCAACAGCAAGGTTCAAGCCGCAGGTGGTAGTTTGATTCAGGTGATAGGTACCGCAAGTATCGTGACCGCGGTTATTGGTGTAATGGATGGCACGTCTGACGCTGGTGCCATGCTTGCAACCGTAATTTTAGTCTGGAAGGCGTTAGGTCCGATAATGGGTATCTACAACTCCATATCCAAATTCCAATCCATTAAGGCGTCCTCTGCGCAAATCAACAACCTTATGGCAATGAATGACGACAAGCTAACGTTAGAGAAAAGCCCACCTATTCGCCTCTTCCAAGGCAGTATTGTCGGCAGCGGTGTGAGCCATCGCTACACTGGCGCAGCAACAGGCTTGACCAATCTCGGGTTTAAAATTGCCCCAGGGGCGAAAGTGGTGATTTGTGGACCAACAGGTTGCGGCAAAACCACGCTAATCTCCATTCTTGCGGGTTTAGAGGATAGATACCAAGGCGCAGTGTCGGTAGACGGTTACAACATCAAACAGTTCAACAGCTATCGCTACCGAACGTCAATTAACTACATCCCATTTAATTTGCATATTTTTGAAGGCTCTTTGGAAACTAACTTCATCTTGCATAATGGACTCATCCCTACAGAAAAGATGCAAGAGATGGTGAGCTTTTTCGAACTCGACGCATGGTTACCAGAAGGATTGAACACTCAGCTAAGCGTAGATAAATGCAAGAATTTACCTAACGGTATTCAACAGAAATTGCGCCTCGCGCTGGGGCTTGGAAGCTGTGAACAATCACTGATCATCATTGATGAGCCATTTAATGGCGCTGAGCAAGAAAATGCCCAGTACTTCAACCGCTTGTTCACCGATAAATTGCTAAACAAAACCGTGGTGTTCTCTACCAATGATCCGGGCTTGATCGCCACTTCTAACATGAGCTTGGTATTAGAGCCAGACGGCAACTTGAAATATTTTGGCTTAACAGACAAATACTTAAACAGCTTAAGTTAATACTGTGGCGCTTATTCACAATTAACTCTTTAATCAGACAGATACAATTGACAAAGATATAAACCAGAGAGATGATTCGACCGAGATTTAGAGGTATTTAGGATTCAGATGTATACATTTGTTGCTGACAAATTGGATGTGGTTTATTTATCAGCGATACCGGAAAACCACGCATTGCAGGACTTTGATGTGCCTGAAGAAGAACTCGAAATCCGCGAGATTGTCGAGGTGTGGTACGAGTGTGCATTTTTGCCTGATTTCAATCTCGAGCAAATCGACATCGCAAACAAAGCGGAGCTAGTGGCAACACAAACTCAAGTGGTGAACAACTACACGAGTACTCTAGCTTTCTTACTCAAGAGCAGAGTGTATCGAGCAGCCCTTAACCGCATGTTGAGCATCTGGACACTGGAACCCTCCGCAAAAGCACAACTTGAGTTACTGCTTTTTGCCGAAGAACAAGCAAAGACCAACTGAGCAACACGCAGATAGAAAAAAGCCAGCAATGACGCTGGCTTTTTAGAAGCTATTGAACTGGTATTACACCCATCCATCAAACTGAAGACGTTTCTGTATTCGCTCTACTGCCTCTTTCTGCATTTGTCTCACGCGTTCGTTAGAGACATTCAGTAAGTCCCCAACTTCAGCTAATGTTTTCACGTTATGTTCAAATAAGCCGAAGCGATGAATCAGCACTTGCTGCAACTTCACAGGCAATGTGTTAACGACGTGTTCCAGTGCTTGAGTAAAGCAATGGTCTTCGCAATCTTGCTGTGGATCTGTTGTGTATTCGCTTTCACACTGTTCGAGCACAAATGGTGCATGATTAAGGTCAACAGTCGTTGAAACATCGATAAAGCCGCTCAACGCGACTAACTCATCAACACGCTCTACTTTTACGCCTGAACAATGGGACAACTCTGAAATGGAGATGTCTTTGCTCATGGTTTTGCTCGCATCGTGCTTTTTCGACGCAAGGCTATTTATCTCTTTACATACGTGAGCAGGTAAACGCACCGTGCGACCGTTGTTCATTAATGCCGCTTCAATGTTTTCGCGAATCCACCACACTGCGTAAGTTGAAAAACGATAACCCGGCTCAGGATCATACTTGTCGATGGCTTTGATCAAGCCAATGTTGCCTTCTTCAATCAAATCAAGCAGCGTGAAATTGTTGCCAGTACGTTTTAAGTAGCTTTTGGCAATCTTCACCACTAAACGTAAATTAGATTCGATCATCACCTCGCGCGCTTCTTTATCCCCCGCTCGATTGAGTTTGGCATAATACAGTTCATCTTCTCGAGAGAGTAAATCAATCCCCACGATGTCTTTTAGGTAATGTGCATAAGGATCTTTACCTGCAGAAAACGTTTCTTTCATTGGCATCTCATCCGTGACACCTCGGGACCTAGCAAAACACTCGTTGTTCATTTCCCCGTCCTTATCAGCCAACTTTACTGGTGTAGCTCTTTGGCTACTTTTCTCCGTGGCTCAATTAATATGCCACCCAACGAATAACATTCGTTTTACGTTGAGTGTAGACAAGGCTTTTTAGCTTTACCAAGAAATTGCATTTAATTTCATATCAACCCTGCACTCAACTGTCAAAGCGTGAGCGGGTTGGGATTTATGGAGCAACATTCAGTATCGTATTTACATCAGAGTTGATAGAAGAGTTTCACTTACTAACCATTAGATAAATTCATTGTTAAAACATATATTTAAAAACTGTACTTTACATTAGCAAACAACAAAGTCGCAGGTACTTCGCCAAACAAGCTGCCATTGCTACCGTTAAAGCTTTGGATTACCGTGAGCAATTGCCAGTCATTAGCGAGGGAGTAGTTACTCGATATCCCAAGGAAATAGGAATGATCATCGTAGTAACTGGTTGAGAGCGTGACGCGGTTTAAAGGCGTTAAGTCAAAGCTCACATCGGCATACCATGTATTTCGTGTAAAGCTCAACGTTTTTGCATCAAGAGGAAGATTCAAATACGCCAATGCGTTTGATGCATCTTGAGGTTCAGAGATAAATAACCACGCTGCACGCCCCATCCAGCTGCGTTTGCCGCCAAAGCTGTAATCCGATTCAAAACTGGCAACCGTGGTCTTTTTGGTCGGTTCACCCTCAAATTCTGGATCAATGGGATCAAACCACGTGAGCTCTCCACGAAAACCCGCATCAAACACATCCGTTGCAAAACCAGCGCCGAGTACGTAATCCATCCGAGCTCGCCCAGCAATAAACTGATAATCCCATCCCGATTGATTGGCGAAGTAACGCAGTGAGGCACTGTCTTGTCCTGACTGACGAGCTGGTGAAAACACCAAATCTACCCCATCGGCAAAACCTAATTTTCTGCTCAGCATGACCGCATCCGTGCCTGCTCGCTCTTCATAGTCAAAATCGTAAATCGAATACGCATTGTAGATATCGTTTGGATTCCATATCGTATTCATCGACCAATTGATACGAAAGCGCCCTAGTTGCGCTCCCCAGTCATCTTGCTGCCAAGTGAGATATAGACGATCAAGCTGACTGTTAATGACCACATCATCTTCATGCCAGTTTTTGCTTAAATCCATGTAACCAGAGTCCAACGCGACCAAATCGGCATAGCCAGGAAAGTCGGTAGAATCGCCCCAAAGAGCTCGATTTCTAAGCCCAACATTCACACGCCAGCTAGAGGAAAAACGGTATTCAAAGTTAAGTCGATTGTGTATCAGGTTATCGAACGTATTATCAGTGCCATCAGGAACACTGTAGGTTGCCATGTATTTGATGTAGCCATCCAAATCCCATGACTTTTGAGGCTCTAATCCGGGGACAGCAGACAAGGCATAACCAGCCTGAAGACTAAGCAATGAAAGACTTAACGCCTTAATAAACACTGCATTTACTTTTGTTCTGGGCAAGCAAGTATCCAATCGGATAGCTTTAGTGCAAGTCGCAGACAAATAAGAAACAGCTCTATGCATGCGACCTCTCTGCGCGATTATCGATATTGCTGAAATCACGCGCCAAACGACCGTCTTCAAATACGATAATTCGGTGTGCACGTTTTATCACCCGCGGATCATGGGTCGAGAAGATAAACGTCGTTCCCTCTTGTTCGCTAAGTTGCTCCATAATGTCGAGCAGCTCCGCGGTGCTTTTGGCGTCTAGATTGGCAGTGGGTTCGTCCGCCATGACAAAACGAGGCTTCGGCGCTAGGGCACGAGCAACCGCAACACGCTGTTGCTGCCCGCCGGACATCTTACCTGGCACCTTATTCATCTGTTCCGCCAATCCCACTTGCTCAAGTAAGGACGTCGCACGTTCACGGCACTCTCGCTCGGTTTTACCTTGCAGCTGCATGACGAATTCCACATTCTCAAGCGCGGTTAACACAGGTAACAAACTGTAGTCTTGGAAGATGAAGCCTATATTATCGCGACGATAGGCAATCAGTTCTTTTTCTGACATCGATGAAATCATGCAACCGTCGATTTCCACTTTGCCAGAGCTTGGGGCATCAATACCGCCAATCATGTTCAGCAACGTCGTTTTACCCGAACCAGATGGTCCCATGATCGCAACAAATTCACCCTGCTTAATCTCCAAGTCTACCGACTGCACTGCGTGCACAGGGTAGTCACCATCGGCGTTGTAAATCTTAGTTAGGTTTTGTAGTTTGATGGTCATTAGCTTTTCTCCGCCATGGCATCCACAGGTCGATGCTTCAAAATTTGTCGTGCGGGATACAGGGCGGCGATAAGGCTGGCAACAAAAATTGCGACAATGATCATTTGATATTCCGCTATTGATACCCGTGGATAAAGCAAGGTATCCACGCCATAAGCCCCTAGCCCTTCCGCCATACCAGCCAGCGACAATCCGGTAATACTCAGCACCTTGAGCATAATTGCACTCCCGAGCAACCCAAGCGCACAACCGCTTAATCCGAGGAACAAGGTTTCAAAAACAATCAACAAGCGTATCTTGTGTTTTTGCATGCCGACAGCCATTAACACACCGAACTCTCGTGTGCGTTCAAACACCGACATCAGCATGATATTGATGATGCCAAGGGTCATCGCCAGCACAAACACCACGAGCATCACTTGGTTGGAAACATCCATCGTGCTCATCATGGTGGAGAGCAAAGGCTGGATCTCCTGCCAAGGTCTCACACTGAGCAAGCCTTTACTTTCCGGCGGCAAAATAGAGTGAGTGAAAGCCAGTAACTGCTTGAGCTCAGCATCGTTATTAGAAGTAAGGAGTATCGCAATTTCGTGCGTGCCACTCAGCCCCGCTACCTTTTCAAGATCCGCTTTTCGGACGTAAACATTCCCGTCATCAAACCCTGTTGATGGTGTTTTGAATATACCTCGAACACGAAATGCCGCACCTGCAACCTCCCCATTCACATCAGATAGAGTAAGTACGACTTTGGAGCCGACTCGTAGCTTCAATCGTTCGGCTATTTTGCTCGATACCAAAATCGGGTTTCTGCCCTCTTCGCTCAGCCATTCTCCGTCGACAATGTGTTGTGAGAGTGGCGTGATGTTTTGCTCTTGATCGATATTCACGCCATTGATGCGAATACCACGCGTGCTGCGCGCCGACGCTATCATGCCATCTGCTAGAAATCGCTCAGAAATGGCTTTCACTTCTCGGTTACTCGCCAACACTTTGCTTATCTTTTCCGCATCGGGAATCACATCTTTTAGCTCAGGATTGACCAAGTAGGACTTTTGCTGGATCTGCAAATGACTGGTTTGCCAAGAGATGGCGTTCTTAATCATGCTATCGACCAAGCCATTCATGAATCCCATCATGGCAACCACGCCCATCAAGCCAAATACCATAGCTCCGAGCATAATTGAGGTTCTCAACTTGTTGCGCCACAAGTTACGCCAAGCCAACTTAACCAGCATGAGCACCTCCTTTTAACCCTGCTGCAATAGGCATTCGAAACATGCGAACCATTGGATAAAGCAAACACAACAAAAGAATCAACAGCACGACTACGATTTGATTGAGTAGTAAATGTGGGTCGAGCGAGACGGGCACAATAGGTTCAAAACCACTTTCGCGCATGAGCTTGGCAGCATCGCCGGTAATTTCGATTGGATTAAAGTAGAAATACCCCAACACAGGAGCACTCACGATAAGCCCAATAATGATGCCAATGACGGACATAAACAGAGACTCTATCGTGAGCAGAAGGACGAGTTTGGAGCGCAGCATTCCGGTTGCCAACATGACAGCGAACTCACGTTGGCGTTCCAATGTTGTCATCAAGATAGTCGCAAACAAGCCAAAACCAACAATGCCGTAGAGAATGTAAATCAAGAAAATGCCACCCGCTTTATCTAAGGCGATTTGCTGTGCCATTTCTGGCGACAACTCTTTCCAATCTTTCACGGCGACATTTTTGCCATACTCGGCTTTAAGCTGTGCGACGGTATTGGGTAAGGCTCTTAAACTCTCCGTATTTAAAACCCACGCGGTGACTTGGTCATCCAATGAATACAGGCTTTGCGCTGTATCGAGCGGCATGTACACCAACTGAGAATCAAGCTGCTGCAAAGGAAAATGAAGAATGCCCGAGATTTGATACAAACCTGCCGCGGTCTGTCCCCTATAACCGACACCGTAAAGCACCAATTCATCGCCAACCTTGAGTTGCAAATAATTGGCTAAACCACCACCGACTAGCACTGATTTTTGCCCTGATTGGATGTAGCTTCCCTCAATCAATTTGTCACTGATATTGGAGTACTGATCTTCAGCTTCAGGCTCAACGCCTAGTACCATCACGCCTTTCGAGCGTTCATCTTTTGCGGCTAAAGCAAAAGATTCTACCCGAGGTAATACCACATCAATATTGGGATTGTTTTTCGCCGCGGAAATGAAAGAAGCGGTTTGTGGCAAGACATCATCAATGCTGGAAGAATCACCAAACTCGGGGTTTTGCAGTTGAATCAACCCGGTATAAAACTTGGCGGCATTTTTGATATTGGACGTGTAACTGCCTTCTTGAAACGCTCGCGTAATAAGCGAAAGAAACAACACCAATGCCAACGCAGACGCCGTCAGTAGTGTCCTGCGCTTTTGTCGCCAGAGGTTTCGCCAAGCCAGTTTCACAAGCATTGATTCGCTTCCTTCCGTTGATGTTTGATTATCCGTTTCTTCTTTTAGCCGTTCATTTATCCAAACTTAGTCGCGCAGCAATTTCATCTGTTGCTGAGAGAAAAAACTGTCATCGATATCGAAATCAAACTGTGCTTGGTGGGTGATGAGTACGGTTTTGTTCTCTGGCTTATCAAGCGGCTGCATTTCCATTCTGGTTGCTAATTTTCTCCCGCCGAGCTCTTTCACATCATAAGTCGTCATAACGTTCACTCGTTCATCAAACTCATCGTAGAATTCTACTTTTCGCTGTAGGTAGGTCGATTTGGAAATCCACAACGTTACTTTGCTCCAAACCACAGGAGCATCTGGCTTTGCAACGGCGTCTATCACCCAAACCTTGTCGCCATCAAACGTATCCTCGCCTTTTAATTCATGTTGATAATCGACCACGATAGAAGACTGGTTGATCAAATCATCGTTGGTGAAGTCTGAGCCCATCCACGATTGGCTCAACATAGATGGCGCAATTTTGATGACGCGTTCAATACTCGGCACCCAATTCCACATTTCTCTTTGTCGCTTTAGAGAAGCGCTGCCCTTATCTTTGGCTGGCGCCGTGACCAACACCAAAGACAAATCCGTCCCTTTGGTCCAACTCTTCATGGTCATCGACCGAGTCCAATCAGGACGGATGATCTCCATGGTAGATTCGGTATAACTGGAATCGCCGCGCATTGCTTGATCTGACTTTTGCACGATATCAAAAGCACTTTCAGCCACAGCAGTAAATGAAATGGACCAACACAATAGAGATAACAAACCAGTACGCATAACCGTCCTCGACACTGAAATCCAACACTATTCGCGTCATAAATGACAATAAAAACAGGGAGTTCAAATCAGTATAGCAAGGAGAGGATGAAGGTCAGCGAGAGCTCGCTCAAAATTTTATTGGGCTTTACGAAGTAATGGTTCCACTTTATTTCTGTTGATGATTTGGAATACAGCGCAATTCTTCCCATTTGCCTTGCCATGGTACATAAGTTGATCAGCATCTTGCAGGCTTGGTTGTTCATCAAATTTTGGATAATACGCGCACCCTAAACTGATACTCACGCTAATCGTTTGTCCATCTAAGGTCACTGGTGCGCAATTTACTTGGGTGCAAATTGTACGAGCAAGAGCTTCTGCTTCCTCAGCAGAGAGCGAAGCCGTTACTAAGGCAAACTCTTCACCACCAATGCGCGCTAAAGTCATTCTTTCATCGATGACAGATCTTGCTGTATTCGCGACAGCAACAATAGCTTGATCCCCAACCAAATGTCCAAATTGATCATTGATGGATTTAAAGTCATCAATATCAAACACCATCACGGTCAGGTTTCTTTTTACTGTACTTAACGTCGCTAACCTTTCTATCAAGTGACGTCGGTTATAAAGTTTAGTGAGAGGATCTGTAAGTGTGAGTTCAAAAAGTTGTTGGTTCACCAAAGTAAGCTGCCGAGTACGCAAAGCAACCGTACGCTTAAGTGAAAAAATATGGAACATGGCAGCAATAATCAGCGCAAAAACAGCGAGTGGAGCAAGATACGCTGGATAGACAGTTTTAACATGAATCCAACGACTGAGGATCCGGTCCTTATTTGCCTCCATGACTATCTCAAAATTCCTCGATACCTCTTCAATCGACTTTGCACTGCCGTCACCCGTCGCGATTCTTAAATCTTTGCTGTAAAGATGCAATGCGGGTAAGAAAGTCACCGAGTCAGGTGTTGTTGCCATGTAGAAATTGGATACCTGGGTATCAGCTACAAACAGAAAAATTTGCTTACTCGTAACCGCTTTTAGCAACGCATCATTATTCGAAAACAACCGTATTGCCGCGTTCGGATAGTGTTTACGAACGAAAGTCTCTTCGTATCCTCCTTTCACCAAACCAACTTCCATTGCCGATTCACCTTTCAGCACCGATTCCACGTCAATTCCTAGCAGGTCACTGTTTACATAAAGTTGAGTATCGATAGGCATAATCACTGTGCCAAAGTTCAGATACTGGCTGCGCTCTGCAGAAAATATCAATCCAGCATGAATATCTGCTCGTCCCTCTTTTACTGCTAGTAAAGATTCTTCCCAGTCAAGCAAAAGAAATTTCACATGAACATCATTTCGAACGGAGTACTCGCGCCAGAAGTCAATTAAGATGCCTTGAGGCTCACCATCTGGCGTAAGGTATGAGAAGGGTTTCCATGCTTTTGAATTAGCAACAACCAAGGTACCTTGCTTAGTTTCGTGCCCATAGACTGCGCTGGAATGGAACGCAACAATAAGCAGCAGAAACATGCCAAATATTGTGTTTTTCCAATCATTAGTACTATAACGCATGAAGGTCATACCTACTTCTCACTAACCTACCCTAAAGGGCTATCTAAGACTTAAATAGAACTAAAGGTATAGCAGAGGTTCTTTCTTTAGGTAGCAACTCTTATTGATATGAATCTAAATTAGTACCTTTACACTGAAAAATGGCACTTTTACATTAGATTATTTTATAGAATCATCACGAATTGTTATGAATTTAATATGAATAAAAGTTCGAAACTCCGGGTTTCTCTGGGTTGAGCCTTTTAGCGACATGAGTAACACCTGACACAGTCCACAAAATCACACAAAAAAGTTAATGATTATTCGCTCGACAAGAATCACTTTGTTAACTTACGCGCAATTTTTTTGTGACCCGAAATTTTCGCTTTCGCCATGCCTTCTCAATATAGAATTAACAAAATCGTCGAAATTGGCGATACGCTGCATCGTAGTGGCTGTGCGCCTTACAAAGTAGAGAAATACACTCAGCACTACGCGCAAAAACATGGCGTGGATGTGATGATTCAAGCCACGCCAACCGCGATCAATTATCAATTTCCAGATGATAACAATGCAGTGGTACTCAAGCGCTTGAAACCAGCTTCAATCAACTTAAGTTTGCTAGCTAACACCATCATTCGAATCAACCAACCGAGTAGCGAACCCGTCCCAGAGCCTGCTGGATATCCTTCATGGGTTATTGCATTGGCGAATATGGGCATTCCACCCGCGTACTTGATGCTGGTCGGCAGTACTTTAGAAGCGGTCGGCTTTGCTTTTATTCTTGGTTTTATGGTCTGGGGATGCCAGCAAGTTTGCCGAGCGAGACGTGCAATTGCAGTTGAGTTCATTGCAGCTTTGTTCACAGGTATTATTGTTGCGTACCTGTCCAGCACTGGACTGCCGATCCCTGTTTGGGCGCTATGTATCGCAACGATTGTCTTATTTGTACCCGGACTCTCCATCGCTAACTCCCTTGAATGTCTCGCGTTTAATGATTTGGTATCAGGGACCAGTTTATTGGGGCAATGCGCTCTCACGCTGATCAAGTTGTTTGTTGGCATTACCATGGGGCTCAATATCGGTGAAGCCATTTGGGGACAAGCGCAATCCATCGCCTACACCAATGAAATCCCGATTTGGATGCACATTAGCGGACTATTCTTAATTTCCGCCAGCCTTGGGGTGATCTTTAACGCTCGCCCTATCGACATTCTGCTTGGCTTACCCGTTGCAATGCTGGGCATGTGGGGACCTTTTTATCTTGGTTTCGAAAGTGGCTGGGTTGTGGGGACTTGGGTAACTACAGTTCTGATTACATTATACGGAACTTGGATTGCGAAAAAGATGGAACTGACTGGCTCTATCTACATTGTTCAAGGCATCATCATTTTGGTTCCGGGTAGCCGCGTCTTAGTAAGCGCAAGCCAATCCGTGTTTGAACAATCTATTTTACCCATTCCAAGTATTGGTCTGTCTGCGCTGTTTATGTTCTCTGCTATCGTTGCGGGGCAAATCACGGCTTACTCAATTTACTCTCCAAAAATAGAACGCTAAAACCCCCTCTCGCCATCACCTTCAGATAAGAAAAAAGCCCTATTCAAAATCCACTTTAGTGAGAACTTTGAATAGGGCTCTTTGCCTCTATGTTTTGCTTTCCGATTGAAGCTGCCTTTGCCTTTTTTGGCTTTCACAACCCGCGTTCTAAACAGTTGACTAGTGACGACAGCTTTAAGTGCGTTGTCTTTGATTTCCCCTCTGCCAAACTCGGTATCTTGATTCAATTCATTTGGCTGAGGATTAGATTTGTTCTTTACCATACTTCCTCCTTAATGGTCGAACCAGATTGGACAATAATTAGGGAAAATAGTCAAATTTGTATAATAAAATTCATTTTATTCTCCAAAAACTTCACAACAACGTCATTTATTTGAAAATTCATCAAAAATACACCGTATAAAAAGTGACTAGATACAAATATTTGCCCTTGATGGGTCGATATATGTTGACTATACCCGTAATTAACCTAGACTCGAACACGGCTAGAAAGAAAGTTCTTTGTTTTCACATTTCGTTGGATTACTCGTAACTCCCCCGTCCTGTGGTACGCAATAGCAATTTATTTTTCCACGCTATAAGCGCCGATTAGGCGAAGATTTACATAAAATTAGATATTTAGGAAATAGACATGTCTAACAAAGCTACTGGTACAGTTAAGTGGTTCAACGAAACTAAAGGCTTCGGTTTCATCCAACAAGAAAACGGTCCTGACGTTTTCGCTCACTTCTCTGCAATCCAAGGTGACGGCTTCCGTACGCTTGTTGAAGGTCAGAAAGTAGAATTCGAAATCACTCAAGGTCAAAAAGGTCCACAAGCTGAGAAAATCACTCTAGTTTAATCCTTTAAGATTTTGATATGGTAGCCAGCTTTTAGCTGGCTATTTTTTTGCCCTTCATTTATCGATACTTCCTATGGCTCTAAAACCAACAATTTACAAGTTTCGTATCGCAATCTCTGATATGAACAACGATTACTACGATTCAAAAAATCTTACTATCGCCCTTCACCCTTCTGAAAAGCCACAGCGCATGTTGGCTCGTATTTTCGCCTACTGCTTGAATGCACAAGATGATCTTGAGTTCACTAAGGGTCTATCTACAACAGAAGAACCAGATTTGTGGCGTGTAGAGGACGACCAATCTATCACTCACTGGATTGAGATTGGCGAACCAGAACCAGATCGCATCAAGAAAGCGACCCGTTTGGCTAAGAAAGTAAAAGTCTATACCTACAACACCAAAGCCTCCGTTTGGTGGGATAAGATGGCGGGCAAATTTGGCATGCTTCCAGTGGATGTTGCAAGCCTTGACTACGATGCTATCGACTTGATTTCACAACACCTTGACCGTGGCACTAGCCTATCTGTTATGATTACCGGCACCTCTATTTTCGTTGATATTAACGAACAACACGTCGAAGTGACGGTGAAGGAATTACAAAGTAATGACGCCTCTTAATGAACTGATCCAAGAAATGGGGTTCAAAAACATTCCCTTCGTTAATGAGCATAAGGCTGCAAGGCGACGTTGGACAAAAGAACAAGCCCCATTGTTCATTAGAGTCTGTGAAAACAAGCCTGACACAGCCCCTGCGCTGCATATGCTTGGGCTTTTGACTAAATCTCACATCGAAGCCAGCGCCCTGTATGAACAACATGCCACCTCCACTCACCACATGCAGCAAGTGTTGAACGACACGCTTGGTGAAGAGCACGCGGAAAAGTTCACCAATCAGTCGGCCGAAGACTTAGTACTGGTGACGCATTTATGGCTGTACACCCAAGGCTATCTAAATATGGATTTTAGCCTTGCTCATGACCATGCAGAGCAAACGCAAAATATCCTACAACATGAGTTAGTGATTAAGCGCATGGATTTGGATGCTTTTCGTACCGATTTAATGCAGAGTTTCTATCTTGGTAAAGAAGCTAACCCAGTAAAAGCAAGCGGGCTATTGGGTTGGGTAAAACGTCTATTTTCCTCATAAAATACATGGTTTTGTCAAAACCAAACACCTGATAGACTACGCCCTTTCATGCAACGGCTTTCTACGCTCAACGACTTCGTTACGTAAGTTCGTTGCATGACATACAAGGACACTCATCCACTGAACATCAAGGGATCATTATGAAGTTTATCCGCCGAACTTCATAAAAAACAACAAACACAAATAAAATCAACAAGTTAAACAACAATAAACACAGTAACTAAACATCAAAATAGTAAATGAAACCTCTATTTGATAACCAAAGCCCAGACACACATAAGCATTCCCAAATCCTTCAATAACCGGGTCTAAATCAGACTCAAATGCTCCTATCGGTCTTGGTCAATCCTTGTTAAAGCGACCCAGCGAGTTCATCCGTAAAAGTGATGCCACTCAAACCATGCTCAAGAAAAACCTCTACGAACTTCTGATTACAAAACAAGTTCGAGGCGTCATCTAACTTAGATTTAAACAACATCTTTTTGTCAATATCGCTTCGCTCTTTGTGCGCCTGGCGACCACACCGACCTGAATAATCACCATGGACGAGCATACGCTCAGTAAACTGGTCGCCAGCGTGCATACATGGTATTCAGTACCAAGGTAGGAGTGATTACCTTACTAGAGCTGTAAGCAGTCAGCGTCAGTTTCGAAATTCGCGACTCGGACTGCACGCCTATACCACATTGGCGTCCTTGTCGCTGCATTCTACAGAATGCGTCTAAGCTGGCTTTTAATTACGTTCTATTGACGATGAATGATATGGCAACAAACGTTGCTATCATTGCTGATGCCCCAAAAACGATTGATGCAAAAAAATAACCGAGTATCACATTCCAATCTTTCGGGGGCTTGCGGCTTTCAACTAAATCTGTAGCTATTTGTACAAAATAGTAACCGTTGTAAACAAAAATAAGGGCTAGGCATATCGCTGCGATTATAAGTAAAAAAGCCACAATATAGCCTCTGCTTAGTATTATTGCCGCGACGACAGTCCCTACGACACAACCTACCGCGATCTTGTCAGCTCTATCCATTTAGTCTCCTACGCTGTCAGGGACTGCTGACAAGTCGAAACGGGTGGCAGTGTGCGTTTTAACTCCATACTCAACAACATAGCTACCATCGTGACAACCTTCATATCCGCGTTCCCTTTTGTTGTCCGCTTGTTACGTTACGATCAACTAAACATTTGCTTTACATATAACTTCACACACTTACTTAACTGTTGGTTATATTAATGAGTTCTTATTTTTGCACATAAAGTAGTGAAAATGCCACGTGTTGCGAATCGCCATTAAACAGTTTGTTAGATGCGCACTAAATGTTGTCACAGCTTGAAGAATTGAAAGAAAACATCCGAACTTCGTCGCGAGAAATCCAGCCTAGTCTTTCGTAAAAAGACTGCGCATTGATGTTTTCATTTGCAACGAATAGATGCGTTTTGGCTATGCCTACTTTTGATAGAGCTTCCACTGCTGATGATATGAGCTTGGCACCAACGCCTTTGCCTCGGAAAGTTGAATCAACAGCCAGATGCTGAACATAACCTCGACGACCATCAGTCCCAACTAAAATAGCACCAATAATATTGTCACCATCCAATGCAACGAAGCTCAGGTTAGGATTGCGTTTTAGGTACTTACCTATGTTTTCCCTTGAATCTGCATCTCGTAACAACATCGCTTCTGTTGTTGACCATAAGCCGATCACTTGTGAGTAATCTGAGATATCCATTTCTCTTATCACGACGGATTTTCCTCTAAGTACAAACCGCTAAATTAAGGAGTGAACAACGCTAACACCATACCTAACCCATTGTGCTATAAGCAATAAACTAACTGTTAGAGTGCCACGCGTTGCGAATCACTCTTAAACAGTTTGTTAGGTGCGTTTTTCGAACTCTACAGCCTCGACACTACGATCTTTAGGTCGAATAACAACCGTATTGGCTATCAGGTCGTGCCAACCTTGTTTTTTACCGTTGAAAGCTACCCAGATAAAACCTAAACACAAAGGTATGGTACTAACGTAATATGCTAAATACCTAATAATTGACTTACTCGTTGAAAGTGCTTCACCCGTTTTGGCATCCACAACTTTCAACTTTAACGCAATTTTACCAGGTGTTGCTGAGCGATATACCCAAAATAGCACTGTCGCTATGAATGGAAACACCCAATTAAGTAAAAGGTCCCAACCACCAAGGATAAAACCCTCAGACTCGAAGTAGTAATTACCATATATCCAATATAGTAGTGGCATGGTCAACATAAGAAATAAAATTGTATCGATTAAAGCCGCTCCAAATCTTACCCAAAAGCCTGCATACTCAAACTGATTACTAAGTTCCATAACCTTTCCTATTTATTTTAATATGGGCTGAATAGCCGATAGCCGCCCAACTCCCAATTAAGGTATGAGCAAAACAATACCGAAGCCACTGCATACCACCTTAAACACTAAACCCAACATATTGGAAAGTTCCACGCATTGCGAATCAATCTTGAACAATTTGTTATACCTCTAACTTTCACCTATACTCAATGCGCACCATTAATACGCATAGGATTGATTCATGAGAAACACATATAACACACACGCACCTAAAAAGGCGACAAACCTTAGTCTAAACAGTGAGTTACTCGCCGAAGCTAAACGCCTAAATATCAACCTATCAGCCACAATGGAAAAGGCTTTGGAAAAAGAAGTAAAACAGCAATTGAAAGCCGAATGGTTAGAGCAAAATGCTGAAGCTATTGAAGCTTGTAACGACTTAACTGCAAAACACGGACTATTTTCCGATTCATACCGAGTATTCTAATGTCACAATTTACGCTTTATAAAAACAACGATAAGCGCACCGCTAGCACTTATCCATATTTTGTTGATGTCCAAAGCGAGTTGCTAGATTCACTGAATACTCGCTTAGTCATTCCTTTAACTCCAATCGAGCTACTAGAGAAAAAAGCCCCTAACCATCTGTGTCCTACAATCCATATTGATGAAGGTGACTTTGTGCTTCTCACTCAACAAATGGCTAGTGTACCTACTAAAATCCTTACGACCCCAGTCAACGAGCTCAGCACGTTTAGAAACGAAATCATCGCTGCTATCGATTTTTTGATTACTGGCATATAACGCCTTGTTTAAGGTTTGAGGAAAACCAGCGCATAGTAGAAATGCCACACGAGCCAACGCATTGTTGAACGATTTTTATACGAACTTTTCCTTCAGTGCCAGCACTTGTTGCTCAAACAACTCACAATCTAACTTTGAGTATGATTTAGCGACATTAACCCATTGAACGCCCGTTTCATCTATGTGGCGAAACTCGACTTGCAGTGCATATCTTGAACAACGAAAAAGAGCAAAAATGAAACCGACAGCCGTCAAACTAAGAGCTAAAACTTTTAGCCATTGTGGTGCCTCTTCAAAGCTTGGAATGCCTAACCAAAGTGCCCCAGAAAAAATAAACACCCAGAATAACATTTGACCTAGATTATCAAGAAGACTTAACTTTTTAACCCTAGCATTATTTATCTTAGACAAAGGATATGAGTCTTTCTTAAACCTAAACTCTTTTGAATCCAAGTCAAAATCAGCAGCCTTGTACATAGTTTTCCTCTATTTGTATATAAGGCGTGAAGCGCGCTACCACGCCACTCAAATTGAACACTCTAATCACTAAACTCCATTCAAGCCCGAAATGCCAAGCGCGCTGAATATCTCTTAAATTGTTTATTATGTCTGCGTGGCATCAAACGGTGTAGTTAGATCACTATGTATCCAAGCCAGTCCTTTTCACAATTTCAGTTTCAAAACCATCTATACTCTTTTGGTTCTTTTTGAGCCAGTATTTTTCTATACCCTCTCTACCTTGCTTTTCTGACCAATTAGCCAAGTCTTCGCGATCTCCCTCATAGCTAAAGTAAGGAACTGACATTCCACAGGAAGACTGTACTAAATCGATATCCAAGACAAAGATTTGTCTAGCAGCAACACTCTCCGGGAACAGCGATGCGTACTTACCCCAACTATCGTCTTGAGAGTGCAAAACAGTCGCCTTACCATAGGCTCGAAGGATTAGAGGAGAGCCTTGAAAAGCACAAAACATGATAGTCATTCTTGGATGTTGAATGACATGTGATGCAGACTCATTGCCACTTCCGGTAAGATTCAACCAAACTATTTGCTTTGGGTTGATAACCCGTAAGGAATCTCCACCTTTAGGGGACAAATTCACACTGCCACTCTCGGCAGCAGTAGCTACAAAATAGATTTTTTGCTGTTCGATAAATTCAATATGTTTATCGGATAACTCTGAAAATTGCTTACCCATAGCGATTAACCTCCATGTTCTTTTTCGATAAAAAACATACACCCCTGTTAAAGGGTGAGCAAAGTAATACCGAAGTTCCCACATACAACCTTAAACAGTTTGTTATACACCTAAATCCAAAATTTTATTTTTCATTTAATACTACATAATCATTCGAGTACTATTTGTGCCCAATTATTCCCACTGCTATCATCACCGTTTTCCACAAAACCTCGGTAGAACAGGAAGTTCACGAATGAAGAACTTAATGCTTGTATGTTTTTTATTGTTTAGTTGTAGCACGCTTGCAGGAACTCGTGAACACCTTAGAGAGCTGAAGCAAGACACATTTTGTTGGGTAGCTGCCGACCTAACAAATAGGAAAACATCTTATTACTGGCGCCTTATTATTGCTGATTTAGAAAACCTTGATGCAGGAGAAGAGTTATTTCACCAAGTTCAAGAGACAGCCGTTACACAATTTTTTTCTCAAACAAACCAGAAACTTGAAGAAAATAACTACATGATAGAAAGCATGAAAGCTCGTGAGCAAGTTTGGCAAGACAACAATTGCAGTGCACTTTAAGATTGGGTGTATAACACCTTTTTAAGGTGAGAGCAACGCAGTACCGATGCAGCAGCAAACCCCCATCTTAAACAAAAGACCCAGCGATGAAGTGAAAATACCAAGCGTTGGGAATCACTCTTAAATGCTTTGTTATGCACGTACTGCGGCAAAGCTTTCTGCTATAACGTAAGAATTACCTAACTCAAAAACAGACAAGCTTGGGTAACTTATGAGTTCTGATCCTGTCCAATGTTTTGGAGGAACTGCCTCAATGGGCTTGATATTTATTGGCAGTGCACTTAGCTCTTGAGTAATTTTGTCAGCCAATGATTTGGGGAAGCGACCTAAAGTACCAAATTTAGTTTTCACGATCCCATTTACAGTTGGCTTTTGATTCAAGAACCGGACTAAGTATTCCGCTTTTCCCATTATCTCCACACAGGCGCTAAAAAGAACACCAAGAAGTGACTCTGGGCTGCATGAGTTTCCCGAAAAAAACAGGTCAATTTCTACTTCTTGGTATGGAATTAAAAGAGGAGAGTTCTTAGATATAGAGAGTAACTCTTCTTCAGCAGAGCATATAGACTCTTCAACGACACCAATACACTGCACTTCCCAAAGTTCAGGTTCAGCCTCATTATGCATCAAGACTGAAAGGCTAATCCTAAGACCGTCCGCATACCAATCAGCATCAACGATGCGAATATTACCTTCTGATTCATCAAACTCTGTTTGAATTCTTTCTAATAGTTCTTTCATATAACCTTAAGCGCATAGCGCCCTATTAAGGTGTGAACAACGCTATACCGATGCCGCCGCATAACACCTTAATCACCTAAACCAACGCATAGTCAAAATGCCACGCGTTGCGAATCGCTCATAAACAATTTGTTAGCTTTTCTCGTTTTCGGTCATTAACTGTTTAATCTTGGCTTCAACTATAATTTCGTGTGCTGCCCATACTTTAGGAGCCGCATAGCCGGCAACAATTGATAACGCCATAATCTTAGCTACAGTTGCAATGTTAGGTTGAATTGAACCAAGAAAATATAGTGATACAACTACACCTAAAATAAAACCCAGTGTACAGCGTAAGCCAAGCCAAACACCTCGCTTTTCCTGCAATTGAGCAGATGCGAAGATCAAGCTTACTTCATCTTTAGGTGAATTCAACGGATCAATAGAATCCATTATTGCAAATGCAAAACTTCCCATTACTCCGCCGATCGGACATAGAATTAATAGTGCTAAGTCGAAATAAGTAATACCGAACTGTTCCACAAAATCTCCTTGAGAAAGCTAGCCGTGTTACGTGGAGAACAACGCAGACCACCACACTTAAGCCATGGTACGTCATACACTAAATCCGAATCAAACCGAAAATGCCGAGCGTTGGGAATCCATCTTAAACGCTTTATTATGTATTATCCCTCGACAGCATTGAAACCGTGTTTTTGCGCAATAGCCCCTAATTGAGGCACAAGAGTAAACCTTACATCTGAACTATAATTAAACACGATGTAGTCTCTATAATTTTCAAGAACAAATGGGCGACCCAACTCATCTAGTCCGAAAAGGTCATTTATTTCTTCTAGAAACTCACTGAAGTCACATTCATCTACTGCATTGTGGCAGCCAGTATTTAGCAACGCCGCTGCGATTGTTCTCATTTTGAACTTCCGCCGCTTAGCCATCGTGTCTAAATCTGACCTCCACCGCCAGATAGTAAGATTCCAACTCAAATTAATTACTCCATGTAATAGAGATATATAATGCTGCGTTAAGTAGTGAGCAATGCTTACCACCTAAGCTGAATTATTGCGCCATAAACACAAAAGCCACTTGAAACCAAAGTCGCCGAGCGTTGCGAATATGTCTTAAACGCTTTGCTGTGTACACTCTTCAATATATTGACTTAATATTTCAATTTGCTGGTCGTGTAAATTTGGCAAAGGACTGATTAACATAGCATCTTTACCACCTTTTTTAAGTGACAATAGAACTACTTTTGGATCACTATATAAATTAAGGAAAGGTAAACCAACGGCATCGAAGCAGAGCTTCAATCTACGAGCAGAACCAACAGCATCGTCATACGAAATCACTGGAAAGCGTCGTTGCCCAGCACCCTCTATGTTTCCAAGCTCAGCCCCAACAATTATCAACTTCTTCTTTTTATCCAGAAATTCGACCGCAACATCAGCTGTCGCATCAAAACCTGACGCACGATTAATACAACTGATATGCAAATGCCAATTGAAGTTACCAGACTTTAACTTAAAAGTGCGCTGTGAATTAACATACTTCCACTCAGGAAGAAGAGAGCCCAGCTCAGCCAGAAATACTTCCTGTAATTCAGAAACTTTCATATCCCCTCAAGTACATAGCGCCCTGTTAAGGTGTGAGCAACGCTAACACCTGACCTAAAGCATTGTGCCGTAGACACTAAAGATGAATCAAACCGAAAACGCAAAGTGTTGGGAATCCGTCTTAAACACCTTGTAATGTGGTGACTCAAAGGTGGCGTTGAACACTAATACACAGAGCTTCAAGATTGCTGTCAAAGGCTTCTTTGAAACCTTCGGGAACTATCGGTTCTAACAATTTCCAACTATCATGTTCCCAGTATTCAACCGAGCCGAAACCTTCTTCACCATCCCACTGGATCATAAACCTATAATTGCCTGAGGCCTAAATACTGTGCATTGAACCACAGTAGTCTATGTAGGTATCAGGTTTTACTTCTTTGTATCCTCGCTCAATTAGGATGTCTTTTATTCTGCTTTTTAATTTGCAATATTCATGCATTTTCATACACCACATAACACCCCGTTAAGGAATGAGCACGCTATACAGAAGCTCCCGCATGCAACCTTAAACACAAAACGCAACGCGTAGCAATAATGCCACGCGTTGTGAATCCCTCTTGAACAGATTGTTTTGTGCAAACTCAAAGCTCGGAGTACCGTAGTCTTGGTTTAGGGTTAAAATACACAAGAAAGTCATTATTTTCAGTGTCTTTGGAGAAATAAACTCTTATAACCTGTTCTGCTCCCCATGCTTGGAAAGCAATCGAAGAAACATTTTCTTTAAATACGTCAAAAACAACCACTTCATCTTGAACCAATTTCACACTCACTGAACAGTTACAAAATGGTGAATGAGTAAAGATTAAGCTATCTCCATTATCGTACTGCATTATAAATGAGAATTGTCCTTCATCATGACTGTACTCTTCAGACCAACCGAAGCCTCTTTCAAAAAAATCCAATTCCTCTGGGAATTCATAATTCAAGTGCGCGACCTCTTATCATTGAACTTGCACATAGCGCCCTGTTAAGGTGTGGGCAACGCAATACAAAAGTCGCCGCATACCACCTAAAGCACTAAACGCAACGCATAGCAAAAATGCCAAGCGTTGCGAATCACTCTTAAACAGATTGTTAGGGCTATTTCGGTAGATTGTAACTAACTTTAGTCCCATTGACTGAAACTACTTTTGCCTCAACTAAAAGTTCTACCAAATGGTCTACTTCTTTTTCTTCTAGCTGCTTCATAAACAACTGGCGAATTGAATTTGATAGAGTTTTAACTGCTCTCGGCTTAGAAACACCTCGGCTTATCAGGTACTCCGTAACTGCACTTATTCTCTCTGAATCGGATTTAGTATTTGAAATTTTCAACACTTGTATCTCTGAAACATCTTTGACGCGATTAGCGAGCACCTTTTTAGACTTAAGGTGTTTGATTAATGGGTCAAAACCCGAATCTTTAGAAACAATGTGAAAGAAACAATCCTTATCTACGGCAGATATACTGCCAATATAATAAGCAATGTGGAAATCAAGAGCATTTGGTCCATTTCCATCGATTTTGATGTATTGGGCACTAGAACCTAAATTTTGCATAGCCGTCGCAACATCAAAAGGAACCTTTGTTTGATTTGCACCAACAAAAACTATCACCTTAAAAGGATGCCCTTCAAGTAAGGATAAGTTTTTAGGCTGCACATTTTCAAAATCAATAAGGATATAATTTGTCTTCAATCTTTTACTCCAATCTCTGGATAGCCCTAACTCCCTGTGAAGGGCTGAGCAACGCAATACCGAAGTCGCCGCATACCATTAGAACTAACACACAGTAACGCCACGCGTTGCGAATTACCCTCAAGCAGTTTGTTATACTCTTAATACCTTGCCACTAAGGAACGATCTGCATAGCTAACCATACAGCGCTCAACGCAGGTTTTGTTTCACCTTCAATTTCAATAACCACTTCTGTACTAAATACATACTGTCCTGGGTTCCTTTCTTCTACAGCAACCAATTTGGCATGAGCTCGAATGCGGCTATTTACTTTTACCGGGTGGATAAAACGCACCTTATCAAAGCCATAATTGAGAGCGAGTCTAGCCCCCTCCAAATGGTACCCAAAACTCTCTGCAAAATATGGGAGCATAGACAGAGATAATAAACCGTGCGCAATTGTAGACTTGAACACTGTACCTTGTGCTTTAACCGGATCCGTATGGATAAATTGATGGTCTAAGGTACAATCTGCAAATTGATTAATTTGGTCTTGATTTACAACAAACCAATCTGTTGGCTCGATATCCACACCGATATACTGATCGATGTCATTCTTTGAAATGACTTTCATAGCTTCCTTTGAGTCGAACTAGATTTTGTATGTCGTCAAGTGTATCAAATAAGCCGACTTCAACTGGAATGACTTCGAGTATGTGCTCTAACCTGAAGGCACATACATCTTGTTAGGGTGTGAGCAACGCATAGCAAAAATGCCGTGCGTTGCGAACCACTCTTAAGCCAATTATTAGGCAAATGTATCAGCCAGATCCTTCGGGTTGGACCCGTACTCATTACTTCCTTTATTTCCGTCAGTTACTGCAAATACGATAAGCACGATTAATCCAATTAACGGGATTAATCCAATTAACACCCACCAGCCTGTTCGCCCGATATCGTGCAACCTACGAACCGTCACAGCTATACCTGGAATTAAAACAACTAGCCCGTAAATAGTACCGATAAATACTGTACCTAAGATCCCATCAATAAACCCTAAAACAAAAGAAAAAATGAGATTAAACAAAAAAAACATCCAGTATTCCTTTCGTCTAGCCCTTCCATTAAAAACTGCATACTTCTTTAAGACCGCCAAATACCAATCCATTTCATTTCCTCTGTTAATGATAAACAACGTTGTTAAAAATTTATTCATCACCTAAGTTAATTGCAATACTTATCGCATACGATCCGTCGCCATAAATGCTCTTAACCATTGATTCTACTTCATTTCCTAGATTACTTACTGTCACATCATTTAACGAGTTAGCACGGTAAATAACTGTAATACTAGTTAATTGTCCATTTTGGATATTCCAACTAGTCTCAGCCTTAGCACCAAGCTTCTGGAGGCTTAACTCATTAAACTGCTCTTCTTTATTGTCCATATCTTGAAATACTTCAAAAGGCGAACATGCTGCAATGCTAATAAACAAAAGCAACCCACAAATTAATTTAAAACTTTTCATCACTAATCCTTTGCAGATTTTGGTCTAACGCCCTCTGGGTCTGCATACTTTTTATATATGCACTCTAAGGTACTGGTGGAAGCAATGGCTGAGCTGGAGACAAAACAACAAGCGATGAAAAGTAACCTATTGAACTTCATGAAAAAACTATTTTGTAAGGTATTTTCCGAGGAATTTTACTCTCATCTGTTTCATAGTTTGTGATATATGCCGCAAAGCACATAACGTCATTCGAAGATGTGAGCAGCGCAATCCATAAGCCACAGCATATACCTTACCCACTAAACCCAACGTATAGTAAAAATGCCACGAGTGCCGAATCACTCTTAAACCATTTGTTATGCGGACTCTATTTGCGCCCCATAATTCTTAGTATTCTCAAGAATAGATTAATGATATCCATGTATAGAGCGGCTGCGCTATCTACTGCATTGTCCATTGTTTTGGGAATTTGATTTGCTCGCCCCCAATCATAGCCGATATAACCACAAAAAAGGATAACGACAGCCCAGTCTATCCATTCTTGGTGGATCCCAAGGATAAATATTTGAAAGAGCTCAACCACAAGTACAACAACTAATGCAATAGTTAATACACCAGCGATTCTTTGGAAAAAAGCAGGGAAAATTGTTCCTAGTAGCATCATCATGCCAGTCACTAGACCTGTAACCTTAATCGCACTTAAGACCAAGGATGGGTCATAGCGTGATACCACCAAGTTGATGATTAATCCAAAAGGTACAACTACAAAGTTATAGCCAACAAAACTAACCAATGGATTCGAAGATTTACTGAACAAGTAAACCCCAAAGAAGCAGCTCGCAAAATAGCCGATGAAAAAGACCCAAGGATTAATAGCGGCAATTGACTCTACCGGGATATTCCCAACCATTAACCAATTAATCCAAAAGCCCCAACACAGTACCGCTCCAATCGTAAAATTATACAGCCGAGAGCTTATTTCCTGCTCTCCGTTGTTAGTGCGTTCAAAAACATTGGATTCCATCATTCTTCGTTCTCCTTTCCCTATTCACATAACACCGTGTTAAGTAGTGAATAACGATGCCATCTACCTAAACCATTGTGCCGTAAATACTAAAGTCGAATCAAACCAAAAATGCCGAGCGTTGCGAATCTGTTTAAACGCTTCGTTATGTAGCTCTTGGCGCAAACATGATGATTGCCATTTCTAGCATCACTACACAAATACCGACTATGTCCCATAAGCTAGGACGAATACCATCTACGACCCACGACCATAAGATAGCCACGAAAATGTAAACACCACCATATGCTGCGTAGACCCTACCTGCTGCAGTGGGATGTAAAGACAATAACCATGCAAATAGAGCAAGACAGAAAGCAGCCGGTACTAATAGCCAAACAGATTTATCCTCTTTCAGCCAAAGATACGGTAAATTACGAACTCGGTCGTTTTAAAGCGGTATTCAATAAACTTATTGAACTAGGAGAATGGAAATTACCCAACCCAATAGAAAATGTGAAACCATTTAAAGAATCAGAACATGAGATGGCATTTCTCACACATGAGCAAATTGTGAAGTTACTGACTTATACTGAACACCACAAACGCGCAGACATGATTAAGATCATCAAACTCTGCCTCTCTACTGGAGCTCGTTGGAATGAAGCTGCTCAACTAAGAGGATCACAGGTTTCCCAGTTCAAAGTAACGTTCACCAAAACAAAAACAAAGAAAAACCGCACAGTTCCAATATCAGAAGAGCTCTATAAGGAGACCAACAAACCCACTTCTGGACCATTATTTGAAGAGTGCTATACACCTTTTTGTTATATTCTAAAAAACAAATTAGGAGTTAGCATTCCTAAAGGTCAAGCATCACGCATACTCCGCCATACATTCGCCAGTCATTTCATGATGAACGGAGGTAATATACTAATACTTCGAGATGTACTAGGGCATGCAGATATAAAAATGACCATGCGTTATGCGCATTTCGCGCCAGATCACTTAACTGATGCCATCACGCTCAACCCACTCAACAACGTATAGTTTACTTCGTCATATTTTCTAACGTCTGCCGCCAGTTTGTCGCCACTTGCCAAAATCTGGTGAAATTATAACTGACTCGAACGTGTCTACTTAGTGCAGAGTTTCTATCTTGGTAAAGAAGCTAACCCAGTAAAAGCAAGCGGGCTATTTGGTTGGGTAAAACGTCTTTTTTCCTCATAAAATACATGGTTTTGTCAAAACCAAACACCTGATAGACTACGCCCTTTCATGCAACGGCTTTCTACGCTCAACGACTTCGTTACGTAAGTTCGTTGCATGACATACAAGGACACTCATCCACTGAACATCAAGGGATCATTATGAAGTTTATCCGTTGGATTTTGGGAAAAATCATTCTACTTCTCAATGCAGTATTCTCTCCCCGTGGCGTTAAACGTTCGGCAGAAGCACAGAAAAGCGTTGATGATAAAGCCAAAAACTACGCACTGTACCAATTTGAAGCTTGTCCTTTCTGCGTAAAAGTTCGACGTGCTATGAAACGTCAATCCGTGAACATTGAATTACGTGATGCGAAAAACGACCCAGTACATCGCGAAGCACTTGAACAAGGTGGCGGTCGTGTAAAAGTACCTTGTCTGCGTATTGAAAAAGATGGCGAGACGCAATGGCTTTACGAGTCTTCAGACATCGTCGCTTACATTGAAAAAGAATTTGCCTAGTTCCCCCTAAGAACATTGGCGGATGCAAAAGAGGCACCATACGGTGCCTCTTTTCTTTTATCTCAATTCAATGATATGGGCGCTTACTGATCGACAATCAGCATCAGTTCCACTCGACGATTACATGCCTTACCGCTTGCTGTGGTATTACTGCACTGCGGCACATATTCGCCAAAGCCACGAGAGAACACTCTTTGACGAGGCAAGCTGGTTGCAAGTAGCTGCTTTTCTACCTCACGAGCACGCTTTTCCGATAACGAATCATTAAAACTCTCTGCGCCTGTACTGTCTGTATGACCGTCTATCACCACATCAACATCAGTACGCCCGGCAAGATAATGTCCAAGATTGCGGATCCAGTCTTGAGATTGCGATGATAATCTCGCAGAGCCCGTTTGGAAATGCACTTGTTCTTTCAAACGCACCATAAGGTGGTCGCCACTGATGGTTTCATGGGCGATATGATGTCTATTTAAAAACATCTCCAGTGACGTCACGCCCTGTGACTTTTTTCCAGCTGTACTCGGAGTCTGAGCAACATAACGTGGAGTTGACACGTAAGATTTCGCGTAACCCCACTCTGGATGTCTTAGCTCTGAGTTAGTTCTCGGGGCAGTATCGAGAATATTACCGCCCGGAACCATATCTGAATTAATACTCGTGCACCCGGCTAATAGACCGCATGCCACTAAAAACCAATGCTTCATACCGTTACCAACGTAGAATGAATTCCTGTTCACTGTGTCGGCTTAAATCGCCCAAACTTTAGTGCCTATTACCATATTTTCTTCAATACACAAGCACAGTTCATGCCAACGATTTAAGTTGGGCATTCATTTTTATCAAACATTATTTGGTAGATAAGAGAGCAAAGAAAATCTCGTTAACTAAACTGTCGCTTAATGGCGTTTCACTTCACGAATTTTCAATAGCTGAGCGCACTAAACACAACGTCATTGCCATGTTTTGTCTAAACTTTCTTCGATTGTCTCACTTTAGTGTAACAAGCCGTATTAATGGTTTTCGTCGATACCGTTAACCGATAAACTAGCACCAATTTTACTATTTAGAGCCTTACCCATGTTCAAAACCATTTCTAAAGGCGCTGCACTTTTTGCCGCAGTTTTTGCCCTAACAGCTTGTGACAACGGCAATAGTCAGCCACAACAAGGCAAGCAATACGAAGTTCTGCCAGTTTCTCTTGCTGAATACAACTTAGCACCAGTAACTGAAGCGTTTTCTCTCACCTGTGGTCATTGTCGTACGATGGAGCAGTTCGTTCCTCAAATTGAATCGTTGACAGAACAGAAAGTTGAGAAGATGCACGTTACCTTTAACGAAAGTGCGCAAATCAGCGCGATCATTTTCTATACAGCGGCAATGCAAGTTAACGGCACTCCGGACAAAGCGTTTATGGAAGAACTGTTTGCTGCCGTTCAAATGGGTGCAGATGCAACTGCCGATGAGCGCCAAGCTGCGGTAGAGAAAGCTTTTGAGTCTCGTAACCTAGTAAGCCCTTACCAGCTAGACGACGCACAACAAGCGAAACTGTTTGAATATATTACTAAAGCAGAAGAGATCACGACTCGTGGTCAAATCAACTCAGTTCCTGCCTTCATCGTAAATGGTAAATACCAAGTAATCACTGGTGGCCACGAGACCGTTGAAGCAATGGCTGACACTATCAACTACCTGCTAAAACAACCAAAATAAGACAAGGAGCTACTGTGTCTAAATTTCTGTTTCCTCTTATTATTTTCGTCCTAGCGGCATTCTTTATCTACCGTACTTGGACAAACCACAAAGCGGCAGACGAAAACTTTGCAAAAGGGCAAGAGTTCCTGCTAGAAAACAGCAAGAAAGAAGGTGTGATTACCACAGAGAGTGGTCTGCAATACCTTGTTCTTGAGAAAGGAACGGGCGACGTTCATCCAACTGCAACTAGCAAAGTGAAAGTTCACTACCATGGCACGCTTATCGATGGTACGGTTTTCGATAGTTCAGTAGAACGTGGTGAGCCGATCACATTCGGTCTAAATCAGGTGATTAAAGGCTGGCAAGAAGGTCTGCAATACATGGTTGTGGGCGAGAAAATCCGCCTGTTCGTGCCAAGCACACTTGGTTACGGTAAAAACGGTACTGGCCCTATCCCACCAGCAAGTGTACTGATCTTTGATGTGGAGCTATTGGACATCCAATAATCCTCAGCAAGAACAAAAAAACGCCGCATCAATTGCGGCGTTTTTATTCGTCTCAACTTACGTTAGTCAGTAGGCAATCAAACTAATGGTCATCTCATCTTCATATAACCCTGCAGCAGCACCTGGCACTGCCTTATTTTCAAAAGCCATATTGAAGCGAGTTTGGTTCCCACGGTGAGTATTTAAAAACACCGGACTATCCAACCCAAGAGTCTGACCTTGCAAAAATGTGGTGTACGGAACTTTATGACTCGGTTTCCTAGTATTGACAAGGTGCCCATGATTCAACGAGTCGAGCTCAAGTTTTACGGAAGCGTTGCTCACCACGACAATGTCCAAATCCCTTCGGTTTTGCTTGGTTAAATTCCCCATATCCACCGTTACTCTTGCCCCAGAAACAGACACATTGGAACTTGAATTTGCCTCTATGCGTGCTCGTACGAATGGCTTTATCGTGTAGTCGAGCCCTGCATTCCTCACACCAACTTCAACTTGCTTGCCAAGTAACGAAAATTCAAAATCTGCCCGATAATTGCCCGGTTGCATGGTTTTTCCTTCGGGCACTTGCACCCAAAAATCGACCTGCTTACTACCACGACTTGGTAGTAAAAAGTCTCCTTGAGGGGTTCTATTTAGGCTTTTTCTTTGCGTGTTAAGGACGGTCGAATTGATCTTACCTTGAGGGCCAGAAACAACCTGCTGCCAACCATTTGAAGGCTTGATGACAATGCCGCTCATACAGTTAACTAGTTGGCTATCTAACTCTATTTTGCCTTGAAACCACAAGGTATCAGGTTGCGTCACATGAGGTTTATAAGGTGTATCATTGATGCTTACCCTAAATGTCCCCTCACACAGCGCTTCGCTGGCATCATTCGCCAACAACGGTGAAGCAAAAGCAGTAAGAAATAGCACGGTTGCGAATGTTAAGACATCACTGCGATTAACTGTTTTCATCCTATTCTCCTTTTCCTTTACCAGTACAATGCGCTAAATTATTTGTCATTGTTCGGCATTACTGTGATTTCACCTAAATCGATTAAGCTCGTATCAGACTCAGGAATCGAGATAACGACAGGGCTAGTCTGTAGTCCATAAAGCTCAAGTGTATATATGCCAGGACGTAGACCTTGAATGAAGAATCGTCCTTGCTTGTTGGTAAAAAACTCAATTTGTTCATCATCAACCAACACACGCCCTTGTCGGTACTCGATAGGTTCACCGCTAAGACGCTTCAAATAACCACTCGCCGTATATGACGCATCGGAACCTATCGTCAACAAATATCCGGTGGCCGCCGCCGGCATTAGCTCAAGTTTGCCACCTCCCCAGTCATAACCAACGGGAGAATCCATCACGTTATAATCCATCGCATAGCGAGCATAAGGCTGGGAGATCGAAACAAGACCATTAAGATGCTTTGTCGCTATTGCGGTTGGTCTTCCTTGGGAGTCTACATCTAGGTTCGCAGTCGCTTCACCCAACGTCGGGTGCATTTCTGCCACAACAAAAGGACCACTGGTCGCACGTCCCCACCCCCAATCACCGTCAACCATACCAACTGCAGTCGCTAGGCGCAGTGAAGCTTGGTATTGCTCGGTATCTTCTTTTCTCACTACATCACGGCTTACTTCGGACTCTGCTCTAAAACGATTTGCGGTGTAACTCAATTGAGCTCGTTGGGTATCACGAAATTCGTCCTGCTCAGCTTCGATTCTTACGCCATAGTCACCAACGTAGTTCAAACCTTCATTACTAAAATACGCTCGGCTCCGTTCATTCTCACTGTTGTAAGAGAGGCCTATACGATTTCCATGCTCATCCGAATACCAATTGTATTCAAAGGTAAACAAGAAACGCATATCCGGTTCGTTATAACGCTCGGATTCTTCGTATTCGCTGCCAACCCCTACCGTAAAACCACCATGTCGCCAATTTAGCAAGACCGAACCACGTAACTCATCGTCATCAGGAGGGAGCTGAGTCAGGCGTCCTGTTAATGTCAGATCAAATTTACTGTTTATCTGCCAAAAGTAATTTGCGAGATATTGTGTATATGAGTTGCCTTCTTGGGATTCTTTCCAAGGTTTGTTTTGAAAATCATCCGATTTTTCAATCGCAAAACGTAGGTTGGGAGATTGGCTTTCCCCACTTCCAAAAATGCTGTTTTCATAATCAAGGGAAGCTATCCAACCGTCTTCTCCCGAACTTGCAGAGCTTAGCGAATAACGGGCAGTCACATTCCCTACACCGCTTTTGAAAGTAGTCAGAGCCCCAAATATCGAACCATCTTGAGCATATAAGCCGTTTGCACCTGCGGTTAACCAGTCAGTGACACCATATTCTAAGTAACCTGTCGCTACCCACTCCTCTTCGTATTCTACTTGACGGTTGTCATAGATGATTGGCTGCCCAACGGAAAACGAGTAATCAATCAGACCTTTTTTCAACAGCTTAGCGTTGTAAAATTGAGTAAAGCGCAATACGTCTTGCTTACCAGAAACATAGTTGACGACAACCGTAATATCGTTAGCACCGTTATCTAAGATCAGATTCTTGAGGTTGTAACGTCCCGGCTCCAATCGCCCACCAGAAATTCGTTCACCGTTGACATAAACTTCCACTTCAGCGGATTCGAGCAGAACAAGTTGTTGGCTACTCTCAGGGCTTGTCTCACGATCCGGTTGTAAGTCAGCGTATCGACTTTCAATAGAAAAACCACCCAAGGACATACCATAAATATGTCCGGATTCACCGCTGATAACATCCCCTGTGGAAGCACGCATCGGTAAGTTTGGATCATCATAGAAAGCAATCCACTCACCTCGAGAAAACTTTGTGGTTTCGTTATCCGCTTCAAGATAATTGGCTAAAAGAAAATTCACACCACTGGCACCACCGATATTGCCTTGTGACAACCAATCCAGCGACGTGTCCCAAGTCTCAACATCCTCTTGCCAATAATTGTTATAGGCGAAGCTAAAACTGTTTAACCAGTTTATCGAGCCACTTTCAGAGGGAATAAAATCGGGATAGCCAGACGACAAAGTAATGTCTTGTTCGCTAAGAATTTGTGCCGAGAGCCGAACGTCAATAAACAAGGATTCAGTATTAAGTGTCACCTCGATACCTCGCTCAGCGAGTGTTTCGATATCAACGAATGTTGACGGCTCTGAACCAAAAAACTGCGACCACCATTCCGGACTCACGCGCGTTCCGAGCAAATCTTGGAGGGCATCGACAGACACTCGCTCAAGAGCCATGCCGTTTATTTCAACAGGGAGTTCGCCAAGCTGATTTTGTTCATACACAAGGGGTAAGGAGAGGCTGTAAGAGCTTCCCCATACAGCCCCAGAAATAAGGACAGCGATCGATACGACGAATGCGCGCCACATTGTAACCTTCCGTGTATGTCAGCGACGTTATGAAAACTGGGTGTCGTTAGTTCACAAGAAGTGACTCGACGTTCACCTGAACTTTCTGGTTTGGCACGAGATATTGCATCGGTAGAACCGGCTCTAGTTGATCCCAATCCCAACGCTTCGTTTGACCTTGCCAATCAACCGAGTAAGTGTGTTTGTTTAACTCAATAACACTTGAACCTGTATTGCTAATTTTCAGATTTGGCTTGTTGTCATTGGATACAGTGATTTCGCTGGAATATTGGTCTTGCGCATCTTGTGGAGAGACAAACACAAGCGCTCCGATTCGGAACAACATTTGTATGGCATCTTTCTCAACTTCATCCGCTTTGAGTGGCAATTGGCTCACGATCAAACGATAGGATTCTGCTACACCCTTGGGTGCGCCAATGTATTGCACCTTAATGGTCTGAGATTTCCCCGGCTGAATAAGTACTTGCGGTGGAAAGATCATCAAGTCATCGGTTTCAAGAAGCGACTCTTCGTTGTTGAATTCAACTAATCGCTTAACGCCAGTCACCTCGATAGGCAAAGGTGCAAGAGAGGTATTGGTTACCTTGAAAAATACCGTTGTCTCTTTCCCTGAATCGGAAAGAAATTGCACCATTGGGAAAAGCTCAAAAGCCAACACTTGTGCTGGCATGTAAATCAAGATGAGAAATAATATTCGAAGTGTTTTCATACAACATAATGGCTGAGGGATGGACGGGACCTCCCTCAGCGCATTCCTTCCTACATGTGGAATAGAGTCACATACATCGCGCCGCTGTATTCACCCCAACGCGCACCAGCTTGAGGTTTAGAGGTAATTGAAAGTTTGTGCTCATCAGTCATCGTTTTATCTAGGTTGTTACTAATTTCAACCACTTGATGGATACGAGCAACGGTAGTGTCAATCCCTTTGTCTTTTAGCTTAGTTTCACCATTGAAGCTGTACTCCATTGGAATTTCATCTTCATTGCTGTTGGTAAAACCAAATGGGTCAACTTGGACGATACCTTTCGTACCGTATGAGTTGCACCACGTCTTAAAGCCAAATTCTTTTGTATCAGATGACTTAGTTAAGTCGAAATTGATGACATCCAAGTTGCCGTAAGTCATCATTTCACAACGCTTAGGCACTTCACCTTTGAATTTAACGTAAAAGTCTGCGCGACCTTCGTCAGACCCAACGACCCATGGATTCGCAACTGCACCAGCCGATACAAGCAACGCCATTGCTGCAAAACCTGCTAAACGTTTCATGATTGTTCTCCTTTACATTTTTTCCTGCGGTATAGACCAAAAGTTGAATTAAGTAGACGAGTTAAATGTACGCCTTATTAACTTTTTTCCTATCGGTCATCTGACCAAAAGAACCACATAAAAGGATGAGTAAAGGACAACCAAATAATTAATTTGAACTAGATCAAAAATCACTCAACCATTAAAGATCCTAACTGAGAACGGCTTTGCTTTCCTGTTTTAGATAATATATGGGAGACATGTGTTTTTACCGTGCTTAAACTTACACTCAGTTGACCTGCTATTTCTTTATTTGAATAACCTTGAACTAAATACATAAATACTTTCTGTTCTTTAGTAGAAAGTTCGTATTTAGCACCTAGAACTTCCGCAGATGAAGAACTATGAACTTGTCCCCTCACAATATTCTTTAATGAAGAAGACATGGCTTCTCGACTAAACCATAACTGACCAGAAGCCACCATTCGGACGGATTTGTGAAGCAGTTCTAAGGTAAAGTCATTCTCTAGTAACCCACCCCAACCCAGAGATATAAGCCCTTGAACTCCCTCTAAGTCTTGCTTACTCGCATTGGCAAGCAACCAAGCGCCGCCACGCGAAAGTGGTGAGATTAAGTGCAATGATGGATTACCTAAAGTAAGGCGATCATAAATAACAATATCAGTATTTTTTAAATTCCATATATTATTGACAGTTTTCTCAGTGTAAAAAGTGTAGTTTTTAAAAGAATGAGATAAACCAGCAATAACTAACCCTGACCAATCTGAGTCAGAAGAAATTACATAAACATTTTGAGAGCGTGTCATGATCCTTTCCTGTAAAAATAATTTAGTAAAAGGAATAAATAACTATAGCGAGTGTAGATTATTAATACTTTATAATTAGATTGATAATTTGATTAATTTCACAATAAATATTCACATTCTCATTATGAGAATTATATAAATTCACTGAGGTTATACAAAAAGACCACGATAATATCGTGGTCTTTTAAATGACAATTAACTTATTAAGTTAAGATTTTGGATAAAATACTAGCTCATTACCCTCGACCATCACACAATCCATTCCTGCGGCATGAGCGGCTTTTTTTCCTAACTCGGTATCTTCAAACACCACACACTCTTGTGCAGACAAACCAAGCTGTTCGGCTGCCATAAGAAACGTATCTGGGAAAGGTTTGTGATTTTCTACATCCGTTGCCGTAACAACAGCATTTAACTTCTTCAGAATGCCCGCTTTTGCTAACAGACGCAGTGCGCTATCACGTTGACTGCCTGTTCCAACAGCAATCTTCTTATTACCAAGATGTTGGTCCAAAACCGTATTCGTGCATGAAATAATTTCACCGTGTTGTTCCATTTCTGCAAACGTGTCCATTTTGAAACGAGAAACAACTTTTGGGTCGAGAGATAAACCGTGTTGACGATTCACTTCGCCAACAATTTTGAAGCTTGGCATGCCCCCTAAACTATGCAACCACTCTTGATTAAAAGGGAACTCGAAACGGTCTGCTGTCGCTTGCCATGCAGCTAAGTGCGCTGGCATCGTATCAATCAAGGTGCCGTCCATATCGAAAATTAACCCTTTATAGGGGCTTAAATCTATTGTGTTCATGTCAATTCTTCTATTTGTACATCTCTGATGGTAATTTATCAGCCATCGTCACATTCCTTATTGGCATTTAGTAATCATGCTCAAAATTTCGAACTCCGTCACAATTCAAGATTGGGAAGTCCAATTATTGCCTATCCGGGCTCAAGGAAATGGTGGGCAGAACGTTAATAAGGTATCGTCCGCAATACATCTGCGCTTTGATGTACGTCATTCCACACTGCCGGAATTCTATAAAGAGCGACTCCTCGCCCTTTCGGATAGTAGGATTTCAAAAGAAGGGGTGATCATCATTAAAGCTCAGCAGTTTCGGACGCAAGAGCAGAACAAAGAAGACGCACTAAATAGATTACAAGCGTTGATACAATCTGCCAGCCGACAGGAAAAGAAGCGTATTAAAACGAAACCAACTCGCGCTTCACAACGTCGCAGACTTGATAGCAAAACCAAGCAAGCGACAAAAAAACAGCAACGCCAGAAAGTGCTGTACTAACAAACGTCAGAGCTAGCCATTGGAAGCCTCTTTGGGTTTCTTAACTTAGTCAATTCTTCAGGACAAACTATATGACTATTAGGCACAAGCTCTACTCCCTAGGAGTAATTGCCATTCTTGGCATTGTGACCCTATTGGGTACCTCGTCACACTTCGCTAACCAAAGCCAAGAGCTCAACCATGCAATCAAATTGGTTGGCGATCTCGAAATTCGTCTCCTTAACCTGCGCCGTAATGAAAAAGACTTCTTGTTACGCAGCAACATCAAATACCTCGATAAATTCAATGCTAACGTCGACAAATTTTTGGGTATCGAACAAGAATTGGCTGGCATTCTCAACCTTTATGAACTTCCTTCTAGTCATCAATTCAAGCAAGATTTACTGGCTTACCAAAAAGGATTTCAAAAATTAGTTGCTGCTTACGAACGCTATGGTCTCGATGCAAATAGTGGTCTATTAGCGAGCTTTGAACAGGCTTTATCTGAAGCCGAGCAAAATGCAAACCACCAACAAGTAATGGCACTGACTAAGTTCGCGCAACGAGTTAAAGCCGGACAAATGGACGAAGGTCTGTTGCAAGGTTTGTATGTTCCTTCATTAATCGAAAATGCGCGCCAACTTGCGACGCAGAGACAGACGATTGGAGTCGCGTACAACAAAGGTCTACTGGGTGACACTCGTGCCCTATCACACACAGTTGAAGAACAATTTAAGACCTTCTCATCTGCGTTGAGTAATGCAGCGACCGAACGTGATAGTCAAAACACCATGGTGAAACAAGTTATCACTGCGGTAGTATTTATTATTATCTTAGCTCTGATTTCGCAAATCTCACGCTCAATCAATGCACGCGTTAGTAGCCTGCTTGCGACCATAAAGAACATCAGTGAAAGTAATAACATGGGTTTACGTTCAGAGTTGGCAGGTAAAGATGAACTGGCGGACATCAGCCACCACTTAAACGATCTGTTGGATAAGCTTGAGCACCTGATTCACGGCACACAAGAGAAGTCAGCACAGCTATCAGCAAGTACTGACAACATGCATCGCGAACTAGAAGGTGTGATGGAACAGTTCCACACTCAGGCAGACCATACCTCATCAATGGCAACAGCAGTTCAGCAAATGGTCGCCACGATTGGTGAAATCTCTGAAAGTACTTCTGTGGCAGTAGAAGGCGTTCACCAAGCTGCAAACAATGCGGAGCAAGGTCGTACCGTTGTTGAAACCACAGTAACAAATGTCGGTCAATTAACTGGTATTCTCTCGAACAGCCAGCAATCAATTGGCTCTTTAAACGAACATGTAGCGAAAATTGGCGGTGCAGTAAACATCATCCAAGATATTGCAGAGCAAACTAACCTACTCGCGCTAAACGCAGCAATTGAAGCAGCACGTGCCGGCGAGCAAGGTCGTGGCTTTGCCGTCGTGGCGGATGAAGTACGCGCACTCGCAAGTCGTACTCATCAATCGACAGAAGAGATCACTCGCGTGGTATCAGACATTCAGTCACAAATGTCGATGGTCGTATCTGATATCGACCAATGTAACGATCAGGGTCAGCAAACCCTACAAGCATCGGAGAAGCTGGATTCAAGCCTTCAGCAAATCATTGCAGACATGCATGCAATTCAAGGCAACTCTGAACGCATCGCATCAGCAATTGAAGAGCAAGGCATCGTGATGAATCAGGTGAGCGACTCGATTACTGAATTGAACGTGATTTCAGAAAACAACATGCAATCCGCACAAGAGTGTCTGCATGAAGTCGACTCTGTCTCTGCTCAAGCCCATGACATGGACGAAGCGGTTGCGGAATTTAAAACTCGCAGCGCGTAGCCCAAGTTCACTTACTCGGTTTAAATGAGTACCAACAAAAAGCCCGAAGCACTCTCATGCTTCGGGCTTTTCTATTTAAAGTTACTTAGTGCTTATTCATCATCTAAAGGAACCAGTTTGGTATTACCACCGTGGATCTTCTCACGTTTTCTCTGTACCAGAGCGTAGAAGCCCGGAATCAGGAAAGTACCTGCTAGGAGCACACACAGCAGACCACCAATTAGGGAAATACCCAATGAGTTCTGACTCACATGACCCGCACCAGCGGCGAAGATCAATGGGAAAATACCCAAGATGAACGACCAAGACGTCATGTTAACAGCACGGAAACGAAGCTTACCCCCTTGTACTGCTGCACTGTCGATATCCACATCTTTTTCTTCACGCTCTTGCTTGGCGAATTCCACAATTAGGATTGCGTTCTTCGCCGCGAGCGCTATGAGCAGGACGAGACCTATCTGAGCGTACAAGTTGAGTGGCGTTCCGGTTAAGTTCAATGCGAGGAAGGAACCCAACGTTGCCACTGGCACCACTAGGATGATCGCTAAAGGAATACTCCAACTCTCGTACTGCGCCACCATGAACAAGTAGATAAAGATCAATGCCAATGCGAACGCGTAAATCGCTTGGTTACCAGCCAAGACTTCTTGATACGCCATACCCGTCCACTCGTAGGTGTAACCTTGTGGCAGAACTTCAGCCGCAACACGTTCCATTGCTGCAATCGCGTCACCACTTGAATAACCCGGAGCAGGTTGACCTTGGATGATGGCACTGCGGTACATGTTATAACGCCATGCAACATCCGGCTCAAACACCTGTTCGTAGCTCACTAATGTACTCAGTGGCACCATATCGCCGCTCGAAGAACGAACGTGGAAACGCTCAAGATCTTCCATACTGCTGCGGTGTTCACTGTCTGCTTGCATGGTCACACGGAAGTTCTTACCGAACATGGTGAAGTCGTTCACGTATAGCGAACCAAGGTTACCTTGCAATGTTTGGAAGATTGACGACAGTGGAATACCTAACTGTTGTGCTTTCTCACGGTCAATATCGACATAGTAATGCGGTACATTTGCACGGAAGGTACTGAAGGTATATGCGATTTCTGGAGCTTGGTTAGCCGCCTGAATCATTTCACCCATTACCATCGACAAATCAGTACGGCTACGACCTAACGTGTCCTCAAGTACAAATTCAAAGCCTGAGGCTGCGCCCATACCCGGAACGGCAGGAGGTCCCATCGCAAATACTATCGCTTGCGGCAGTTCCATCGCAGCACGACCGTTGATGCGGTTTGCAATTGCGTTAGCAGCATGTTCACCGTCAAGTGAGTTACGCGTATCCCAATCATGCAGTTTGATAAACAGAGACGCACCATTTGATGCTGCGGCACCCGTCATGAATGAGTAACCATTCGCAACCGTCACGCCATCAACACCCGGTTCTTGCTCAACCATCTTCATCAGTTCATTGGTCACTTCTTCGGTACGAGAAAGTGACGCAGAGTCCGGAAGTTGCACGTTCACCAACAAAATGCCTTTATCTTCTTGAGGTACAAACGCCGTAGACGTTGTTTTCGCGAAGAAAGTTACTGCGGCAACCGCGACGAAGAAGAAAGCAATCAGCAACATAGACTTCTTGACCAAGAAGCCAGCGATCTGACCGTAGCGCGCTGTTACACGCTCTAGACCACGGTTGAACGCTTGGAACCAGTTTGCCGTGTTACCACCACCCTGCTTCAATACCAGCGAACATAGTGCTGGAGACAGCGTTAATGCGTTAATAGACGAGATAACTACCGAGATACAGATCGTCAATGCGAACTGACGGTACATGATGCCGGTAATCCCCGGAAGCATGGCTACTGGTAGGAATACCGCCAATAGAACCAAGGTCGAGGTAATGATTGGCCCCGTTACTTCTTTCATCGCCAGCAAAGTGGCTTTGCGTGGTGAAATGGTTGGGTCTTTCGCCATAGTGGTATCGACGTTTTCGATAACTAGAATCGCGTCATCTACCACGATACCGATGGCGAGGATCAAACCGAATAGGGTTACCGTGTTGATGGTAAAACCCGTCGCCTGCATGATAGCGAATGTGCCGATAAGGGATACTGGAATCGCAACAACAGGAATTAAGGTTGCGCGCGCACTACCAAGGAACAGGTAAGTAACTGCAATTACCAACAAGATCGCTTCAATCAGCGTTTTCACTACGCCCTTGATCGACTCAGCAACGAACACGGTTGTGTCATAACTGGTTTCGTAAGCCATGCCTTCAGGGAAATTCGTGCTCAAACGTTCAAGCAAGTCCATGACCGCTTGCCCACTTTCCAATGCGTTTGCGTCTGATTGTAGTGACAACGCGACGATAGAAGCATCTTGACCACGGAACTTACCGTTACCATCATAGAACTTCTTACCAAGCTCAACGCGAGCGACGTCTTTTAGGTATACAGTAGAACCATCTGGGTTTGCACGAAGTACTACATCCTCAAACTCGCTCACGCTCTCAAGACGACCTTTGGTCACCAAGTTAAACTGAACTTCTTGAGGGTTGTTGTATGGCGCAGCACCAATACGACCGGCCGCTACCTGTACGTTCTGCTCTGCCAACGCCGAGTACACATCAGTTGTTGTGAGGTTCAGGTTAGCCATTTTTTCTGGATCTAACCAAACACGCATCGCGTATTCACCACCACCGATAACGTTAACTTCACTGATGCCCTTAACACGCGCCAGTTGGTCTTTTACGTTCAGATTGATGTAGTTGATAAGGAACTTGTCATCGTACTTACCGTCAGGTGAGTAGAAGTTCAAAACCATCAACAAGTCAGGAGAACGCTTTTTCACCGTTACGCCTACCATGCGTACTTCTTGAGGCAGTTTTGACTCAATCTGCGATACACGGTTTTGCACGTTAACCTGCGCCATGTCTGGATCAGTACCCACATCGAAGGTGACGTTTAGGCTGTAAGAACCATCGTTAGCACTCTTTGAAGACATGTAAATCATGTTTTCAACGCCGTTCACGGAGGTTTCTATTGGGTCGGCTATCGCCTGCTCCACAACCTCAGCACTTGCACCCGTATAAAATGCTGTCACGCTCACCGATGGTGGACTGATTTTAGGATATTCAGCAACAGGCAAGATCGCTAATGAGATGGCACCTGCCAACGTCAAGATGATCGAAATAACCAGTGCGAATTTCGGTCTTTGAATAAAGAAACGACTTAACATGACGCCTCCTACTGTTTCTGTTCAGCAGGTGATTGAATACGCACTTCTACACCGTTGCGTACACGTTGTAGACCTTGTGTAATCACAGTGTCGTCCTTGTTCAAACCTTCTTTGATGATGATACCCTGCTCTACTTGCGCACCAAGTTCAACGTTACGGCGCTCCGCAACATTGCCTTCTGCCATCACCATGGCAAAGTCACCTTCTAGGTCCGTTTGCACTGCACGACGAGGAATCACGATGACGTCTTTTGCATTCTTATCGCGAAGGTTCACTTTAATGTGCTGGCCAGGAAGTAGCTTTTGCTCAGGGTTTGGTACCACTGCGCGCATCGCGATCGTACCGGTTTGCGTATTAATCCGATTACCTAAAAAGTCCAATTGACCTAGATGTTCGAAGTACTCTCCGTTTTCCAGTTCAAGCTGAACCTCAACGCCACTCGACTCTGCACTACCGTCGCCTTTAATACCGTCCATACCAAGGTTTAAACGTTCACGTTCACTCACGCTGAATGAGGTATGCACTGGGTCTAAGCTAACTAATGTCGTCAAAATGCCAGAAGATGGTGAAAGCAGATCACCAGTACTTACTTTACTGTCACTGATGCGACCGCTAAATGGAGCACGAATTTGAGTGTAAGAAAGGTTTACTTCCGCAAGCTTAAGCTGAGCGTTTGCTGCTTCAAGCTCTGCTCGCGCGCCAAGTAACGTCGCCGTCAACGCATCGAACTCTGATTGGGAAATACTGCCACGTGGCAACAAGTTTTTACCACGTTGGTGGTCGAGCTCTGCTTTCTTAAGCGCCGCTTTTGCCTGAGCTAGCGCTGCTTTTGCACTCGCCACTTGCGCTTCAAAAGAAGAAGGCTCGATGGAGTACAACAACTGCCCTTTCTCTACCATCTGACCTTCGTCAAAATGGCGAGCTTCAAGGTAGCCGGAGACTTGTGCCGTAATATTCGTATCTTCTACTGCTTCAATGCGACCGATGTAAGACTTACTCGGTTGGTAGTCGATAATTGTGACATCTTGAGTCACAACAAGAGGAGCTTGCGCCCCCTTCTGGGCATTGTTTGCTTCTCCGCATCCCGCGAGGATAGCTGTTGCCGCCATTAGTGCGACGAGTGGTTTCTTTTGCATGTATATACCGTCTTTATAGAACAGGATTCGTTTGACAATACCCTAACCTTACAGGGTGCTTTGTCCGAAAACTTCAAGAGAAACCGGGGAAAGTGTATCAAAGTGTAAGCCGATGAAACGACTCGCAAACATCGTAATCAACAGGTAAATTTGTTGCGATCATGTACACGAATCACGCTGAAAATTGATGTGAAGTAAGCAATGAGAATATGGCGTCATCATCACTTGGAAATCAAAGTCTACATAGGAAAATAGAATCTTCATGATCGCTAGACATGTTTTGACTATTTTTTTAAACAGAATGCGTTATCATGCAGATAATTCAAAGCTTTCGACCGAGAGGATGAGTATGATTTCTAAATGGGAGAAACGTTTTTACCAAATGGCTGAGCTGGTGGCATCTTGGAGTAAAGATCCATCGACACAGGTAGGTGCGGTTATCACAAAACAAAACCGCATTGTTTCTGTTGGCTTCAACGGCTACCCACATGGTGTTTCTGACAGTGTGGATACGGATGAACGTGAACTGAAATACTTAAAAACACTGCACGCAGAAGAGAACGCGATTTTGTTTTCAAAGCGCGACTTAGATGGATGTGATATCTGGGTAACGCACTTCCCTTGCCCAAACTGTGCGGCAAAGATCATTCAGACAGGTATCGCTCGCGTGAGTTGCCCGGAACAGTCTGAAGATTTCTTATCTCGTTGGGGTGATAAGATTCAAGTAAGCCAAGATATGTTCGACCAAGCCGGAGTCGAAGTGAACTGGCTACCAATTAGTGAAATCGAAGAAAAAAGCGTTCGTTAAACCACCTCTTGGATGGCTAATAAACGTACAGAATTCATTTCGCTCGAGCAAAATTAAAAAGCCCAGACACGTGTCTGGGCTTTTGTTTATTTGAATGGTGAGATTACTCAGCAAATGATGTTAACCGTGCTTCTTCGCCGTTAGCTCAGCAATCTTAACGATCACTTGAACCGATTTCTCCATCATCTCAACTGAAATAAACTCGTGGATACCGTGGAAGTTATAACCGCCAGTGAAGATGTTTGGACACGGTAAACCCATAAATGACAAACGAGCGCCATCTGTTCCGCCACGAATTGGTTTGATCAGAGGTTCCACATCACAATCTTCCATCGCTTGTTTCGCCAAGTCGATAATGTGCGGGTATGGTTCAACCATTTCACGCATGTTGTAGTAGCTGTCAGTGAGCTTCAACTCAACAGAGCCATGCTTCAACCCAGCGTTCATATCATCGACAAGTTTCTGCATGAAGGCTTTACGGCTTTCTAGACCTTCACGATCGAAGTCACGGATGATGTAACCTAGCTCACTGCGAGCCACACCAAGTTCACCTGATTTAAGATGGAAGAAGCCTTCGTAGCCTTCTGTGGTTTCTGGCGTCTGATCTTCTGGCATTTGCACTTGGAATTTTGCCGCCAAGTTCATCGCATTAACCAATTTGCCTTTTGCTGTACCAGGGTGAACACTCACGCCATGGAAAATGACATCTGCACTGGTTGCATTAAAGTTTTCGTATTCTAGCTCGCCTTGAGGGCCACCATCGATAGTGTACGCCCATTTCGCACCAAACTTTTCAACATCAAACAAGTCCGCACCACGACCAATTTCTTCATCTGGTGTAAAACCAATGCAAATATCACCGTGTGGGATTTGAGGGTTTTCAATCAGCATCGCAACCGCGGAAAGAATTTCTGCAATACCGGCTTTGTTGTCAGCACCAAGTAGTGTCGTACCATCAGTCGTGATCAGGTTGTGGCCATGAAGATCGTGCAAATCTGGGTATTGGACTGGTGATAACACTTCATCGCCCAAACCAAGTGCAATATCGCCACCTTGATAGTCCTCAATAAACTGAGGATTTACATTTTTACCAGAGGCATCTGGTGCAGTGTCCATATGCGCGATAAAGCCAATAGCAGGTACATCGTAATCAACGTTAGATGGCAGTTTTGCCATCAAGTAGCCGTTGTCACTTAACGTCACATTGCTTAAGCCAAGCTCAATCATCTCTTTTTTAAGTTGCTGAGCGAACACCAGTTGCCCGCTGCTGCTTGGGCAAGCTGATTCGTGGGGATTAGATTGAGTATCGAACGTGACGTAGCGAAGAAATCTTTCAACTAAATGTTTCATAATTATTCTCATTGTTTTGGGCGAAGGATGCCGCGCACAGGGATGCTTGGTATGCGAGGATCCTATCCAACATGGTTCGACAAACCATGTTACGCTCATGAGGCGATAAGAATTTGCTTTGAATCAGTTTTTCATTAAAAAGTGCTGGCGCACTCCTACAGCACTCACATTAAGAATTTGATTTATCGAGTTTTAATTCAATAGGTCTTCGGCAAGTTCTCGCCACTCTCGGATTTTGCCATGGAAGTGTTTCCATTGTTTATCACTCATGGATTGAGCTATATCTAGAGTGAATTGATCCGTTAGTGCGATATTTTGATCAATATTCTTAGTCAATTGATCACTATAATAACTTTCTGGTTCAAATAAGAGCTGCATGAATACCTGCTGGTAAACCACGCTGTTGGTTTTATTTTCGAAAAGATATTCTAATTCTTGAATAATGGAAGATCGATAATCACGCCATAAGGGACTATTTATAATCACTTGTTGAGAAAGCTGTTTGGCTCGCGCTTTTTGTTGGCTAGATAATTTCCCCAACCATTCTTCCATCCACTCCTCTGTATTCTCTAAGACAACTTCTCTCAGTTCTTGTTCCGTTTTTCCTACATATTTTTCATCTCTCTCCTTATAACGTTCTCTTACACTATCAATAAACTCTACTTCTTGTTGATTATCGAGCTGCATACTTAACGAGAACAAATCTGGAGCGGCTTTCGAAACAAGACGTTGATAATGTTCACGCATTTGGTCTCGATTCGCTTGCAATGCTTCCAACGTAATGCTGTCTTTATTCAGTGCCTCCAATTGTTTTAAGTGATCGATATATAAAGGTAATTCTTCTTTCTTGTGCCAATCGGCTAATAATAAGATTCGCTCCTCTACCAGAGCTTCTTGTTCACCATCTAAAGACACATAGTCATCTAAATATTCGATCACTACCCAATCAATATTGCTGTATAAAAACTTCTTTGCACAACCAGCAAGCGCCAAAATAGATAACAAGATACATCCATATCGAACCGCTTTATTAGATAAACTTTTTAATTTCATCACCGATCCATATTCCCTTTTCCATTGATTAAGTTCTATACTCAATCTAAATCACTTATTATTGCGGCAAACTTACGTCAGTCTGGCAAAGTGACATTGCCACCCTAGTAGTATATAGAGTTTGAAATTAACTTTTTTATCACAACTATCCGCAAAAAAGTGAGTTAGTGCGCAATTATTAGCCAAAACTCGAACGATATAGCGTTCCTTAAAGTGGCATATAAATTGCTTCAATAACATCAGGATAGTTTATGGAGGCGTAGCATGGCTGCTGCTGAGCAACTTGATACGAGTGTAGAATACGAAATTCGCTACTTTGAACAGGGGAAAATGCACAGTATGAGAGTCGTCGCGGAAGATAAGAAAGCGGCGCATCGTTACTATTTGGAGTGTGGCAAACACAATAGTGATTTGTACTCCATTCGCCCAGACCAATAATAAACCGCCCTTGTTTGGGCGGTTTTTTCTATTTGGCGTTTCTAGAATGGGCGTCTAAAGTGTTACTTAATTTCGCCGAATCGCTCTAGATAAAGCACTGTTGCTGCAGTACGTGAAGGTACTTTCAACTTTTTCAGCAAACTCTTCATGTGCACTTTAACGGTCGATTCAGAGATAAACAGGCGATCGGCAATCTGCTTGTTGCGAAAACCGCGCGCCACCTCTTGGAGGATTTGCGTTTCACGGTCAGTCAATGAGTCAAATACGTCTTCTTGACCTTCACGCTCATTTAGGTATTTCGCTACCGCTTGGCTGTAGGCTTTGTCCCCTTCGTGTGCTTGTTTTAGCAGTTCAACCAATTCATCTGGCTCTGTGTCTTTTAACAAGTAACCATCTGCGCCGCTACGCACGATAGCTTCGATGTCTGCCGGACTGTCCGATACGGTGAGAATAACAATGCGAGCTTCACAACCGTCAGCACGCAAAGCTTTTAGCGTATCTAGACCAGACATGCCTTTCATATTCAGATCAAGAAGTACCAAATCCAGCTCAAGTTCATGAGCTTTCGCAACCGCATCCGCACCGCTACTTGCCTCTGCGACGACTTCAAATTCTGGCTCAAAACTGAGTAACTGATGAATACCACGTCTCATGAGTGGGTGATCATCCACCAGCATTACTTTACACACTGTCAATGTTTACTTCCTTACTATGTTGGAATTCTAGTCTTACGATACAGCCGCTATTAGCTGCGGCTTCAATTTGCAACTCAGCGTGCAATCTGGCTGCTCGCTCTTGCATGATACTCATACCGTAATGATTTAATTTTTCGTCTTGCTGCTCAAAGCCTATACCATCATCGGTAACAGTCACTGTGACTTTCCCATCAGAATCAAGACATTGAATCTTAATATTGTTCGCTTGAGCATGTTTGATCGCATTTATTGTCGCTTCTCTGATCAACTGTAGTAGATGGACCTGCTGGTGTGCATCTAATTCAGTTGAAGAAAGCTCATTATCAAGCGAGATTTTCGCTGCAGTTTGATCATCAAGCGTCGAAACCATTTCTTGAAGCGCTTGACCAAAGCTACCCTCTTTTATTGTTAGGCGGAATGTAGTCAAAAGCTCACGAAGTTGGGTATACGCTGCTGACAGCCCAGTATCGAGTTCAGCAATGACTTGATTTGTCTGCTCTATCGCTTTGTCATTAGGAATATTCTTCACACTTCGTTTGAGTAGCGATACTTGGATCTTCAAATAAGACAATGCTTGGGCTAGTGAATCGTGTAACTCACGAGCGATGGTGGCACGTTCTTCCATCAAAAGCAGCTGCTCGGCTTGTCTCTGCGCTCGGTTGTAATATACCGCACGAGATAAAATTTGAACAAAGTTATCAATAAGAGACTCATTAGGACACGGCAAACCCGCTTTCCAATGCAAATACCCAAGGTGAACACCGTCCAGCGTTAATATCTTCGTGTGGCATTCCCTATCACATTCGTGACGGCACTCTTCCCCCTCAGAGAGTATCCAATTTGGTTCCCCAATTTGATCAATTTCGAGCTTAACTGCACGAATTCCTTCCAAACTTGCAATATGTTGTAAAATCGCTTGGAAATTCTCCTGATGGATACGTGACGCCGTCAGCTCTTTCGACGAATCATACAACACTCTCAGCGATTGGTTAGCATGTTGTAGCTTACGTGTTTTCTCGTCGACAGCTTGCTCCAACCCTCGATATAGCTTACCAAGATCGTTCGCCATCCTATTGAAAGTTCGGGTCAAAATGCCCATTTCGTTGTCACTCGATACATTGAGTGACACATTAAACGAACGATTCTGAATTTGTTCACTTGCAAACACAAGAGCGCGTAAAGGTCTGACAACTTCTAGTCTCACAAAGTGCACGACAAACATACTGACACACAGTATGCCGCCAAGCCCCAAGCCACCAATCCACGCTAAGTTGATCAGTTTTTGTTCTGAGTAGTTCTGCAGTTTAAATACAAAAGCATCAATTTGTTGAACAAAACCAGCCACTAAGATCAGATATTTGTCTCTATCTTGGCTCTTTAGTACCGATTTCAGCTCGTGCCAGCGCAGAATCAACCGATAGTAGTCTTTTGTAATATCTTCTGGTACTGACCAATGCTGTAGTGCCAGCATTGAATGGGAGTAAATTGACTGCTCAAATAAGTCAATATGTGAAGAATAGTCAACAGATTCACTTTGAATATCATGGGCTAAACGATAACTCTGCATTCGCATCGAACCCGCTACGTTGACCGCCTCCGCATCATTAAGGCTTGATGCAAGAGTGAATATAGCAAAGCCAGTCGTCGCCACCGATAGGAGTAAAATCAACATCATGGCAGACGCAATAGTGCGTGTTACTGACTTTTTCACATTTTTAAACAACTCTGAACTCCGCTCGTTTGATAACCACGTTTGTCTTTATACAACGCGCATTATCTTTCAACTTTATCAATATGTGATCACCTGCGCCGGAATTTATTGATCCAAAACAATATTGCATCCTAATTACCTCCTAAGAGGTATTTATACATATATGTCAAAAACTACAATTTCGTGTACTTAAATGACAGTTTATTAATGAAATTGTGGGCTATGCTTAGTTTGGGTTTCAATTTTTGAGGTGACTAAGTGGTAGACCTTTCTAGACGAAGACTTTTTGCACGCAAAGCGCAACCGGATAATTCGGTACGTCTTCCTTGGTTAGCAAAGCCAACTCAATTCACGGATGACTGCACTCGCTGTGGCAAATGCATCGAGGCATGTGAAACCAAAATTATAACCAAAAGCGACGGCGGTTTTCCTGCAGTCGATTTTTCTATTGATGAATGCACATTTTGTTACCAATGCGCCGAGGCTTGCCCAGAGCCACTATTTTTAGCAGAAGCGGAGCAACCTTGGCAGGCAAAAGCGAGCATCACCGATAGCTGTTTAGCAAAACAAAATGTCGAATGCCGAAGCTGTGGGGACATGTGCGACCCGATGGCGATTAAGTTCAAGTTAGAACTTGGCAAAGTAGCACAACCAAATTTAGACCTTGATGAGTGTAACGGCTGCGGCGCCTGTGTTTCAGTGTGCCCTACTTCATCCATCAATGTGAGCAATATAACAGCCTAGCCGTTAGTGGTCGGCGCGATAGGCGATAAAACGAGAGAGATGTATGTCACTAAACGAAGTGCACATTTCGAGTCTGGTAGTCCATGTTCTGCCTGAACATCTGGCTGAAGTTAAAACCCAGATTGAAGCGTACGAAAACGCAGAAATCTACGGTGACAGCCCAGAAGGCAAAATCGTGGTGGTGCTAGAAACTGAGAATCAAGGTTTCATCACCGACACTATCGATGCGATTAATAATTTACCGAATGTCTTGAGCACAGTATTGGTTTATCACCAAATCGAAACTGGGCTTGAAGAAACGGAAGAAGAAGACACTGGAACACAACATTCCCAAATCGAGGGTGAAGTATGAAAATGACAAGACGTGCGTTTGTGAAAGCAAACGCGGCTGCATCAGCTGCTGCTGTCGCAGGTATTACACTACCAGCTTCTGCAACCAATCTGATTGCAAGCTCTGACCAAACTAAAATCACATGGGACAAAGCACCTTGTCGTTTCTGTGGTACAGGCTGTTCTGTTCTTGTTGGTACTCAAAACGGCAAAGTCGTGGCGACTCAAGGTGACCCTGAAGCGCCGGTAAACAAAGGTCTGAACTGTATCAAAGGCTACTTCCTTTCTAAGATCATGTACGGTCAAGACCGTCTGACTCAGCCTCTTCTACGTATGAAAGATGGCAAATACAGCAAAGACGGTGACTTCGCTCCTGTATCTTGGGACACCGCTTTCGATATCATGGCTGAGAAATGGAAAGCTTCTCTAGAGAAGAAAGGTCCAACAAGCATCGGTATGTTCGGTTCTGGTCAATGGACAGTAATGGAAGGTTATGCCGCAGCCAAAATGATGAAAGCAGGCTTCCGTTCAAACAATATCGATCCGAACGCGCGTCACTGTATGGCATCTGCAGTAGTAGGCTTCATGCGTGCATTTGGTATCGATGAACCAATGGGTTGTTACGACGACTTCGAGAACGCCGACTCATTCGTTCTTTGGGGTTCAAACATGGCAGAAATGCACCCAGTTCTGTGGACACGTATTACTGACCGTCGCCTAAGCCATCCTCATGTAAAAGTGAACGTGCTTTCTACTTACTACCACCGTTCATTTGAGTTGGCAGACCACGGCTACATTTTTAATCCTCAGTCTGACCTTGCGATTGCTAACTTTATCGCAAACTACATCATTCAAAACGATGCAGTGAACTGGGACTTCGTGAACAAGCACACGAACTTTACCAAAACAGACACTGACATCGGTTACGGTCTGCGTGACGATGACCCGCTACAAAAAGCCGCTAAGAATCCGAACTCTGGCAAGCTGACGTCTATCTCTTTCGAAGAGTACAAGAAGACTGTCGCGCCTTACACCGTAGAGAAAGCATCTGAAATCTCAGGCGTAGAAAAAGAGAAACTAATCGAGCTTGCTAAGCAGTACGCGGATCCAAACACGAAAGTGATGTCGCTATGGACGATGGGTATGAACCAACATACTCGTGGCGTATGGATGAACAACTTGGTTTACAACATCCACCTACTAACTGGTAAGATTGCTACTCCGGGCAACAGTCCATTCTCACTAACGGGTCAACCATCAGCATGTGGTACCGCTCGTGAAGTTGGTACGTTTGCTCACCGTCTACCTGCGGACATGGTGGTTGCTAACCCTAAACACCGTAAAATCGCGGAAGAGATCTGGAAACTGCCAGAAGGCACCATCCCACCGAAACCAGGTTTCCACGCGGTACTGCAAGACCGCATGTTGCATGATGGCGTTCTGAACTGTTATTGGGTTCAATGTAACAACAACATGCAAGCTGGTCCAAACATCAACACAGAGCGTCTTCCAGGTTACCGTAATCCAGAAAACTTCATTGTTGTGTCTGACCCATACCCAACAGCAACAGCGCAAGCCGCTGACCTTATCCTTCCTACTGCAATGTGGATCGAGAAAGAAGGCGCTTACGGTAACGCAGAGCGTCGTACACAAGCTTGGTACCAACAAGTAGAGACCATCGGTGATGCAAAATCTGACCTTTGGCAGGTAATGGAATTCTCTAAACGCTTCAAGATGGAAGAAGTGTGGCCAGAAGAGCTTCTTGCAAAAGCACCAGAGTACCGTGGTAAAACCATGTACGACATGCTGTTCAAGAACGGTCAAGTTGACCAGTTCCCTATCGAAGAAGCTCGTGAACTAAACGATGATTCGCACCACTTCGGCTACTACGTTCAGAAAGGTCTGTTCGAAGAGTACGCAACATTTGGTCGCGGTCACGGTCACGACTTAGCACCTTACGATGTCTACCACACTGTACGTGGTCTACGTTGGCCGGTTGTTGATGGCAAAGAAACACAATGGCGCTTTAAAGAAGGTTCTGACCCATACGCTAAAGCAGGTTCAGGTTGGGACTTCTACGGTAATGCTGATGGTAAAGCGAAGATCATTTCTGCACCTTACGAAGCGCCACCAGAAGTACCAAATGAAGAGTTCGACCTATGGCTATGTACAGGTCGTGTTCTTGAGCACTGGCACACAGGTACTATGACTCGTCGTGTACCAGAGCTTTACAAAGCTGTACCAGACGCTGTGGTTTACATGCACCCTGCGGATGCGAAAAAACGTAATGTACGTCGCGGTGAAGAAGTTCTGATTGCAAACAAACGTGGCGAAGTACGCGTTCGTGTTGAAACCCGTGGTCGTAACCGTCCACCTGAAGGCTTGGTATTCGTACCGTTCTTTGATGCCCGTATTTTGATTAACAAGCTGATTCTTGATGCGACTGACCCTCTGTCAAAACAGACAGACTTTAAGAAGTGTCCAGTCAAAATCACGAAAATTGCTTAACCGTCAAATAACGAATGCAAAGGCCGTCGACTCGGCGGCCTAAAAAGAATTTAAGCCATAAGGCGGAGATGAAATGATGAAAAAATACCTTATCGCACTTTTATCTGTAGGTGCTTTATTGACAGGCGTTGCACAAGCGGAACTGGACAATCCAGGTGGCACAGGCGGTCTAGACTCGCTACGCGGCACTGCGCAACTTGAAGACACTCGCCCTGCAGATGATTTTAAAGACTTTCCCAAAGACCAGATCGTTGCAGACAGCTTTGTATATCAGCCGCCACTGATCCCTCATAGCATCCGTAACTACGAAGTGTCTTTGAACGCAAACAAATGTCTAGCATGTCACAGCTGGAAAAATGCTAAAGACGCAGGCGCTACCAAGATCAGTGTAACGCACTACGTTAACCGTGAAGACGCGGTACTAGCAGACATGTCACCACGTCGTTACTTCTGTTTGCAATGTCACGTTCCACAAACGGATGCTAAACCATTAGTGGAAAACGAGTTTAAGGCAGTCGATTCGCTTCAGTAATTGAAACGCGAGTACTAAGAGGTTACTTATGAAAATACTTAAAGCGTTTTGGAAGAGACTGTCGAGCCCGAGTAAAGCTGCCGCTGGTGTGGTTTTATTCCTTGGCTTCGCTGGTGGTCTTCTGTTTTGGGGCGCATTCAACACAGGTATGGAAGCGACCAACACAGAAGAATTCTGTTCTGGCTGTCACGCTCCTATCGTCGCTGAAATTCAAGAAACGATTCACTACTCGAACCGTTCTGGTGTTCGTGCAATCTGTTCTGATTGTCACGTACCACACGAATGGACCGATAAGATCGTTCGTAAAGTTCAAGCGTCTAAAGAGTTGTTTGCTCACTTCGTAACGAAGACGATCGATACGCCGGAGAAATTCCAAGCTCGTCGTGAACACTTAGCGGAACGTGAGTGGGCGCGTATGAAGAAGAATGATTCTCTTGAATGTCGTAACTGTCACCAGTTTGATTACATGGACTACTCGCAGCAGGGTAAACGAGCGGCAGCTCAACACTCTACCGCTCTGGCTTCAGGCGATAAAACTTGTGTAGACTGTCATAAAGGTATCGCACACAAACTGCCTGACATGCACGGTGTTGAAGGCTGGCAATAAGGAGAAACATAGACAATGAGTAATCTTGAATCCTTTATCTGGCACTTCCTTGGATACAGCGCAATGCCAGTCATTATTCTTTCCGGCTTTGTCGGAGTAGCAGCAATCTCTCTATGGCTACTCTCACTAGGTAAGGATAAAGAGGTGTAATTCACCTCGAACCAGTCAACTTTTTTGCCTATTTTGTTGACGGAAAACGCCGAGCATTTGCTTGGCGTTTTTTCTTTCTACGTTTCCAACCAAAGCACCAAACCCAATACTCTCTGACGGCTTATGGTGGTTCTCACACTTGCTTGTTGTGATGATTCTTTGCTCCTTGCGAAGCAAAGCTTCAGACAGAAAAAAGGCGACCATTCAGATCGCCAAATAATACTGCTTGCGAGGAGCAGTCTAGGACTCGTTGATAGGCAGAACTTGTCGAACATACTGACCAGGAGCATCTTCAATAACCGGATTTTGCTCAGAACCAACTGGGAAAGGCTCAACTTGCTCTTTCGGGTTAAACTGCATCAACCATTGGTGCCAATGCGTCCACCAAGAACCTTCTTGATGATTCGCGTTGTTGAACCATTCGTCCGCCGAGTCATCAAGATTGTCGTTCAACCAATATCCATATTTGTTTTTCGCTGGGTGATTCACGATACCAGCAATATGCCCTGACTCACCTAAAACAAAGGTCTTATTACCACCTGTATTCAGAGCACCACGATACGTTCCTTGCCACAGTGCAATATGGTCTTCTTTGGTCGATACAAAATAACTTGGGATCTTAATCTTGTTGAGATCAATCCAAACACCGCCAATTTTTACACCCTTGTCTTGTACCAGTTTATTCTCCAAATAGAGTTCTCGCAGTAAGAAATTATGGCAAGCGGCGCTCACATTAGTGCTGTCACTGTTCCAATACAGTAGGTCAAAATCAACAGGGCTATTACCTTTGAGGTAATTATCGACGTAATAGTTCCAGTACAAACTGTTTTCACGCAGCAGACTGAATGTCACGCTTAACGAGCGACCATCCATGTAACCCTTGGCGTTGTTTTGCGTTTCTATAGCACTGATGATTGTGTCATTGATGTATGCCCCAACCTCCCCCGGCTGAGAGAAGTCCAACAAGGTCGTAAAGAAGGTCGCAGACTTAATACGCTTCTTCATACGTTTCGCTGCATAGTAAGCTACGGTACTGGCGAGAACCGTACCACCGATACAGTAGCCAGCTGCGTTGATTTGCTCTTGACCAGTAATATCTTCAATCGCAGTAACCGCTTTCGCTACGCCTTCGGTTACGTAGTCCCCAAACTCAACCTGCGCTTGTTCTTTACCCGGATTGCGCCAAGACATCATAAATACGCTATGACCTTGCTCTAACAACCAACGAACCATTGAGTTTTTCGCCGTTAGGTCAAGGATGTAGTACTTATTGATGAACGGTGGAACGATTAATAGCGGTGTCGCATTCACTTTTTCCGTCAAGGGACGGTACTGAATCAGCTCAAACAATTCGTTTTGGAACACAACATCGCCCGCAGTCGTCGCAACATCATCCCCAACGCGAAACGCATTGTTGTTGGTCATGCGTACTTTGAGAATGTCGGCACTCGACTCAACATCTTCTTTTAACTTCTCTAAACCCGTCAGTAGGTTTTCACCATTTTGCTCAAGAGTGAGTTTAAGCAGTTCTGGGTTGGTCGCGATGAAATTAGATGGAGAAAGTGCGTTGATAGCCTGACGAGAGAAGAAGGTAATACGCTCTTTCGTCTTCTCATCAAGACCTTCGATGGAATCGAGCGTGTCTAGATAGGTTTTACTAAACAACAAATATGATTGCTTGATGAAGCTGTACATGGCCTCTTGCTGCCAAGCATCATTTGAGAAACGCTTGTCGCCCTTCTCTGCTTCGATAAGTTGCGTTTGATTACCTGCGAGAGCCACATTCTGCCAAATTTGAAGCTGCTGCTCCCACCACTCTGCTTGCAACTTCAAAATTGCAGCGGGTTGGTTTGCCGCTTGTTCGAACAGTTTAGCAGTATCTTCAAAGTTCACTTCTTGCATGGCCTTGTTCAAAGGAGAATTCACGACTGCCTTGTTCACTTCGAAATCATGCCACCACTGTTGATTGGTTTCCTGAAGCTTTACAAGATAGTCCGAAAAGAAGTGTTGAAACATAGTCTTACTCCTATATTCGGAAAAAACAACGCCGCCCAAAAAGCGGGCGGCGCAAGCGGACGTATTACGCTGGAGTAACAGTCTTTAGGTTTTCCGAAGTCATTTTCTCAACGTCTTCTTTGAACTCTTTTGCGATAGATTGCAGCTTGTTGCTGTCGTCCATCATTTGCTGAGAAAGTTTAGTAAGAACGGTAAGTTGTTGGCTGTTGAAAGCCGTTAGAGAAGTCACGTCTTTGATTTCTGACGCTGCTTTCATTTGGTTTAGACCCACTTCGCTGTAAGTACGGATCGCGTTCAGTTGAAGCTCAGTAAGCACTTCTACGTTCTTTGTTACTAGCTTGTTGAACTTCAAGTATGGTTCTAGATTCTTTTCAGTTTGATCGCTAAAAGTTTTGAAGAAATCAGTGTACATGGTTTATCTCCTAGAGAAAGAATTAAAAATGTCCGTTTAAATAACTACTTAACTGCTTTTACAATCACAGCCGTGCCCATACCGCCGCCCACACAAAGTGAAGCAACCCCGTACTGACCGTCTTGTTTGTGAAGTTCATGAACCAACGTAACCAAAATTCGGTTACCTGATGCACCAAGTGGGTGACCCAATGCGATAGCACCACCATTAAAATTGGCTTTATCTTGAATCGAGCTTACTGGTACTTGGTTGGTTTCAGCCAGTTTATGAATCACGCCTAATGCCTGAGCAGCAAAGGCTTCGTTTAATTCATAAACATCGATATCGCTGGTTTTCAGCTCGGCTTTTTGTAGTGCCTTGTTCACTGACTCAACAGGACCAAGCCCCATAATTTGAGGGTCTAAACCAGATTGTGCGTAGCTCACTACCTCGGCAATTGGTGTTAAACCATGCGCTTGAACTGCAGTTTCTGAGGCCAAAATGATGGCACTTGCACCGTCATTAATGCCCGATGCATTACCTGCTGTCACTGTACCTTCTCGGTCGAACGCAGGGCGCAGCTTGCTCAAACCTTCAAGTGTGGCATTGGCTTTCGGGTATTCATCGGTGTCAAACACGACCGTTTCTCGACGCTGCTTAACTTCAACAGGAACAATTTCATCTTTGAATTTACCTGCCTCGATAGCCGCGACAGCTTTTTGCTGACTCGAAAGTGCGTATTCGTCTTGCTGTTGGCGAGACAACCCTACCTCTTTTGCAACGTTTTCAGCCGTCACTCCCATGTGGTACTGGTTGTAAACATCCGTTAAGCCATCTGAGATAAGGAGATCTTTCAGCTCCATGTGACCCATTTTGTTGCCATCTCGCACACTGCTAGGCACGATGAATGGGATTTGTGACATGACCTCAACGCCGGCAGCCACCACGACTTCTGCATCACCGCTGCGAATATGCGAAACGCCATCCATGACGGTTTTCATACCACTGCCGCATACCATGTTTACGCCGTATGCAGGGACTGACTCTGGGATACCTGCAAACAGTGCAGCTTGGCGTCCAACACCCATACCTTGACCGGCTGCAACAACGTTACCAACAATAACTTCATCGACCTTATCTGCTGCCAAAGAAGCTGCCTCAAGCGCACCTTTTATTGCTACTGCAGCTAGATTTCCTGCTGAGGTGTTTTTTAAGCTTCCACCAAACGCACCAATTGGCGTACGCTTTGCTGCAACGATAAATACTTTTTCCATCACTCTACTCCTTAGCTCATGTATAGGCCGCCGTTCACCGACAATGTTTCACCGGTGATGTATGCGCCGGCATCACTCACTAGGAAGCTTACTGATGCTGCAATTTCTTCTGGCGTTGCTAAACGCTTCATTGGGATTTGGTTGGTGATAGATTCAAGCACTTCCGGTTTCATCTGCTCTACCATTGGGGTGCCGGTGTATCCCGGAGCGATAACATTCACAGTCACACCAGAACGAGCACCTTCATATGCCAGAGCTTTTGAAAAACCAATCATGCCAGCCTTAGCCGCTGAGTAGTTTGCTTGTCCAAACTGTCCTTTCAAACCATTAACGGAAGAGATGTTAATGATGCGACCACCACCTTTTTCACACATAGTCGCGAACAAAGGTTGAGTCACATTGAACAAGCTATTTAGATTGGTGTTAATGACTTCATTCCAAGCTTGTGCAGTCATCTTTTTAAACACGCCATCACGTGTGATACCTGCATTGTTGATGACAACATCTATAGTCCCTTCTTCCTCAAGCAAAAGTGCCAGTTTTTCAGCACACTGCGTGGTGTTTGTCACATCTAATTCAAATAAGCGTACCTGATCTTTGGTAAACCCTTTTTCATTAAACCATTCCAAAGCACACTCATAATTACCTGTAAAATAAGTAGCAATTACTCGATAACCATCATTTACTAATTGAGAGGAAATAGCAGAACCAATTCCGCCTTTTGATCCAGTGATCAAAGCGACTTTCTTCATTGAAGACTCCATTCTTAACGGCATTAAAAAAGCGAATTAAGACACTGGCGAAATGTTTCGCCAACTGACGTGTTAATTTATTCTTTTGGCAACAATTCCTCTGCTGCCTTTTATTTTAAGTTAACCTAGAAATATGACATTTCAAATAAAAAACTCATTCATTTGCATAAGATTGATTTAGATCTCATTCGGAATGAAATGTTATAAAAAAGTTAACCATACATAAGCCACTGTTTTAAAAGAAGAAACACTAAAGACAATTTGATTATTAATTTTGTAAATCACTTTGCATTCAGTAAGTTATACGAATTTCTATCTATGTTGCATTTGCAAATGGTTTAAGATCATCTTTCATTTAGAAACTAATAGATCGCAATTAAATTATCGAGTC